>NZ_QLIQ01000037.1 GCF_003428165.1 Cysteiniphilum litorale | reverse complement strand
ACCTTAAACTCGGATGAGTAACTTGTCCTTTTTGTGCTCATAAATACGCCCTCTGTTCATTTCACTTTCAACAATATATCGGAAATGAATTTCAAAAGATACTGTTTAAATTTCTTGGGGTATTATAGTTGCCCGCAAACTCAGGCAAATAGTCACCTGCTCCTGTCACCTCAAGGATAATACTCAACTTACTTCCATCAAAATAAGGCTCAAGTACGAGCTGATAATGAGGCATATAATTTTGCACACGAGTAATCATTTTGATAACTTCTTTTTTCACTACTGATACATCTGGATTTTCAACATATGCAAAAATCGTCGTTTTCATCGTAACTTCTGGCGTTGCTGGATTAATATTCAAAATGGCTTTTGCCTTACATGCGCCACTAAATACCGTAATTGCCCGCTCAGTTGTCAAAATATATTCATCTAAATTTGCGCGAGTTGCAGGTCCTGCGCTTTTAGATGATATACTCGATACGACCTCAATATACGGAATCCTTTCAAACACTTTGCTTAAGGCATAACATATTGGAATGGCTGCCTGACCGCCACAAGTAACCATATTAATGTTATCTTTATTGATCACCTTATCTAGATTAATCACCGGAACACACATTTCTCCGATTTTTGCAGGCGTCAAATCTATAACCTGTTTGCCTAGACGCTTAAGCAATATCGCATGCTCAATATGATCATTTGCTGAAGTCGCATCAAATACAATATCATATTCATCTTTTAGTGACTCTAGTGCTTTGATCCCTTCTGCTGTTGTGTTTACTCCTTGCGCTTTAGCTAATTGTAAATTTTCAGACATTGGATTTCTGCCAATCAACCAACTACAGCATACTGATGATGATTTTTTTAGCTTCATCAATATATCCATACCAATATTACCACTGCCAATAATTGCCGCTCTAAGCTGCTTTTTTGATATCGTCACATCACTGTTTCGCATGATTTCACCTCATACTTTATTTCATGTGTTTGCAACTGAATTCTATTAATTAATGGATGCTGGAATAAATCACCACTAATACTTATAACATCCTCTGCTTGCAACACGATATCATCTTGAAAACTTAAACGATCAGCACCTAAAAATAAAACATGAACATCGCCAGGCGTTCTAAATATGTCATGTTTAAAAACATGGTGCTCAATATTCTCTAAACTATGCACCATATGCTGCAACCCTGTGTTATATTCACTTCTCCACAAGCACTCTTGGTTACGTAAAATCTCAATTTTTCCTACAACTTTTTCAGGGATATCCCCTATATAAATTTCAGGACCCAATGAACAAGGTGAGAGTTTAGACTGTGCTAAATAGTAGTGATTTTGTTTCTCAAGTACATGATCTGAAAATTCATTACCAAGTGCTGTACCTATTCGATGCACTTGCTGCTCACTATCAATCATGTAAATAATAGCAAGTTCAGCCTCCTCACCACCGCCTTGAATATGTGCAGGTAAATCTAACGTTTGACCTGAGGCTTTTAATTGGGAACCAAACCCTTTAAAAAACCACTCTGGCACAGCGCCAATATCAGCCAATGCAGGTCGCCCACCATTAGCACCCATAAGATAAATCTTTTGCGCCTCAGTGAGTGTTGTATTTTCTTGCATTGAGGCTCGAGCTAACACACTATTGCGATGAGTAAGCCCTGTTCCTGTAACGATTAAATGAGCAGGATCAGTATGATGGATCGGTAACGCTAATCTATTACTAGAGAGCAAATCATGGTACTGATGAACTCGCCCTGTTGTGAGCGTCTGAGCATATTGAATAATATCCACTTGATGCTCAATGGCATACTTTACTAAAGTATAAGTGTCTGCATTTAACTCAAATATTTGCTCTTGTTGTACTATACCGCTGACTACTTCATTTGAATGATTAAGCAATTGAATTAGATACACTGATATTCTCCTTGTTTCCATAGGCATTATTTTCATTTTTTCCAGTCAACTTTAGGATTTTCGCTACCGTAATTGCATCAAGCAATGCATATCCAGTCGAGCTAAAAATTGTTTGTTGGCTTTGTAACTTGCTTCTATCTTGAAGATGCAACTCAAAAACTTCAGTCGCATTTTGATGCAATGCGCCCGCTTCCACGACTGCAGTTTCCCTATCCTCAACAATTAAGAAAGAATGCTCAAGCACTTCTTGAGGGATCTCTCTTGCACTGCATGAATGACCTCCCATACAGTTGATATGTATATCAGGTTTTAAATCTCTAAATAGATCAATTGGCACACGTGAACTTGTTGCTGTTCCAACAATATCCGCATGATCAATGGTCTTTGCTATTGAAGAGCAAACTTCAACCTTAATAAAAGGATAATCAGATAGAATTTCTTGACGGAAAGTATGAAGCGCTTCCGATGAACGGTTATATAGCTTTATCTTTTGAATATCTCTAACTGTTAAGACGGCTTTTATCTGCTGTCTTGCCTGCTGTCCTGCGCCAATCACAGCCAATATTTGAGCATCACTTTTAGCACACATATCTGTTACATAAGCGGAGATAGCCGCACATTTTAAATTGGTAACAGCTTTGCCATCCAAAATGGCTAATGGTTTTCCCGTGCGCCCACAAAATGCCAATACTTGAGCATGAATAGTAGGTAATGTGTCACCTTGATTACGGGCAAAAATACTACCCACTTTATTTATGTACAACTCATGCAGGCGATCCAATACCGGCATTGATATAAAACCCTCATCTTGTTGATGATCATTGTAGATAAGTGTTTTTTCTGCTGTCGTTGAAAGTGCTTTGATATTTGTAGAAAATGCAATAGACATTTCTCTTGTCAATGCTTCGACACTACAAGCATTGACAATATCGCTATATGAAAAGAACATGATAAATTCCTGATTGAGTTAAGTTATCGATGAAAACGCGCTTTCCTGTAAAACAGAATGAATAAACCCTTTGATTTCTGCTAATGCCAGTCGTGCTGACTCTAGCTCAAGATAGTGCAAATGCCACACATGATACATGTTCTCCCAAACATCAAACTTAACGTGCACACCACATTTTTTAGCAGTAGCAACCAAAGCAGACGCATCACTATAAAAAATCTCACGATCACTCACCTGCACTAATAAAGGCGGCAATCCAGATAAGTCTTTATACACCGGCGAGAGTGCTCGAGCCTCTGAATAGTTCACGTCACCAAGATATAAATCTCTGACTTGTTGTGCAACTTCTTTCTGGCAGGTCGGATCAAGCATCTTGTTATAATCATAGCTTTCCCCGCTTAGCGTAAAGTCAACCCACGGACAAATACATATACCTAAAGCAGGCATAGGCATTTGCTGTTCTTTTAATGCAAGCATAGTTGATACCACCAGCCCACCACCTGCAGAATCTCCCGCCAGAATAATCTCATGGCTTTGATAACCTTGCGCTAATAACGATTTATAGGCAGTAAGTGCGTCTTCAATCGGTGAGGGATATAGAAAATCAGGCGCTCTCCTATAATCAATATGCAACACCTGTGATTCTGTCACTCGCGCGATTTCAGCAGCTAGTCCGCCGTGACTTTTAAACGAACCAAATACAAATCATCCACCATGAAAAAATAATATTACTCTTTTCTGGCATTTTTTAGGTGTAAGCAAATAACCCTTAAATTGGGAGAATGACATCTCCTTAACTGATACCTCATTAGAAATGGCAGCTCCCCATTGATCATAATATTCACGTGCTGCATAAATATCTTCAGGCCAATGAGCACTTGTCAAACGCTTCAATACTACGTCTACTTCTTTATTTTGAGCCTCGCTACAAGGGTAATGTTTGATCGCATTTTCCATAATCATTGTCTCCTATGATGTACGACTAAAATTCATTCTCTAAAAAAGACTGATCTTCCATAAGTTCCTTACTATTAAAATAAGGCGTCATTTGCAGTTTCTTGACTAAATGCTTGTAACTCGGTAGATCATAAAACCTTCCCTCATAAACAATGGGGCGCCATTTATTATTGCGCGCCTTGTCCAATAGGTTTACTACTTGCTGCAACTCACCTTCCGCTAAAGAAAATGCTGAAATAATTTGGTCAATCTGATTAGGGTGAATACTCAACATTCTGGAAAATCCATACCGATGTGCTGCAGTTTTAGCCTCCTTGTAAATTGTGTCTAAGTTATCGATTTCCATAGACGCATTATGGGCGGCAATTTTGCCATGAGTGATTGCAGCTTTTGCAAGTCTAACTTTTGCATCTTGTATCAATAAATGCTCAAATTGATCTGGTGAAAAAACCGCTGTATAAGGAATCGCACCATTTGCATTTTGAACAAAATCAATAATACCAAAAATCAAACACTCAACATTAGGATGTGCGGCAATTTCATCTGCATTATTTAGCCCATAATAATCTTCGATCAACACATGTATTTTAAGCTCTGAATTAAGCTTAAAAGGATGAGTTTGTGTAATATGCCCAATAAACAAATCAATATCTGTGACGTGTTGCACTTTTGCTAACGTAATATAGGCAATACGATGAAGTAATTTTTGAAGCAGTTCAAGTAATGCACTCATCTGTGGGTGGTTAACCTGTGGCAACCGCACACCAAACCTTAAGTGTTGTGGACTTTTCTCACATGCCAACATTAGCTGTTGTGCACATTTGATTTTATCCTCCGTACCCAAGCCATCTTCAAAATCAATGATCACATCAAAATCTCTGTGTGATTTTGTTTGTAGATCCACTATTTTTTGCAGCTGCTTCACGGTATTTACATAGTGCTCGCACACAGGTAATTGATATAATTTTTTTCCCATAAAATAACCTTAGTTATGTTTTTCTAATTAGTGACTTAATGAGTTTCAGCTAGTTTTTGCTGCTCTAAAGACTTAGCATGCTGCTGCATCGCCAATCGATAAAGAATAAATATCGCACAACAAAGCCCCAACATGACCACAAATGCTAAATTTCTGCCGACGACTTTAAGCAACAAGCTACCAACATAAGGGGCTAAAACTAAACCAAACATGTAAAAGTTTGAAACACCAAAATAGGCACCTTTGAGATTATCAGGTGCTAGCTTATCAATTTGCACATTAACCACCGAAAATAAAATAATCTCACCTAAGCTCAAAAATATCACCGCAATAATCCAACCAAGATAGAAGTTATCTGGTGTTGCGGCAAACGCTATCTGAGCTAATGCAAATAACATAATGCCTATATAGACTTGTTGCTTATCTGAAAATCTTGCAATCAGTCGCAGAAAAGGAAATTGAAAGATTAATATCATCATACAATTAATCACGATGAGATAACTAAATAATGTGATAAATGCGCTATTGTCTAATCGTGAAAAATATTGCGCCAGTGTTGAATCCATCTGCCCAAACACCAAAATAATCAACATATTAGCAACAATCAGAAATAATAATGCGTAGTCTTGGCGAATGATTTTAAAAGACTGAGCTAAACTCAATGGCTTGTTAGAATCAGTTGGCTTCGAAAAATGCTTACTGAAAAAAACAATCGACACAAATGCGTAAATCACGCAAATAATAAGTAATGTCAGAAAAGTGTATTGTGGATAATGCAGCGTGAAAGTTACGCCAAGAAAAGGTCCTAAAGCGCCACCAATATTAATGCAAAAATAAAACCAGTAAAATGACTGCTTCTTAAACTCCACATCTTTGATCTCATTAGCAATTACAACCTTAAAAGTGGTGCCTAAGACACCTCGACTGGCTGAAATACCAAACAACATAATAATATATGACATCAAATGATCTGTGATCAGCACTGGGACTAAGCTCAATATGACAATCATGAGTCCAGCTTTTAGCATAAAACGATTACCGATCCGATCTGAAAGATAACCGCCATATACGCTTAAGCTTATTGAAACAAATGTCGCTAGGCTCAAAATCGTACCTGTTAATAGCAGTGATAAACCAAATTTTTGGTAAAAAATGATCGCCATAAACGGCCATAACATAAAATAGACAGACCAAACAACAAAGCCACCAAATAAGACAATATGGACCACTTTTGGCATCTTCTTTAATGTTATAAACATATTTTTTCTCGCTTTAAAATTGATCGTTCACTATTCCTCAAGCTGCGTTGAGCTTAACACGCTATCCGTCTGTGCCTGACGATATTGTTTAATTGCCTCACTATATTCATGATGCTCAACAGCCAACATGCTGCATGCGAACAAAGCGGCATTGACAGCACCCGCGCGTCCAATGGCAAATGTTGCCACCGGAATACCTGCTGGCATCTGCACAATAGACAATAATGAATCTTGCCCTGATAAGGCTTTGGATTGCACAGGCACTCCAAGCACAGGGATATGCGTTTTCGCTGCAAGCATACCTGGTAGATGTGCCGCTCCTCCGGCACCTGCAATGATTGCTTTTAAGCCTTTTTGCTCAGCTGCTTCCGCATAGCTAAACAATAAATCAGGTGTGCGATGCGCTGAAACAACTTGAACTTCATAGGGAATACCCAATTGTTTTAAGGTTTCTGTGGTATTTTGCATTGTTTCCCAATCAGACTTTGAACCCATAACAACGCCAACTAATGGTTTACTCATTCTCTAAATCCCCTCTTTTTGGATAACATGTAGGACTTGCGCACAAATCCACTCATATATAAATTGAAAACTATGCTTGCCCTTATTGCTAAAACGCACATGATGCTCTTGTTCAAAGCTTCTATTTTTAATGTGATCATTCGCCTTAATAACTAAAGACAGATCATCAACCAATTGTGCGCTTTTGCCCCAAAACCCAAGCATACCATTGGTTTGCAACTGAACACTTAACTTTGGCTTAGTTTCAGTAACTGGCATCAATTGTGCTAAATGACTGTATACATAACCCTTGGTGACGTCTTTTTGCATGCTTAGACTCACCTCACCTGTTTTAAGATAAGTTTTAAGCACTTCACTGGCATGTTGCTTAGTTGTTGTTGCTAAAAACGGCTCAACTACTTTGGTGATCTCATGAGCAAGTAACGATACATCCTGCGCAGTTGTGACATGCAGCTTAACTTCAAGATATGGATATGCCGCACGATAACCAAGTTCCAGCTGATATTCAGCAGCCAACGGACTTAACATCTTGGCAATATGCGCTTCTGAAGCACCCAATAATTGCCATTGATATCGTACCGGTGTGTTATGTAGCTGCAAATGAAGCAATCTAGGCAAAACCTCTTGATCAAACATTGGCAAACACTCATGTGGCGGCCCTGGCAGCATAAACAAATGCTTATTATCGACATTGACATAACAACCATCTGCTGTACCTTGTGCATTAACAAGCACCTCAGCACCTTCGGGGAAATACGCCTGTTTCTTGTTATTCTCAGGCACAGTTGCAAAGCGACTGGAAATACGCGTGAAAATTCTCTGCCAAGAATCCTCATTAAACACTAACGATTTATTAAAAACTTCGGCAATCGCCTCGCAGGTCTTATCATCTTCGGTAGGTCCCAAACCACCCACTGTAATAACAACATCATGCTCTTGTAGTAAAAATCGAAGACTTGTTTTGAGCTTCTCTTTAGCATCATAACAGGCTAGATGTAACCCCGGCTGAAAGCCGTGTTCATATAGCTTTTCAGCTAACTTAGGGGTATTGGTATTAATGACATCACCGGTGGTGATCTCATCACCTGTTGCTAAAAAACCAATGCGTTTTACCTCAGATTGCAACGCTGTCATACTATCAATAAATACACTATCAGCACCTTCGCTAAGTAACTTATGAATTTCTTCATCCGGCAATGCACCAATCGAATAAACCAACACAGTATGAAAAGCTTTTTTTAATTGCGCAATACGCTCACGATTAAGTACCGCACTATTAATACCTAGAGCGATACAACCCCACTGATCAAACTTCTTCTTTGTTTCAGTAAAAATACTATGCTCTTCACGCTGCCAATCTTCAACCTCAAGCAAAAATTCACATGCCAGTTTTATTTTACTTTCAGCCAATTGCCCTAAAACATACTCTGAAAAGCTCGATAACAAAATGCGTGAATGTAATTGCGGGTAACGCTCAACAAGATCTAATAAGTGCTTAACCAAGCACGTTTCATAATCAGCATCAAATTCAGCTTTGACCTTAATCTCAATATTAGTATATAGATCTGACTTGGTTGCCATCCAGGCTAAATACTCATCCATCGTTGGGATCTTGGCATGCGCCTCTGGAAAGCGGTCATTTAATACATGAAGCTTACTAATATCAGCCCAAGCTTGACTCGTTAGATCAACATCTAACCCTGTAAGCTTCTTAGCATTATTATCATGAAAGATAAAAAGCATATTATCAGCACTTAACTGCACATCCAGCTCAATCCAGCGGGCACCGACCTCATAGGCTTTTTCAAATGCCAACATCGTATTTTCAGGCGCGATTTTATTCGCCCCTCTATGAGCAATGAATTTACTTATCTTCATGTTGTGACAACTCCAGTTCTGATTGCTCAACAATATCTTGCGGTAACGATTTTTTCATATGCACCCCCATATTTTCGAGTTGCACTGCTTGGGAGATTAAGTTGCCTCTTCCTTTGGTTAGCTTATTAAGCGCACCATCATAAGTCTCTTTGGTTTTATCTAACTGCTTACCAAGTGTTTCAACATCTTCGACAAAACCACGGAATTTATCGAGCATCTTAGTTGCGCGCTCGGTGATGTCACTCGCGTTTTTGTTTAAGCTTTCATATTTCCATGTGTTACGAATAGTGCCTAAGGTTGCCAATAAGGTCGTTGGTGTTACGATAATAATGCGCTTTTTAAAGGCTTCTTGAAACAAGCTATCATCATGCTGAAATGCCACTACAAAAGCTGCTTCAATTGGCATAAACATCAAAATAAAATCCAATGAATTAACCTGTGATAAACGCTCGTAGTTTTTAGATGACAACAATGCAATATGCTGACGAATAGCGTCAATATGCTTCTTAAGATACTCCTGTTTTGAGCTATCACTATCAGCACGCGTATAGGCATCATAACTTACCAAGGAAACCTTAGCATCGATAATGACATCTTTGCCATCTGGCAAGTGAACAATCGCATCAGGGCGCATGACTTTGGTATTATCCTCATCATCACTTGCTTTGAAGCTTGTCTGCACATCATATTCATGACCTTTGCGTAGACCTGATGATTCAAGCACGCGCTCAAGCACCACTTCTCCCCAATCGCCTTGCAGTTTCTTATCACCCTTAAGCGCTTTGGTAAGATTCTTTGCTTCTTTGTTCATCTCTTGATTTAATTCAAACAGCTTATTGACTTCTTTTTGTAATGATGCTCGCTCTTTGGCTTCATGCACATAGACATCATCAACTTTCTTCTTAAATTCATTAATATCATTTTTAAACGGCTGCAATACTTCTGCTAAATTCACTTTATTCTGATTGGCAAACTTCTCGCCCTTTTCTTCAAAAATGCGATTTGCCAAATTCTCAAACTGCTCGGTCAAACTCTTTTTGGCATTCTCTAATAGTGCAATTTTTTCCTGCGCGTTTTGCTCTTGTGCTTCAATGTGCTTTAGGAGTTTTGAGCGCTCCGCCTGAAGTGCTGATTTGTCCTCGGTTAAATGATCAACTTTAGCTAACAGCTCATCATGCTTAGTTGACAACTTATTAAGCTCAACTATCAAGCGCTCACCATCTTTAGCCAACGAGTCAATCTTGACCTCATCACTGGCAAGTTTATTTTGCAGCTTGAGCACTTCCTCACTACGAATTTCAAACTTTTGTTTTGTCATACTGAGTTCTTGGCTTAGGCGCCTTTCTTGCTCTTGGTAATGCTTATGATCTGTTGTCAATACCAAGTTTTGCTGCTGGCTTTGCTGCAGTTGACTCTCTTTATCCTGAAGTAGCGCCTCGATTTGCGGCAACTGCTCTTCAAGCGCTTTTAACTTCACTTGTTGTGATTTACTTGAAACTTTGACGAATAAAAACCCAACAATAAGACCCAATATAAAGGCGGCAATGATCAGACCAACCAACATAACTTTTCCTTTTTATTATGCTTTGATAATTTGGGCTATATCATGCCATAAAATTGATGCCACCGCTTGTAAATATCATTTGGTTGCAAAAATTTTATCACCTGCATCACCAAGTCCAGGGATAATATAGGCTTTTTCATTAAGACATTGATCAATTGAGGCGGTATAAAGCTCAACCTCGGGATGCGCTTTCTCAAGCGCCACAATACCTTCTGGTGAGGCTAATAGCGTTACCACAATAAAATGCTTGCATCCTTCGGATTTAAGCAGCGAAATCGTCTTATTGATTGATCCGGCAGTGGCAAGCATTGGATCGAGAATGACCGCAGTGCGTTTGTTAATATCAACACATGCTTTGAAGTAATACTCGCGCGGCTTAGCAGTCTCTTCATCACGCTCGACACCGATCATTGTCACTGGCGCATTGGGTAATAAAGATAATGCACCATCTAGCATACCAAGCCCTGCACGCAGTATCGGGCAAAAAGTCGGCAATGGCTTTTTAAGCATAGGCACTGCAAGCCGCCCCTGCCAATGCTCAATAATTTCCTCTTCAACCATCAGGTCACTTAATGCTTCATAACATAACAGCATGGCAAGCTCGCTAGTGATCATTCTAAAGTCACGACTTGAAGTCGATTCATCCCTTAATAGGCTTAATTTATGCTGAACAATGGGGTGTACAATTTCATGGGTTTTCATTGCTTGGTTTTCCTACTTACAAAACGTCTTAATAACAAACTTTCCTGTGCAAAAGCCCGTGAAATCCAGCCATAGGCATCAATACATTCTTGATATTCTTCTTCATTATGCGTTGCTAGAAATTGCTGCTTTATTGCTTGCTGCTGCAAACGTGTCACAACATCGGCATTATATTGTGCATACGCTTTATTTTCGCTAGTCATCGACTCTACTAAAAATCCCGCTGCTGTTAATACTTCAACATATTGGGTCATAGTTGTTGGATAAAGCGTTAACCCTTCAAGCTCACACATTTTATCGACAAGCTCTCCAAATCCTACTCCATCTGGACTTAACCAATCATTCACAATAAATAGTCCATCTTTTTTACAAACACGATGTATTTCTGTAAATAATGGCAGTTTATTATCCAAATGCACCAATACTCCTTTGGAAAATATCAGATCAAAGCTTAGCTCTGAAAAGGGCAAAACATCAGGGTTTTCTAGGTGGTAGAAATGCGAGTTTGGTTTCTTGTAATGTTTATTTGCATGCTTAACCATATCTGCATTAATCTCAACACCATGATAGTCAATACTTGGATATTTATTTGAAATATATTGCGCCAAACCGCCTTGACCAAAGCCAATTTCTAATACTTTTTTATTGTATAAATCAACACCTGAAAACAGTTGATCAATAGCTTCACTCCCGCCTTCTGACATCATGCCCTCACCATAGCAAAGCTCAAGTAATGAGCAATATTCTTGCGGGTATTCATCGATAATTTTCTGATAATCCATTATTTATTCTATGATCTAAAACACTAAAATGGGCAACTCGCCTTCACTGCAGGATATTGGATTTTTAAGGCATCTTGATACCACGTATTAAAGTCTTTTTTATGATGCTTATAAAAGCTGTTCATTTTCTTAATTAGCCACTTGCCATCTTTAGTTTTGTTGGTCATAAAAACCTTTTGGCTGACTTTATTGCCCGGGATAGAATTTAAATCAAATTTAAGTCCATTATCACTCAACACACTATCTTTCATATCTGCACGGTATTGCACTTCAATTTTGTCAGTAAACATAACAAGTTTATTTTGAGGATATTTGTTCAAACAGGCATACACTTCTGCATTGGTTGGCAAAATCTTTACTTCAGCGTTACGAATATAGCTCTCAGCAAAAGGCTGATTTGTGCCACCTTTATTCTCAATAACAGTCACATCCTTTTGGTCAATGCTCGCAAGGTTTTTAAACGTAGACTCATTTGCTTTAGAAAAAACAGGGGCTTTTTGGTTCGACAACACGCCCGTTGATAAATAGAACATGCTTGCACGCTCAGGCGTGTAACTAATACCACCCATCGCGATGTCACATTTTGTCTTAAGATCATCACTTAAGGTCAACCATGTACTATGCACAAATTCAACTTTACGCTGAATCTTATGCGCAAACTCTTTTGCAACAGTGATCGCAAAGCCTTTATACTCTCCCGTACTTGCATCATATGATGTCAATGGCGGATAGTCTCCAGTGGTACAAACACGCAATAGCTTTTGGTTCGCTAACGCATTATTGCTAAATAAAACCATCGCTGTTGCTGCACTGCTTGTAAAAATGACTTTCTTGATATTCTTGATTTGCTTAACTTGCATTATGTGCTCCTGATATGTCACTTCCATCTTTATTCATTGAAGTTACGGACTTTTTCCATTTCAACACCCCACCTCGCAAGCTCGGTACCCCTCTTGCAAAGAGGGGAATATAAAATCACTGCTACCTAATTCCCCTCTTTACAAGAGGGGTGGCAGCCGTAGGCTGACGGGGTGTTTATAAAATCATAGTTTTTTCTAAAGTGCGTAACTCCAATTATTAATACACATCATCATATACTATATTCAATACGATTTCCCAGTGCTATCTGCTCAAAGTCTTGCGCTGTTGCCACAGCCCTTTGCAGATCTTGAGTCTTGGTTATGTAGCTCACAACCGCAACACCATCGACACCACACTTCCAGACATCAGACATTTGTGGCTCAAAGATTCCACCAATCGCAACAAGCGGTGTTTCTTGACAAAGCTTACGCCAAATACGCAATTTATCTAATCCTTGCTCATTAAACTTCATCTCTTTGGTCGTTGTCGGGTAAATGGGACCTAATGCAATATATGAAGGCTTGAGTGTTAATGCGCGCGCTAATTCAACATAGTTATGCGTGCTGATTCCTAGACGCAGACCCGCTTGAGCAATCTCATGCAAATTGGCAGCATCTAAATCTTCTTGTCCTAAATGCACACCAAAACACTGATGTTTAATCGCCAGCTGCCAATGATCATTAATAAACAAAGATAAGTTATAGGCTTTAGCAACACTATTTGCTTTTTTAATTTGAGTTCCCAATTCATCTTGGGATAAGTCTTTTAGTCGCAACTGAATGGTTCTAACGCCTAATTTCGCCAATTTTTCTAACCAATCAACATGATCAACAACGGGATAAAAACCTATTGGATGATACATTTGTGGATACTTTTTATGTTCGGTTTTTTGATAACTCACCTCTGGCAAATAACTTACATTATCCATAGCATCTTGGGCATAATAGCTTAAATATCTAACCTCTAATTGGGGTAGGTCATTAACCGCCTTATCCATCTGCTGTGATAGATGATATTTAGCAATACATATTGCTTCTGTTATTTCCTCACCTTGCGTCATAAGAGCCGCAATACTGCTTGCCAAGGCGCAACCCGTACCACGTATATTACCCTCATAGACTGCTTTGCTTTGATAATGCACACCTTCTTGAGATGCGAGTGTCAAATAATCACAACCTCTTTGGTTTTCGACCAAGGCATGCCCTCCTTTTAATAAGACATATTGTATTCCATATAAGCTTTTTAATGTATGTGCAATCTCAACAGGTGCTTTTTGATTGATATTCTCATCATTTAACAAAATAGCCGCTTCAGGTAAATTTGGCGTTAACAAGTAACACAATGGCAATAACTGCTGTTTGAATACACTAACAATATCTGCATTCATCAACATGCCACCTGAGCTTGTTGCAATCACTGGATCACAGATATATTTCACCTGTGGATTAGCTTGCAAAAATTTACTTAGCATCTTAATTTGGGCAACCGAAGCTAGCACGCCACTTTTAATCACTTGTGGTTTATGCGCATTGACAATAGCTGTAAATTGCTCATAGAAAATAGCATCATCAACAGCATTGAGCATCATAAAATCACGATCATTTTGCACAGTATTTGCCGATATCACGGCAGCACAATCTACCTTAAAATAGTTAGCTACCTTGATATCTTGCAAGACACCGGCGTGTGCTGTTGGATCAATGCCACCAATAACTAATAAGTTGGCTTTATTATTTTCTTTTATCATTACATTTTACTCATAAGCCCCAGCGATTCTGGGTATAGATTTAGATAACTTTGTTGCGCTAAGAACTCGATATCATAACGCGTAAGGTAGTGCTTGATAATCTCAACAGGTACTGCTAACGGCAAAATGCCTAAATGATACTGTTTGATTTTATGTTGCAAATCATCACGTTCTTGTTTTGAGATCAATTTGTTTATTTCACGCAACATGCGCTGCAAAATTGTATGATGTTTGCCACGCGTTGCTACTCTTTGCAGCGCCATTAAGAACATTTCATAATAGCTTTTCTTAACCAATTCAAAGTTTTGCCGATGTCCATTAGCAAGCAAGCGACCCAGCGCTTTTTGCGCATCAGGATGATGTAAACGTAAGATAATTTTATGACGCGTATGGAAAGCCATCAGCTCATTAATACTTTGAGCATGTAATACTTCATTTTTAGCTTGTCGAGTCAATAGCACACGTTTGATAAAGTGCTCTTTTAAATAAGAATCATTTAAACGACCTTCGTCCTCAAGTGGCACAAGTGGGCAATGCTTTTTAACATATGCCACGAAAAAACCATCTGCTTTGTTATGAATGATCCCATGCTTATCATTGTAAAGTTTAACACTGCCATTACCACAGCTAGGTGAGGACTTTTTTAAAATAAAGCCGTCAATATCTTGAAGGCTTGATGCGGCTTTATCAACACCTTGTTGCAATTGAGCACTGACATCGGTGACTTGATCATGTTTCATTGCCACGATATTGTCATTCTCTTTCAACTCAAGATAAATGGGCTCACGCGGCACACCAAAACCTGCTGACATCTCTGGACAAACAGGCTGGTAATCAAAAATAAATGCTAATTCTTCCGTAATCATTTTCTTATGAGAATTAGCGCCATTAAAACGAACATTATTACCCAAAAGACAGCTTGAAACGGCAATCATTGGTTTATTTCTTACTCGTGTTTCCTTTGTATTTAGCATATTTACTCCTTGCAACCTAAACGTTCAAAATGCTTATCGTGAGCACAAATCCACATAACACAATATAGCTTAACTTAGTTTATTTGATGCCAAAACGGTGTATCTTGCAACGGCGTGCTTGCCTGTGCTAGCTCTCTTTGTGGCATACGTTTAGCTAAATATGCTTTTCTGCCAGATTCAATTGCTAAACGAAAAGCATCTGCCATCAGTGGCGGGTTTTCAGCTAATGCCACTGCACTATTTAAGAGCACGCCATCAAAACCAAGCTCCATAGCCAAGACGGCATCCGATGGTGTGCCAATACCTGCATCAACAATGAGTGTAATGTCTTTCAAGCGTGAACGTAACAGTTTAAATGACGATGGGTTAACAATGCCTTGCCCACTGCCTATATAAGAACCTAGCGGCATAATAACTTTACAGCCTAGATTGACCAGTTGCTGGCAGACGATTAAATCATCGGTGCAATAAGGCAGCACTTTAAACCCTTGATCAATGAGAGTTTTTGCTGCTTTAACAAGCTCAAACACATTAGGTTGTAAGGTATGATTATCACCAATCACTTCAAGCTTAATAAAATCCGTATTGAAAATTTGCCTTGCTGCCTTAGCAATCATCAGCGCTTCATCTGCTGTCTTGCAGCCCGCGGTATTAGGTAATACATGGCAGCCACTTTGTTGTATACTCTGCCAGAAAAAGTTATTTTTACCACCATGCAACTCACGCTTTAATGCCACGGTGACCATTTGCGTTTGTGACGCATTAATCGCATCACACATACTCTCCAAACTTGGGTAGAGTGCTGTCCCCAAAAGCATGCGTGAATTAAGACTCATATCATAAAGCTGTAATTGCTCCATCTAACCACCTTGCATGGGTGTGAGAATATCGATCTCATCACCCTGTATAATTTGTGTTGTATCATAAGCACTGTGATCAATAATTGATTTATTAACCGCAACCGCAGCATAGCTTGAAGCAAAGCCGATATCAGTTAACAACGCCTGCAATGATTGCTGACTTTTCAATTGCTTTTTCTCACCATTTAATACGATCTCTATCATGCTTGCTCCACTATTTTTATATCTTTTATATCACTTCTCATTTTATCGATAACTTTTAACGCATAGATGGGTGCTAAAAGATAACCATGTCGATAAAAACCATTAAGTGTTATCAGGTTATTCTGTTGCATGAGCCTTGGCAAGCCCTCTTTAAAGCACGGGCGTACTTGGGTGAAGTTTTTAATAATCCTCGCTTCGGCAAAACCCTCATCAACGGTTAGTAACGCGCTTAATAACGTAAGCTGTGAAATCACACTCATCTGACTCATATCTTCTGATTGGACAATCGTCGCACCAATATAATAAAACCCACTGCCACGTGGCACGATATATAGCGGCATGCGCGGATGGCATAATCTAGTGACTCCTGTGATGTTCACTTCAGGAGCATAAACCACTAAAGCTTCACCACGAATACCATATAAATCATTGAAGCTATCTTTAGCACCAATTCCGCGTGTATCACAGACATAGTCATAATCTCTTTGCAAATCTTGCAGACGGGCTTTAGAAATATCTTGTGCCAAGTGTAAAGAAACACGTGGATGATTCATTAAGTAAAGTGTTGATTGACTAAAAAATTGCGGCACATGAACACAACCTTCATTCTCAATATGGAGCATGCGATGAGCAAGCTTACCTTGATTATACTGATCTATTAACGAGGTTTGTGCGTAAGCATGTTCATGTAAACTCAATCTTTGAACGCGTACAATTTTGGTTTCAAGATCACTCAGATCCAAAGGGTGAGCAATGATATTAGTTCCTGTTTGAGTGAAAACACCACCCAATAACCATCGATCAATACGCTGCCAAGCCTCTGCCGCAGAGCATGATAGATCATAGATCATTTGCCCTTCATCTAATGCTTCAGAAACAGGTGCAACCATGCCAGCTGCAGCATAGCCGCAACTTGATTTACCACTAAAATCAGTGCTTTTGTCATATAGATCAAGCCTGATATCAGCGAATGATTCAAGCAATGTGACTGCCAGTATGCGCCCAACAAGACCGCCACCAACAATCGCAACACGCATGCTATTCGACATGATAAATTTCAGCGCCTTGCGCTAAGAAATCCTCACTTTTCTGCTGCATACCTTTGCTTGCAACATCCGCTAAATCAAGCTTATGTTCTTTAGCATAATCGCGCACTTCTTGAGTGATTTTCATCGAGCAAAACTTAGGACCACACATCGAGCAAAAATGTGCAAGCTTATGCCCTTCTTTTGGCAAAGTTTGATCATGGAAGCTTTGTGCTTTTTGTGGATCAAGACTTAAATTAAACTGGTCTTGCCACCTAAACTCAAAACGTGCTTTTGATAAGGCATTATCACGAATTTGTGCCGCAGGAAAACCCTTAGCTAAATCAGCTGCATGCGCTGCTAATTTATAAGTAGCGATACCCTCGCGTACATCCTCTTTATCCGGCAACCCTAAATGCTCTTTCGGTGTCACATAGCAGAGCATTGACGTGCCATACCATCCAATTTGTGCAGCACCTATCGCTGAAGTGATGTGATCATAGCCAGGTGCTATATCCGTCACCAAGGGACCTAAGGTATAAAATGGTGCTTCAAAGCAGTCTTTAAGCTCTTTGGTCATATTCTCTTTGATCATTTGCATCGGTACGTGCCCAGGTCCTTCAATCATCACCTGCACATCGTGATCCCATGCGCGCTTAGTTAACTCACCAAGAGTTTCAAGCTCAGCAAATTGCGCTTCATCATTAGCATCTAAAATAGAGCCTGGACGCAAGCCATCACCTAAAGAAAAAGCGACATCATAGGCTTTCATAATTTCACAAATCTCATCAAAATGCGTATAGATGAAGCTTTCTTTATGGTGCGCAATACACCATTTAGCAATAATTGAGCCACCGCGTGAGACAATACCTGTTAATCTCTTAGCGGTTAGATGAATATATTTCAAACGCACACCGGCATGAATGGTGAAATAACTCACTCCCTGCTCAGCTTGCTCAATCAAGGTATCGCGAAAGGTCTCCCATGTCAGTTTTTCTGCCTGACCGTCGACTTTTTCGAGCGCTTGGTAAATTGGCACCGTACCAATGGGCACAGGTGAGTTACGAATAATCCATTCACGCGTTTGATGAATGTTTTTACCCGTTGATAAATCCATCACTGTATCAGCACCCCAACGCGTTGCAATCACCATTTTTTCGACTTCCTCAGCAATCGATGAACTCACCGCAGATGTGCCAATATTGGCATTGATTTTGACACTGAAATTGCGCCCTATAATCATCGGCTCCATTTCTGGATGATTGATATTGCTTGGAATAATCGCGCGTCCCAAAGCGATCTCTTGGCGCACAAACTCAGGCGTTATCTCATTGGGAATGTTTGCGCCAAAATCAACACCAGGATGCTGCTTCAGCAAAATAGGATCTTGAATATGCGCATTTGCACGCTTTAAGTTCTCACGCAGTGCAACATAGTGCATTTCTTTGGTGATTATGCCGCGACGCGCATAATGCATTTGTGTGACATTATGAGCTTGCTTTGCTTTTAATGGCTTAGCACGCTTGGGAAATGCTAAGTCTTTTTGTGTATGGGTAAACTCAGCACTAAAGTCTTCTAATGTTTCGATCTCATTATTGTCTTTAATCCATGCTTGGCGCAGTTTGGGTAGACCCTCAACCAAATCATGCTTGTAAGACTCATCACTATATTTGCCCGAGGTATCATATACTGCAATCTCAGGATTTTGTACGCGCCCTTGCTCGGTTAGCGTATCGCTCTGGGCAATATAGCGAAAAGGCACATAAATATTGTCATCCGTCTTAAGATATTTTTTGATTGATGCGGGATAAGCTGCTTGTAAATCAGCTGATAAGGTCAATGACGCTTTGTCGCTACTTGATGCTGTTTTTTTATGCTGCGGCATGTATGGCTCCTTAGATTTTGCCTTTTACATGCGTAGGAAAACTTTCTGTGATATATCGCGCTAATCATTTTGAGCACAGTACAAAATACAAATCGTTATAACAACTTCCTACGCTAGTACTAACTAGTTCAGGTACAAAGGGTTACAAAACTTGCGTTTTGCTCTCAGCCAACGGCACCCCTGTTGTAAACTCGATTTATCCTAAAGTAATTTTTCGGAGGTGTCTACTGCTAGATTTTGCTCTTAACATAAATCTTATCTAGAAATGTGGGAATAACATTTGGAAATACTCATGTGTGAGCGCTTGACCGATAAAAGGATACAATACCCCAGCAATTGCGATAGAGGGACCAAAAGGAATGAGCGAAGTTCCTCGTCGCTTTCTTAAGCTTATGATAATAGCAAACACAATACCGATCACCGCACTGGTGAATATCAAAAACAGCAAGCTTGGAGCGCCAAACCAAGCACCAAGGGCTGCCATTAATTTGAAGTCACCATAGCCCATTCCTTCTTTTTTGGTAATGAATTTAAACACCCAAAATACGAGCCATAATATGCCGTAACCAAGGACTGCACCCAATACTGCCTGTATTGGCGAGCTAAATACAAACGCGCAATTTATTATTAGTCCGAGCCAAAGCAAAGGTAAGGTGAGATTATCAGGCAACATAAAATGTTTTAGATCAATCGCTGTGAGCGGAATTAAAAAGAAATACATCAAACATAACGACAATGCTGCAAACGTTACACCAAAATGGTAGAGCGTGAGAAACACCAAAAGACCGCTAATGAGCTCAACACTTGGATAGAGCCAAGATATTTTAGTGTGGCAAAAACTGCATTTTCCACGCAAAAAGATGAAGCTTATAATAGGAATATTGTGCCATGGTTTCAGTGGCTGGTGACATACCGGACAAGCTGACCTGCGACGAATATTCTCAGACACCTCCCCCTTTATATCAGGTGGCGAGATATCAAGAATATCATAGGCTTGATCTTTGTATTGCTTATCTAGTATTTCAGGTAGGCGCGCAATGATCACATTTAAAAAACTGCCAACACAAACAGCAATAATGGTTGCCGCAATGATAATAATAGGAGCTATCTCGTTTAAAAATTCCATAAACACATTCAAAAAAACAGATTTCCTATGAGTATATACTCATTAAAGAAAGCGAAAACAAAAACTTTGGTAATTGATGCTTAACCGAATATCAATATTGCGATATACTTGCCCGTGTTTTCGTTTTTGTGTCGATCAGAACATGAAAATTTTGTTAAACAAACCATAAAGTAAATAGTGAGAAAGATATGAATTTACATGAATATCAAGCAAAACAGCTTTTTGCTGAATACGGCTTACCGGTATCAAAAGGTTATGCTGTTGAAAGCGTTGAAGAAGCATTGGTTGCTGTTGATAAAATTGGTGGTGACATGTGGGTTGTTAAGGCTCAGGTTCACGCAGGCGGTCGCGGTAAAGCCGGTGGCGTGAAACTTGTTTCTAACAAGGAAGATGTTGCTAATTTTGTGAAAAACATGATGGGCACACGTCTTGTTACTTTCCAAACCGATGAAAACGGTCAGCCAGTTAGCAAAATCCTTATCGAAAGCTGCACTGATATTGCCAAAGAATTATATCTAAGCGCGGTTGTTGATCGTAGCACGCGTCGTATTATCTTTATGGCATCGACTGAAGGTGGTGTTGAGATTGAAGAAGTTGCAGAAAAAACACCTGAGAAAATCTTCAAAGAAATTATTGACCCAGTCGTCGGCGCGCAACCTTACCAAGCACGTAAAATTGCGTTTAAGCTTGGCTTAGAAGGCAATCAAATCAAGCAATTCACTAAGATTTTCTTAGGTCTTGCAAAAATGTTCCAAGAAAGAGATCTTGAGCTTTTAGAAATCAATCCTTTAGTCATCACCAAAGAAGGCAATCTTCACTGTTTAGATGCTAAAGTAGCTGTTGATGGCAATGCATTATATCGTCAACCACAATTGGCTGAGTGGCGTGATTTATCACAAGAAGATGAGCGTGAAGCACGTGCTGCTGAGTGGGAACTTAACTACGTTGCTTTAGATGGTGACATAGGTTGTATGGTTAATGGTGCTGGTCTTGCAATGGCAACAATGGACATCGTTAAACTTCACGGTGGACGTCCTGCAAACTTCCTAGATGTCGGCGGTGGTGCAACAAAAGAGCGCGTATCAGAAGCATTCAAAATCATTCTATCTGATGCAGCAGTTAAAGGTGTATTTGTTAACATCTTCGGTGGCATCGTGCGTTGTGACATGATTGCTGAAGGTATTATGGCAGCAGTTGAAGAAGTTGGCGTTAAAGTGCCAGTTGTTGTGCGTCTTGCCGGTACAAATGCTGAGTTAGGTGCCAAAAAATTAAAAGAAAGCGGTTTAAATATTATTGCTGCTAATGGTTTCACAGATGGTGCGAAGAAAATCATCGAAGCAGTTAAAGAGGTATCTCACGTATGAGCGTTTTAGTTAATAAGAATACAAAAGTTATCTGCCAAGGTTTTACTGGTAAACAAGGTACTTTCCACTCTGAGCAAGCGATTGCTTATGGTACAAAAATGGTTGGTGGCGTAACACCAGGCAAAGGGGGTACAACGCACTTAGGTCTACCAGTATTCAATACGGTTCAAGAAGCCGTTGATGCAGTACAACCTGATGCAACTGTTATCTACGTACCAGCTCCTTTTTGTAAAGACTCAATCATTGAAGCGGCTGATGCTGGCATCAAATTGATCGTATGTATTACTGAAGGCATTCCTGTTATGGATATGCTTGAAGCTAAAGTTTATGTTGAGCACTCAGGCTCACGTTTGATCGGTCCAAACTGCCCAGGCGTTATTACGCCAGGCGAGTGCAAAATCGGTATTATGCCAGGCAGCATCCATATGCCAGGTAAAGTTGGTATCGTATCACGCTCTGGTACATTAACATACGAAGCAGTTAACCAAACGACTGCTTTAGGCTTTGGTCAATCAACATGTATCGGTATCGGTGGCGATCCAATTCCAGGCACTAACTTTATCGATGCTTTAGAGATGTTCCAAAACGACCCACAAACTGAAGCAATCATCATGGTTGGTGAGATCGGTGGTTCAGCTGAAGAAGAAGCTGCTGAATACATTAAAAAGCACGTTACTAAGCCAGTTGTATCATACATCGCTGGTGTAACAGCACCTGCTGGTAAGCGTATGGGTCACGCAGGAGCCATCATCTCTGGTGGTAAAGGTACAGCCGCTGAGAAATTTGCAGCACTTGAAGCCGCAGGTGTCGCTGTTAGTAAATCACCTGCTGAATTGGGCAAAGTCCTTCAGCAAGTTACAGGTTGGGCGGTTCCGGCTTAATCATCTATATTCTTTTCAAGCGCGCATATTGTGCGCTTTTTAGTTTCTTATAGTTTATTTACTTTCATTGCACTAAAATTTTGTCTGTATACTTTTAAATTGTATATACTTCAAAGAGCTAAGCTAACGTTTAGGAGATTAAGATATGGCAAATACACTTTATGATAGAGATTTCTATGCATGGACCATGCAAACAGTTAAAGCACTCAGAGAAAAAGCTTTTGATAAGGTGGATATAGAACATTTAGTTGAGGAAGTAGAAAGTATGGGTAAAAGTGATTTTAGAGAGCTTAAAAGTCGTTTAATTGTACTTATTGCACATTTACTAAAATGGGAATATCAAGAGAGTCAAAGAAGCACTAGTTGGCAAGGAACTATTAGGGAGCAACGCAATTCAATAGAAGATGTGCTTGAAGACAGTCCAAGCTTATATCGCTTACTTGAAGGCTTAATGACTGAAGATAAATTATATGCTCGCGCAGTTAATCTTACTGCTTTGGAAACAGGAATTGCTAAAAAAGCATTTCCTGAGCACTGCCCTTATACAGTAGCACAGCTCTTAAATCATGACTTTTTACCTACTGATGATTTAGAGTAAACCTAAAATTTTTATACAATCACGATCATATGGCGCTTCAAAGCGCATATCTTCTCCAGTTTTGGGATCCTTAAACGACAAATTGGCAGAATGTAAAAATAGGCGATTAAAGCCTTTTTTTATCAATACTTGATCTTTGTCAGCAATACCGTATTTTTTATCACACACAATCGGGCAATGGTATGCCGCAAGATGCACACGAATTTGATGCGTTCTACCGGTGTGCGGCATCGCTTCGACCAACGTGTATTGATCAAATTTTTGCAAGATTCTAACACTGGTTAATGCATCTTTGCCTTCCGTTTTGTCAACACGCACCATGCGCTCACCATGTGGTAGTAAGTGTCGCTTTAATGGCAAGTCAATCTGTTTGACTTTATTTGACCAACTGCCATGCACTAGGGCGTGATAAGTCTTTTGCACTTCACGCTTTTTCAAAGCTTCATGAAAGTAGGTCAAGATGCTGTATTTCTTGGCAATGATCATACAACCCGAGGTTTCCTTATCCAAGCGATGTGCTAGCTCAAGTTTTTTAGCTTGAGGGCGCAGTTGACGCAAGCGCTCTATTAACCCTGAGTTAACGCCTGAGCCACCGTGAACGGCAATGCCAGAGGGCTTATTAATAATCATATAATCCGCATTCTCGAATAAAATAAGTGATTCAAGGAAACTCAAATGGTCATCACTTACCTTAGCTGGCGCTTCTTCCTCAAGGATAAAGGGTGGAACACGCACAATATCACCCGGCTCGACACGATAGGTTTGTTTAATGCGTTTCTTATTGACGCGTAAGTCTCCCTTGCGAATCCAACGATATATCAAGGATTTGGGTAGTTTACTAAACTGTCCAATCAGAAAATTATCAATGCGCTGACCTTCGCGATCAGCATCTACTTCAATATGTTGAACACCAGCCATCTTAGAACTCAACCACGCTACGAATGCTTTCACCTTTCTGGGATGGTAATACATCAATAGTTTCAATTGAGAAGGGTTTATTGGCTTGCCAAGCAACGGCTGCTTTAGATTTTATAGTATAAGACATGTCGATCCTTTGTTCCTGCAAAATATTGGCACTTATTATGCGCGAAACCACCGATCGAGCCAAGAATTTCCATATCTTTTTGCCCTATCTCCTATTAATAAACCAAGTCCTTTGGGTCTATATCGATAAAATCTGGTTCAGGTGTCACCTCAAATTGAATGGCGCTAATGGTTTCTCGATTTTCCAACTTAGCTTTGCATACCCGATGCATGCCATCCATGATTTGCCCATCGGCACACAGCAAAATAGGGTAACTCAAATCAGCAGCTTGAATAATTTTTATATGCTCAATAATATTCGAGCATGTTGGTTTTTCTTCGCCAAGCTCATACCAATAACACTGATCAAGCTCTTTAATTTGATCGACTTTAATCGATATTGCTTTTAGATGCTGTGATTGCCTAACAAGCTTTTTAACATCCCAAATTAACAGCTGCCCTTTAGTGGACTTTCTAAAAGGGGTTTCCTGCAGAGCCCTCCAATTTTCCCTGTTTTGAATTTTTACCCCTTCTCAAAGTATGATGCTAGCTTGCTTTCAAGGAGTTTCACTATCGCTTCAATGTCAGGCGCATAATCTTTGGACATAAACTTGTATCTTCCTGTGAAATTAATATGTTGCCATGCTACTGGTGATATGCGATTTATAATTTGTTTAGCTTTGTCTTCTTCATATTTTTCGACTAGTTTAAGATATACATTCGATAATAAGATTGCATTGTAAGCAATTACGCAATTGGCAATGAGTCTTGATGCCTGAATATAAACACAGTTATCAATTGTTTTGTTGCCCCTAAACAAACCATCATGCACCTTTCTAATAATGCGTTGGAGCTGATGATATGACTCAGTTCTGTTTCTTGCTCTTCTTAATTTCTGTCGAAGCGACTCATCATTAATCAGATTTAAAATGTGTATTGTTTTGAATATTTTATTGTACTCCCATAATGCTGATTTTAAACGTATGTTCCGCTTATGTGATGACAGTTTTTTCACAATAACTGCTTGTGTATTATGTTGAAGTATAAGCGAAAGAAGTACCCTAATAATTTCACGTTTTTGACTTTTAATAAGTGCCAAATCAACTTTTCCTTTTGGCGAGATTAATCCTTTATATATATCTGGATCACGCGCACAATAAAGAAAATTAGAGGCTTCTCGAATATTTTTTATACTTGGCACAAACTCGATATCAATTGCATCAAGTGCTACATAATTAATTTGATTTACCGTATGATTATCGCCAGTCAGCATTGTAACGAGCCAAATTAAATTGCCTGATTTGAGCCACATTATTTTGCCTATTTTGAGTAATATCAAGACTCATCAAACTCAAGTTTTTTATATAAATCAATGCCGCTAAACACAACATCCCAATGG
>NZ_QLIQ01000036.1 GCF_003428165.1 Cysteiniphilum litorale | reverse complement strand
ACATTGAGCTGTTGGTGGTCGTGTTATTGCTCTTGTCATGCTTGGTTAAAGCCTATCAACATCCATTTTTGGTAAGTATACAGGGGAACTAGCACATAATCACGCTGTCATCAATGCGTAAGTCCTACTAAAGTTAATTTTATTAACTGCACTAACCAATCCATCATTGGTTTTAAATTTTACTTCTAAGTCTTTTACTTCTAATAGTGACATATTTCCTCCTAGCGGTGCTCGCGCGGATCAAGCGCATCTCGTAAACCATTACCGACGAAATTAAAGCATAGTAAGGTGACCGTTAAGAAGATCGACGGAATCACCAATACCCACCAATAATTAAAGGCAATCACTTGCACGCCATCACTAATCAATCCACCCCAATCAGTCATTGGTGGCTGAACACCCAGACCTAAAAAGCTTAAGAATGCTGCCGTCATAATAACAACCGGTACAGTTAGCGTAATATAAACAGCGATGATACCAATAAGATTTCTGACAATATGACGTGTGATAATTACTCTTTCACTGACACCACAAACATAAGCAGCTTCAATAAACTCTTTGCTTTTTAGACCTAAAGTCTGCCCACGCACGACTCGCGCCATATCCAGCCAACTGACCGCACCAATAGCGATAAAAACCAATACAAAATTTCGACCAAATAATGTCACCAATAAAATGGCAAAAAACATAAAAGGTAAGCCATAAAGCACATCGACAATACGCATGAGAATGTTATCGATTTTGCCACCAAAAAACCCAGCAGTAGCACCAACTAGTGTGCCAATAATCACACTGACCAGTGTCGCTACCAAACCAATTTCAAGGGTCACGCGCCCACCAATCATCACTCGTGTGAAGACATCGCGTCCTAAACTATCCGTGCCAAACCAGTGAGTTGCACTAGGTGCTTGATAGACTTCGAGTAGATTTTGATACGCATAGGTATATGGTGAAAACCATGGTAACACCACAACTGCTAAGACAATCAGCAGCAATATTACTAAACTGATCATCGCAATTTTATTTTTCTTAAAACGCATCCAAGCGTCATAATATAAGCTTCGTCCTTTAAAGGCTTGCTCATGTGAGGTGTTTGCAACTTCTTCTAGAAAATTTGCGTTCTTCTTTTTTTGTTCAATTGTAAAACTCTTTGCCATTTTTCAGCTCTCTCTAATAACGAATTTTTGGATCTAAAAAGGCATAAACAATATCAACGATCAAGTTAAATAAGATCACTAATAAACTATAGATAATCGTTAATGCTAAGACTAAATTGTAATCGCGGTTTGTTGCCCCTTGTACCACTTGCACGCCAATACCAGGAATGGTAAATACGGTTTCAACGACCACTGATCCTGTTAAAATACCAGCAACTGCCGGACCTAAGAATGATACCACAGGCATTAATGATGGCTTTAAAGCATGTTTCCATACAATACGCGGCATCGAAAGCCCTTTGGCTTTTGCCGTACGAATAAATGGCGAGCTTAAGATCTCAATCAAGCTACTTCTTGTGATTTGCGTGATAATCGCAATATAAGGGATTGCTAAGACAATAACCGGTAAAACCAAGTCATTCCAACTCCCCCAGCCACCTGCTGGGAATATACCTAAAATTACCGCAAAAATAAGTACCGCTAAGGGGGCTGTCACCACAATTGGTGTTGAAATAAAAAGCATCGCAATCACACCAATAATACGATCGACAAAGCCGAGTTTTGTATTACGCGTTAAAGCAGAGAATATGCCAAAGATAATGCCAAAAATACTTGCCAAAATAATACTAAATATCCCCAACTGCACCGACACCCAGAAACCACCTTGCCCGCCATCAGGGAAAACTAACTGATTAATCGATTGTCCTTGGTATTTATAGGAGTAACCCAAATTACCATGCAGCAAATCATTGATATAGTAGAAAAACTGCTTCCACAAAGGCAAATCTAAATGATATTGGTGATGCAATTGCTTCAAGACTTCAGGTGGCAAAGCACGCTCTGTTGCAAATGGATCACCTGGCGTCATATGCACCATCAAAAAACTAATAAGCACCACCACAAATAACGTGGGGATGGCGCCACCTAAACGTCGAATAATATAACCAAACATTATCTCTCCCTTGTTGTTTTAACGCATCTTTCAAACAAATAAACGCGCATTTCCTATTCGGCTATCGTATGTATTTTAAATAATAAATACAATAGCATCATAGTCTTTTATAGGTTTATGCCTGATATTTAAATGACAACCATTTGTCATAAAAATGATCTAAATGGTTGTTTTGAATCTCATAACCTACGACATAAGGTTTCACAAGGTGAACCACCGGCTGCACAATAAGCGGTGTGCTTGGGTAATCATTTTGCATAAGATCTAATGCTTTTGTATAGTACGGGATAGCTGAATCTGCTGTTAATTGCTTTTGTCCTTGTGTAATCAACTTGTCATATTCAGCATTGCAGTATCCGGCGTTATTTTGTGGGTTGGTGCACATCCACATGTTGGCAAAATTATCTATGGTATCAAAATCAGCTACCCAACCATCGCGGGCAACACCTTCATAGCTATGCGATTGGCGCAGCTTCAAAAATACTTTGAATTCAGAATTTGCCAAATTAACTTTAACCCCTAGGTTTTGTGCCCACATTTGACTAATCGCTTCCATTAATTTCTTTAGACGTCCGTCGGTATTATAGTCCAATGAGACAACCAGTGGGTTATCTGCTGAATACCCTGCCTTTTTGTATAATTCTTTTGCCAAATCAATGCGCTTTTCTTGTGACCAATCATGCCATGCATAGATAACATTTTTATAACGTCCGCCATCAATATCTGCCGGAAATAAACTATAGGCTGGCACGCTACCATCATTTACCACATTTTTGGCTAACGCCACACGATCAATGGCTAAAGACAGAGCTTCGCGTAAATCTTTATTATCCTTAAAAGGAGGCTTTGTCATATTGAAATCTAAATAGTCCAACGTAAGCCACGGTGTACTTTGTAGCTCGGTACCATAGCGCTTTTTAAGCACATCCAAACTTACTGTTGGCACATATTGCACATAATCAACCTGACCTGATGCATAGGCATTTAATGCAGAACTTCGATCAACAATAGGTAGAAACTTCACATTTTGAATTTTAACGTGCTCGGCATCCCAGTAATAAGGGTTTTTAGTCACAAGCACATAACCGTTAGGCACCCATTCTTTTAACTCATAGGGACCATTACTTATAAGCTTACCTGCTTGGAAAAATCCTTTACCATATTGCTCAACACCCGCTTTATAAACCGGATAAGTCACAGGATCTGCCATAATACTTAGGAAATAATAGACAGGATAATCAAGTGTTATTTCAATTTCATGCGCGTTAATTACTTTAACGCCTAAGCTAGATACTGGCTTTTTGCCATCCATGATTGCTTGGGCATTTTGAATTGGTGCAAGCTTATACGCCATCTCTGATGCAGTTTGTGGATTAACCGCGCGCTTTAATGCATAAGCAAAGTCTTCTGCCGTAACTGGTTTGCCATTCGACCATTTGGCATTATCCCGCAAATAAAAGGTATAAGTTAAACCATCTTTTGATACTTTATAAGACTTAGCGACACCGGGCACTGGTTCATTCTTTTGATTCTCAGACATCAAGCCCTCGCCAATGTCATACATGATATTTGTTGAGTAAACATCTTGGGCATGCGCTGGATCTAACGAATCAGGCTCAGCTGCATTTGCACGCACGAAAGTATCTTTACCTTTGGGTGCAACCTGATCTAATGATTTATTTGACGTTTGTGAGTTACTACCACCACAGCCTGCAATAAAAAGCGCTGACAATAATAATGAGGGTATTAATTTACTCTGTTTCATATTTCCTCCCCAGGAATAAGATTAGCTATCAACGAAATTAAGTTATAACTTTTAAACGAAAATGTCACGCAAAATATATAAGATTTTGTAAAATTATTACCCAAGCCTTCAACAAGATCAAAACACAGTCTGCTATTTGTCTAAACACCCATTTTAGTGATTATCATTATCATAAATAACTTGATGGTTTTTAATAAAAATAATCAAAAGCACAAGCAGGCATAGACTAGCAAACCCCATCGACCAAGCCGTATTAATTGTCATAAAGACACCGCCTAACACACCTGATACACCCCAGCCAAAGCCTTTGGCAAGCGTGTATAAAAAGCCTGAAATAAACCCCTGATAGCGGATCTCAACCGCATTGCTAAATCCAACAACTAATAATGAAAAAACCACCATATCGCCAAATGCCATAAAAAAACTTACAACATAGACCAGCAACTGATGATCCGTTGGATATAATGCTAATAACATTGCCCCTAAAGTACCAACTAGCATTGCTAAAATCGCAGTAATAAATAACGTCTGATAACTTAAAAAACGCTGCAAAATCGGTAACAGAATCAAAGCGGATATCATCAAAGACAAACCAATAAAACTAACCAATATTCCAATTTGGGCAACGTTAAAGCCAAGCTTGAGTTTAGCAATTGGTTGAATAAACTGAAAATACATGCCCCAAGCTAACTGATCTAACAATAAAAGCACGATCAAAATAGCTATTTTTCTCTGCTTTACTAATCGCCATAGCGTCTGCATAAGGGGTATATTTTTCCGTACTTTTTGCTGCTGATAATAGCGCTCTGGTTTATAACAACACCAAATAATAAATATCAAAATAATGGAGATCGCTGTAATAACATAATACGGCGATATAAAACTATTACTTTGTGCCATAATCACACTACCGACAAATGGACCGATAACAAAAGCAAGTCCCGTAAAAAATTGTAGTAGCCCCACCCATAATAGTTTGCGTTTATCGTTATGTGCCGCACTTGAAATACTGGCAATCACCACTGGAAACATACCGTAAAGAAGATGACCAAGCACATAGCCAACAATAAACAGGATAATCATATGTAAATAAGCTGAAAATAGTGCGCCAATCCCAGTAACTGTCACTGCTAGCATCGATATCACCGCAACTTTTTTGCGACCAATATAATCCGAGACAAGACCCCACAACACATTGGCAATAATCCCTGCTATTTGCCCAGTTAGTAAAAATAGACCATAGTAGATGCCTGCTTGCTGTTGCGAGCCAATGCTTAACCAAAAAGGTGATTTTTCATCAAAAAATAGCTGCACATAACTAGGATTAATCAGCGCAAATAACACTTCTGTTGAGAATATTAACAAATAAGCTTGTAAGAAAAAACGATATGATATGCTTTGAGATGATTGAGATACCTGTCGCATCGGATCAAGTTCCTTGGTCTTTGTCATAAAGAGGTGCTATTTAACCCTGCCCCATTACTATAGTCAACACAAGATCTAAACTTTAAGCTTGTGCTTTTTAGGTTAGCGCTTTACCATAGCACTTTTTAGACTGACCATTTTCATCAAGACAAAATGAGCGATAACAACACACCTCCTATGCGCACCATCAAAAGCTTTGTTAAGCGTGCCGGCAGAACAACCGTGCGTCAACAACGTGCATTAGATAATTATGTCGACCTTTATCAAATTCCTTACACAGTTGAGGAAACCAATTTTGATATATACTACAAAACGCCTCAAGCGCTCGTTGTTGAAATTGGTTTTGGGATGGGAAATAGCTTAGTCACCATGGCAAAAGAAGCGCCTCAAACAAACTTCTTAGGCATCGAAGTCCACGAACCAGGTATTGGTAATATATTAGATCATATCCACGAGAACGCATTAGGCAACCTACGCGTAATGCAACATGATGCCGTTGAAGTTTTTAAACACATGATCAAAGATAATACATTACAAGGTGTGCAAATATTTTTCCCTGACCCATGGCATAAAAAGCGTCATCACAAACGCCGTTTGGTTAATCCTGAGTTCATTGAACTTATTCTACAAAAGCTTGAACCTGCGGGCTTTATTCATTTTGCCACGGATTGGCAGAATTATGCTGACGAAGTGCTCGAATTATTTACCGAAAATAGTCAGCTTTATAATCCACACAATGGTTTTGCACCACGCCCAGCGCATCGACCATTGACCAAGTTTGAAGCACGCGGTCAGCGGCTAGATCACGGCGTGTGGGATATTATCGTTTATAAACACTAAAATACCAACCGTAAAATGACTCACAAGCGGCATATTCTGCTGTAAAACCTAGTATTCATTACCTTTTTTGCATATAGTTTGATCTATTGAAAAAATAAAGCTTATTGAAACTATGAAAAAATTACACCCTTTACAGCTGATATTCTTAATTGCCGTTGCAGTACTGCTATTGCCACTTTTTCTTTTCTTAGGCGTATGCTTTGTTATTTATGGCTTAATTGTTAAAAAACGCATTAAGGATATGCTTAACAAGGCAAACCAAAATACAAATGAAGAGTTAAATAACAATACTCATAGTTATAGAAACACAAGCAACGGGCGTGTTATTGATCATGAATAAGTAAATGAGTAAGTAAAAGAATTATTTTAGTGGTGATTCATCTTCCGCTTCAAGCATATTGTATTGCTCAAGCTTTTTACGAAAAGTACCACGGTTAAGTCCAAGAATGCGCGCAGAACGACTTTGATTACCGCCTGTGAAGTCCATCGTTGCTTCAATCATTGGGCACTCTGTTTCTTCCATAATTAATTCATATACATCGTCAGGATTTAAGCCTTCTTGTGAGACCATCTTATAGTAATGCTGTACGCGTTTACGCACAACCTCACGTAGTGGAAATGTCTCAGCAGATTGTTCATCCGGTTTCAATTTATAATGCATTGTTGCAGCCATAATCGTTTCCCCCTATATTGAAACTTTGTTCATTAGCTGTTGGTTAATATCCAACAAGAGATTAATTGATTTAACATCTAATAACAATAGCGTCACAGCCAAAAAATATCATTTTGCCGCGAAAAAAATGCTTTAACTATAAGAGGGATTAAAAAGCACACATATTGCAGGTTGCTTTTAACAAAATATAACAAGAAATAAAGAAAAATCAGATCAATCTAACACGCCATGGCATTGTTTATATTTTTTGCCTGAGCCACAAGGACATGGATCATTACGTTTCACTTTAGGCACATCACGCACAAACGGTTGATGTGCTTTTTGTGCATTCTCTTCATCAGTTATCGATGAAGAGCCACCTGCTAAAACATCCTCATGCTGGGCTTCAATATTTTTAATTGAGTTTTTCCACTCTTCTTCCATACGCTGCGCTTCTTCTGGCGCTTGGATTCTGATCTTAGCAAGATTAGAAATCACTTCATATTTGAAGTTATCAAGCATACTGGAGAAAAGTTCAAAAGACTCTTTTTTGTATTCATTCTTAGGATCTTTTTGCGCATAACCTCTTAGATTAATACTATTACGCAAATGATCCATCGCATTTAAGTGCTCACGCCAATGCGTATCTAAGGCTTGCATTAGACTGATTTTTTCAAATTGGCGAATAGACTGCGCTTCAAGGTTTTCTGTCTTTTGTTGATATTCTTCAACAATGGCTTTAATTACCAGCTCTTTTAATGTTTCATCATGCAAATGATCATCTTCAGCAACCAATTTACGTAAGCTTAGCGAAATAGAAAAGTCACCTAGTAATGCTTTTTCCAAGCCTTCTAAATCCCACTGTTCCTCCATTGAACCGGCTGGCACATGATCATGGAATAGTTTTTCAGCAACGTCATAGCGCATATTAGCAATGATGTCAGAAACATCATCTTTGCCTAGTAACTCTTCACGTTGCTTATAAATAACCAAACGCTGCTCATTAGCAACATTATCATATTCCAATAAGTTCTTACGAATATCAAAGTGGTATTGCTCAACTTTAGATTGCGCTTTAGCAATAAAGCGCGTCATCATTCCAAATTGGATAGACTCACCACCAGAAAGCGCTTTTTTCATGCGATTAGCTAAGCTTTCAGAGGCGAAAATACGCAATAGATTATCATCCATCGACAAATAGAAACGACTCTCACCTGGATCACCTTGGCGTCCGGCACGACCACGCAACTGATTATCAACGCGGCGTGAATCATGACGCTCCGAGCCTAGAATACACAAACCACCAGCTTCAATAACTTGTTTATTGCGTGCTTTCCATGCAGTTTTGATTTCATTAATTTGTGCTTCAGTTGGCTCTTCGATCTCAGCAATTTCCGCTTCCCAGTTACCACCTAAGATAATATCCGTACCACGACCTGCCATGTTGGTTGCAATTGTGACATTTCCAGGGTAACCCGCTTGTGCGATAATCGCTGCTTCTCTGGCATGCTGTTTAGCATTTAATACATCATGCTGAATCTTTTTCTTACGTAAAAGTGTCGATAAGATTTCAGAGGTTTCAATCGATGCCGTACCGACAAGTATCGGCTGCCCTTTTTCAACACGCTCTTTGATATCATCAACAATCGCCATAAATTTATCTTTTTGATCACCAAAAATGCGATCATGATGATCTTGACGTTGCGGCGGACGATTTGTTGGAATAACCACCACTTCTAAACCATAAATTTCATGAAATTCAAAAGCTTCTGTATCTGCCGTTCCTGTCATTCCTGACATTTTATTATAAAGTTTGAAGAAATTCTGGAATGTAATTGATGCAAGCGTTTGGTTTTCACCTTGAATTTTAACGCCTTCTTTGGCTTCAATCGCTTGATGCAAACCATCTGACCAACGGCGCCCTTCCATCGCACGCCCCGTGTTTTCATCAATAATAATCACTTCTTGATCACGAATAATATAATCAACGTTTTTTTGATACAAACTATAAGCACGCAAACAAGCATTTAAATAATGCATTTTAGTTACATGCTGTGGTGAGTAGAGATTATCTCCCTCATTTAATACGCTTTCTTTAATCAAAGCTGCTTCAATCTTAGTATGACCCTGATCGGTTAAATAAGCTTGTTTTGATTTTTCATCTAAGTAATAATCACCATCGGTTGCTTCTCCATTTTCCTGTTTAACCAAGGTTGGTACCAATCGATTAAACAACAAATACATATCCGAGCTATCTTCTGAGGCACCTGAAATAATCAATGGCGTTCGCGCTTCATCGATCAAGATCGAGTCAACCTCATCGATTACCACGAAGTTACGACTGCGTTGAACCTGCTCTTCTTTGCTAAACGCCATATTATCGCGCAGATAATCAAAACCAAATTCATTATTCGTACCATAGGTGATATCACAAGCATAGGCAGCACGACGTTGATCAGGTGATAAATTGGCAATAATCACACCCGTCGTAAGCCCTAAGAAGCCATAAATTTGTCCCATTAATTCCGCATCGCGCGAGGCTAGATAATCATTGACCGTGATGACATGCACGCCTTTGCCAGTTAATGCATTTAAATATACAGGCAAGGTTGCAACCAACGTTTTACCTTCACCGGTTCGCATCTCAGCAATTTTACCTGAATGCAACACCATTCCACCGATAAGCTGCACATCATAATGACGCATACCTTTAACGCGTTTTGCCGCTTCTCTTACAACGGCAAAGGCCTCTGGCAACAATTGCTCAAGACTATCGCCTTTGGCTAATCTTTCTTTAAATTCAAGGGTTTTAGCCTTAAGCTCAGCCTCAGATAGTTTCTCAATTTCTGGCTCTAAGGCATTGATTTTATTAACTGTCTTTTGCATCTTTTTAATCAAGCGGTCATTTCGACTGCCAAATAATTTTTTAATAATCATTGATATCCTAGATAAGGCTTTTCCACATAACTGGTTTTGGATTATACTGCAACTTATACCATAACAAAAGCCAAGTGCGTCAAAATGATCCGTAAGTATAGTGCGTCTGTCACTGAGCTTTTAAACAGCAGAAAAAACAAAAAAGGTTCGCTGTTGCATACCATTAAACAACAGCATGAACTGATTAAAACGACCGAACAAAAGTTGCTTTATTTTGACATTCCCTATTTCAACCATACTAAAGTATGTTTTTACAATGGCAAAAAGTTGGTATTAAAAACGGAAATCCCTGAATTGATCGCTAAATTTCGTGAACTTAAAAAAGATCTTATTGCACTATTAAATACCAATGAGTACTTTAAAGACTTAAGCACTTTAGAATTAGTCCTTGTATTTGAACCAAAACAAAAGGCAAGTTCATCTGAAGCACACATGCCTAATAGCGCACAAACTGCATTTAAAAACTTGGCAAAAACGCTAGAAGATGGTCAAATCAAACACGCGATAAATAACCTTCTTAAAAAGCATCACCATGAATAAAACCCACTATAGCACCCTTTTTTTTGATCTTGATGGCACACTCATTAATAGTGTCAGCGACATCACCTATGCACTTAATAAAATGCGCGCGCATTTTGCACTAGATCCCATTTCTGACCAAACAACAGCAAGCATTATTGGTAAAGGCTTTCCAACGACAGCCCAAAAAATATTATTACTTGATTTGGCAGCTGACAAAGTCGCCGCTTATGCCAATGATGCCTTGAAACTCACCTTAGATCATTATGAACAAGCGATGGGACAACATACACACATCTACCCTGGCGTTATTGACGCATTAACTCATTTTAAAGAGCTTAAGATTAAAATGGCAGTCGTAACAAACAAGGAAGAAGCGCATGCCATTAAAACACTAGAGCATTTAGGTTTAGATCAATACTTTGATTGCGTTGTTGGTGGTGATACAACAGCATATTACAAACCCAACCCTGCTCCCTTGGAATATGCGGCTAAACTACTAAATGCTGATATCACAACAAGCCTTATGATTGGTGATTCCGCCAATGATGCTTATTGTGCTAAAGCCTATAATATGCCCTATATTCTTATAAGTCACGGCTATGCCAATGGGGTGGATTTATACAGTTTAAATGCTCTTGCAGTGATTGAGCACTTTGATGAATTAAAAGATTACATCATCTGAAACAAAAAAGGCTGCACATAGCAGTCTTTAGATATTGGGATTATTGAGATTACAACATACCGTAATGCGCTAATTTCTTACGGAAAGTACCACGATTAATACCTAGAATTTTTGCAGCACGGCTTTGATTACCACCAGTATACTCCATCGTTGCTTCAATCAAAGGCAACTCAACTTCAGCCATCACCAACTCATAAACATTTTGCGGCTTAGTACCTTGTGAAACCATATTTTTATAGTATGTTGCAATCACTTCTTTGATATGATCACGCAATGGTAAATCTTGCTGATGAGCATCTTGTTTATGCGCATCGCCATAGTGCATAGTTGCAGGCATAATATTTTCCTCTTTATCTTGATTTTTTTATATTTTTATTACTTGTTTATTAAACAGGAACTCCCCACCAAATCATGTTTTGAGCACTGTTTTTATTGATCTTGTCAATCAACTGTGTATTATAAGGACAGCCTAATTTAAAAGCAAGCATAATACTTGCTCAATAACTTGGTTAAAACATCAAAATAGTAATTAATAACCCTAAAATAACGAAAGAACACTATTCATGACAGATACACCATTTAGAAAAACCCTCTCATTGAAACGCAAAAAACCAACTGAGACAACATCTAAACAACAATCAGACAACGCAAGCAATACCAACAATCACCCTAATATCAATAACGCCCATGGACGAAACAACAATGCATCACAGCACAACCATCGTCCCAATAAACCAAAGCGTCACTTTCAAGAACAGGAAGTAAGCTTTAGCACGCAGAAGCAACATCAAAACAGTTCACCCGATCATGTTGCCCTTCTTGCTAAAAATGATCCATTGCTACAAGATTTACAAAAAAAGCGCGATGGTTTACTTGAGCAAATTAAAGTGCTTGAGCAGCGACTAGTGTTTATCTCCAGCGAGCCACTGCAGGCAGCTTGTAATGAACTAAAAAAAGAAGATACTGCGATTTTGTGCCAAATCAACGATTACCTGATCAGCAAGCAATAATACTAATTCATCTATAAATAAACTACCATCAGCGAGCACCTCTCCCCTTGCGCGAGAGATCATTCAGTTTGAATCTGGGCGGGTGAGGGGGACATTAAAACTCAACTTCTTTTTGATTCATCACTTTGTTTAAACTGAATCAATGCACTTTGCGCTTGATATGCCAGATGATCAAAAGATCGCAGATTCTGTATAATTTCCTTTTCAACATCCGTGGTGAAACACTTATTCTGACATACTTGATCTAAAGAAAATTGGCGCGACACATCATAATCTAGCAACTGATTCAAATCATCACAGATCGTCTCAAAAATCGTCTTATTTTGATCAATGAACAACTCCATTTCTTTTTGATTATACTCGGCTAGATAATGCAAGCTAATTAAATTCACACGCATCTTAAAAACAGGCTCAAGGCAAGCATCCATTAACTGTTGTTGCTTTGGTCTTAACTTTGTTTTATTAAGATCCGCTGCTTGCTTTAAGCTAAGGAGACTATTATTAAAATTCGTGGCATATTCAACGGATATATTCCTAAATTTCTGCTCAGAAAATGATTGATACATCAATGCAAAATGCTTGGCATACGCTTCTAAGATATCTTCTAAGTCCTTTAAAATAGCATGCGCGATCATCTTTCTTGGTCTAAAAAAAACTTCTGCAACAAAGCAAATCGCACAAGCGGCAAAGGTATCCACTAATCGCGCTAGCATAAACGTTGCTGGCGACATCCCTTTGGTATACATCACGGAATAAAGCAGCATAACCGCAATCGTCACAAACATGGCAGAATAGGTATAATTGATCATTGAAAAATAAAGTACAAAAAGCACCAGCAATGGTAAAAAGACAATCCAAGTGACATGTGCCATGATTATTTCAACCAAAATAAAGCCGAATAAAAGCCCAATAATCGTACCAATTAAGCGCATCTTGATACGGTTATTAACAAGCCCAGGCTCAAAAGGCATATAAATAATCATCAAAGTCATTGCGATCCAATAGCCTCGCTCAATATCAAAAATCAACCATACAGCAACAGCAACGGTAAGCATAACACTGATTCTCACCGCACGATAAATGCTTAGACGATCCATGATACTAAGCATATTTCTTCCTTAACGCTTTGACTTTTATATAAAGCGTATTCAACAATTGTAAGCGCGCATCTGCACGCTCAATTGCTTTCTTTAATTGCACATTTTCTTCAAGTAACTGCAAACGAAACGCTCGATTTTCAAGCGCTGTTGCTTTGATTGCTAGATCATCTTGATCCAATAAATTATCAATTTTAAGACATGCCTCATAAAATGGTAATTTCACTGCATGATTATTAATAATGTAAACGTAAATCATCACAATTTGATAAACCACATCCACATATTCATCAATTATCTGATTAAATTCAGTAGTAAAGTGCTTATGGTGATTTTTCTTTTGTTGACGCAAATAATATAAATGACGATACATACAATATAGATTATCACGATAGCCTTTTTCATCTGTGCTACTTAACATGCGTCTTAATGCATAGATATATTCAGTCATTGCAATCAACACCTTTGCTTCATAACGTCGCGGTTGAATCACTGCAACGGCTACAGAGAACAAAGCACAAATTACCATTGCCACGCTATAATTAATAAACATCTGAATACTATTGGCTGGCGCTATCATTGTAGGATCATCAACCAAATGAATAAAAATCGGTAAAAAAAGTACTCCCAGTCCAAGATATAAGCGCAAATTCATATCTTTAAGTGTCAGCAAATAATAGCTCAAAGAAAATACGAGTACCAAAAATATAGTCCAACCCTTTGAGCCCACAACAGCAAAAACACCCGCGAAACAAAGCCAGAGTCCAAGACTAATCCACAATGAGGCTTTTACTTGCCCCCAACGCGACTGTCCAAGCGGAAAAGCACTCATGAAAATTAGTAATATCGAAATTAATAAGAAAATAAGAAAGTCTGGCCATTGGAAAATCATATAACAGATCAGCAACACGCAGAATGCCACTAAGGTAACAATAACATGATAAGCAATATCTAAATAAGGGTCTTGTGGTAATGTATAGCTATCGCGATATTTACCTTTATTTTGTCGGTTCAATCGTAACATACGCACTTGCCCCGACATGCAATGGAAACTTTGGATCTGGATGATCTATTTTAATCATCACCGGAAAACGCTGTGGCAAGAGTAACCATTGATTCTCTTGAGGCACGGATTGCAAAAGATCAGCTGAGTCGACAGCTCTTCTGCCCACTGCCCAATTTGTATCAGCAACTGTTCCTTGATAGACTTTATCGCCCATATACATCCGTAAACGGATAGTAGCCTTATCCCCTTTTTTAACATCAGCCAAATCGGTTTCTTTAAAATTAGCCTGCACCCACCACTGATTGGTGTCAATAAATGAAAATAAGCTCTGATAGGCCTGCACCAGAGTCCCTTTAGCCAAAAATAAATTGCTAACAATCCCATTTTCAACGGCATAAACTTTCGTTGCTGCCAATTGAGATTTTGCATTATCAACTGCTAATTGTGCTTGCTGCACTTTAATTTCTGCAGCGTTAACCTTTGTTTTTAATAACTGAAGTTCACTAGCGTTTTGTTGCAACAAATCTTTTTGTGCGTAGTTTGCTAATAACTCCTTTGCTGCCAGATAAGCAACTTGTAAAGCCTGCAAGTTCAAATTGACCTCTTGTAGTTTCATCTCATAAGGCTTGGGATTTAAAGAAAATAATAACGTCCCCTTAGTTACCATTTGATTATTATTGACATAAACTTCTTCTACTTTACCTGAGACTTCCGCTGCAACTGATTGAATATTCGCAACAACATAAGCGTTATCTGTTGAGGTTGAACGTGTTGCCCAAAAATAACCGACATAAGCAATAGCCAGTAAAACAATAATACTAACAACTACTTTGCTGCGTTTGAGTAAATTAAATAATGCTGACATTTCTTACGCTAAACTCCTTTTATATAGACAAACCAAGTGTAGAACATTAGCACTTTTTAGCAACTTCTTTAACAAGCAACCTGAGTATATTTCCTATTCCCTTTTGAGGCAAAGTAAATCCCTATAATTAACACCACACTCCACAAAATAAACGACTCCTGCACATGCGTGATATTAAATAATACGCTAAAAATGCCTGCCCAAAATATAAAGCTGGCATTGAATGTCGTCCCAAGACTCGCTCCTATGCGTTTGATCGCATGATAGTATGCAAGATATGAAGTTGAGGCAGATAACACACAACCAACAATTAACAACGGTAAAAATAGCTGATTCACTACTGCCCACGTTTGCTGATAATCAACAATAAGCAATATCGCAAGAATCAATAAGTAGCTTAGCGCTGAAGCACTTTGGCGCACTGCTAAAAGCCATGAGACATCTTGTGTTGATGACTTTTGCGCGATTGAGAACAAAATGGATTCAGCTCCCCAACCTAGCATTGCACAACTGGCAAAAATCAAGCCGATTAAAACATGTGGTGCACCTGATCTCACTCCGGCAATCGAGATAAACATCACCGCAATCACTGATAAGATAATACCAACAACCTTTATCTTTGTTGGCTTTTCTCGCAATAAAGTCATTGCTAATAACAGTGCAATAACTGGATAGCATGATGTGACAACACCGGCGTAAACGGGTCCCGCGTAAGCAATACCCATAATACCTGCAACCATTCCTAAGGGACCCGCACAAACTGCGGCAATGATCAATGGCCAAAAGCTCTTATGTCTAGTTTTAATCATATTTGTCTTAAAACTACCACGCATCGCGTGATAACCATAAATCCCCGCACAAGAAAAACTATCCTGCATCAAGGATAAAATCAGTGCAAATACTAATACCGCAAAAGTTACTGTACTAAACAAGGCTTGCTCGGAGTAAACGTTCGTCAATACATCGTTTAAGCCCCATAACATACCTGAAATAATTCCAATAATAATACCCAAAATTTCCCCTCGTATACTTGCTTTATTTACAATAACTCATATTGGCTATAACCATCTTCCTGCCCACGTTGACTGAGCGTAAGTCGAAGCCTCTATGAAGAGTGATCCTCCCAAACCCACCCACTGCGACTAATGCTCAGTGCATCGCTTCGACTTATGCTGAAGGGACGGTGGGCACTTGTGGATAAATATTTAGTCTTAGCCCTAATATTAATCATCTAACGATAACTGCTGCAAATCATTTAATTTCTCGGGCATGACTACATCAAAATGTCGATAAGCATGGTGAGTGGCCACGCGCCCTCGTGCTGTGCGCATAATATAGCCCTGTTGTATCAAATAAGGTTCAATCATATCCTCTATCGTGCCACGCTCCTCCGAAATCGATGCGGCAATGGTATCTAAGCCAACAGGACCTCCGGAGAATTTATCAATCAACGCCAATAAATAACGTCTATCCATGTGGTCAAAGCCAACCGGATCAACATTAATCAATGATAAGGCTTTATCAGCAACCTTGTGATCAACAACACCCTTGGCTTTCACATCAGCATAATCGCGCACACGTCTTAATAGGCGATTAGCAATACGAGGCGTGCCGCGCGCGCGTTTTGCAATTTCCTTGGCGCCTGATGCTTCAATTGTCACATTTAATAGCTTAGCTGAGCGCATTACAATATCTGCCAAATCACTAACTGAATAAAATTCTAAACGCTGCACAATGCCAAAACGATCTCGAAGTGGCGAGGTCAAAAGCCCTGCCCTTGTCGTTGCTCCGACTAAAGTAAAGGGGGGCAAATCAATTTTAATTGATCTTGCCGCAGGTCCTTCACCAATCATAATATCCAACTGGTAATCCTCCATCGCCGGATAAAGAACCTCTTCAACCACGGGGCTCAAGCGATGAATTTCATCAATAAATAACACATCATTGGCTTCAAGATTAGTTAATAATGCAGCCAAATCACCCGCTTTTTCTAACACAGGACCTGAAGTTTGTTTTAGTGAGACATTCATCTCATTGGCAATAATGTGTGAAAGTGTGGTTTTTCCCAAGCCAGGAGGACCGAAAATAAGCACATGATCTAAAGCTTCAGCACGCTTTTTCGCGGCTTCAATAAAGATCTCCATCTGCTCTTTGACCACTGGCTGACCATGATAATCTTTGAGCATTTTAGGGCGAATAGCACGATCAATCTGCTGATCTTCTTTTTGTTTATTACCAGAGATAATACGGTCTGTCTCTATCATAGAATGCAAGTCATCAAGGCTTTTTATAACTAAAGTAAAAGCCTATCATGTTTTAACTTTAAAAACGATTAAAACGATATGATTTTTAGTGCCTTCCTATGAGATGTGTTATTTAATTTACATCGCCTGTAACGCTTGAACCGTCTCTTTTGCCCACTCAAGCTCGGCTTTTAAACGCTTTTCATTATAGCGATATACTAATAACAGATAATCTTGATCCTCTCTACCGTTATGATCAATACTAATATGACTAACAACTTCAGCAAGCTTAATCTGTAGCATTTGCAAATGGGTAATATAGTTATTCACATGTTGTAAAACATCTACTTTATCCATCGCAAAACCACTGCTTAGCTTTAACAATAATTCATTACGTTCTTTAGCACCATAACTAATTGGCTGCATTAACCATTGCATTAAGTGCGCACGACCTGATTCTGTAATTGCATAAATGCGCTTTTGACGTTTGCCACTGGATTCATCTAAGCGTGATTCTACAAATCCTTGATCCTCTAACTGCTTAAGCATCGGATAAATTTGCGCATTACTTTCTGACCAATAAAAATGGGCAATCTTTTCAAAAAGCGCTTTGACACCATAACCGGATAACTCTTTTTTGTTAAGTAAACTCAAAAGTGCATAACAGGAATTATTTTCTCTTGCCATATTTTTCCTCTGTTCTTTTTATTATATAAACATTATCTGAGCGTAAATCGAAGCCTTTATAACTGACGTTATAAGTAAATACCCAAACAATAATCCCTTGGTAATAATGGATATTCGGGTCAAGCCCGAATATGACTACTCACTGTCATTCTCGGACTTGATCCGAGAATCCAAAAAGACACCTGATAATATTTGCATAGGCACTTATAAGCTTCACACACATTCTCGCATTTCCAAGAACATCCTTAGAATTTGCTCAAGTGATGGTCATCATTTCTTTGTAAACACTCAATCATAGTCAAAAATTTTTATTGCATTTTACGTACATCAAGAGTATAGTCAACAGGTATTTAATACCTATATAAAAAACCTAATGAGGATAGAATGAAAAATAAGATGATGTTTTTGGTTCTCAGTGTTTGCATTATCACTCCTTTTGCAAATGATATATTTATTGCTTCCTTCCCTGAAATGGGACAGACGTTTAATACATCTCATATCGGCTTAGTGATGACCGTTTTTATGATTGGTCTTGCTACTGCTCAACTTTTTTACGGTCCACTACTTGATCGCTTTGGCAGAAAACCTGTTTTAGTCACTGGGCTTGTTATTTATACTTTAGCCAGCTTAATGATTGTTTTCTCAACAAGCTTTCACATGTTGCTTATTGGACGCTTTTTTCAAGCGATAGGCACATGCAGCAGCATTGTTGCAGCGATGGCAATTGCTCGTGATGTCTATAAAAAAGAAGATCTAGTTAAGGCAATGGCAATGATTATGGCGATTATTGGTATTTGTCCGGCGATTGCTCCACTTCTTGGTAGCGTGTTGCAAGAGCTATTTGGCTGGCATGGTGCTTTTATGTTTTTACTGTTACTTGGCGTATTTTATCTATTGGTTATTAGTTTTCTATTTAAGGAAAGTATCCAACAAAAAAACATGCATGCGACAAAACCTAAACAGCTTTATGATAATTATCTGTCATTACTTAAAATCAAAAGCTTTCAAGGTTATATCTTAACAAGCGCTTGCTCATATGGTGTTTTATTCTCATATGCTGCGGCAAGTAGCATGCTGATTATCGGGGTATTTCACTTTTCAGTACTTGCCTTTGGGATCATTTTTGCTGTTAACTCACTGGCAATTGTCATTATGTCTATTTTGGCACCGAAACTAAATAAACGCTTTAGCATCAGCCAATTGGTACTTACTGGTGCAATACTACTGGTGATAGGTGCAGCGTTAACCATCCTATTAAATGTCATCTTCACAAGTAATATCTATACCTTAGTATTGCCTATGTGGATCACAACCCTAGGCTACGCCATGATTCGCCCAACAGCAAGTGCAGGAGCTATATCAAGTGCACCGCATCATATCACAGGATCGGCAGCGGCATTGTTTAACTTCATGTCTTTCTTAGGTGGCGCTATTGCAACTTTCTTATTGACACAATTTACAATGACGAGCATTCATTTCGCGACATTTGTATTAGTGATTGGGTTACTTGCTATTATTTGTGCACGCCATGCGCACAAAGGGCATTCATTTGAGCTTGTTACTGCTTAAAGTTAAAAACGTTAAAAACGGATAAAAAACTTCGCGGTAAATACCACGCCAATATAAGATAATTCTGCACCAAAGTTTTTATAAGCATAATCAATATAAAGCTCAGGGATCGGCAACACAGGTAAATATTTTGCAATATCTGACATCCTTTGATCATAGCCTGACATAATTCCTAAACGATAACCGACATTTATCTGATTATTTTGTGATAATTGATTAGTATAGAGATTACGTTGCACCCCAACCACAAAAGCTCGGTCACTGAATGAATTAAGCAAAGTACCAACAAAGATACTGTTATAAACTCCACCAATCAAATTATTCGACCAACGGTCATGCGCTCGACTTTCAGGATTAAAATGCCAAGTAAACATCCCTAAGTAAACAGCATTATCCGGCTGTGTACCTTTTAAGAATGTCCAAAAGCTCTCGTCCTTGCCTGATTTATCTGAGGAATCCTGCCCTTCATCATCTGAGCTATTTGCTTTTTGCGCTGACTCAGGACCAATTGCCGCATTCGCTGATGATGCTGCTTTTGCAGAGCTCTCATTATTATTTGCAGCAAAACTCATACTTGCCAAAGCCAATAAGACCCACCCTAATAAATAGTTTCTCACTCTAAACCTCATTTCTAGCACACTAATCATTACATTCATCAAAAATTATGATCAAAATCATAAAAATTAAGCGCGCATAATCGCAAAATCTTGCCTTCTAGTCAATGAACAAAAATAGGCAATAATCAAAGTAATACACCTAGAACTATGACACAAAATATCCCCTTGAATAAGTTGAAGCATGTTTTTCTATGTTAGCTTAATAAATTTAGCTGCACGCGTTGAAAGAAATGTTATAATCCCCAGCCGATAGTGTTGGATATACATTACTTACCCCTATAAAAACAATTAAGGTGAGAAGGTATCGAACATAAACAACTACAAGCATTATCATTTCTGGGTATAACAAAATTAAGGATAGTAATATATGGGAAAATGTCCTGTCTGTAATCGCAAAGCAAAGCGAAATTGCTTATTAGAAGATATTACCTCTATATGCAGCGCCTGTTGCGGTAGCATTAGAAAAGAAAACACATGTTCAAAATGTTCTTATTACCAACCCCCTCGTAGAAACTACAAACAGATTACTGCGTACTCTCCTAATGAAATGGAGGCCTCTTTATATCTACAAAATATATCTGAGGTGATTGAATCAGCTATTTGTGATTATGACTATGAAGCCTCATGGAGCCTTAAAGATCCGACTGCTATTCGCATTATTGAATTACTCTTAGATCAATATCATTTTCAAGACACTCAGCCAAAAGAAGAAAATGAGACCATACTATTAGGGTTTAAACAAGTTGCTAAACAAATGCAAAAAAATCTGAAAAAAATTCCTAATGAAGAGATAATTAAGACGCTAGGCGCTATTTATTTTGTTGCTGTAAGGCGAACCAGAGGTAATAGAGAATATCTAAATATCATCAAGCAATATGTTGGACTTAATACTGAGATAGGAAGAATGAGAGTTATTTAAGCGTTCCCTTCACTAGAGACAACTATCGCCACTTATATCAACAAATGATTGGCAAAACCAATCTTTCTAATGCCGTATTAAATCGATAAAATATTTATGAATTGGCGAGCTTTGACATAGCTCAGGATGAAAAGTTGCTGCTAGTATTTTATTTTTTCTAATTAAAACTGGCTTATCTAAATGATAAGACATGATATCGATTTCTTTATCATTAACCGCATTAATAATCGGTGCTCGAATAAAAAAAGCTTCGACCTCTTCCTCTGTTGTGTCAAATTTAACACTTAGAGGAAAAATACCACTTTCTAATTGTCGCCCATAACCATTACGGATGACATCGATATCCAATACACCCATTTTTTGTAATAGAATCACACCAGCACACGTTGCCAAAACTGGAATCTCTTGCATACGCTTAATCAATGGTTGCCAAAGTTGATGTTTCTGCAGCAAATACGTCATTGTTGTGCTCTCACCACCTGGCAAAATCAGTGCATCAACCTTAGCTAAAGCGGCTTCTGTTTTGACTAAAATACAGTTAACACCCAGTGATTCAATTTTTTTCTGGTGTGCATCATACGCACCTTGTAAGGCAAGTACCCCAATGTTCATTATTAGCCTCTAACTGAAAACATCTCGTGTGGCAACAAATGATCACAGTTAATTCCAGTCATTGGTGCACCTAGATCTTCTGAGACTTTAGCAATCACATCTGGATCATTGAAATGTGTGACCGCGCTAACAATTGCTTCGGCACGTTTTTTAGGGTTATTCGATTTGAAAATACCCGAGCCAACAAAGACAGTTTCAGCACCTAATTGCATCATCATTGCCGCGTCAGCAGGTGTTGCAATACCACCGGCTGAAAAATTAGGTACAGGCAATTTGCCATGCTCATGTACATATTTTACTAATTCATAAGGTGCAGCTAGTTTTTTAGCAATTGCCATTAACTCACCACTATCCGCCATTTGTACTTCTTTGATCTGACGATTTAATGCACGCATTTGTTTTACCGCCTGAATCACATCACCCGTTCCTGCTTCACCCTTAGTACGGATCAAAGCAGCACCCTCACCAATTCGACGCAATGCCTCACCTAAATTACTGCAACCACAGACAAAAGGCACTTTAAAAGCATGCTTATCAATATGGTTCTCATCATCTGCAGGTGTTAATACTTCACTTTCATCAATAAAGTCAATCCCTAACGACTCTAAAATCTGTGCTTCAACAAAGTGACCAATACGCACTTTTGCCATGACCGGAATACTCACGGCTGCCATAATCTCTTTGATTAACTTTGGATCTGACATGCGTGCCACGCCACCGTCTTTACGAATATCAGCAGGAACGCGTTCAAGCGCCATCACCGCAACAGCACCCGCCTCTTCAGCGATTTTTGCCTGCTCTGCAGTTACAACGTCCATAATCACGCCACCTTTAAGCATCTCAGCCAAGCCAACGTTAATCTTCAATCTATCGTTCATGAGCCAATACTCCACTTTTATTTTGAGTTTAAAATAAGGTTTATAAATACTGTATCGCGGTAAATTATTTAACGATACACAAAATACCCGCATACAATAGAGCAATTTTAATGCTGATACAATCGCTTAGATTCCAAATCTGCTTTTTTTGTTATTTTTCGCCCTTTTTTTTGATATCAACCAAGTAGTTACATAACAAAATTAGCCTGATCGCACCCTGAGCAAAGTCGAAAGGAAATACAGAAATGATAATTGGCTTCGACTAACGCTCAGCCAACGTTTACATCATAAAATAAGGGTAGAAATAGTAGAAATAATTGCCTTTATTTAGTTATTTCAATTGATAGTTTGGTGGCTCTTTGGTGATCATCACATTATGCACATGGCTTTCGTTAAAGCCTGCACCTGTTATTTTAACAAAGGTTGGCTTGGTATTCATCTCAAGAATTGTAGCACAACCGGTATACCCCATGCCGGCACGCAAGCCACCGATTAATTGATGAATTACCGCAGCTAATGTGCCCTTATATGGAACGCGACCTTCAATGCCTTCAGGTACGAGCTTCTTCGCATCAACACTATCTTGGAAATAACGATCCGATGAACCTTTTGCCATAGCACCCAATGAGCCCATACCTCGATATGATTTATATGAACGCCCTTGGAATAACTCAACTTCACCAGGGGACTCTTCGGTTCCTGCAAACAAACCACCGACCATAATAACAGAGGCACCCGCAGCAATTGCTTTACAAATATCACCGGAGTAGCGAATACCACCATCGGCAATCACAGGCACGCCCAATGGTGCCATCACCGTAACGACATTTGAAATTGCCGTTAATTGTGGCACACCAACACCAGCAACAACTCGAGTTGTACAGATTGATCCAGGACCAATACCTACTTTGACACCATCAGCACCTGCTTCAACTAAAGCTTTCGCCGCTTCCGCTGTGGCAATATTGCCACCGATAATTTGTACTTTTGGAAAATGTGTTTTCACCCATTTCACACGATCAAGTACTCCTTGTGAATGACCATGTGCGGTATCAACAACAATAACATCAACACCAGCTTCAACCAATGCTTTGACACGCGCTTCAGTGTCTCCTGCCGTACCAACAGCCGCACCGACCACCAATCGCCCTAACTCATCCTTACAGGCATTGGGTTTATCAATCGATTTCTGAATGTCTTTTACGGTAATTAAACCAACAAGTTCATAGCTGTCATTGACAACCAATACTTTCTCAATACGATGCTGATGTAGTAAGCGTTGAATCTCATCTTCTTGCGCGCCTTCTTTAACTGTTACCAAACGCTCTTTTGGTGTCATAATGCTTGAAATCGGTTGTGTTAAGTCTTTGGCAAAACGAATATCACGTGACGTTACCAAACCAACGAGTGCTTTACCCTTAACAACCGGGACACCTGAGAAATGATACTGTTCAGTAATTGTTAACAACTCACGTATCGTTGTTTCAGGTGAAGCAGTAATCGGATCAATAACCATACCATTTTCAAACTTCTTAACCTTGCGTACTTCAGCTGCTTGTGCTTTGATAGGCATATTCTTATGAATAATACCCACGCCACCCTCTTGCGCCATGGCAATCGCTAAGCGCGATTCGGTTACAGTATCCATTGCAGCCGATACTAGTGGCATCTTTAGTTTTATTTTACGCGTAAGATGCGTTTCTAATGAAACCTGATGCGGCAATACATTGGAATAACCAGGCGACAACAGCACATCATCAAAAGTGATGGCTTCTTCAGTAATACGTAACATAAATGACCTCGTAATTAAGTTTGGATAAATTTAGACTCGTCTTAATTACAGCGGCATTTTAGCAATATTTATGATCCTTTACTAGCATTGACATTTAATTTCTTATCGAATTTTCTGATCAGTCAAACGTGGTAAAACAAAACACAAATAAAATCATTAATCTATCAAGGAATACAACTTGGTAATTACGAAAAAATCAAAAAATTTCACTCAGCACAAGCTCACCGGGAAGTCACAGTTCATTCTGCGTTGCTTTAGCCTCTTGGCCCTTCTTGAAATAAAACTCAAAAGTATTGGAATTCCCCCAGCCCAATACTTGAGATGTATTCATTTTAAAAGCCTCCTTTAACTGTTGAAGATTTTTAGACATTAAGAGTTGGCTTAATTTATTAAGTATCTTGCTTCTTGGGATTATGATGGACTTTGCCAAAATTTTTTCTTTTTGCAAATCAGTAATATCGAATTCATCATTAAAAAAATTTTTTCCTAACCGATTGCTCAATCTTTCAAGGTTATCTGGCTTACTAATATAACTTTTAATCGCCGCCAATTTGTCATCCCTAAACTGATCAGTGGTATCTGGCTCATTATCAAGATTGGTTTTATCTAGATCAGACTTAAGATTTTTTTGTCGGTCTGCTTTACAACAAATATCAAGTGCCCTCTGTTTAAAATCGATAAAGTCTGACTGTTTAATAAAATCAAGAGAATCATGTGTTTTATTGAAATAGTCAGCTATTTCTTTTATTGATTTTTTTATGTCGCTAGGAAAGCGTAAAGCCACCTTGTGTGTCTTTCCAGATTTTCTATACTCATCATATAAATTAATCAAGTCTGCTTTAAGGTTGTTTTCAATATCATTGTATAAAAATGATTTATCCTTTATATCAGTTAGAAGTTGATCAGTGTATTGCTCAGCGTGCTGCTTAGATTTAAATATCACATCACATTCTTCAGAGTTATATGTAGATTGTTTGTCCATATTGGAACTTCCCATCAAAACATAGTCTCCAGAACGCATAAACTTTAGATGGATATCCTCCCCTGATAGTCGTTCTTTTGATCCAAAATTTTTATCACCATCCATCGTGTAAAATATTTTAAGCTTATCAGGAATCTTTCCTTTTAGTCTTTCAGTAACCTTTTTAATTGTTTTTTCATTACTCCCACCCATAGTAGGTAAATCTTCACCAAAATGATTTCTATACTTAGGTATGTATATACTCACTTCATTACCCTGCTCAACTGTTCGAGCAATTGCTTCGATAATGTCTGAGTCATTTAAATTTGGCGTCATGATTGTCTTGGCTTCATTGGGCCGAGATAACAAATGTAGCATAGCCTGTTTTGCTGGAGCAGTTTTTGTAGATGTCCGATTAAACATTCCTAGCGCATTTTTACTAATTAGTAACGCTTCTACTTCCCCATTTTTATTTTCCTTGCCATGTTTAAACTTTAGTGAGTCAAACGTTGTTTTAAAATCCTTATTCAAGGAATACAAATGTGGTATAAGTGTTTTTTCAAAGTTTCCTTCAATTGTAGCCGCAATTTCTAGCTGTCCCTTCCTCTTTTCTTTATTAGAGACCTTCCAGTTATTAGACTTTTTGGGATCTGCAGAGGTTAATATAAGCTTTTCTCTATCAACTAATAAGAGTTTTGAATGTTTTGAATCAAAGTCAAAAGCATCACATGCGGTAAGTGTCAAGCTAGTTGTCGCCTAACTTTTTCCACTAAGCACTAATCTTGCTTAGATTATCATCATTATTTATCCGGTTAAGATGAACTAAAGCCTCATGTTGCCAGTTGCGCGTGTTGCCAG
>NZ_QLIQ01000035.1 GCF_003428165.1 Cysteiniphilum litorale | reverse complement strand
ACCTTAAACTCGGATGAGTAACTTGTCCTTTTTGTGCTCATAAATACGCCCTCTGTTCATTTCACTTTCAACAATATATCGGAAATGAATTTCAAAAGATACTGTTTAAATTTCTTGGGGTATTATAAGTTGTACCGTACCATTTGGTGGGGAAATTAGTGGTTATTGTGCGGCAAGTGTTTTTCATCAAGCATCTTTGCAAGTAAGGTCAAAAAATTTAAGTTTTCCTCTATGGGCTACAATTGCCGAGTTTAGAGTACCTAAAATAGGGACAACAGCATTATGGTTTCACTCACGTGGTAATAATCCTGACACATACCGACCTGATAATGCTTATGTTTCATGGTGGGATTATATGAAGAATAATACTAAGGAAGGTCGAGATGAAGGAATATGGGAAATTAAGCATTATGCAGACAAGGAACAACACAACTTATCTGGATATCGCTATTCTGCTTCAGAAGGTATATATGATGGAGTTGAAGCATATGCCTCTTATATCCCCGGATTTCCAACTTTCTCTCTACCTTTTGCTGTCGCATGGACAGAAAATAAGGAAGGAGGAAGCAAAAACAACTTCTTTATGGCTGAGTTTGGAGCATATGATTTAGATAGACTAAAAAATAAAGCTTATAACAAGTAAAACTAAATCGTTTTAAACATTAAACCTAAAATGAACAACATCACCATCGTGGACGATATATTCTTTGCCTTCTAGGCGTGCTTTGCCAGCATCTTTGGCACCTTTCTCACCACTGTATTGAATATAATCATTAAAGCCAATCACTTCAGCACGAATAAATCCACGCTCAAAATCAGTGTGGATTTTGCCAGCTGCTTGCGGAGCAGTGGCACCGACAGGAATAGTCCATGCACGCACTTCTTTTACCCCTGCGGTAAAGTAGGTTTGTAATTGTAATAATTTATATCCTGCTCGAATCACGCGATTAAGACCTGGTTCATCTAAACCAAGGTCACTTAAAAACTCCATTTTTTCATCATCGTCAAGCTCAGCAATTTCAGATTCAATGGCAGCACATACAGCAACGACATCTGCGTTATCAGTTTTAGCAAATTCAATGACTTTATCTAATAACGGATTGTTATCAAAACCAGACTCATTGACATTAGCGATATAAAGCGTGGGCTTATGTGTTAACAATGGCGTTTGTTTGATCCAGGTATTTTGCTCATCACTAAACTCGAAGCTGCGCGCTGGCTTTTCAGACTCTAAATGCTCTTTGAGACTTTGGTAAAACTCAAGCTGTAATTTGGCTTCTTTGTTGGCACTTTTAGCAAGTTTTTGCACACGTTGAATGATTTTGTCAACGCTTTCGATATCGGCAAGCAAAAGCTCGGTATTAATCGTTTGAATATCATCAATAGGATTGACTTGTCCGGCAACGTGGATGACATCATCATTGTTAAAGCAACGCACAACATGAGCAATGGCATCGGTTTCACGAATATTGGCTAAGAACTTATTACCTAAACCTTCGCCCTTGGAGGCGCCGGCAACAAGCCCTGCAATATCAACAAACTCCATCGTTGCAGGTAAAACGCGCTGTGGATTGACAATATTAGCCAATTGATCCAAACGTGGGTCAGGTACTGAAACCATGCCGACATTTGGCTCAATCGTACAAAATGGATAGTTCTCTGCTTGAATGCCCGCTTTTGTTAATGCATTAAATAGTGTTGATTTGCCGACATTAGGCAGTCCAACGATGCCGCATTTAAAACCCATATAAAACCCTTATTTATTGTTATTTTATGTTTATTTTTGGTGAAGCTCATTCATCACACTTTGATAATTGCCCTGTATTATATCGCCTAGATGAGAAATCGCACGTGTAATGCTGTGATCAATCGCAATTTTATCCTCAAGCGATGGGTTGCCTAGTACATAGCCCACGACTTTGTTGCGATCACCCGGATGACCAATGCCAATGCGTAAACGATGATAATCGCGTGTACCAAGAGATGCATCAATGTCTCTTAAACCATTATGTCCACCGTGTCCTCCACCTTTTTTAAGACGGATTTGCCCACAAGGCAGGTCAAGCTCATCATGTGCTACTAATATCTCATCGGGCATGATTTTATAAAATTGAGCTAATTTAGATACCGCTAAACCACTTTTATTCATAAAGGTATGGGGATATAAAAGCCAAAGCTTATGGGCGCCAATTTGCGTTTGTGCTGTAGCGCCATGAAATTTACTATCACTTGTAAGTGTGAAGTTTAACTTATCGGCAACTGCCTCTAAAAACCATTGACCAGCGTTGTGACGCGTGCCTTCATATTGGCCGCCAATATTGCCAAGACCAACGATGAGTTTAATCTGTGTCATGTTTATAATGCCTTTAACTGACGTCATCATTTAAGATGGGTCATAAATATCTAAATTTTAATGCCGCTGATTATACTCGTTATGGATATTGCCCTCAAACCATTTTACAGACTCTCTGTCGCTGACTTTATTGGCTAAAAGAATAGACTATGCCAGATAGCACTGACTTCATCCGCTTGTTGTTGGCAGCTACTAAGTGGCACAATACTTGGTTGCTTATCAAGATAGCGTTTAAATCCTAAATCGCGAAAATAACAGTAATGCTCAATTAATGTATTAGCGGTTTTAATATCGATTAAACGCGCACTTTCCATGGTTTGGATAATGCGAATACTATCGCTGTAGTAGCAGACAAAAGGTACTTCATGACTATAAAAAAGTGCAAAAAACTGAGCAATAAACTCAATGTCAACCATACCACCAATGCTTTGCTTTAGGTCAAATTCTTGCGCATTAACTTTGAGTAGATGCTCACGCATTCTGTGACGCATATCAACAATATCTTTTTTGAGCTGCTCTAGATCACGTTTTTGATATATCACGTCAGATCTAAGTGCATTGAATTTATGTGTTAAATCGTCAGAGGCGTAAATCATACGTGCACGGGTTAAAGCCTGATGTTCCCACGTCCATGCTGAGGTTTTTAAGTATTGGCAGTAAGATTCAAAACTTGGCACGATAAAACCATTGTCACCTTCAGGGCGCAGTCGTAAGTCAATCTCATATAAGGTGCCATGATAGGTTTTAATTTGCATGAAATGGACAAATTTCTGTACCACTCGTACAAATAAGCGTGGTGATAGCTCAGTGCTCATACGATCGTGAACAAAAACTAAATCTAAGTCAGAAGCAACACTAAGCTCAAGTCCACCGAGTTTGCCATAAGCAATTACACCCAAAGACTGTTTATATAAGGTCTGTAAATTTTCAGTGATATCACTATATTGAAACACTTCTCGCCACGCGCCATCAAGCACGGCTTCAATGATTACAGTGGCTAGGTGGCTAAAAAGATCACTAGATTCCATCAAAGAAATATGTCCGCGTGACTCGCTGACAATAATATTAAATACTTGTTCTAAGCGAAAGCGTCGTAAACTTTCTAAAAAGGCTTCGATATCTTGAATGTCGATTGCTTGTAAATAAATACGTAAGTTATTGCGCAAATAATCAATATCTAAGTAAACATCATCATGCGTCTTATAAATCAACGCGCGCTCTAATAAAAAAGGGTGTTCAGTGAGCATTTCAATAATTCGCTGTCCTTTGTTGAGAAGCTCTAAGAAATCTAAGTGACGTGCTTGATGCTCTAATAGCAAAAACAAGTAAGTTTGGCGTTTACTTAAGTTGTTAAGAAGTACCAATATATGCTTAATAAGATGAGGGTAGGTGTGTAAGCATAGCTGTAATAAGTGCTTGATGGCTGGTAGCACATCTTCAGATATTTGGCTTTGATATTGTAAGAAAAACTGATCTATTTCAATTTGTTTAGCGTTATCCTCATTAATCTTCACTGTTATATCAGTCGCTTTTTCAAGATTGGCGATAGGTATGGTGGCAGTGTTATTTGAAGCTAATGTATTAAAGCGAGTTAATTCATCAAATAATGAGCTTATATTTGCACGTGTTGATTCTATTTTGTGAGTTAATATTTGCCAAGAGTCGTAACCAACTAAGCTTGCAACATTTTTTTGTGTAAACTCTGTATCAGGCAATTGATGTGTTTGTTGATCGTCAAACATTTGTAGCGCATTTTCAACATCGCGCAAAAATACATAGTGTGCGTATAATTCAGTTGTTTGAGCCGCGGGTAAAATATCGGCTTTTTGCAAGGCATCTAGCGCTGTTGCCAGCTGATTGGTTTGCAAGGTAATATTTTGACCACCATAAACAAGCTGATAACACTGACAAATAAATTCAATCTCACGAATGCCTCCACGACCTAGTTTGATATTGCTTTTTAGCGTACTAGATTTCATCTCCGTGACTATCTTGTGCTTCATATCACGAATGGCATTGAGCATGCGATAATCGTGATAGTGGCGATACACAAATTGATGAATATTATGCTTGAGATCATTCGTAAAATGAGTGTTGGGGTGTAAAATATCTGCTTTGATATAAGCATAGCGCTCCCAATCACGTGCATGATGAATAAGGTAATGTTTAAAACTTTCAAACTCAGTGACTAAGGGTGCGCCATCACCAAAGGGGCGTAAACGCATATCAATGCGATAAACAAAGCCATCAATCGTGACATCATTAAGTAGTGCAATCAAACGTTGTCCAAGCTCGGTATAAAAACGCATGGGGCTATATTCGCTGCCAGATTGTCTTAATAGTGGCAAGTTGTTTGTTTGAATAAATACAAGGTCAATATCAGAGGAGAAATTAAGCTCATTGCCGCCTAACTTCCCCATGGTGATAATAGCCAAAGGATCTGGCGTTTGGTGAAGTTTGCGCTCGAGGGTGATTTGCTGTCGTAAATATTGCTCAGTTTGACGCAGAATTTCTTTGGCAGTCAATGAAATAATTTTGGCAATTTGTGTAAATTGAATGTATTGATGTTGCTGCTGAAAAACAAGTTTAGCATGGATGCGTTGACGTAATAGGCGTAAAGATTTTGCCAGTGATTCATTCGTATGATGTGCTGAAAATAAGGCAGTAATGTCATGGATAATATCTTCTAAAGTGTCGATTTCAAGCCAGCTGATGTTAATAAAATACTTAGGATTTTGGCTAAGAAAACGCGCAAAAAAAGTGCTGCTATTAAAGGTGATAAAGAGTTTGTTTAAAAGATCAGGTTGAAGATCATATAAATGAAACTGATCACAAAAATGTTGTTGGTTCATCAAAAATAGAAACTTTACCGATTGATGATGTTAAGTCTATATCAGTATGAAAAAGTTTAATAGAATTTCTGCTGTTAACTACGCTTCCTTTGGTGTAGGTAAGCAATAAATGCCATTAGCAGAAATAATAAAGATAATAGTGTAACAGGTAATAACCCATAAACCATCCACGGTGTTTGTCCTTCTATACCATAAACCTTACCTTTTAATACGGCTTGTTCATTGCGTGGAAGGCTGGCGATGGTTTGACCCTCAGGGTTAATAATCGAGGTGACCCCATTATTGGTTGCTTGAATGACATAACGTCCAGTCTCAATCGCACGCATTTGTGAAATTTCCTCGTGTTGCCAAGGGGCAAGGGAATCACCAAACCACGCATCATCACTGATAACGGCAATAAGATCAGCATTTTGTAGCTGATCACGTACCTCAGATGGATATGCAATCTCATAGCAGATAAATAGCGCGACACTTAAACCGTTCATTTTAAGTAAAGGCTGTACTTCGCTACCTTTGGTGAAGCTTGACATTGGGATATTAAAATACGCCATAAAAGGTTCAAGAAAATAAGCAAAAGGATAGTACTCACCAAATGGCACTAAATGATGTTTGTAATAGTGACCAGAGCCTAAACCATAGACAAAGGCTGAATTGAAGTATTGTTCTTTCGCATTTAATGCAACGGTGCCAACCAAAATGGCACTGTGCTGTGTGTCACCTAAGTCATCTACTTGACGTAAAAAAGGTTCTATAAATGTTTTAAATGTTGGAATGGAGTTCTCAGGCCAAAAAACCAAATTAGCTGGGTTGTCTCTGGTGGTGGTATAGTAATAATTGATAATCGTTTGCAGCATGCTAGGATCCCATTTCTGATCCTGAATAAAATTGCCTTGGAGGATGCTGACACTTTTTTCAATGCCGTCACTTTTCGTCCACTTGATTTGCTGCAAAGACCAAGCAATAACTAAGGTGACAATAATGCTGATCATCATTGAAATCACAATCTTTGGTTGACGGATATGATTGATCATTTCACTTATGCATATTGAGATAAAGCATATGATAAAACCTACCAGAAAAACGCTGCCAATGGGGGCGAAACTTGCTAAGAAAGTATGTGTTTGTGAATAGCCAAGTAACACCCATGGAAAGCCGGTAAAAAGGTGCGTACGTAAGAGCTCTAGTATTAACCATACAACGGGTAATAACAAAACTCTGTAAATGAAGTGATGATTTTTAAGTTTGGCATAAGCATACCCAAACGCTAAAAAGAATAGACTTAAGAATAAGATAAAAACAATGGTCAGTGTGACACCTAAAAACACTGATTGACTAAAGGCATGGATGCTGACGTAAATCCACGAAATACTTGAGCCAAAAAAACCAATGCCATAACAATATCCAAGCCAAAGGGTTCGACGCATGCGCTGTTGCCTTTGCAGAATCTGCATAAAAAGTATAAGTGAAATAAAGTCAAAAATACTAAAGCCAATCGGTGAAAATGATAGGGTTAAAAGTGCACCAGCAATGAGTGCTAAAAGTGTATTTATAATGAAAGACATATGTTATAACAGTGAGTTTATTCTTGATTGATAATCACATGCAGCGCACGCACGCGGCGCTTGTCAGCTGCTGTTACTTTAAAGGTAAACTGACCAATATTTACTTCTTCGCCCACCTCAGGCAAATGCTCTAATTTATTGATAATAAGTCCACCAATCGTGTCAAATTCACTATCATCAATGTTGGCATCGAAGAAGTCATTAAAGTCCTCGATTTCAGTCAATGCATCAATACTAAATTCGTTTTCGTTGATTTTAAGAATCTGTGTTGCTTCTTGATCAAACTCATCTTCGATATCACCAACGATTTCCTCTAGAATATCTTCAATCGTGACAAGTCCTGAGATGACACCATACTCATCAACAACAATAGCAAGATGATTGTGACTGGTTTTAAAGTCACGTAAGAGTGCGTCAAGTTTTTTACTTTCAGGTACAAAAATTGCACTGCGTAATATTGGTTTTAAATGATCAACACAAAGATCCTTGTGCTCAAGTACTACCTTGAGTAGATCTTTGGTGTGAAGTATTCCAAGAATGTCATCACGATTTTCCGAGAATACAGGTAAACGTGTATGGCTTGAGTTAACAATGGTTTGAATGATTTCCTTGCTGGTCATGCCTGCATGGATCGTCGCCATTTGCGTGCGTGGAATCATAATATCACCGACAGATGACGAGGCGACATTTAATACCCCTTTGATCATGTCACGCGATTCGCTATCGATCGTACCTTTTTTGACAGCAAGATTTACAAGACCTAAAAAGTCAGAAGGGCTGTGCGGCATTAAGATGGTTGCGGCTATTTTTTCAAGCCAGGTTTGAGAATGTTCAGCGTTATCGTTTTTCGTCTGTTTGTCGTCCATTGTTTACTATTTCTCAACATAAGGGTTATCAATACCAAGCTCTGCCAATAAAGCGATTTCTATGCTCTCCATCTCAAGGGCATCCTCTTCATCGATATGGTCATAGCCAACTAAATGCAGTATGCCATGGATTAGAATGTGGCACCAGTGAGCATCGAGCAATTTATGCTGCTCTTTTGCTTCTTTTTGCAAAACTTCAGGGCATATTATTAAATCCCCTAGAAAATGCTCAGTTTCATTATCCTTGGGTAGTCCTGGAGGTGCCTCAAACGGGAAAGAGAGGATATTGGTTGGCTTATCTTTGGCGCGATAGTTATTATTGTAATGTTGCATTTCATCAGCATTAACAACTTCAATACTGATAATCGCTTGAGCTTTGTTAAGGAATTTTAAAGTGTGTTCTGCCCAAGTATTGAGTTTATCTTCAGCAGGAAGGTAAAGTGCATTAGGATTGTTAATATCAATTTCAAGCATTGTGATTAATAATCCTGACTATGATGTTGCTCATACACATCATAAGCAGCAACAACGCGTTGGACGATTGGGTGGCGCACGACATCAATCGTTTCAAAGAATGTCATGCTGATCCCCTCAACGCCGGCAAGCACTTCAATGGCATGACGAAGTCCAGGGGTAACACCTTTGGGTAAGTCAACCTGAGTAATATCACCGGTGACGATTGCTGTTGAATTAAAGCCAATACGCGTTAAGAACATTTTCATTTGCTCTTTGGTCGTGTTTTGACTTTCATCAAGAATAATAAATGAATCATTAATCGTGCGTCCACGCATATAGGCTAAGGGCGCAATCTCAATGATTTGTTTCTCAATTAACTTGCCAACACGCTCAACACCCATCAGATCATATAATGCGTCGTACATTGGACGTAAATAAGGGTCAACTTTCTGTGCTAAATCACCAGGTAGAAAGCCTAACTTTTCACCTGCTTCAACAGCAGGGCGCACAAGTACCAAGCGTTTAACAAGACCTTTTTCAAAGGCAGCAACAGCACATGCCATTGCCAGATAAGTCTTGCCAGTGCCCGCGGGACCTATGCCAAAGTTAATATCATTTTCTTGGATGCGCTTTAGATAACGTTCTTGGTTAACCGTGCGTGGGTTAATAGGGCGCGAGCCAATCATCACTTGAAATTCAGGGATAAATTTTTCTTTTTTATCTGCTTGTTCTCTTTTAGCAAGTGCATTAAGCGCGATATTGAGCTCTTTGTTATTAAGCTCAAACTGGACATCATTAACAAGCTTTTCGTAAAGCTCTTCTAGAAATTCTCGCGCATCTGTAATTGCGGTCTTAGGACCCACGATGCGGAAATTATTGCCGCGTTGAATAATTTCAACGGCTAAATATTTTTCGATTAAGTGTAAATTTTCATTTAAATTGCCACAAAGCTTTGCAAGCATTTGTGCGCTATCTGGTTCAAGATAAAATTGTATTGATTTCATGAAGCTAAATAATTTCTCCGCGTAGTGAATGTGGTAAAGCTTCAATGATTTTAACATCAATTAATTGACCAATTAAACCAGAATCACCAGCAAAGTTAACGATGCGATTATTTTCTGTGCGCCCTGCGAGCACTTTATCATTTTTCTTGGAAATTCCTTCCACTAGAATACGTTGTGTTGAGCCAACCATTTGGCGGCTAATGACCATCGCATTATGATTAAGCTGATCTTGCAAACGCTTTAAACGCTCTTTTTTAACCTCAACAGGTGTGTCATCTGCTAAGTTGGCGGCAGGCGTTCCAGGGCGTTTGCTATAGATGAAACTAAAAGACTGATCAAATTGAACGTCTTTAACAAGATCCATTAATTTCTCAAAATCTTCTTCAGTTTCACCTGGAAAGCCAACGATGAAGTCAGAAGAAATGGTAATATCTGGGCGAACTTTGCGAAGTTTACGAATTTTTTGTTTGAATTCTAAAATCGTGTGATTACGCTTCATGGCTGTTAAGATGCGATCAGAGCCATGTTGCACCGGTAAGTGTAAGTGATTTGCTAACTGTGGTACTTCAGCATAGGCATTAATGAGGTTGTCTGAAAATTCAACTGGATGAGAAGTGGTAAAGCGAATACGCTCAACGCCGTCAATCGCTGCAATAAAATGAATAAGTAACGCCAAATCAGCCGTGTCACCTGAAGCCATTTTACCAAGATAGTGATTGACATTCTGACCTAAAAGTGTGATCTCTTTAACGCCTTGCTCGGCTAAAATAGCGCACTCTGCTAACACATCTTCAAATGGGCGGTTAACCTCAGGCCCTCGTGTATATGGTACAACACAATAAGAGCAGTATTTATCACAGCCTTCCATAATCGAGACAAAAGCTTTAGCGCCTTCAGCTTTTGGTGCTGGCAGGTGGTCAAATTTTTCCACTTCAGGGAAAGAAATATCAACTTGCGAAATATCAGTTTTTTGTTTTTGTTTAATCAAATCAGGTAAGCGGTGAATGGTTTGTGGACCAAAAACGATATCCACGAAAGGCGCTCGCTTAATAATGTTTTCGCCTTCTTGTGACGCGACACAGCCACCAACACCGATGACAAGCTCAGGATTTTTATTCTTAAGATTTTTCCAACGTCCTAACTCGTGAAAAACTTTCTCTTGTGCTTTTTCACGAATGGAGCAGGTATTGATAAGAATGATATCTGCTTGAGTATAATCTTCCGTTTTACTGGTATTAAAATGCTCACCTAAAACTTCATTCATGCGTGATGAATCATATTCATTCATCTGGCAGCCAAGTGTTTTAATATATACTTTTTTATGTTGTTTTACGGGATTTTCAATCACGCTGTCTGTCATTTTTAGTTACCTGATTTTATTTATTGTATGATTTGCATTTAGTGCCAAGCGTGTTTGATTTGCAATAGATCGTTTATTAGCCTAGCAAAAAGTCAAAATAGGGTAGCGTTTTTTGTGTAAAAAGGCTAGTGAAATATCAAAGTCTGTACAAAACACGTAATGAGAAAATAATTGAAAAATTTAAAGGGCGTATTGCCTACACCCAGTGGAGTTATTTGCCTTGCGCTTTATTAATTGCTGCTTGAATGGTGTCTTGTTGTGCAAAACCAGGAATAACTGTTGTGTTAGCAGCAGTCGCACCGGATAACGGCATAACGATAATTGCTGGTGTACCTTGGATGCCAAGCTTATCGAAGCCAAGTTTCATGTCCGCTGCAATATTATCAGTGACTTTTTTCTCTTTGATCAGGCTTTCAGCTTTTGCAACATCAACACCTACTTTTTTCGCAGCATCATTAACATCTTTAACGGTTAATTTGCCTTCGTCAACGCCACTAGCGAAAACGGCATTGTGATATTTCAAATAGCCTTCAGCGCCATTTAGCATATAAGCAGCAATACCCATTTCAGCAGCATATTGTGATGCCTCCCAACGTTGACCAAAGATTGGGAATTCTTTGAAGATATATTTTACATTTGGATTGGCGTCCATCACTTTTTCCATGATTGGCGCTACTTTGTGGCAGAATACACACTGGTAATCAAAGAATTCAATCACGGCAACCTTGGCGTCTTTTGGTCCAATGGTAGGTGTTTGCTCATTTGAAAGAAGTGCTTTGGCATTCTCTAGAACAGAGGTTACTTGTTTTTTCTCTTGTGCTGCCATTAAGTCTTTTTGGAATGTTTGCATAATGGTTTGCATTTGCTCTTGTGAGAACTTACCTTGCTCATTTGAAATACCTGCTTTAAAGCCAGCTAGAACTTGCGCGTTATCCAAAGTTGCACCTTGTGCTTTTAATTGTGCGCTGACGTTACCTGCAACACTATAGCCTAAGGTATAGCTTACATTGTTGATAAGTGTTGCTTCACTTTGTTGAGCATCAGTAGCAGTTACTGGCTTTGCAGTTTCAGTTGCTGTTGGTTGTGTTGCAACGGTTTTTGTTACTTCAGGGGTCGCCTTTGCTGAGTCCTTTGAGTCAGATTGTGAACAACCTGCTAGAACAGTGGCAAAAAGTGCAGCGCCTAGCGTGCTTACGATGATTTTTTTTGACATACGCATTATGAATAAAGCTCCATGTTTTTCAGTTAATAAAAATAATCTTTCCGAACTATAACAAAGTTGTTGCTAAAAGGAAAAAGGTTCATGCTCAAATAGTAATTTTCTTCCATAAAAAAGCCCCAACAGTGGGGCGTGTAGATATCTATTGATGTTTTGGTATATTAATTAGCTAATGCTTAATTTGCTGCAGCACTTGTTGCGTCAACTGCGTTTTTAGCGCTATCAGCAGGCGTCTTTGCTGTATCAGCTGCAGTTGTTGCAGTTTGTGCTTTTGCTGCATCAAGTTTGGCTTTAGCTTTAGTAGCTTCGGCTTCAGCGGCTTCTTCATGCGCTTTCATTTTAGCTTCCATTTCTTTTTGGAAGGCTTGCATTGATTGCTCCATTTGCTCTTGGCTTAGCTTGGGCTTAGTACCTTCAATACCAGCAACAAAGCCTTGTTGAAGATCATCAGTGTTTAGGCTGACATTTTGTTGCTTTAATTGCTCAGTCATGTTTTTGCCGATTGAATAACCAATCGTGTAACTTGCATCCGCTGTGTTGTTTTGTGCTGTTGCAGCTGTTTTAGCTGGTTGAGCAGTAGCAGGTGCCGCTTTAGTTGCGTCAGCAAAAGCGCCAGAAACTAATGCGCTGCCGGCTAAAAGTGATAATGCAATGGTGGTTAACTTCTTCATATTTACTCCATATTTTAATGATTAATGTGTTAAATCGAACCTCATTAGCTTAAACAGCACCTTAGCAAAGAACAAGCGTTTTACAGTGAAAAGCATTAAAAAGATCAAAAAACAATGACATTTTATATACAGTTGCTAAACTAACGCACATTTAAAATTATGCTTATTGCAACCTAATGCCAAGACGAATCAAGAAAAACTTTCCTAGCGGGGTATTCAATGCCACTATTTCCAGCTTGTCGCATGAAGGGCGTGGAATCGCTAAAATTGACGGTAAAACAACCTTTATTCCATTTACTTTAAAAGGCGAAGAGGTCGCGTTTGAATACACTTTATCAAAATCAAATTATGATGAAGGTAAACTGGTACAAGTTCTAAAGCCAAGTGCTAAGCGTGTTGCTCCGCCATGCGAGTATTTTGAGGTGTGTGGCGGTTGTTCTTTTCAACATGTCGCACCTGATGCGCAAATTGCATTTAAAGAAGAAACATTGCTGAATCATTTTAAACATTTTGGACAAGGTCTTGAGCCTCTTGCGCGTATAGCACCTTTACGATCAAGCTCACACGAGGGTTATCGTACTAAGGCACGATTAGGTGTGCGCTATGTGCATAAAAAAGCTAAAGTGCTTGTTGGCTTTAGAGAGCGCGATGGGCGTTTTCTTGCCGATATTAATCACTGTGAAGTATTGCACCCAAGTGTAGGCAAAAATTTAACTTTGTTACAGGATCTAGTGTTTAGTCTTTCAAACTACAAAGAAATTCCGCAAATTGAAGTGGCAGTAGATGATCAGGTAACCGCATTGATTATCCGTCACTTAAGTGCATTTACTGACGAGGATTTAGCTAAGTTAACTGACTTTGCTAAAGCGCAGCAGTTTTGGATATATTTGCAGGCTAAGGGACCGGATACGATAACACGTTTATACCCAGAGGTAACGCAAGAACCACAGTCGCTGTCTTATCATTTGACGGATTATGGTGTAACTGTTTATTTTGAGCCCAATGACTTCACGCAAGTTAATCATGATATTAATCGTAAAATGTTAAAGCAAGCGATAGCGTTATTGGAGGTATCAATTAATGATACAGTGCTTGATTTGTTTTGTGGTTTGGGTAATTTTAGTTTGCCACTGGCAACAAAAGCTAAATTGGTTGTGGGTGTCGAAGGTGATGAGGCAATGACGATGCGCGCTATGGAAAATGCTAAGCGCAATAACATAGACAATGTTGCTTTTTATCCTGTGAATTTGTTTGAAGATATTTCAAAACATGAATGGATTGTGGAAAATGAGTTTAATAAGTTACTATTGGACCCACCAAGAGCAGGAGCCGAGATGGTATGTAAACAAATTGAAAAAATTAACCCCGAGCGTATTGTCTATGTGTCCTGTGATCCAGCAACTTTGGCGCGTGATGCGGGCATTTTAGTTAATGAAAAGGGTTATAAACTGCTTTCAGCGGGGGTCATGGATATGTTTCCACATACGACACATGTTGAATCTATTGCGGTTTTTGAAAAATAAAAACATAGTAGAACATATAGGGTATATCGCATAAGCTCAAAAAAACTAAAATTTGAATAAAAGAAAAAATAAATAAGCAAATAAAGCAAATACAAATAAAAGTAAAGAAGGTGAGGTTGTGGAGATTGAATCATTAGTCAATCAGCTGCTAAGTGATGAAACAAGTGAAGATCAGCAGTATCAAATCATTCAACAGATAGATGCTGAGTTATATGAAGAGCAAACACTTTTTGAATTAGCACGGACATTTCTAAATTATAGTATTAGAGTGGAAAATCCTTTTGCTGAAACAGTCGATATTGTCGGTACGGGTGGTGATGGTTGTCGAACCTTAAATTATTCAACACTAAGCGCATTAATGGTGCATGAATTAGGTGCTAAAGTTGCCAAACATGGCAATCGTTCGGCAACGTCAAAGTGCGGTAGTTTTGATTTCTTGCAAAAGCTTAATGTGGAAATTCCTGATAACCCAGAAGCGGCATTGAACTTGTTAAAAGAACAAGGAATGGTGTTTTTGTTTGCGCCATTTTTTCATCCAATTTTTGCCAAAGTGGTTAATGTGCGCCAGCGCTTTGCTAAAGAGGGTAAGCGCACCTTTTTTAATGTGTTGGGTCCATTGTTAAATCCGATGCAGGTCAAAAGAATCGTTGCAGGGGTTTATGATGAGCGTTTGCTTAAGCCGTATCTTTATGCGCTTAAAAACTTGGGTGTTACCCATGCTTATATTGTGTATGGTGATGGGATGGATGAATTTTCAGTTTGTGGTGCTAATAAAGTAATTAAACTTGAGCATGACGAAGTCACTGAATTTAGCTTACATCCAGAGCAACTAGGATTTGTGCGCGGCAGACTAGATTATTTAGAAGCAGGTGATTTGTATCAGAATTTGGCGGAATCAAAATCGTTATTAAATAACGAAATGTTAGGTGCTAAGCAAGATACGCTGATATTAAATGCAGCTGCTGCTATGCATGTTGCTAGTGGTTTTGTTGATACTTTATCAGTCCAAGTTAAGGTGATTAAAGATGCGCTATCACAAGGGAAGTTTGCACATTTAATCCCCTAGTTAATTACATGCTGTATGGGCGAAGCTGAAATTAATAAACTGGCATGCATAAAACTGGATCGCTTGAAGGATGTACCACAGCATGATGTACCGAAGCTCAATGACAAATTGGTGAAGAAAGTGAGATTGTTAAGAAATCTGCGTTTTTGAATGAGCTTGAGCGTATTATCAAAGAAAAATAGCTTGAATGCCAAATTTATAATGACAACTCAATGTGAGGATATAAACTTGTTTAATCGTTATATTCTTTTGATAATCACATCGTATGACTCAACAATCGCTACCATTGGCAACAAAGAAGATATCAGCAGAGATATCATTACCCGGTTCAAAAAGTTTATCCAATCGCGTATTACTTATCGCGGCAATGGCAAAGGGTGAGTCGGTGATTGATAACTTGCCGTTAAGTAAGGATGTATTGGCAGGTGTTGGCGCATTAAAAGCCTTGGGTATTTCACATCAATTTGATGAGGCATCAGGGCGCATTGTTATTCAGGGTGCTAATGGCTTTTTTCCTAACCAAAAGGCACGCATTTTTTGTAATGAAGCAGGCACGTTGACGCGCTTTATTATTCCATTGTGTGCCGCACAAAAATCAGGTGAGTATTATATCTATGCCGCTGACAGAATGATGGCGCGCCCCATTGCTGAGCAGCTATTTGTATTGAACTCTTTGGGGATGCAGGCAAGCTATGAGCAAAATCAATCATCATTGCCTATGACCATTTTGGCAGAAGGTTTAAAGCAGACAGATAATGTAAGCATTGATGGTGCTAAGAGTAGCCAGTTCTTGTCAGGTTTATTAATCGCATCCCCCTTGATCGACGGTGGCTTAAGTATTCATTCAGATACAGATCATCCGCAACCTTATGTGCAAATGACAGTGGATATGATGCGTGATTTTGGTGTGGTAGTTAACGTTGAAAATAACCTTTATAAGATACAAGGCAATCAAAGCTATCAAGCACGATACTATGCGATTGAACCAGATATTTCAACAGCATCGTATTTTTGGGCATTGGCAGCAATCACACAGGGTGATGTTAAAGTTAAGCACGTAACACGCGATGCCAAACAAGGGGATATTCGTTTTCTAGAAGTGCTTGAAAAAATGGGCTGTCAAGTGATTGCCGAAGAAGATGGAATTCGCGTGATCGGTGGTGAAGTATTAAATGGTGTGACAGTAGATATGCGCAATTTCTCCGATACGTTTATGACTGTTGCGGCAATTGCGTGCTTTGCCAAGGGGGAGACGCATATTACAGGACTTGAACATACGCGTTTACAGGAGTCAGATCGTGTCAGTGCTATGGCTGAGGGCTTAACACGCTTAGGTGTTAACGTCACAACAGCGAAGGATAGTATCCATATTTATCCTGAAAAATCAACGCTTAGAGCAGCTACTGTCGAAGGGCATAATGATCATCGTATTGCAATGTCATTGGCACTTATTGGTTTAAGGCAGGAAGGTGTTATTATCAATGGTGCGGAGTGTGTCAGTAAAACATGCCCTGATTACTTTGAACGGATGGCGAAAATTATTTAGTTCATGCGCAAATCACGGTAAACTACAGCCATTTTGGAGAGTAAGGACGATTGATGCAAGATAGGCAGCTACTGGATTTAGAGGTGATGTTATCGCGCTTTAGTGTCAGGCGTGCTTTTTATCTAGGAAAAGTTAAAAAAGCTTATTTTGAGCGAGTTTCTGCAGTGCATCATTATGCAGCAAGTGGTTTTATTTATGATGCGCAGATATTTGGCGCAAGCTTTAATGCCGACAATTGGCCGTTTGCGAACAAAAGCTTTAATCTGATTGTGCTTGATAATGTGTTATTAAATCCTAATGATCTACATAAGATTTTAATGGAAGCCATTCGCGTGCTCAGTGATGATGGTTGTTTGATTGTGGTGCAATACAAAAAAAATCAAGGAACAGCCATTCCATTTCGTTACGTTAATAAAGAAATAAAATCCGAAGGTTTACATAAAATTGAAAGTCATTATTATGATGTATTTAATGTCAAAGACTTCAATAAATGGTTGCCGTGTTTGTTGCCTGAGAGCTTTTCTTGTGAGTATATTGCAAGCTTTAGCAAACAGGTTATTCCGCTAAGCCCATTGTTCTCTGGGGCAACAGAAATGGTTAAGTTGCCTGGGAAATATGCCATTGGTATGAATAAAGTGTTGAAAGTGAAATAAATAGAGGGTATTCGTAAATACAATAGCCCCACAGGTTGCATGATGTGTATAGCAATAAGAGTTTGTAGAAAACTGTGTTGACACTTTGGTATAGTACAAAATAAAAAAGAAAACGAGAAAGTATATGTTTGAAATAAGTGAAAATATCGAGAATTATTATGAGTTAAGCCAAACAGTGCGTGAGAAAATGCGCATGATTGACGATATGGCAGATCAGCTAGGTGAGCTTTTGGATTGGAACTTGACCGTTGACTTTCAGATTATCAATCAAGACGATAAGTCATCATTATATGGTGTATCGATTATTGCCGGGGAATCGGATGACGACGAAGCACCGGTGTTTTTTTCAACAGCATCAGCAGATGAGGCATTAATCCGTTTACAAGTCTATTTGGAGTTGATGGAGAAATTTGAGATTAGCAATTTGGCAAGATCTGAGGAATATTACCAACAATCGCTGGATAAGCTTGCACATTATTACAATGATTCTTGTGATGATTTGTTGCATCAAATCGTGCTTGAGAATTTCTTTGAGTTTAATGAGAGGTTAGTCGATAATTAAATGTAGGGGCGTATTGCACCAGCTAGCACCTCTCCCCTTGCGGGAGAGGTCGTGTGGCTTTAGCTGCATGGGTGAGGGGTGTGTATACGCTCAAATTTGAATTTGCTAATTTTCTTAATTACCCCTAGGCTTAAATGGATTTTAAATAGCGGAAAAACTAAACGAATGACAAGGATGGTGGCGGTATGAGAAAAAGAGTTTATTTTTATATCCTTTATATTTTTTATACATTGATAGTTACTGTAATCAGTGTGAAGTTAGTTTATCCGGCAGCAAATAGTTATAAGCAGATTGTGCCACTTAACTCATGGATGATACAACAGCAAGAAAAGTGTAAAAAAGATCAAGATCAAGCATTAACGACCTTATGCGCTTTGAATAGTTGGTTGTCACCGACGCTAAGATCGCAAATTGCTCAATCAACTATGAATCTACATCTTAAAGCGTTTGATGCGCATAAATCACAAGTTCAGTTGACTGTTGCTAAAGAGACCAATGCGCCTTATATCAATATGGATTTATTTTTAGAACAATTGGGCTTGCTGCAACAGCCAGTGGATTGGCAAGCGTATTTAAACCCATCAATCCTTAATAAGGGCGTAATAGAAATCTCCTATCCATTAATGATTGCTAGTCGTCAAATCATTGAATTTATCGGACTGCCTGCACAGACACAGTTTATGCCGCGACAGTTAGAGAAAGTATATCCCGCGCAATTAACGGCAGTGATCAGCAAAGAAAAGCAAGTCATTGATATTGATATTCAACTTGATATTGCAAAACTTGCACTTGTGCATATGAGTTTTCATGCTCAAGTTGATGGTGTGCTATCACTTAGTCCATTATTGGCAGATTTTACAGAACAAGACGTCCAAAATAGTATTAAAAACAAAGTTTATCCCAGTGAATTTACGCTTAGTTTAACTAATACAGGGCTTATTGAAGATATTGTGCAGGAGTTATTGGGCGATCAATCATTGATATATTCACCGATGTTATTGATGCATTTATCGGACTATTTCACGCAAATCGCCTTATTGCAACGTGATCAGTTATTGAAAAGAGGGTTTATCAGTTTGGCTGATTTTATTCTGTTACCCAGAAGTTTGAGTATCAAGGCGGTGAATAACTATGGGCAGCAACAAAGCTTTAGCTTATGGCAAGATATACTTGATTGGCTTAATTTTGATTCTCAATGGCAGACACTCACACTTAAACAGCAGGAGGATAAAAGTAGTGCACTGCAACAAGAAATATTCAAGGTCAGTGCACAAAGAGTTAAATATAAAAATAAGCTGTTAGCTCTCTTTAAGACGGGTTTTTCTTATCAGTTTTTCAGTAATGGTGTTGAAGTAAAATAGGCTAAAAAAGATAAAGTTTTTAAATATCACGCATATTGCTCGCAAAAAAATCAATATTCACTATGTTTACAATACTGCTTACTGCTGGTCAGCAGTCAGATGAATCAGGAATTCGTTAAAACTTGGAAGTAAAAGAAGTAAAAAAAGTAAAAAAGCAGAAGAAAACATAAGCAATAAAGGTGATGATATGCTAGGAAGGTACTCAAAAAATCTATTTGCACTCGTTGCAATCAGTTTCATTATATTATTAAGCGCTTGTGGCGGTGGTGGTAGCTCATCAACCACAGCTGTAGGTACACAGACGGTGAATTGCCCACAGGGGTCAACTTGCGCACCTGAACAGGTGTCAATGGTTGAAGCTCAATCATAATCAAGGAGGATACGATGAAAATCAAACGATTGAATATACATTATCTTGCGTTATTAATGGGGGCGTCTGTGTCGGCATCATATGCTGTGCCGACATCAGGCGATTATGTGAATGATCTGCCACAGACCTATACCAATAATTTCACGCAAGAGACGATGGATCAGATTAATGGTATTTTGTGTGTGTTTGCACAGACAAATTATCCTGAGTTTACAAATCAAGGTGCTTATCTGTCAAAGGTTGATATGAATGCCTGTAATATGGGCGATGAGCGAAGTGATAACAGTGTGCCGATTTTGTCTGATATTGTTGGTGAGTCAACGAATGTCAACGGCGTGCAAATGGTGACTTTCTGGATTGATGGCTTACAAGTGGGTGATGGTGACACGGTTTTGATTGAAGGCAAATTAGTGGCAACAGAAACACCAACAACACTTAATCCTTATGGTGTGTTTAGTTTAAATTATGTGTCCTATCCGTATGTTAGCGGGGTATTAAATCGCACAACGCCGCAGTTTAGGGGATTTATTAGTGCTTCACAGGCGACCAATGGACGTGCCTTGGTGAAATACTTTGAAACGGAAAGCAATGGCAACAATAGTCGGAATGTCGCTTTAGCCTTTATCCAAACCGCTGAAAATACGGGTTATGGTCAGATTTCAAGTGTTTTTAATCAAAGCTCGATGTTGGCAAAAATTGCTTTTAATAGTAGTCATTTAGAAAATCTGGTCACACGTGCCGATTTAACTAATGGTCAGGCTGAGATTTGTTATGATCGCAATAATTACACCACGAGTGTTTATCGCTATGGTTTATACAATGCTGATGGTAGTCGCGTTAATCGTGATTCTGGTGGTTTTCCCGTTGAGATGACAATCAATAATGAAACAAAACGTGGTTGGTTAAGTTTTTATGGGTTATGGTTGCCGGGTAATCCAACAGTTGCTGATGGCACGGCTGCCACGAAAAAAGACATGCAAACAGGCGCAACAACTGCTGGGACCATTGAAGTGGGACCTGGCAGACTTGAGCTGCAAACTGCGCGTTCAATTACTTTAGGTCAGTTAGCAGGTACACGTTTACGTCTACATGCACTTAATCAAAATCAAGCCACAGCGATTGTATTATGGAATTCAACTAATCAGCAATTTGATAAAGTGGGTGAGGATAGTTGCACCCAAAATGGTTGTAGCTTTACCCCTGTAACACCCGCAGTAGCTATTTCAAACTCAGAGCTGCAAACGAGCTATCTAGGTCAACACTATAGTTTGAATGTATCGATTGATGGTGTTGGTGGCGGTGGCTTTACCAATATTCCAATGCGTGATCAAAATAATCAAGTTGTGCTGCCAACCAATAGCACACAATTAGTCGTATGGACAAATGCGCTTGTGGCACCAACAGCAGCAGATGATATATTAACGCTTCATTGTTATAACAATTGCCCAGTATGGAATAATGGTTTAGGGCAGTGGGAAACCAAGTATCCAGCATGGGATAGCTCAGGATCTCCTAATCTCTATTTAACCTATATGATCAATAAAAATATTCTTGCGACTAATAATGCTTATACTTTACTTGATCCTAACAACGTGCCGGTGACCTCAACAACCGATAATTTATGGGTTGGTGAGATGGTACCAAATACAATTAATGTTGGTACTAATATTGATAGTTTATACAATGGTACTATTACCCAAAAGTACACTTGGCAAAGTGGACCACAGCCGTGGAATAAGTTCTACACTTTCAAAGCAACCAGTGACAATAGCATTAGTAGTTTTGAGCCACCGATTAGCTTAACCTACAATGATGGTCAGGGTAGTCGCTTTATCGAGTATGAATCCTTTGGGCAGTTAAACGGTATTCCAGGTAAATGTTATAGTCGCTTAGATAATACCTTACAGCCGCAATGTGGTGGTAATGATCAGATTTGGGTGCCTGATTATAATGTGCCAACAGGGACTGAACTTACGCAAACAGCAAATGCCAATGTCAGCTATTTTGTTAAGCAGTTGGGTATTGCGCAAAACTTACTTCCACTTGCAGTAGGAGCTGCAAGAGATGCGTGTATCAGTGATCTACAAACACTAATTACCCAAGCAGGTACCGATAGCAATGTTACCCTGCCAACTTTGAGTGATTGGGTTGATCCAAATATTGGTACGATGCCAAGCGTTGGTGATATTCCAAAAGTAATTGCAGGTGTGACGCAACCGCAAACATAGATTTTACATCTTCATGATATTTGCTACACTAGCGACACTTTAGAATATGAAAGCTCTTTTGGTTAAAAGGGCTTTTATTTTTGTTGCAACTAAACCCTCGTTTTAAAAGTATTCAGCGTTTCCTGAGCGGTGCCGAAGCGTAATTAGTTGCAGCGACGTTTTTATAAAATAAGGAAAAATAATGCAATTACCTCATTGCCCACAATGTCAAAGTGAATATGTTTATCAAGATGGTGGCATGTTGATTTGCCCTGAATGTGCTTATGAATGGCAAATCAATGCTGTTACAGAAGAAGCCACTGATGTCAAAAAAGATGCGTATGGCACGCCTTTACAAGATGGTGATAGCATTACAGTCATTAAAGATTTAAAAGTGAAAGGTTCATCGCTAGTTGTTAAAGTTGGCACTAAAGTTAAAAATATTCGCCTAGTTGATGGTGATCATGATATCGATTGCAAAATTGATGGTATTGGCGCGATGAAGTTGAAATCAGAGTTTGTCAAAAAAGCATAAAGTACTTAGTAGCGAACAAGTATTATCAGCTGTGTTTTAGATTCTCGAGTCTAGTTTGAGAATAACGGCGGATTGTCATATTCGGGCTTGACCCGAATATCCATTATTAAAAGGGAGTTAATTTTCTGCTTTAAGGGACCTAGTTAATAGTGCATGAGCTGTTGTGCGCATATCTTGATTTTCGTGGAGAATGTTATAAACCGCTTCAACGATTGGCATTGACACATTGTGCTTTTGTGCCAACTTATAGACAGCATTGGCTGAAGCAATGCCCTCAACGACTTGTTTGACTTCGTTGCAAGCCTCATCAATGCTTTTGCCTTGACCGACAAGTACCCCAAAGCGGCGATTACGCGATTGGTTATCAGTGCAGGTTAATAGCAGATCACCAAGCCCGCTTAAGCCATAGAAGGTCTCGAGTTTCCCACCTAAGGTTAAACCTAACTGGGTTAGCTCATTGAGTCCACGAGTAATTAAGCCCGCACGCGCATTAGCACCAAAGCCAAGACCGTCTGAGATACCACAGGCAATGGCAAGCGCGTTTTTAACAGCGCCACCGATTTCAGCACCGGTGACATCTGTTGAGGTATAACAGCGGAAATTATCACTATTAAAAAGCAGTTGAATATGTTTGGCATAATCACTGTTCTTAGAAGCAGCCAAAATGGCAGTAGGTAAACCTATAGCGACCTCTTTGGCAAAACTGGGTCCGGTGATTAAACCAAAAGGATTGTCTTTTAGGATATTTTCAGCCATTTGATCTAGTAGTTGATAACTATGGTGGCAAAAACCTTTTGTTGCTGAAATCACACCTTGTGTGCTTGTTAAATGTGGTTTGATCGCTTCGAGTGTTTTGACAAAACCAACACTTGGTGTTGCCATTAAGATGTCATTACATTGATAGATAACACTTTGCCAATCATTGATGGCAATTAAATTTGTTGGGAAATCAACATCAGGTAAGTAACTGTGATTATGTTTATCACGAATCATTTGTGTGTTGTGTGTGTCTTTCCATGAGTGGATATAAACCATATGACCAACGCGCGCTAGTTGTAAGGCAAGCGCTGTGCCCCATGAACCAGCACCCATGACAAGAATTGTATTATTCATAAAAATAGTAACTCCAGTTGTTTACGCTAACGGCTTAATACCAAGTAAGCGATCACTTTCTTGATAGGCTTTATCAGCAAATTCGCCCATCCATTGTTTCACATCGTTAAATTGCTGACTAAATTCAAATTTGCCATTGGTTGACTTTAATTGCTCTACTTGCTTTAGAATCAATTGGGCATAATCATGAATGCTATTTAAGCGCTCATGGTCAGAGGCAATAATATTGGCATATAAGTCAGCGTCTTGGCTAAAAAGACGTCCAATAATGTTAAGCTCCATTTTATAAACAGGGCTTGAAATTGCCATTAATTCTTCCAAATGGATATTATGTTGTTTTAAGAACATTCCCATGCAGAATACGGAGAAATGTTCGATGCCTTGGATAAATGTCATTGCTTGGTCATGTGCGTTTGCGGTCATTTTTTTCAGTGTAAATCCTAAGGTTATAAGGTCATCGATGAACCATTGATAATGTTGAGCATCGCGCCCATCGCAGTAAACAATCACCTGTTTATTGCTGTTGGTAACCGTTGGTCCAAAGATCGGATGAAGTCCAATAACAGCACCACGATGTGCGCTGAGCATTTTGGTCATTGGTGCTGATTTAATGCTTGTTAAGTCCGCAAGTATAGTATTAGAGCTAATATACTCAGAAGTTTTTGCAATGATTTCATCAGTGAGCGCAATGGGGGTGCTGATAATCACCATATCTTGGTTTTGCAGAAGTGTTTGTGCCTCTTGCCAATTATCTTCACCAAAAAGGGTTATCTTATAATGTGTCAATTGCGCAAGAAAAAAAGCTAAGCATTGCCCCATCGCGCCATGACCACCAATAATACAAATATGACGTGTTGGCTCTTTTGTTATTTCTTTTATTTCTTTCATTTCTGTCATGATTTTATACCTTTAGCCATAATGTAATCGGTCCATCATTGGTGAGTGATACTTGCATATTGGCACCGAATTGCCCTTGCTGAATGCGTGCATATTTTTGCGTAATATCAGCGTGAAATTCAGCAAATTTTGCTTTGGCAATCTGCGGTGGGCATGCTCCAGAAAAACTTGGGCGTAAGCCGCGATCAGTATCAGCAGCCAGTGTGAATTGCGGTACAAGTAACAACTCACCATTGATATCAATAAGGCTTTTGTTAAGCTTGCTATGATCATCTTCAAAAATGCGTTGATTTAAAAGCTTGTGCGCCATCTTGTCATATTCTTTTTGTCCATCTTTTTCTTCGATACAGATAAGTGCCATAATACCTTGGGCAATATGTGCAATTTGATCATTGTCGACGGTAACAGAAGCGTGAGTAACACGCTGTATGAGGCTTAGCATATTGCTTGGTGTATTTAGTTCCGAAGTGACACTAGCATATACTCATCACAAAGCATTTTACAGAATTTTTTGCGTTGTAATTTGTGAGGATACAGTGATTTTATGATGGGTCATTATGCTTACGCATCAAGAAGATAGGTTAGCACAAAGAAGATAGGTTAGCACAAAGAAGTATGCTAATGAGGGCTTTAGTTAACTGTGTAGTTGTGAACTTTTTTATTTCAACACCCCACCTCGCAAGCTCGGCACCCCTCTTACAAAGAGGGGAATATAAAATAACCATTGCCTAATTCCCCTCTTTGTAAGAGGGGTGGCAGTCGTAGACTGACGGGGTGTTTCTAAAACCATAGTTTTTTCTAGGGTGCGTAACTTTAGAGTTAAATTAATCCAGCCTCTTTGACAATATCGCGCTCGTGGCGAAGCTCTTCTAATGTTTTATTGAAAGCTTGTTTTCCAAAGGCATCTTGCGTAATACCTTCAACAACTTTGATTTCACCATTCTTAACGATGCATGGTACTGAGAAGATAAGTCCTTTGTCGACACCATATTCACCATTGGAAACTTTTGAAATTGAGACTGTTTCACCTGCTGGCGTGTCAAAAATAATGCCTCTAACGCTAGTGATAACAGCATTGGCTGCAGAGGCTGCAGAAGATGCGCCACGCGCTTTAATGACAGCCGCGCCACGTTGCTGAATCATTGGTGTGAATTCTTCTTCTAACCATTTGCGGTCAGTAATGACATCAGTTGCAGGTTTACCTGCAATTTCAGCATGGGCAAAATCAGGGAATTGTGTTGCTGAGTGGTTACCCCAAATAGTCATTTTCTTAACTTCAGTAACATCAACACCGGCTTTAATTGCAAGTTGCTTACGCGCGCGATTCTCATCAAGTGAAATCATTGCAAAGAAGCGATCATTAGGGACATTAGTAGCATTCATCATAGTGATTAATGCATTGGTATTACAAGGGTTACCAACCGCTAAAACGCGGACATCTTTAGCGGCATGCTTGCTGATGGCTTCACCCATTGGTTTGAAGATTTTACCATTAACGCCTAATAAATCAGAGCGCTCCATTCCCGCTTTGCGAGGAACTGCACCAATCATCAATACCCAGTTGGCATCTTTAACGGCTTCATTAACATCTGCCGTGCAAGTAACACTTTTTAATAATGGGAACGCGCAGTCATCAAGTTCCATTTTAACGCCTTGTAATGTTGGCAATGTTTGCTCTAATTCCAATAAGTTAAGATGTACATTAACATCTTTACCAAACATTTCACCTGAAGCGATTCTGAAAATGACGGCATAACCAATATTGCCAGCTGCCCCTGTTACCGTAACGCGGACACTTTTATTTGAACCATTTGACATGAATTATTTCTCCTTATGATTTAACGAGTAGATTTCGTAGTATTTTCACCCGCAAGATAATAACAATTTTGCCTGCTATCGAACAGAGGCATTAGCATTATTTGTGGTATAAATTAAATTTATTTATTCTCGTTGCTTTGTTTGTAAAATTGATACACGCGAACGCCTGTTGTCCATAACACTAAAAGCGTGAAAACAATACCGATGATCAGGGAAAATTGGTTAAAGATAATCATCGCGATAAAAAAGATAAAAGCCTCGGCGCGCTCCATAAGCCCAGGGCTATAATAAAAGCTTTTTTCCGATTGTTTTTCCGAAAAAATGCCAACTAATAGGAAGCTGCTGACACAGACAAGCATCGACATCATCATTAATAAACACACAAAGGCTAAATTGGGATCGCGTATAAAAAGGGCGATCACGATAAATGATTCAACCAGTCGATCACTGAGAATATCAAGCACGGTACCAAAATGTGTACTGTTGTTTTGCATACGAGCAACCGAGCCATCAAGGATATCTAGGTAACCTGAAATAAGTAGCCACAAAATAGCCATGAGGTTAAATTCAGCACTTAAAAAGCAAGCACTAATAAAGCCTGTGATCAAGGAAGCGATGGTAATGGCATTAGCAGGCAGATGGCGCGCGCCGATATGCAGAAGGGGTTGAATAAAAACCCTTTGAAATAGTGGGCGCAGACTTGATTCGATCATCGTTAAAACCACCTCATTAAAAACTGCACAAGTTTGCGTGTTTTAGCGCTATAGAGCTTAGGGGTGTAAAAACTGCCTGCAACACATTTATTGATTTCACTTAAAGTCGGGTAGGGGGTGATAAGGCTTGCCATATGTTTAATCCGTAAGTTGTTTTTTATTGCTAGTGTCCATGGTGAGATGAGCTCGCCAGCGTTCTCACCCACAATTGAGACACCTAAGATCTGACCCTTATGATTAACGGCAACTTTAATCATCCCGTCTGTTGCAAGTGATGCTTGCGCGCGATCATTGTCTTTAAAGCTGAGTGTTAAAATCTGTAAGTTTTGCTGTTGTGCTTCTTGGATTGCAAGACCCGTGTGCGCGATCTCTGGTGTGGTATAGATAACCCAAGGGAAGCTTGAGTAATCAACTTTCGCCGGTAGTTTGAATAATATGTTTTGAATGACAATACTAGCGTGATAGCTTGCCATGTGTGTGAATTGTAAAGGACTTGCAATATCACCAATGGCGTAGATATGCTTATGATTGGTGCGTAAGCGTGCATCAACGGTGATGCCACGCACTGTGTGCTTGATGTTGGCTTGCTCAAGATGCAGCTTTTCAATATTGGGGGTGCGACCAGTAGCAATCAATACATGGGATGCAGTGAGTTTGCGATGATGGTCATTGTGTTGATAGTAAATGTATTTTAATCCGTCACTATCTTGGCTAAAGCTATCAATTTTGACCTCAGTAATGACATTAATCTTAAGATCATTAAATGCATTGATAACAACGGTTTTACAATCGCTATCGGCAGCTCCTAGGATTTCAGTGCTAGCTTCAAGTAAGGTGACTTTAGTACCTAAAAGTGCATAACTTTGGGCAATTTCGCAACCAATGGGACCGCCGCCAACGATTACAAGATGTTCAGGTTTTTCGCTAAGATCAAAAATGGTTTCGTTAGTAAGATAATCAATCTGACTGAGTCCAGAAATAGGCAAAATGCGGGCACGCGAACCAGTGGCGATGACAATATATTTGGCATGAATAAGATGCTCACCTGCTTGAATGGTTTTGGAGTCAATAAAGTGTGCATAGGCTAAGATAACTTTCACTCCAAGTGATTCAAAACGTTCGATAGAGTCATGCGGCGCAATCGTTTCAATCACTCGATGGATATGTTGGTGCATCGCCTTAAAATCAATAGCTGTTTGACTGTCAATGCCGAATTGCTTAGCTTTCATGATATGTGCCATGCTGCGCGATGCTTCAATCAAAGCCTTTGATGGCACGCAACCTGAGTTTAGGCAATCTCCGCCCATTTTATTACCCTCGCATAATATGACATTTGCACCCATCTGCTGGGCTGCGGCAGCCACTGAGAGACCACCAGATCCAGCACCAATAATGCAAATATCACATTTTAATGGTTTTAAATGTTGAGTATTTGACATAATTACTCCTTATATGGGTTATCTTGTAGCGTGCGGCTGTTTTTGAGTTTTTTATAAATAATTGGCACTAAAGATAATAATGCCAAGGCACAGATAGGTAATAGTATTTGTGGCGAGAAAATGATTTTAAGATTAAGCACGTGTCCTTGTTCAAGCGCAAAACCAAGACCACTGCCAACCCAAGCATAAATGAAGGTGCCAGGGATGATACCTAGTAATGTGCCTATAAAATATTCTACCCCAAAGTGTCAATACAGTTTTTTAAAAATTCTTATTCCTATACATGTCATGCAACCTGCAATGTTTTTTGCGCCTGACTTTTAAAGTCAATAGCACCTTCTTTGTACACGTTCATTGGTTTTTTGTATCCCAAACTTTCATGAAATCTACGGTTATTATAAAAATCAA
>NZ_QLIQ01000034.1 GCF_003428165.1 Cysteiniphilum litorale | reverse complement strand
TCTGAAACATAATAAGAATTGTCATAATTTCACTCACTGCTAACTGTTGCGCTTTGCCATATTTTCTGTTTCTATCCATGCCAATTTGTTTGAGTTTAAGTTGCTTTTCATAGATAATGCAAAAGTCATCTATGCGGCAAAATGTTGAAATAAGTAGTTCTATCATGTTGATCTTGAGAAATTACCATAAGAATTACTTATTTTAACACCATAAAACCCTTTTAAATCAAGGATTTTAATTCCGAACTCAGGTTAAGTTGAATATAAAGTTGAGTATACTCAGAGATATACACCCATCGTAAAATCTTTACATTTGCGTTGAAATCATACTGAATGTGGCGTAGTATTTTGACATACCTGTTTTATCTATTTTTAACTGAATGCCGTCAATACATCGTAAAGGAAAAATGATTCAAGATGATCCCATCATGATGACAAAAACTCTGGAGGTGGTAAGCCAGTTTGCTTTGGAAGAAAAGCTTCAGCAAATAGTGAGTACTTTCAATTGCTGTGGTATTGATTACGCATTGGTTAATGAGTCCTTTACGTGGTGTGCCCCGTTGCAGCTGCATAAGTACGCTTATCGCTTTCACAGCAATAACCAGTACCGTTATGAGGATCCTTATTTTAGCTATGAGTTGATTGGATTGCTACCACGACTTTGTCATTTATCTGAAATTGCGGTGCACGCACAAGCTTGGCAAAGTTTATTTACGCCAGAGCATTCTAAATATGGAGATTGTTATGCGATTTCTTATTATTTTTGGGTGGAAAGTAATGCGCACCGCTTTGTGCTATATTTTGATAGCATACACAATATAACTTCACTGTACTTAAAGATAGCAGAACTATACTATATGTTGCATGATCTGGTAGTCGATATTTCTCCTTTAACCATAAAGTATTATGATCAGTTCGCTCTATATCCAGAGGATCTTGTGCTACTGGCTTTGCCACCACATTGGCTTAAACCGCCGCAAGATAAGAATATTCAAGTGGCACTTAATCTAAGTGATAAAGAAATGCAATGCTTTATGCTTTTGGGTCATGGTATAACCGAAAAGAAAGTATTAGCTGATAAAATGCAAGTCTCTCATCGAAGTGTTGATAACTATACACAGCGTATTAAGCAGTTACTTGGGTTGACAGAAAGTTATGAGTTATTTGAATATGCAAAACGCTATTGGTTGTTGGTGTAAAGAGCATAAACTATTTTGATTTAACTCTACACAGTAGAGGATTAAGTTGAGGTAGATAGTATTATCAATCACATACAAGATTGACTATAGTCTGTTACTGAAGAGTTTGAGATATTGACATTTGATAGTATCTGTTTATCTTCATGATGAGGGAAGAAGCTACCGTTATTAGCTAAATTGCTGATACACATTGTAGAGTTAGAGATATAAACTCCTTTGGCTGCGCTTGAGAACCAATGGTCATAGACATCGGCAGGGTTAAAATTGTCAGCAAATCGACTCTTTTGTGCAGCCCAAATAATGGAGCTTTTGGTGTCAGAAACAAAGTGGTCAAATTTCACTTTATAGCTCCCAATAGTATAATTCGAGCTTAGATTATCTTGAACAAAAACAGAGTTATCTCCGCCTGAATAATGGATGTTATTAAATGTGAAACTGTACTTTGGCGTATCAAAATCTTCACTTGACAACATAACCATTGCTGATATTGTGTCATTTTTATTAGTTAATACAGCTGCATCATTAATAAGGTTTAGGTCACTTAATTTTCCCGGAGCACAAAGTATAATTTGATCGTCGAAGCGTGCATCTCTATAACGATGTAAAGAGGCTTTGTTGTCTCCATCAATAATTATTCCTGCAGGGATATAAATGCTATGATCAATGGTATACTCTTTTGGTGCAAGCTTAATAATTACAGGATGATCTGCATCAAGCTTTGGATCAATATGTGGGGAAGTCTGTGCTAATTTTATTAGGTCGTCTAAAGATTGCCAATCTTGAGCTTTGATTGTTCTATCGGCAACTTCATCCTTAATGATTTTGTTCAGATCATCAATTTGTTTACTTAATACATTTATTTTTTCTGAATAGATTTGCTCAATTTCATCAACATTTTGTTTTGCTTTTTTAGCATCAGTTTTTGCCTCTTTGGCATCGTTTTCTGCATTGGTAATCCGTTGATCAAACTGATCCACCCTATCTGCTGAGGACTTAGCATTATCGGCTGTTGTCTTTGCCATATTTGCCGTTTCTGATGCGCTACTGGCAAGCTCACTTGCTTTATCTGCTGCCTGTTTAGCCGCATCTGCAGTGCCTTTAATACTATCTGCTGTTTGTTTAGCCGTATTGGCAGTTTGTTGCGCGTCTGAGGCATTTTTCTCAGCCATATTAATGCGACTTTCATAGCTATTAGCTTTATCAAAAGCAGTTTGTGCGGTATCTACGGCAGCTTTTGCTTGATCGTTTGCAGAGGAAGCAATTTGCTTGGCTGAAGTGGCATCGCTTTCTGCAGTAATTAATCTGCTATCAAATGTCTTAACCGTTGTTGCTGCCTGTTGAGCTACTGAATTGGCGCTTGTTGCTGTTTGAATTGCTGAATTTGCATAAGACTCAGCATTGTTAGCATGCGTTTCGGCATTTGCTGCCTGTGCGGAAGTTGCATTAATTGGACTTTCCCAGTCATTAAGTGCTGTAATTAAACTTCCAAGTGTTGGTAAGGCATGAGGGTCCAGATGTGGGACGTTAGCATTAGCCATAGTGCTAATTCCTAGTGTGACCCCACTGATCAATGCTTTAATTTTCATCGAGTTTTCTCCTATTTATATGATATTTTATGAACTATAAAATGATTTGTAAGTGCTAGTGATGTTATTAAAAGTGATATCCAATGCTTAATGACAGATTGAACATATTAGGTACATAGCTACCGCCGTAATATGGTGAATAGATATCTTCTCCAATGCCAAAAACATATTGTGCTTCCAATCCAAGTGTTAATGAATATGGCAATAAATATTGATAGCCTACCGCAACAAAAGGTCGAATATTTGTGTTGTTTGTCTTTTTCAACGCAGGGTTATCATAACTGGCAATAGCAGTTGTTGGATTAAACTGAGAGAAAATAATTGCAGGCCCCGTTGACAATATAATTTCACTGTTAATTGCAGGAAGAGGTAAGTGCGCACTGATTAAAATATTAATTCCGGAAAAGGACATCTTAATGTCACCATTAGGAAACTTGTCCGTGCCAGTATTATCAATCAGTTGAGCATTGGTGTTGAACGTATTCCAATACCTTATGCCAAATGTTAGATACTTCCATGGGCGTATTCCAAACTCAGCAGCAAGGTAAGGAGAATAGCGCTTGGCTTGTTGGTAAATATCATAAGTCCCAACATCCGAGCGAAAAACAGTTTGTTCAGATTGTGGATAAGCCTTATAGGATAATCCGCTATAAACATTCATATAAAACCATTCGTTTGCGGCAAGCGCGGTTCTGCTGTCATCTTCGCTTAATGATATTTGGATAGCAGTATCTAACTCAGATACTGAATTAATGGGTTTACTGTTTGCATAGCTTATGCTTTGTATAAAGAATAAAGTCGTTAATATAAAATAAATTTTTCTCATCAAAAATCTCTACTGGGTTATAAAACAGAGGCAATTATTAGGGAAAAACATTATCGGAGCGATGTTAGTCTAAAAAACCGGACAGAATGATGATTTTTTTAACAAAATGGTGCTTATTGTTGTAGTGTCGTAGGGTGGGGAATCTTGCTTGAGTAGACAGAGTTTAATTATTGTGTATAATGTGTCCATTATATCACCGTCATACATAAACAGATGCCAACGATTCAAGAAGTGCACAAATGGAGCTTTGCAAAATATAGAAATGCGTTAAAGAGATTAATGTACCCTGTGATTGATAAATTACATGTTACTGGGTTGTCGTATACGAGATTATTTGCAAATGGAGAAGTCATTAACGTACCGATTCTAGAGCATGATATATATGGTGCCTGGTTAGAAGGGAGTCCAACCAAAGATCCTGCATTTTGTTTGAGCAACCTCACTAAAATTCCAAAAGTGATATGGTATCATGAATTAAGTGCTTTTTTATGCAATGACGATCAATCTAGCTATGCTTTTATTAGAACTATGAATAAATTTGATTATTGTTTGACTTACCTTAAATATAATGACGATAATTCAATTAGTAGACTTTCAGTGCTGACTTCATATACTGTTATGGGTTTTTTTAGCGATAAACAGCTTTTGTTAGATCAATGCATAGCGGCAATTGAATCCTATATATTTGACTGCAAGACACGTATTGCTCTAGAGTTTGATATTTCAAATGATATTTCTCCTATTATTTTTAAGGGTGTTGATGAGATTGTGGCTATTGAGGTTTTATCAAAGTTGACGGCTCAAGAATTGCTTTGTCTTAAATTAATTTATGCAGGATATTATGAGTCAAAAGAAATTGCGTTAAAACTGCATAAATCACCCAGAACAATTGAAGGAACAGTTGCACGACTCTCACAGAAGCTCAGTTGCAATAACAAATATGAGTTAGCGGTTAAAATAAGTAAAATGCATGATGTGATGCGCTGTGTGGTAATGAAAGGGTGGTAGGTAAAAGTAATAGGTATTGTTTTAATGATTACGATAAAACTAAAATGTAAATCAACTTGTGGAGTTTCTTGAGTATAATGGAGTTTGCAAATCAACAATGTACCTTGCGAGACATACATCACTATCACTGGAAAAAATATGAGCATACCTTTAAAAAGATCGTTCAATCTATGGATTTGCCGTTTGACATTGAGGGTTTGACTTATACGGAAACTTTTAGTTCAGGAGTGGCAATTAATCTTCCATTAAAATATCTGGAGAGCTTTCACGATTGGGCTCAGTCTGAAAAAGCACATATATCTTCTTTTCTCAACGTACTTCATCGCCCAAAAGTTGTGACATTAGATGAATTAAATGTTTGTTCTGAAGATAGTTATCCATATCACTTGTCTCTTGTAACACAAGAAGCATTTAACATCTTACCTATTCAGTATCTCAGGATAGGGAATCAGTCAATTGCCAATATATGTATATTCATTAAAAAGAGTAACTATCTTGAGATTAGCATTCAATATGCGCATCTTAATATTCTTGCGTTAACGCAAAAACTATTTGATTCATTGCGGCAAGAATATCATTATTTAGCTCATGATTTTTGGGTCAATACAAGACAGAATAATTTTTATTTTAAACAGCATAACACACCAAAAATATTTCCCGATTTAACACGATCAGAAAAGTCATTTTTATTTGCAATATGTCAAGGGCTTTATGAAACAAAGCAAGTTGCAATACATTTAAATCTATCTGTTCGAACGATCGAAGGTTTAATGCGTAGTGTTTTACATAAGTTAGAGTGCAAAAATAGGTATGAACTCTTTGTGAAAATAGGGAGTGATTACTCATGTTTAAGCCACGTAATGGCTGATAATTAAGGTTATGGAGTAGCAAATGAATGTAGTAGAGGAGATCTACACAAAAAGTTACCAAAGATATGAGTATAAATTAAATAAAATTTTAAAAAGTGCTAATTTAGCTTTATCTGTAGAGTCTTTAATATACCATCGCTGTTATTCTCATGGTGGAGTGTTTGCACTACCCTTATTAGCAGATGATAGCTTAAGCGATTATTATACCTCGCCTGAGGCAGATAAAAGAATTTTTCTTGATTTTGAAACTTTGCTATTATCTCCTACGATTAATGATGTAGGTTATAAAAATGCAGTATATCAGTCATATAACCAGTCTTTTTGTGTTGATCATATTCTTACCAAGGAGGAAAGACATGCTTTGCCATGGCATTTACATTACCATCCTGACCATTCAATTAGTTTTTTGTGTATATTTGTAAAGAAAAAAGATGCTCTTATTGCAAATAAATTATTTTATGGAGGACATTTCAGACAGTTACATCAAACGCTTGATCAATTGATTTTGCAAAATACGTTTGATATCGATTTGGATGGATTTACATTTAAAAATGTAAATCCATCCAAAAATTTGCTTGCAAAGTTTATACCCTCTCCGCAGTTTAGCGAGTTAACGTATACTGAGAACCTGTGCTTTTTAGCTATTTATAATGGTAATTACGAGGTGAAAGCACTTGCTCTATGTATTGATCGCTCACCGAGAACCATTGAAGGATTGATTGCCTCTATGATACAGAAATTAGGGGTGAACAATCGTTATGAACTCTTTGTTAAAATATCTCAGTCACATGAGCACAGGAGATATTTAGCATACATTGCCTATAAATAACTTGAGATCGGTATGTGTCTGTCAATTTACTCGACTGTCTCATCCATCTCGTCGTCATCGTCTACTACGACAAATGGTAGGGTAAATGAAAACTCAGCCCCTTCAAATAAATGCTGATTTAACTCAACTTCATTTTCACAAAGTAACTTAATATAATGTTTAGCTAAAGCAAGATCATATGCAAACTCATGTTTATCTATAGCGACATTAGTGTTTTTAAGGTCCGTGAAGTAATCTGCGCTAAGGTTATCATCTTCTAGCTCCAGAAATGGCATAGTGCCTTTAAATTCAAAGGTTATATAAAGTTTGTCATGCGCTCTGTCTTTGGCAGTAATGTTTAAGTTAATATCCTTTTGAGCGTCTCTACTGATTCCTTTTGTATAATTAGCAAGTAGTGTTCTAATAATGTGGCGAAGTTTTTTATAATCCACATAGATTTTTTGTTGTGATTGGCTATCCATTTCAAATGATACTTTAACATCATATCTCGCACTAATTAAGGCATTTGCAATGCCAATTTCTGGTGTGATCAAACCCTTTAAGAACAGAGGTGTTGTACGATTCGAATCAGGTGCTGTAAGAGCATCATTTTCGCTGATAATTGCGCTATTAATCCTTTGATACATTGTATACATTTCAGATAAGCTTTCGTTAATGCTGTAGAGTTCATTACCCACAGCAATCTCAAGGCTTTCTGGAACAGTAGATCCCATTAATTGCGCCCCTATATTATCAACTGCCTGCGAAATATTTTTAAGAGCATCTATCCATTCATAACCATATGATCTAAGATAGTGTCGTTGAAATGCTAATTTTTTCTCCAGTTGATCCTTTTGGTGTATGGTTTCTTCTTCAAGGCGTTTGCGTTCGGTGATATCATAAGAAATACCACAAACCCCAAAAATGTTACCACATTCATCGAATAATGGTGAAAGTGCAACATCGAAATAAACAATGTTTCCAGATTCTGGATTTACGATTTGTTCTTGACAATAAACTTGTTTTCCTGTTTTTATTACTTGCTTGTGATGAGCAATAATTTCAGTACCCATATCCTTTGGATGCATTTCGAGTGGCGTTTTTCCTAATATATCTTCAAGTTTCATCCCTGCAGCTTTAAGTATGAAATCATTTGCACCCATTAACTCATGGTTTGTGTTAAGCCAATAGACACCACCGGGGATAAGATTTGAAAACTCACTAAATGATGAGGTTAAATCTTTTTTATTCGTTATGAGCATCTCTACATCCTTGATCCTAATTTTAAGTTTTAAACAGTGTCATCCGCAAATTGTAGCATAGTGATTATATCTAACAATTCTAAGGTATATAACAATGGCGCTATAATTAATAAACTACTGATGACTGCAACTACTTTTTTATGTGTTTTGAATATATTTAGCGCCTTAAGCTTGGCTTCATTTGGCAATCTTAGGATGCTTTTCAACCAGATGTGTACCTTAAAAGGTTTAGGTGCATTTGTTGGCGTTTCTAAATTTATATCAAGCATAGTGTTCAATTTCTCAATATAGAATTTTAATTGCATGTTACTAATTCTTGTCCATTGAAAATCTATCATCTTAAATACGGACTCCGTTTTGTTTTGTAAAATAGCGCTACCATTACTTCCAATAGAATGACCCTTTTTACCATCAGTGTGCCATTCCATGCGTAACAGAAACCGTCCAATTAAATCACAATCATCATTGTGCTGTAAATAGTTAACTAACCTATCAATAAAAGTTTCAAAATTCACAATGGTGATTGTGTGATTTTTCGTACTCAGCATTTGAGATAATTTGATTTTATTTGGGTTAAATAGATGATGTGTCTGATTATTTAACTCAGGTTTATCAAACATTTTCACCATTGCTGTTGCCGTTATATCAGCAGGTGAGATCTCGGTTTCATTCATATTATCAGCGATACAGCCTAATTTGCGGATAAAGGTAATGTAGGTTGCAAATGCGTTATCTTTGACATCTTCCTGCACATTACCATTTTGTTGCATAAAAGCTAAGTTTCCAACACGATATACACTACTATTAATGCCTTTTTCGCGCCATTGAATGGTATTGATCTCACCGAGATATTTGGTTTTGGTATAGGGTGAATTCCACTCACTATCAATCGTTAATTGATCATCTTCAGTCAAAACAGTTTCATTATCATTGGCAATGCCTGTCATCACAGAATAGCTTGAAATATAATGGAAATCTTTTAAATTGGTTAGCTCACAAAGCTTAAGTAAATTAATCGTTGATGTGACATTGGCGCTATAAAACGTCTGCTCAATACCAAAATGTTTGGCTAACGCAGCGCAATGGATGATGCTATCGATATTTTGTGTCAGTTGATAATATTGCTCATCCGCTACACCTATTTGTCTTTTTTCTAAATCACAGGGAATATAAACTACGCGATCAGAAAAATGGTCTTCTAGAGAGAGATCAAAATAAAACCGGTATTTATGCGCCATACGCTCCATGGCATGTGTCTTATCTTTTGCTCTAATACATAGGAAAATCTGATAAGGTGTTAATGTTAGTAACTGATTAAGGAGATTACAACCCAAAAAACCGGTGGCTCCGGTTAGTAGGACATTTTGGATGGATTTGGTTGTATATTTTACTGCGGTCATATTAGCTATTTGTGATAAATATTGCGCTTTTTTAAGTGACATCGCTGAATTAAGCTTTTGATGTTCGTTGGTCTGTTGGTTGACATATTTATATTTGATTTGTTCTAACTTGGAAATCAATAAATCATGGGTAATTTGCTTATTATGTGCGAGTTTTCTCGGTGTGCGTAAATCAAAGATTTCAGCGACATCGATCTCAAGATTTGACTGTAACACGATTGAGAGTTGGATTGCCTTAATAGAATTACCACCGAGCTTAAAAAAATCATCATCAATGCCTACTTTTTCAATAAGCAGCACAGTAGAAAACGCCTGACACACAATTCTTTCCTGCTCTGTTCTGGGTTCAATATAAGCTTGAGAACTTTGGAAGGCGATGTCAGGTAAAGCATTGATATCAATTTTGCCATTAACAGTTAATGGTATCTCATGAATCTGCAAGGCAGTACTTGGCACCATGTAATGCGGCAGTTTTTCAGTGAGCTTATCTAGGATTGATTGAGGATTAATTTGCTCATTGGCAGTGTAATAAGCAAAAAGGCATTGTTCATCATTCACGACTTTATTGATAACGATAGCTTGTTGAATATCTTTTATATTACTTAAAGCATGTTCAATTTCAGCTAGCTCAATTCTAAACCCGCGAACTTTAACTTGCTTATCGTGGCGTCCAATATACTCTAAATCACCATTATGCAGCCAGCGAACTAAATCCCCTGTTTTATATAAACGATCATAGCCATTGGCTTTGTCAGTTTCAGTAGCAAATGGGTTGGGAATAAACTTTTCAGCAGTTAGTTCAGGTTTGTTAAGATAACCACGCGCTAACCCTGCCCCGCCGATGTATAATTCACCAATAACACCGATTGGCACAAGATTGTTGTATATATCAACAACATAGCATTTATTATTATCAATTGATTTACCAATATTGTTATTTAGGCTGTTACGGTTGAATTTATGTATCGTTGAACATACTGAAGTTTCAGTTAAACCATACGCATTCATAAAATACTCTTGTGCAATTAATTTTTGTAAAATTTTTGTGTTTAAAACTTCTCCTGCGGAGCATAAACAATTAGGTAAACATTTTGTATTCAAGTTTTCTATGAGTCTAGGTGGTAATGTAGCATGCGAAATTTTATTGAATAATAAATAGCTTTCCAGATATTTAAGTTGTGATTTTTTTGTGTCCGATAGAATATGTAACTGAGCGCCAAAACTTAAAGCACCAAAAATTTCCCATACTGAGGCATCAAAACCAATTGATGCAAATTGCAAAATTTTTGATTTTTCATGGATCGTTAACTTTTTTTGCTGTGAAAATGCCATATTACATAAATTTTTGTGTGATATACAAACGCCTTTGGGTTTTCCAGTTGTACCTGATGTATATATCACATAAGCCAAATCATTGGCGGTGCTCATTGGGATTAAATTATCACTTGAGAGGTTTTCGTAGCAATCACTCTCAAGTGATATGATGGGTGCCTTAGAAATAGCTTGCAGTCTTGAGATATAATGTGATTGTGATAATACCAAAGATGCTTGAGTATCATTAAGGATATACTTCACTCTTTCATCAGGGTAGCTAGGATCAAGAGGGAGATATGCCGCTCCTGATTTCAAAATAGCCAAAATGCCAATAATCATTTCTAAGCTTTTATCTAGATATAAAGCGATTAAATTATCAGGAGAAATGGTATTGCTCGATCTGATATAGCGTGCTAGTTGATTGGCTTTGGCATTTAACTGCGCATAGTTAAGTTGTTCGCTCTCAAAAACAATGGCGATATTGTTTGGATTTTTTTTAACTTGTTCTTCAAACAATTGATGAATGGTTTTATCTTTGGGATAAGGTTTGTCTGTTTTATTCCAATCGTAAAGTAGTGTTTTTTGATCAATTGACATTAACTCATATTCAGATATCTTCTTATCTGTGCTGGCTAAAATCTGATTGATCAAATTTTCGAAATACCCAATGAAATAGTTAGGGATATAGTTTTCACGATAAATGATTTCATAACACAAAGCATTTTTATCATATGCAAAACTCAGTGTGGTTATTTTGTTACCATAGAAAAACTCTAAATGATTAAGTGTAAGATCACTCAACTGTATTGGTTGAGATAAAAGACAGGTTTCGATCATTGATATATTTGGTTTTATCTCAAAATTTAATGCCTTTCGAATTTCCTCAAAAGCAATTTCTTGATAATTTCTATCCTCTTTATACTGCTTTTTTATATTATATAACAACCCAGCAAAAGTCATATCTGGTGACAGTTGCACTCGCATAGGATATAGACTGACGAAATAGCCTACTATCTTGTCAAACTCGTTTGCTCGTATATTTTTGGGGTAAGATAACAGAATATCTGTTAAGTGAAAGCATCTAAAAAGAAAGACACTAATGAGTGCATTGAAAAATATAAAGGGTATTGTCTTGTGTGTTTTAAGCAGTTTATTTAAAGCTTTTGAATCAATATCAAGCCGCTGACGATTGATTTGTTCGCCATCATTATAAGTGTATTTAGCAAGCTCATTCTGCTGACATCCTTTCAGGTAGTTCTGCCAGTACTTAATGGTTTCTTCCTTCTTCTTAGCAATCACCGATGTTTCGTACTGTAAATAATCAGTTAGCGAATAGGTTTTGAATTGATCGATGGCTTCTAAACCTTCGTTATAAAGCCTTTCAAAGACTTCACTAAAGACAATCGTTGTGAGTCCATCTGAGATAATATGATGCCAGACAAATTGAAAATAATGCGTCTGATCATTCGTCTTGATTAAAATAGCTCTAAATAACCAATCTTTTTCAAGGTTAAATGGCTTGGCTCTTAATGCTTCGATTGCGTCAAGGGCTTCTTGATCAGTTGAATTATTAAGTGTTTGATAGATGAATTCACCATCAAAATGGTCACGTATGATTTGAGATACTTTACCATCTTTTTCAATAAAGCGTGTTTTAAATGCTTCAAAGTAATCACCGATAGTTAAATAAATTGACTTGAATTTTTCTACATCTAAATTGCCTTCAACACGATACGACACAGAAATATTATAGCTATCTGCCTTTGGATTGAGTTTGTAGGCATACCACAACTCATCTTGTTGTTTTGTTAACTGAAGGCACATCATTTTCCACCATATCATTTGATGCTCTTTCGGTGCTTAGCAGCATACTCACAAACAGCATCATAATGCCAGTAACAAGTAGTCATGTAATGTAGCCACATCTCAAATGCGATGAGGTATTGCAGGATCAAAAGATCTCAAGAGTTCAAAACTGGGGAGCCAACGTAGATGAGACAATAATGAATGTCCGCTATCATAGGGCTTGAGCAATAGACCTAGCTGATCTTTGAAATTAGTTTTAAATCCAATAATCTCATCTATTAATTCAGATCGCTCTGATAATTCAGAAATAGCTTCTTGAATAGCAAAAATATTCTGTTTTTGCTTAATCATATTCTGCCATTGATGATAATACTGATTAAGTTCCTGTTGCGAAATATCAGGTAAATAAATAATATGTTGTAGCAGATGTTTGTATTGAGCACTCAAATTCAGATGCTGAACGTAGGTACAAAAATGGCAGGCGAGTGCGAAATTGCTGAAATGATTATTAGTGTAATCAAGATCAAGATTGATAATATAGAGATCAGTGTGCTGTTGTTGGCAGAAATAGCAACTGGTACTTCCCTCAAGTAGCTTTTGTTTGCAATCATTGTATTTTGGTGTGTTAAGACGCTTTAAAAATGTATGGCTGTGATTGGAAGAAGCTAGAAGCTTTAGTTTAATATCAGGATTTATCATGATGTAAAGACTCATAAAGTTGATATTCTTGCTGTAATGCTTTGGACACGTTGTCGATCATGGGCGAAGAAAAAGGCATGTTTAATGAAAGCTCAAATTGCCAATGTGAGATAACAGCAGCGCCTTCACTAAAAAGTGTCTTTCTCCCAACATTATTTAAGGCATACCATAAAGTTCGATTAACGGGTTTTAACCATAAGAATGATGAAGTAGGGACAATACCACCTTTTCTTGCGGTACTTAACAGTGAGCATAACATGGTGTAAGTGTAGTGATGTTTTGTGACAATTTTTTGAATATTATCGTGAGACATACATTCCATTAAATGTTTATTTAAATATTTGTTGAGTTTGTATCGGTTGACAAAGTTTTTTAATTGATTGTTATGTTGGCTGAATTCGTAGTTTAGATAACTTAAAAGCGTGTCAGCTTGCTTGCGTTTATCCAGGATGTATAAGGAAAAGGCAACAGCTAGGCCAGATATTTCAAGACTCTCCTGTGCGACATTGCCACAACGATTGCCAAGTTGTTGACTTAAATTGCTATGTAGTGCAATAAGGTCAAGTCTTTCATTTGGTGTTAAATGATGATGCTGTAAATATTCAACGGGGGTTAATGCTGTGCCAAGGTTGGTTTTGGATGGTGTTTCATTTTTTGGCGTGTAAACCTTGTGAAAGCGTTGAGCAATGAATTGAGATAAGCTTGGCATTGAAAAGGTTTGTCTATATTTTCTATTGGGATGGAAGAAAAAAATGATGATGATAAATGTTATGCCAACACACCAAAAAATAGACATTAGAGCATCACTTGTATTGTAGCCTAAATATTTGAGCTGTTTCAGTGTGACGGTCGATTCTAATACATGATTACACCAATTCATCAACATACTATAGTGGTTATCCCACAGCATAATAATCGACAGTTCAAAGCGTTTTATGATAAATATTGCTCTAATGAGTTGATTGTGAAAAAGCCAGTAAAATAGGAGTAGTGCTAGCAGGATAATGGCAACGATATAAGTTGGTGCCATTCCGTCATCATTACTGCTATTAGCAGAGTTAGACATTAATTATCTCCCAATAGTTTATCAATGTTGATAATGCCTTCATCGATCAGGTTAAGCAAAGCGTCGTAAATAAATAAAACCTGTATTAGATCAAAGTTTGTGTCACTAATACTTTTTGTCATTGAGCTATCAAAAACATAAAGGTAGTTATTATCAGCTTGTGATATTAATGCTTTGATAAAGATCTCTACCTGAGTTAATTTCCCAAAATCTTTTGTTTGTTGATTCTCAATAAAGGTTAGATGATGCTCTTGGATGAGATGTTTCATAATGTTAGTTAAAATCATTTTGCACTCTTTTTATTAGATGTTGTATTGCTCTCAGCTAATGTTTGTTGAAATAGATCCTTCAAATTGACTTGAGATTTTTGCTGTAAGTATTGCTTGGAAAGGTGACTGATATGTTTAAGTTTCTCAAGAATTTGTGCTTTATTTTCATTGAGCTTAACGCCAATCATGGTATTTAGCTTATAAAATAGTTTTTGCAATTCTTGAGCGTTAATCAAATGAAGCGTCATATTTGACTGTGTCAAATCAAAATAATCATTATTGAGTTTATCCTCTAGATCGATAGCATCAAATAGTAGGCTGCCTTTTATCAGAGAATTGATGTCAGTAAGAGGATCCGTTTTTTCATATCGTGTTTGATCAGGACTTTCATGTGAACCATGATGAGCTTGCTCAGCTTCGGCTGTTAGAAATGACTCATCTTCTGAATGTGAAATGTTAATATTCCCAGTCATCCCTTCTTGGAGTAAGGCTGAGCTTAGTGGTAATGCGTCTAATTTCTTGTAATGATGTTTGCCAAAAGCAATTTTAGCTGATTCAATGAAAGCGATAGTATAAGGTTCTACTTTCAAGAAATGATTAATCGCGATGTGCTTTGTTTTTTTAGGTGCAGCGTAAAAAGAGCGCATTCTGACGATGTTTGATTTGAAAAATACATGTGCCTCACCAGGTAATTGATCCTTCAAATCCATAAGATCCAGTCGTGCTCGTTTTTCAATGCCTGCTTCTTTGGAGTCTTTATATCCCAAACTATTGCCATCTTGTCCCATATTATAACTTCTGACGGTTGACACATAAGCTTCTCCTGCTGTTTTGTTAAAAAAGTCCCATGTTTCGGTAGGATCTTCTAATTTCATACATAGCTTAATGTTTGTATTTGCAAAAATGGAAGCGGCTTCTTCTTTGGAGGCTTTTTGGAAAGCAGGAATATCTTGTCCAGCAAACACAACAGAGAAACCAAGTGAGCGTGCCTGAGCAGGAACAACAGCAAACCCTTCTACAGCATAATAGCCGTACTCGTCTAAAATACATAAGAAAGGAGTGTCAGAATTAGAAGGTTTAGATTCGATAACTTCTTTATACTCACCTTGTATTTTTGAGCCAAGACCTGCAGCAAGCATGGCTTTTAATGAAGCAATAATCAATTTTCCTAGATTGGACAACTCGTCTGGTGATTTCTCTAATGCGGGTAATAAAACGACCAAAATACGGCGATTTAGAATCACATCACTAAAATCAACATCTGCAAGGTTGGTACGCATAATATGTGCATAAACATCGGCAAGTGAACCGAATATGCGCGTTAATTGCATGGTGATATAACCGTGCTGTTCATATGTTTTGTCAGACTGCTTACCGACGTTTTTTTCCTGATAACCAGGTAATGTTGCAAGATAGTTATACATCGGATCGGTAACGTCAGTAGGAAGTTTTTCTCGTATGACAACTGTACTGTTGTTGTGATCAAGGACTTTTTGTTTATGAAGCAAATCTTCAACAACATCAAGAATAAAATATCTGCGAATAGTATTGGCTTCAAGTAGTAGATAGCCTTTGTCTCTAAGATAAACAAGTAAACGCATTAATGCTTCAACAAAAGAGATTGCGCGTCCTTTCCACATGTCTCCATCACCTCCACCGCTGTCTGAGGAAGACATCATGCTAACAATTAATTGTGATAGCATGCTTGAAGAGCCCAAGGCAAAGGGATTAAGTGTATTGGATATCATGTCTTTTTGTGGTCCAATAATATCCTCGGCACCTGTCATATAGTTAATTACCAGCAAATCATCCTCGCGTCCCATGAATTTAGCCATTGAAAAAACTTGGGCATAGAGAGAGTTATCACCTTTTCCATCGACATAAATAAAACCTGAGCCTTGAGATAATGCATTAAAAGCAATTGAAAGTAAGGTTTGAGTTTTACCAGAACCTGTCGAGCCTAGTATTAATGCATGAGTGCGCATATCTTCATCGCTAAACCAGACTTCCTGTTTACTAGCAATTTCATTGCCAAAAAAGTAAAGTCCAGAAGGTTTGGAGATTTTTTTTTGGACTAGATTACTATTTGATAAATCAGGATGCTTGGCACCTAAAGGTAAGCGAAAAGGTAATCTTGGAATTTGCCAAAATGCGTTCCAGAAGATCAGCAACATAAATACAAACAGTAAGTCACTGATAAGCGGTAACCAAGTCAATGTGATGAGTGATAACACAAGAACACAAATACTTCCTAAGCGTGATGAACAAAGCTCATAAAGCTGGAAGATTAAGCCGCGAGTGTCACGAATGCTCTCACTTGGGCGTGCTTCTTGTGTGCGTGAGAGTCCTCTTAAACCTTTACTCATTTGAATAACATTTCTCAGTTAGTTTTTCACGACCAAATGACCATTCGCGTAGGTTTAATAGAAATACCCATAACGTTATTTGGTAGCGATTGAGTATAAAAAGAAGAACACAGGTTCCAATACTTAGCGAGATGGTCCAAACCCTGAAATGGAACAAGCATAATAGGATTGGAATAAATACTTGCGCTTCAATAATGAAAAATTTAGGCTTTCTACCTGAATCTCTCCAGTGAGCTTGAGTGTTATACATTGAAAAATCTCTCTTTACTATTATTAATTGTGATGGGGTTGGCAATATAAGTTGTAAGTTTGTGTCGTAATGTGCCCCTTGGACAATAATGTGGTTGCGTGGTCTGTAAGCGAGGTTTGGCGTTGCTCCATTGCCTCTTTGATAATAGGCGCCATCATCTCATTTGATGAAGATAGTAACTTTGTTCTAAGTGCCGCATCAACTACGATATATTCTCTTAAAGCAACTCTTTTCCCATCATTGCTTGGGATGAGAGTCTGCCAAATAATGGCGGAAACCGTACTAAAAAAATCATAATAAATGCGTTGTTTTTCTGCGTGCGGAAAAAGCATGAGTAATCGATTAATCGCTTGCATGACAGATTGGCTGTGTAGTGTGCTAAATACGCTATGCCCAGTAAGAGCAGCTTCGATGACTGCTGAGATTGTTGCATTGTCTCGTGACTCTCCAACCATGATTGCTGTTGGGGTGCGCCTTAAAGCATTTCTAATGGCGTAGGCAAAGCTAGGCAGACATCTAGGGACTTCTGACTGCGAAGTAATAGAGTTTCCAGTGTGTGCAGGTAGGATATATTCTATAGGAGATTCAAAAGTGATGATCTTTTCTCCTAAGACACTTTTTGCTGCTCTTAATGCAAGCATGGATGCCAATAATGTCGACTTCCCTGAGCCAGTTGCGCCGCACACAAGGACAATACCATCGTTAATAAAGCTTAACTTAATGAGCTCTTCAGGTAATAATAATGTATCTATAGACGGAGGTGTGGTCGTTAAAACACGCATAGAGACCTGAATCCCAAGCTTTTCATATTGGTTAATCAAACTTGCGTTGATTCTGAATCTTAATTTATGATCTGAGTTAACTCTATGTGTGTAGCTAAAATCCAAATCACTTCCACTGAGTACCTTGGCGGCAGCATTGCTTCCATATAACAAGTTAATAAAGTCTTCAATTTCACTGCCACTTAGCCCTCTGTCGGTAAGTTTTATCTGTTGACCGTAGCGAACAGCAAAAATCGGGCTATCTATTTGTAGCGTTAAATCACTAATATCATTTTCTGCAGTGTAAGTTAGTAACATATCATAATGACAATGCAAAAAATAAGGCGGATCATGTGCAAATAATGTAGATATTGCCGTTGTCATAGCCTCACCTTAATTAGTCGGTAAAAGGTTATGCAATGGATCAAGCATTGCCTGCCATCGTGTTGGGTTGTCTTGAAATTGAGGCACAATCTCCAGATTGATTTCTTTATTATCAATCGCTAAATTGCGTTGATCGGACAAAATTGCTTTTGTTGCTGTTGTAACATATGGGGAGGTAATCATATTGCGATTAATCAACTCATAGTACATCAGCATTCCGTTAAAGTCCCTGCTTAATTCGTGTATGTTTTGTTTAAAAATATCAATCGCTTGTTCAACACCTTTTTCCCAGCCATAGTAAATAGCTAGCTTCCAAACCTTTTGTTCCTGAGCATTGGCAGGTAAAACTGAGCGATCTGGAATTTCAGGTCTGGAAAAGTTAGTGATCAGGTAGTCACGCCAAGTAGGGACATTTGAGACAAAATAGGCTTGCTTTGTAATATGATAGATTTGACCATTGAGTGTGATTTTACGGTTATCTGTATTAATACTCGACTTATTGTATCCCGTCTCAATGACCGGCGGTAGAATATGTTCATTCAGTAATAAACCATTGAAGTTATAGGTTTGATATAACATGGCTGAAAGTTTATCAAGATATTTATTAATCATGTTTTGTCCTTCATAAAGCCCGCTTTGTGTGCCTAATTCCAATGCGGCTTCTTTAACTGCTTTTTGCCTTAATGTAAGGTTAGCCCTATCGTATTGAACAATCGGAGTATTGCTGGTTAAATTTTCTAGTTGATGTAAGTCCATTGCGATCATGCTTATAAATACCTGACACTGATAACTTTTGCTTCTGTATTAATGTTTAGGCTTGCTTGTTTCCCTGTTTGAACAGCAAGGTTTCTTAAAATATTAATGGCGGAATCCTCAATAGGAGCATTAAGCTGACCAATGACTACGATAATTGGGAAGGGTGGTGTTTTGCCGAAGTACTGCACTTTAAAGTTTACTGCTAAGCCAATTTGAGTGAGCACATTTTCTAATGGACCATAATAAGTAAGCGACAATTTTTTCAAAAGTGCGTGATCTTCAATATTAGCAAAAGGAATTTTTGGATTTCCATAGCGAATGGTGTTTGAACGATTAAGTTCATTCAATGATTGCTGGACAGATTCACTGGCATCTTTAAGTTCATTGATCACAATGTTATTAACATACTCAGGATGATATTTTTGAGGTGAATGACTGTCGATATGACTGCACGCACTAAGTAAGAGTAAGCTTAAAATTGATAAATGTGTTTTCATAAGTAAGTTCTTATCCAAGTAAAATAAGTTAACGGTAGTGGCGTTAATCGTTTATGTTTTATTTTGTATCGGCATCTGGGTCTATACCAAAGATGTTCTTGTTAATCTTAAATTCCTGAAGAGATCCAGATTTGCCCATATCATTGGAAATCGTTGATTGAAACATTTGGATACCAGGCGCAAGGCAAGTTAATAAAACACCAAGTACTAAGTGCCCCCCACCATTTTTAATATGCTCACCTTGACTCTGTGCGCCTTGATTGTGGTGTTTTCTAAATAGTTGGATAGCGCTGTAGATAAACCACATGCCAACTAATGTGGCAACAATAGTGATAAATGTTTTTATTTGGCTAAAAAAAGTGATGATACCTGTTGCCCACGCTTTGAAATCACCCTTTGTAGGGTCCGCAGCGTAGCTTATCGCACAGGTAAGAAATAAGATAGCGACTACTGCGCAAACTTTTTTAATTGTGGATCGATTGATTGTTTTCATGATTCATTCTCCGTTGTTGTAGGTATGTTTTATAAACTTAAATAAGGTTTTTGTAATCAAATATGGTTTTGTGCGATTAGTAGTAATCGCTTAATTGTCGACTCAACTCCCAGAAAAATACTGTTTAAAATCATAAATATTATTTAAAATAGTAAAGCAGGTCGCTGCATTCATGCCAATTACACCAGCAATAAGATGGCTGATAACCTGACCAATCCCGCCTTCTCTTTGTCCTTCAGAGACTTTAATTAGAAGAAAAATCCCACGGATCAAAGAAATAAAGCCAACAATGGCAAGCAGAGAAAAAATCAAATATTTTTGTGCAATATCTACCTCTTCGGCTTTTTCTGCAAAGGATGCATATTCACTGATTGTCTTAATCGGATCAAGCGGCATGTCTTGGGGGAATAAAGTGGTACTGACCATCTCTAAAAAGCCACTCATTGATAGTAATACCACACCAGCAAAAAACATAAGCACAGTGGTGGAGGGCGCATAATAACGAAACATCTGCTGTGTTTTCCCGTGCTTAGATAGACGAATAATTGCAACAAATAAGATACATAGCCCCATAATGACACCTATACCACGGACAAAATCGAAAACCGTAAAATCCATACCGCCTGCGCCTGTTGTGCCAAGCAAGCTTTGGATAATATTAGAGATATACTTTGTAACTGTTGTATCCATGCTATCACATGTGCTTTTGCTTTTAATTTCGCTTAAAGTGAATTTTTCGCGACAAAGGATTTTCTTTCAATCGAATTGAGACAACTTCATCATTCTGTCTTAAACAATACATCTCTGTTTCTTTGTTTTGCAAAATGACAAATATAGTTACTTTATGTTTCTATAAATTATTAATGATTACGTAGTTTTACGCTTTTTTTCATAAAATCATTCATATACCATTTGTGGCTGCTAGAGAAGGTAATTATGTTTAAGATTTTTTGTCATTATGGGGAATATTATGACGCAGCATGAATATGCTTTTTTTGAAAAGGATAAACTTGGCAGATTAGTAAATATTAATAAGCAGTACTTATTGTATCTTGGTGTCGAAGATGAGAAAGAGTTGCAGGGAAAGAGTGAAGTGGATATAGCAGAGCTAAAACCATTTCATAAAATCTATTCAACGGGTGAAAAGGAAGCACGCTTACTTAAAGGGGTTTCTATACAAAAAGAGTTATTTTATTTCAGTGATAAAGGTCCGGAGTCAATCATTACGACGAGAACATATCTCAATTTGGACAAAGTCGAGATCAGGGGCTTCTTTTTTAAGATAGCAAAGACTCCTGTAACTTGGGATGGCAAAAGCCTGACGATATGGAATTACTTCAAACCCGTCAAATTATCACTTTTAAAGTTTTATGTACTAACATTAAAATGTAGAGGACACAACAACCTTGAAATTGCTAATCGCATCTTTCGTGCTGAGTCCACAGTAAGAAATATTGTTCAGGACTTATACTGTCTTTTTGAGGTGTATGACTTTGTCACCCTAACTCGTTACTATGATTTAGGCTGCTGGCTTAATAAATTGACCATACATTTGTTGAGTGAAAATTTTTAGCAAAAGCCAAGCGATGATGGGGAAGCATAAGGCTTTATTTTCCCTCCCGATCAAGCAGGCTTCATTCTTAAAAGAGCGTCCATTGGTAGTTCTTCAAATACCTTTGATACAATGGAAAGAGGAACTCCTTCTGCGAGCATAATCTCTGCACTGCATAGTTTATTTGCGTGTACCATTTGTGTTTGATAGAATAGCGAACACATACATTATCTCCTTGTTAAATTATATCCATCGTGAGCTTGCGATTAAAGGCATTAACCCAGCCGATTACAATTATCCCTCGTCAACTGTAACATATCCAACCAAAACAAGCTATTTAATGAAAAAGATGATCATTTATTGTAATTTTATGGTTTATGGCTTTTCAGAAAGAATTTCTTCTGTTGAGCTTTCCCAGCGAATTGGGGCGCTGAACATATACCCTGTCCCATGCACGGTTTTAATTATCTGAGGGGTCTGAGGGTCGCTTTCTATTTTTCTTCTAATTCTTAGAACCATCATGTCTAAATTTCTATCCAAGCCATTATATTCTCTACCATATAGTTTCATAATGAGACTATCTCTAGACAACGGTTCTCCATGATGCTCAATGAGTAATTGCAATACCTCAAATTCTTTTGTTGTCAATTCAATAGAAATGCCATTAGTAGTGTGTGTTAGTGATCTCTCTTTAATATTGAAGCACCAATCTTTGAAATAGGCGTATTGAGAGCGTTTTTGTTCTAATTTCTCGTTTTGTAATTCTAGCGATCGTCGCAGGACTGCTTTAATTGCAGCTATTAGCACTTTGGGGTTGAATGGCTTTGTTATATAGTGGTCTGCTCCTACCTCATAAGATAAAACTCTATCAATGTCATCGTCTGAGGCTGTGAGCATAATGGTTGGTATAGGAGATTTGGTATGCAATTTTCTACAAAAATCGATGCCATTCTCTAGGGGAAGGTCAATGTCTAGTAGGATTAAATCAGGTGGATCCTGCTTAATATGTCTACTTGCATCATGGGCATTAGCTACTGCGCATGCTTTAAAGTTATTTCGAGTCAGCATGGCGGATAGCAGATTTCTAACTTCGCTGTCATCATCAACGATTAAAATAGTTTCTTGCATTGTTGTGCTCTTCTAGTAAATTATACGCTTCAGGGTGGAATGTTTGCGCTTAAGCCAATTATGCAGGCATAGAGTACAGCAAACACAAGACTCACATGGTACTGGAGAGTGCACACATTCACTGAAGCATTACACTTAAGATACAGAGTGTATAGAGCAAAAAATAATAACTCAATAGCCGCAATTGGTTTTAAGACTCAATGTAACTAAAAAAGACAAAATGTGAATTTTATGCAAAGAGACTTGCAAAGTGATTTTTAATGGTAGTGTCACAGTACCAACTGCACCAGAGTAAAAACTGAAGTGTGTAGTGACATTAGCCAATCGAGTAATGGTGAGAGGAAAAACAATTCGCAGCTGAGTCAAGCTTATGCTAGAATATCGACCACTTTAACGCCAATCAAATAAAATTTTCTGTAATGGAAGTAAATAGCTATAAAACACAATTAAAAGAGATGGCAATGCGCTTGGATACACTTCGGGGGTATCTTTGACTTTGCCCATAAAAAAGAGCGTTTAGACGAAGTATTAATGGAGTTGGAAAATCCAGCGATTTGGAATGATCCAGAGAATGCGCAAACGCTAGGTAAAGAAAAAACAGCCCTTGAAGTGGTTGTTAATAATGTCATAACGCTGGATAAGGGAATTATTGATGCGCTAGAGATGATTGATTTTGCACAAGAGGCTGATGATGAGAGCATCTTGCAAGAGGTGATTACCGAAATTGATCATTTGGAGTCTGCGTTAGCTAAGCTTGAGTTTATGCGTATGTTTAATAACCCAATGGATCCAAATGATGCGTTTTTGGATGTGCAATCTGGCTCGGGAGGCACTGAAGCGCAAGATTGGGCACAAATGCTTATGCGTATGTATCTACGTTGGGGCGAGGCGCATGGCTTAAAAACGGAATTGATTGAAGTGTCAGATGGTGATGTTGCGGGTATTAAGAGCTGCACGATTCGTTTTGAAGGTGAGTATGCCTATGGTTGGCTTAGGACTGAGACGGGTGTGCATCGTTTGGTGCGTAAGTCACCGTTTGATTCAGGCAACCGTCGTCATACGTCATTTGCATCGGTTTTTGTCTCCCCTGAGGTGAGTGATGATATCGAGATCGAGATTAACCCTGCGGATTTGCGCATTGATACGTATCGCGCGTCAGGTGCTGGTGGGCAGCATGTCAACCGTACAGATTCAGCGGTAAGAATTACGCATGAGCCATCAGGTATTGTCGTGCAATGTCAGAATGATCGCTCACAACATAAAAACAAAGATCAAGCGATGAAGCAGCTAAAATCAAAGTTATATGAGCTAGAGATGCACAAGCGCAATGCTGAAAAACAAGCACTTGAAGAGTCTAAATCAGATATCGGTTGGGGCAGCCAAATTCGCTCTTATGTACTTGATCAATCAAGAATCAAAGATCTAAGAACCTCAGTAGAGAACACCAATACACAAGCAGTGCTTGACGGTGATTTAGATAAATTTATCGAAGCCAGCTTGAAAATGGGTTTGTAATAGCCAGATTGCTAAAATTGGCATGATACACCATAGGAGCGTGTTGCATATAATGTAGCGGGGCGTATTGAAAATGATGCAGCGTAGGGGCGTATCGAATACGCCTTTAAATAAAGATTAAAATAAAAAACTGGAATAACAGCCATGACAGAACAAGTTCAAGATCAAGTGATGACAAAAGAAGAAGCGCAAATCGAAGAAAATAATCAGATCCAAGTGCGCAAAGAAAAGCTTAAAGAGCATACCGAATCAAATAATGGCATTGCTTTTGCTAATGATTTCAAACCCAATGCCGCAGCAGCGTGTTTGCAAGCACGATATGGTAAGATCGAAAAAGCAGAGTTAGAAGCGTTGGCAGATAAGCCAACGGTAAAAATTGCCGGACGCATTATGCTCAAGCGTGTTATGGGTAAAGCATCTTTTATCACGCTTCAGGATATGTCAGGTCGTATTCAAGCATATATTCGCAAAAATGATTTAGCAGAAGGCGAGTATGATCGCTTTAACGCGCATTGGGACTTGGGCGATATCGTTGGCGTTGAAGGCTCATTGTTTAAGACCAATACCGGTGAGCTATCAGTGCACGCAACGAGCATTAAGTTGTTAACTAAAGCCATTCGCCCATTGCCTGATAAGTTTCATGGGTTATCCGATCAAGAAACGCGTTATCGCCAACGCTATGTTGATTTGATGACTAATAGTGAGAGTCGCAAAGTTTTCCAGACGCGCTCTAAAATGATTCAGTTCATTCGCCGCTATTTTGATGAACACCGCTTTATGGAAGTTGAAACGCCAATGATGCATGTGATTCCAGGGGGAGCTTCAGCAAAGCCTTTTGCAACACATCACAATGCATTAGATATGCCGCTTTATTTGCGTATTGCGCCTGAGCTTTACCTAAAACGTTTGGTTGTTGGTGGTTTCGATCGCGTGTATGAGATTAATCGTAACTTCAGAAATGAAGGTTTATCAACGCGTCATAACCCTGAATTTACCATGATTGAGTTTTACCAAGCCTATGCTGACTATAAGGATCTGATGGATTTAACCGAAGATTTATTGCGCAAGATGGCTGAAGAAGTGCTAGGCACTACTGATATTCATTACCAAGGTCAAGACTATGATTTGGCACAACCTTTTGTGCGTATGAGTATGTTTGACTCAATTTTACATTTCAATCAAGAGATTACTAAAGAGCAGTTGAGTGATTTTGACCAAGCGGTAGCAATCGCTAAAAAGCTAGGCATTAAAGTGGAATCACACTACGGTTTAGGTAAAGTGCAAACAGAGATTTTTGAAGAAACAGTTGAGCATCGATTGATTCAGCCAACCTTTATTACCGAGTATCCAGCCGAGGTTTCACCATTGGCACGTCGCAATGATGATAATCCTTTTATTACCGATCGCTTTGAGTTCTTTATTGGTGGGCGCGAAATTGCTAATGGTTTCTCTGAGTTAAATGATGCAGAAGATCAAGCTGAGCGCTTTAAGGCGCAAGTTGCAGCAAAAGATGCAGGCGATGATGAAGCGATGTTTTATGATGCGGATTATATCCGTGCGTTAGAGTATGGCTTAGCACCTACCGCAGGTGAGGGTATTGGCATTGATAGACTAGTGATGTTTTTCACCAATAGCGCATCAATCCGTGACGTGATCTTATTCCCGCATATGCGCCCTGAATAATTTTTTATGAGTTAACTATTTCTAACTGCTGCCAGCTTCTTACTTCCCACGTATTATCATGAGCTAATAATGCTAATTTAGGATCTGGATTCACGCAAATTGCTTTATCAACAAGTTTTAATAATGGCGCATCATTAATTGAGTCAGAGTAAAAAGTGCTTTGCTCAAATGCTACGGATTGTTTTTGAAGCCATTGTTGATAGTAGTGAACTTTGCCGCTACCAAAACTCAGTGGTTCGATAACGCCACCGGTGAGTTTGCCATTTTCTTTGACACTTTGTACACCGATAATATTTTCTTGATCAAATCCAAGTAAAAGACCAATGGGGCGCACTAAATCGATCAAGCTTGCGGATATTAATAAAATCTGATCTCCCTTTGCTACATGCTCCTTAATTGCTTGGTGGGATTCAGGGTAAGTGAAGTTCTTGACAATAAAGTGGGCAAAGTCTTTTAATGTGTTTTGTAATGAGCTTTCATTGTGTCCAATTAGGGGTTGTAAGATAAAGTGGCAAAACCCAAGCATATCGACTTCACCGGCATGATAGGCGCGATCGTATGCCTCTTTGGTTGCCATAAAAGTTTTAGGGTTGTTAACCAGTTCCTGATCACATAGATATTTTGCCCATTCATTGGAGCAGTCAACAGAAATAAGCGTGTGATCAAGATCAAAAATAGCGATATCAGACATGGTTTTGGCGTGGTGTTACGGTGAGTTTGTAGATATGATGATAAGCGATATGAACTTTGTCAAATAGAAATCTGAGGGGTGTTATGAGAGCTCAGTATCATTTTACGGGTTTCCTGCAGAGCCCTCCATTTTTCCCTGTTTTACAAACAATGGGTACCTTGGTGAAATCTCAGCTGCCATCTATTATCTCTAAAAACCCATATCGAACTTCTGTTAGCGCGTAATTCGGGTCTAGTCGGAATACGTCAGTAAACCGGTCATAGTGATTTTAAAATAGTTCTCTATCCCTTACGTCATCTATCTTTGCGGGGATTCTGTTTAAATCTAGTACAATCTATCCATATTACCTCTTAAACCGACAGGGCTATTATTTTCATTTATTACCATAGCCTTACTCTTTATATTTTGAGTGAATGCTTCTTTTAACACCGTCTGCATCAGTTGCTCGGCGTGGGTCTGGTTTTGGTTAATTTGGCTTTCCAGTTGATCGCAGAGGACGAGTAGTTTTTCGACTTTATCGATAATAGTCGCTTGTTCAGAAGGGGACGGAACTGGGATAGCAAGCTCTTTCAGTCTACTGGCCTTTATCCCCTTCGCCGTAACACCCGTTGCATTGTGTACTAGGTAATCCTGATAGAAAGGGGAGAGAATAAAAAACATGTATAGCTTACTTTTTATCTCTGATGAGTGCCCTTGCAGTGTAATCAAGCGTTGACCGGTGCTTATTTCTTCATCGGCAACAGTTAAAAGACATACGTTCCCTAAAGGTGCTTCCGTCGTAAATAGCAAATCACCAGTGACAGGGAAACCACGTGTCATCCTCTCTTCATACTCCTCCCTAGAGATAAAATCCTCAGGCAAAAGTGATAGCGTTCCCTTTTTTACATTTTTGGCGGTTATCAAACGTATTCCAGAAGACAGCTTCTTGGGGGTCTTCCCACGATAGTCAATGAAATTGAAGATGCTTCCCAATTTGCACCACTCCCACCCCTGTGGCAGATCAAACGGTTTTTCCTCATCACTAATCGGCGATAGTGATTTTTGCGCTTTGATTTTCTTCTTTTTGACCAATTGGTTTTTTTCGGTGGCGATGCGTTTGAGCAATTCGCTTGCAGGTTCTACATCGGGATTTTGTGCGCGCCAGTCTGCAGTTAGCTTGCCTTCGATGGCTTCCTGCAAAATTTGTTGTCTCAGTTTTTTCAGTAAGATTTGTTGGTGGGTGAGCTCGGATTTTAGTTCTTCCTCTTCCCTAAAAATTGACTTGAATTTATCAACGATCTCACGCTGACGCAGAATAGTTGGCAATGGTATTTCAATTTCTTGAATCTTCTTCACTGATAATGCGACATTGGCAGCACCGCTCATCAACGGCACGAGAACCTGATCTTTCAACTGCGACAAATACAGGTGAAGAAACTGGATATCCAGCTTATTGTTATCCTTGCTGGTAAGCGCAACCAGAATGGAACCAAGTGCAAATTTTCCTTCTTGGTAATGCACATTTTTAAGACTAGCATGTCCATGCCCTGTTGATGATACAAGAGGAATACATATAGCCTTGGTATCAAACTGATAGGTATTGCTGCTTTTCCGTTCCGCTCCTGTGGTTACCAAGGGGTAATCGCCTGGTTCCGCCTTGGCCAATCCCGTTGAGCCTTTCTCAAAATTACACAGAGATTTGAGCTTAACAAAATCCACTACACCAACTCCTTACGCAGTTGATCAAGCAACTGATCACCCTTTTCGAAGGACTGATGTAGTAGGTCTAGAAGTTGGCTACTGCTATATTGGTTTTCTTCTTCCGGGCGATGCGGATTTTTGATGTCTAGGTTATAGCCATTGCCCTTAATAGTCTCGATATCCACCTGCCAGGCCAGCTCGTTGGCTTCGCGGTTTTTCCACCAAGCTTTGAGGGTATTGAATTCCGCCAGCTGAATCGGTTTGGTTTTTGAGTAGGCTTTGTAGCCTTCTGGTAGTTTGTGTTCGTAATACCAGATATTTTTGGTTGGCTCACCTTTGGTGAAGAACAGCAGGTTGGTTGCCACGGAGGCATAGGGCTGGAAAACCGAATTGGGCAGACGCACAATTGTGTGCAGATTGCAGTCTTCCAGTAGTTTCTGACGAATACGCTGCTTCACACCATCGCCGGTAAGCGAGCCATCGGGCAGCACAATGGCGGCACGGCCACCCTCTTTAAGTAGGTGAATCATCAAAATTAGAAACAGGTCTGCCGATTCCTTGGTGCGGTAAGTCTGCGGAAAGTTGTTTTCATTATTGTTGGAAACCACACCGCCAAAAGGCGGGTTGGCTATGATCACATCCACGCGAGCTTTGCGTGTGTATTCGCTCAAGGGGCGTTGAAGGGAGTCGCCAAACTGAATGTCGGGCGTGGTAATGTCATGCAACACCAGATTAGTATTTGCCAGCATATAGGGCAGTGGTTTGTATTCCCAGCCGCGCACGTTGTGGCCAATTGCTTCACGCTCGGTTACATTGCTTGCTGTAGATTTCAAGTGTTCGATTACGGCAGTCAAAAAGCCGCCGGTTCCACAAGCGGGGTCAAGCACAGCTTCTCCGTGTGCAGGGTTGACCATCTCTGTCATGAACTGGGTAATGGCACGAGGGGTATAGAATTCGCCCAGGGTGCCTGCGCTTTGCAGTTCACTGAGAAACGTTTCATAAATCTGGCCGAACAGGTGTAAGTCTTTACTATTGTTGAAATCAATCTCGTTAAGCTTGTTAATCACCTGACGCAAATGAATGCCAGATTTCATGTAGTTGTAGTTATTGGCAAACACTTCGTGTACCAATACGGCCCGTCGGTTGGCAGTGGACAAGTCGATCTCGGACAGAGTCGGAAATAACTTGCGATCCACAAACTGCAACAATTCATCGCCGGTCATACCTTCGTCGTCACCGGCCCATTCATCCCAGTGCAGTTCGGCGGGGATGGGCGAGGTGTAGTTATCGTCCATTAACTCTAGCTCTTTATCCTTGTCACTGAAAATTTTCAGAAACAGCATCCAGCCCAATTGTAGAATGCGTAGTTCATCACTACCGGTGCCAGTGTCTTGTCGCATGATATTGCGGGCGGATTTTACGATGCCTGATATGTTTGCCATGTTATTGGATGTTTCCTATTTGTTTTTCTTTAAACCATTCTTCGGTAATTTTGCAGTTTGAGCTATTAGGGCTTGGATTTGATTTATGTATTTTTAGGTGAAGCGGCATTGATACACAATTGCCGAAAACCAAGGCTTCGCCCGGAATAGACTGTTTAATTTTGTTTGTGAAATCATCAGAGAAATAAGGCAATATCGCTTGGATATAGTGCATATCCTTTTCATTCTGGACACGATGAATGATGAAGTTTGCACATTGAGAAAGAACGGTTTCTGACAATTCAGATGGTCTTTGGGATGAAACCATCAAATAAAATGAGTACTTTCTGCCCTCGCGCGCAATTTTTTCAAAAATATTTTCTTTTAGCAGGTAGTCGTAGTGTTTTTTTATGTAGCGATGCGCTTCATCCAGAATTAAGTGGATTGGCTTCTTCCTGCGATTGTCTCCAACTAACTTTTTTCTTTGATCAAATAAAAGCCTTGATACTACGCTGGTCAGTGTTTCAAGAATATCAGGGCTTAGCTCGCTGGTATCAATAATCACCAATTGAGACTGCATACTTTCTTCGCCCCATAATTGCTCAAAGAAAGCTTCACTGGACTTAATTTTCTCTGCATCACGCATAAAATGGCAATCTGGATTATCGAGAAAGTAATCGAGACGCGTCATCATAGTGGCTGTATAGCCCCTAATCTGTTTGTTACCCCTAGCATCTTCTTCTAAAAGAACTAATTCGGCTGCTATCTTCAAGAATTTGCAATCAAAGAATTCACCACTCTTAATTTTCGAATTTACTACTTCTTGAAATTTATCCTTATCCACTTCTTGGGCAACAGTTTCTGTTGCCTTATTTAGCTTATCCTTGTTTTCTCCATAAGCTATGGTACAGGCTTTTTGCAAAGAGCCTATTTGATCTAATAATTCGGGCGCATTCGCAATTTGTGGGTATTTTAGGAAGCCATTGCTAACCCGCCTGCATAAGCCATTCTTTCAATATCTTCCCATCGCCCAGCCTTGTAAAAAGACCGTATGAATAACATATCATTAGCGCTGTCCTCTTTCCAATAAATGGAGTTACCTT
>NZ_QLIQ01000033.1 GCF_003428165.1 Cysteiniphilum litorale | reverse complement strand
TGCTAGCTTATCTAGTCTTGATGCAAGATCATCTTCTATTCTCATGCCTACTAATTTCATATTTCCCCCTAGATTTTGCCTTTTGTGTTATTTGATTATGTTATCAATATGTTACATAGCATGGTTTTATAATGAACTATTATATTATCATATTATATTATAAAATCATGTGTTAGCAATTTATTAATTATTGTTAGCAAAGTATTAATTTTATGTTATCAATATATTACATTTTTTGTTAACAACGTATTACATGTCATATATTATATTGATGTACTGCTTTTTACCATTTTTTTCACTGGTATTTTGTATTGGTTTTACTTAGATTAGAAAGTGAAAGTTTGAAAAATAAAAATTTCGACTTTATTTTTAAAAAATTAATCCGCTGAAATGCTTGTAAATACTGGGGTTGATGACACACCTTTTTGCAACAAGAACACAATGCACTAACAGTGCGTACTGTGTATGCTTACTGAGGGGTGAGGGAGTGGCTATTGATAATAGATTAATATATAGTCAAATTAACTGGTTATAATTTAGATTGCTATTTGTACAAGCCGAACCTATGGCGATTGAATGAAATTTTAAAGCGTGATAAAAAGCGATAGCAACGACTTCATTAAAAATGAGCGTAAAAACTAAAAATATTTAAGAGAAGTTAAAGAGAAAAAATAAAGAAAATTTTGACATGAATTTAAAATACAAATAATGCATATATCTAAATTATCAAAATATGGTATTATCATATGAAGTAATACAGAAAAAATGAAATGTAAAATATAAAATGACAATACTCAAACCTATTAAAAAAAGTGAAACTGTTAGCATTAGCGCTAAATTTCCTAAGCATTTAAAAAATGAAATAAATGATTACTGCACATTGGCAGGAATTGAAACTATGCAAGACTTTTTGATTCAGGCATCGGAATACGTTTTATCTAAAGATAAAGACTGGGTAAAACACAAAAAAGATAATAACTTATAATAATCTGTACGCATTAGATCGCGGATAAATTCTCATTATCTAGCTTTATTGAATAATCAAGATTATTTTGTTTTAACATATCCTGTATAGCAACAGTAACAAAAAATCGTTTACTTTGTCCTAATATTTTTGCAAACTCAATCGCTTTAGAAATACTTACAAGTTTCCTATTATTTTCAATATCTGATAATCTTGTTTTGCTTAAATGTAGAACTTCATCTGCAAATCGCTGTTGGGTCATGTTTTCATACTCTGTTAATCTAATATTTTTGATCATTCCACCAAAAGTTAACGGTTCATTTAATTGCTCATTTAAAAAATTAATTGCTTTTACATTTGCCATTTTTAAAACTCCTAGTATTTATGCTTGTTAATATCAAATACTTCTATAATTTCAATATCACCATTATCAAGTTTTCGATAGAAAGCACGGTAAGACTTATTAAGCCTTATGGATCGTTGCCCCTTTCGTTCACCTTTTAATGGTTCATCATGATAGCCTTTTATTTGCATGACTTTTCTGATACCTAGGCTTTCAACTTGTACCGTCCACAAGCGCAATTTATAAATTATCTGTTTTGGTATTTTGATAATTCTCTTTTGAGCATCAGGTGTAAGCTCTACTATGTTTTTCATTTTGCTATCTATCCATATCTGTTACGTTATAGTATACGCCTATTAGGCGTATTGTCAAGAAAAAATAAATATTGATATTTATTTCCATAACTTTTTTTTGAATTTTTAAAAATAATTCATTTTTTCATTTTTATATTTTATTTTCCTATTTTTTTGTTAAGCCACCTTTTCTATTTTGCTATCATCTTCACCAACCGCCTTTAAATGCCCACCAAGCAAATAATTCAAAACTTTGGTACTTTGCCTTACCGCTTCGTTAAAATCTTCATCAGTCAAATTTCTAAGCCAACTATCAATATAACTTGCATGATTTTGTAAATCGGTTTTGATACCAAAGTGTGCGCTTAGCATCGCACTGGATAACTCGGCTACTAATTCCTCTTTGGCGTAACTTAATTTGCAACTTAAATCTACACTGCGGTTTAATCTTTTTTTGTGCATGGTGCTATGGGCTAGCTCATGCAAAAGCACCGCTTTGTAATTGTCCTCACTATCAAAGTATTTTGAGCTTGGCATTTTAATAATATCTAAACTTTGATTATAACAAGCTTGCCCCCTATCGTGTGTAATAATTTCTATGCCTTGAGCATCAATAATACTTTGTAAGTTATCATCAAAAATAACGGTGTTTTCTGTCTCGGCTAAAGTCGTTTGCGACAAATTAAAAACGGGGTAATATTTTGGGCATAGTATGGTTGTTTCGTAAGTGTCACCTTTTTTGATAATTTTGTCGCCAGTTTTAAAATCATCTTGCGCTATTTTTTCCTTGTCGTAAGTTGTGAAGAAAAAAACGCGGCTTGATTTTTCGCCTTTGTTGACACTGCCATTTAACGCTTTAATTTGTTTGAACGTCAACCACTGGTTAGATTTATAATTGTTTTTGAGTTGTGTCATGTAAAGATTCAGCACATTCACGCCACTGTATAAATTCCCTTTCGCATTTACTGGTAATTTAGCGCAACCCTCACGATTAAAAACATCTTTCCAAGTGGCACCGCCATTTTGAATAATCTCTTTAATGCTTTGGGCAATGTCGTTTACAAAGTCGTTGTAGGTTTGTTTACTTTGTTTATTCCCTTTATTGTGTTTATTTTTTATGGTGTTTTGCTTAGTCATTATTTACCCCTCCGCAATCTTTACCATCAAATAATGCTTTGCAATTCAACCCACCACATATAGGGCAAATATTTTGCGCAATATCCTCTGTTAAATTTTCTATATCTTCTATATCTTCCCCATACAGACCGTCATTAAATGACGTATTGGCATATATTTCATCAACCGCTAAATCTAAGTTACTGTTAAAAATACGCATCGCTTTACCCTCTTGTGACGTGATTAATCGCTAACACTGCATTGACTACATGCACCGCTTGCTCATGGTTGTTTTTCATGTTTTTCATGTTTTTCATGTTTTTTATTTCTTGTAAGCGCTTTGGTGTCTTTTTATCGGCAGATGCTACTTGGTCTTTCTCAACCGCCCGTACATAATTAAAAAAGTCAAACCATGCGTCATTGTCAGGTTGATTGGTTATTAAGCTTCTCATTGTTCTAACTCCTTATATCTTTTTTTATTCGGTTTGTGTGTGTTCACAACCTTTTTGCAACAAGCCATTTAGAAATGCCTGTCAAGGGCGCGTAGCGTGCCATTTACCCTTGACAGGTATTTCGGGCTTGTTAAAAAAGAAATTAAAACTAGGCTGTCAATCACGTAGTGATTGACTCATTGATAAGAAAAGTCTGATGGCTTAGTAATAAAATTTTTGGCAATGCAATTGCGTATAACCTAAGCGTTAAACGTTAAATGCACATTAAGCCGCAATCGTGTTTGATGGGATATTTTGGGGTTGACTTCCATTGTCCTTAACCACTTCTTTAGCTTTGATCACTTTACGCATGAGCTGATCATGACTTTTGGCGATCAGCACGTGATCATCTAGCTTGGCAATATAGGCTTGCTCGATCTCGGAATCTTTGAAAATCTTTTTAACTTTCAGTAGCTCGGCTTGGTACATCTGGCAGTCTTTGATAATGCTATCGTATGGCGTTAAGGCGATGGTTAAATATTTGTTATCGATGACTTCTAATCCTGAGCCTAAAACTTCTGTTTTGTAGGTATGATGTAACGTAAGTTGTGTACTGTAATTGTCGTTATATTCAAGATTAAAACTATCACCAAAGTACAAATAGCCGTCAATCACTCTATATTTACCTGTGGTAGTGTAAACGTTAATACGCTCTAAACCGGCGTTACTTAAGCTTTGCCATAACTTACGCGCTAGCATAAGTTTATACAAACTAGCAAAACCTTTGTTTTCGTTGTTAATGGCTGAATTGATATAACTGTCATCGCTGATTTCTTCATGCCTATAGCTTGGCTCCACGTTATACCAAACATGATCAGCAAATCTTGAGTTAGGCAGCTCATGGCTTAGTTGAAACAAACGCTTTTGCACAAAGTGATCAATACATCTATCGGCTGACTTACCCGCTTGATATTTAATATCTCCTGCAATCTCTTTGTGCAGTCTATTCATTCGTTCAGTTACCTCTTTACGGCTACTGTCACATAAGGTATTAAGGTCAATTTTGCGTAAAATGGCTAACTTAAAGCCCTGTACAGCGTATGCTTTGCTGTAGTTACCTAATCCATACATACCGCCAAGGTAAAGGTTGGTGTTATTTGTTGTAATTTCTGGCTGATTTGCTTTGTTTTTGAATAACATGGTTTGAATCCTCTTAAATTTTGTCTATGGTTAAGGTGTGTACGTGGCGTTGATAAATAAACAGAGGCGTTTTTATATCGATTTCTCCTGTCAGGTACACAACCGCTTTATTTTTTACGATACGGACTATCCGCCCTTTTTTATCTTTTTTTAGCAGTATAATCCTTGCTTTATAATGTTTTATGGATGGTGGACCACCTCACAATACTAAGCCACTAACTCAATCAAGTTCCCGCCATTGTAAGGTACGTTAAAATTGCCCCTTTCCCTTGCCGTGGCAAAGATTTCTAACGCTTGGGTGTATTTACCCCTACCTTGTTCAATTAAACCCTGTGACAGCTTGTAAACGCCATAATTAAATGGGGCGTTGGTTTCTATTGCGATAAAATAAAAATCAAAGTCTTTACCTGTGGCTTGCTTGAATCCGTCCACGTAAAAACTCGCTGATAGGTCATAATGGTATTTTTTGGTGGTAAAACTGAAATTAATATCATCAGCCAAGCTTGACGTGGTTTTTAAATCAACCATGTAACCTTGCTCAAGATTGATATAATCGGCTCTTGCTTTACAATTTACCTTGCTTGCCTCATCTAACCAGAAAACCGATTGTTCATCTACCCCGCCACTTAACAGCGTCCTGACTAATTCATTTTTTGCTAAGTTGTGGCGCATTTCCTGTGCCTGTAAAAAATCATCGGTACTAACAAGCTGCCTTGTGCCTACCGTTTCGATTAATTCCTGATAATCCGCTTTGCCTTGCTTGGTGTTGCGCTTGGGAATATCAGCAACCACGTATTCATCATCAAAGGTCTTAGGTTCAAGCACCAACGAATGAAACATTGTGCCGAATTTCATTGCGGGCGTTGAATCTGTTTTGTTTTGTCGTTTGTAATTGTAAAGCCAAGGACTGATAAGCAAGTCTTTACAGTTGCTTGATGAAATAGGGTCACTTGCGTGATAATCCTCGTTGCTTAGGTTGTTTATGATCTCGTTTAATGGGTAAACTGTTTTAATGTTTTTAATGTTGCTCATGCTAAAAATCCCCCTAAGTTGCTAACGTCACGCTTCAAATACGGCAAGATTGATATAACCGTATCCTTTTTACTGTCACTGCCATTTTTAACGACGCTGACGCTGTTCTTATTATATTTTTCAATATGGTACTTATCCCACTTGATAACGCTGATTGTGCGCGATTTAAGGCTGCTTTGCTTGGTGTTGTTCTTTTTACTTTTCGTTTTTGCTGAAAAAAACATATAACTTGCTCCCTGTGCCTGTAGCACACGTTTAAAAATTAAAAATTTGACTAAAGTTGATTGCTTAAAAAACGCTTAAACTAAGCGGCTTCCTGTCCTTGTTCGACTAGCTCAAAGTGCCAAAGTCGATATTGATGATTCCCTTTGCTTTTCTTGGTCTCACCTTTGGATACTTGAATTTTTAACTGTTGGAGTTGGTTTATTTTGCCTTGTAGCTTCATCTGCATGAAGAAACCGCTGACCCTTGATACACTGGTCGAGGATATGGATAGCACCACTAATTTTTTATTGTGCTTATCGTTGGTGTGAAGCTGCACGAGTACATCGAGGTACCGCTTCACTATAGGTTTTCTGCCCTGCTCTACCATTTCAGTCATAAAGTGCTTTAACGGCTCTCCGTCTGTTGTGACGATACCATCAGGGGAGTATTTAACGTCGTGATAGTTGTCATCGTTTGCGTCACTTAAAACGTGCTTTTCGGTGGTTTTGATCACCGTAACAATGAAGCTGTTGGGGTTATAGTCGTGGTCGGCTTTCATCTCAAAAGCATTGCCCTTTAAACTGATAATGGGAAAAGATGCATAGTCAAACTCTAAGCCGTCTAAGCCAAGTTCAGCTAATTCTTGCTTGATCGTGTCCTTGCTAAATGATGTTTCAGTGGTGACTGTGGATTGATTGGTTGGGGTGTCTTTCGTTACTGTGACGTTGGTTTGTTCGTTTTGTTGGTTAGTAACTTCTATTGTGTTCTGTTCCATTGTGATTTTTCCTATACAAAATTGTGCTAGTGTCCTTTTTCGGTTGGACAAAACGACGGTTTAATAAGTATTGATTTTATTTATGGATAAAATTAGTACTTAGCACTCGCAATCTTCACACCACTGCTCAGTTGTGTAACCGTAACAGCTTGCCATTTCGTTTATGTGATTAAAAAGCTCTTTGCGATAGGTTTCATCTTCAATATATTGACCGTTTTCCTTTTTTAGTTCCACTCCACAATAGCTTTTAGAACCTATTGCATCTAGTTCACGCTGAAAATCCTTGTTCATATTAACGCCACCGTAAGAAATACGCTTCATATCCTCAAGACTGGGAAGGTCGTTGGTGGTTAAATCGACTACTGTATGATCAGGGCAATCGCATTTAAAATGTACTTTTAATGTACACTTATGTTTATTAAGCAATCATTAAGATGATTTTTTAGACGGTTTTACCATTGATTAAATATTTTTATATTGCCATTTATATATGTTTTTACTTTTAGTGTGTAAATAATTCATACCACATGACCAGAAGATCTAAATGTGATCACAAAAACATCATTCCATGCCTTTTCTGCTAAATGTCAATAACTTTTAAATGCGATTGCCCTGACTGTATGATTGACAATTATTGAGTTAGACATTATATTTACTTCTGTTACTAAAAAGGTGATTGTTTAGTTTTAGCGGACTTGGACAATTACCTTTTTTGTTGCCTAAAATTTAGTGAAACTGCTTAAATATTTTACAACTCTAAGCGTTAGTTGATGCCTTAATTAAGCATGTGGTTATTATACCAAAGTGACAGAAAAAAGCAAGCGCAAAGCTATATTATATAAGGGTTTTAGCGATATTTATTTACTGTTTTTGAGGTGTTTTTTCTGCTCTGTACACGATGATTTTTTCATTTTAGTAGCTCCTGTAGCGGTCGATTTAAAATTTTAAGGCAGAGCTTAAAGTCTCTTATGCTAAAAGCTGCTCTTTGATAAGCATTAGCAATCATATCCAAGCCATATCGGAAATAGCTAGACTGTAGCCGACCATGTTTTTTACGCTTGATGGGCTTTAATTTGGCATCTTTATACTCACCAACCTTATGTGCCCACACTACACCAACGGTAAGCAATGCCATGAGTTTGGAAATTTTATTTGAGTCTTTCAAATGCGTATCTTCAAAGTTAAACCCTCTGCCTTTAAGCGCTTGAAAAAGATGGAGAGTAGACCCGTGGAACTTCCCCACGAGCCCCTCGCAGAACGGTACGTACGGTTACAACAATGTTGCGTGTTTTTATTATCGTCTTGCAAATTGGCTACTCTGTATACAACATTTATTGTATCCTCACTTATCTCTACTCGTTTAACAATCTTTCTAAGAATATCACGTTTATCAAACCAGCTTAGATTATCAAGACTATACCGAATGTTACAACTAAAGTCTTCTAGTGTGGAGATAATTAATTCCATATCTTTTTCAAGGTTTTGCTTCTCTATGATTTGATTTAATAACTGTTGTACATGCAGTAGCTTTTGCCGCATTAATTTTATTCTAGGCTCGAATTCATCCTTTAAAATATATTCTTGTGTATAGCTATCGATCAGTAAAGAAATACTTTTTTCTAATTTACACTCCTGTTTTTTGAGTGATGAATAAGTTCCATTTATTGGTGCTTTATTGCTATCATTCAAACGTTGCTGATATTCTTGATATAGCCTTCTAGGATCTTTTAATAGCTTTTTTACCTCCTCCCAAACAACTATTTCAAGTGCTTCTGCATTTGCTTGCTTATTATCACACATTTTAATTCCTCCAAACCTTATGGAGTCAGTTCCAGTGCAGCGATAATAAGAGTAAATCGTTTTCTTCTTGTTATATCTAGTGCTTTTGCCTCCACAGTAAGCACGATTACATCTTTTACAAACCAGCAAACCTTGTAACAAATACGTTTGACCTTGTTTTTGCACTCTGGCTCTCTTTTTATTTTCTAGTAATTGATCTTGTACGGCATCAAACAATGATTCATCAATGATTGCAGGAACTGGAATATAAATCCACTCACTTTCTTCAACGCGATATCTAGAAACGTTCCTTTTTGGTTGCTCACATGAATCTTTGCGTGGTCTAACGTAGTTTATTCTAGGACCAACTTTCTTTTTCCCAAACGCAGCTTGCCCCTTGTAAACAGGGTTTTTTAGCATATAACAAATGGTACTTCTATCCCAACAATCTTTTCCTTTGTGAGTCAATATATTAGCTTTTTTTAATTCACGTATAGCAGTTCCTATGGATAGTCTGTCGTTGCCGATCCAAGAAAATAGCTTACGCACAACTTCAGCCTCATCTTCCACAATTTCAAATGAAGCTTCACCTTGTCCTGTGTACTTATCGATATAGCGATACCCATATGGTGCAGTAGTTAAAACATTGATAGAACCCTTTTTGGCTGCATAAATTCTACCTCTACGATGACGCTCCATTATTTTTGAACGCTCGTATTCAGCTATCATACCCTGCATTTGTAATAACAAATTTGCCTCTGGGTTATTTTCAGAAGCATCATAGTTCAGAAAAACAACTTTTACTGTGTGCTGCCCAAACTCCTCCAGCAGTATCATCTGATAAGCATATTTTCTAGATAATCGATCTGGTGAATGTATATACAGAATATCAATCACGCCAAAAGCAATTTGATCTCTAAGTTTTTCTAGAGCAGGTCTGACTAAATTTGATCCACTATAACCATTATCAATATAACAATGATCTTCTGATATTGATAAACCATCAGCTATAATTCTATCTTTTATAGTTTGAATTTGGCTTGATACAGTATCTTCATTAATCTGCCTTTCTGAAGAAACTCTCGCATACAAAGCTACTGTAGTCATTTTAAAATCTCCGGTGTTTGAATCTTTTTACTGCTATGATTAATTTCTTTAATTTTTATATCTTTTTCCATTTTGCATTTACCTTGAGGTAACAATTTTTCGTAGGCATCAGTCAAATAAATATTAGCCAATCTATTCGGTTCATAGGTATGCAATATTTGCCATTTTTTTTTGCATTTTTTATATCTCCGTGAATTTAAGCAAACTTTAAGTTATTAAAATTATTTCCCAAGAAGATACTAATGAAAATGTATTAAGAGTGAATTTCTTTCCAGGGAGTGAAACTATGACGTTTCTAGAAAGAATTTGCATGATTTCTAATTTATTTGCAACATTGTTGTAACCGTACGTGAGCCTCTCAACTCATACCGCTCCCATTAAGCAAACGCACCCAACATACCGCATCTCCAGTGCGCAAATAAATATGGATTGTCTTCGGCTATCCTTTCCATAAACTTTGCTGCCCATGTTTTGCGATTACGCAATCGCCGATATTTCCTCATTGCCCATGCCACTAACGTCAGATTAAAATGTCGCAACATTGGATATAATCCTGATCTTGTGTACTTACCATAGTAATTGATCCAACCTTGTAATACAGGATTGTACCACTTAGCAATGTCACCCAATTTCAGATCCGTTCGATTGCGTATATTATATCGTCTTGTCGTCGCTTGCATCGATTTTAAAGCCAACTTACTCACAGCAGGCGTAAAGTTAATAAACAGACTCTGCCGTTTCGTATTCTTACACATCCTTGCCCTGAAGGTATAACCCAAAAAATCAAATGATTTATTTGGGTACTTCCCTTTACGACTCCCATCTTTACAATAGACAATTTTGGTCTTGGTGGGATGTAGTTCTAAACCACATTCTTCAAAACGTGCCTTTAGTGAGACTAATAAAGCCTGTGCTTCTTGCTCCGTTTTGCAATGCGCAAGTCCATCATCTGCATAACGGCACCATGGTGTAACTGTATGATTGCGTTGCATCCACTTATCATAGACATAGTGCAAGAATAAGTTGCTTAACACTGGACTAATCACTCCTCCTTGAGATGTCCCATACGTTCGTGCAACAATACTCCCATCGGCTCTTTGCATTGGGGCTTTTAACCAGCGCTCAATATAAAGAATCACCCACTTTTCTTGTGTGTGTTTACGCACCGCTTTCATCAATAGTTCATGAGGAATATTGTCAAATAGCCCTTTTATGTCAAACTCTAGAACCCAATCGTACTGCCAACACCGCTTGCGGGTGACTCCAATGGCATCTAGTGCTGATTTATTAGGTCTGTAGCCATAAGAATCCTCTAGAAATATTGATTCAACTCCTGGTTCAAAGACTAATTTTACGACCATTTGACATATCCTGTCCCCTACTGTTGGCACACCCAATATCCGCTCACCTCCTGTTTTCTTTGGAATCGGTACCGCTTTCACAGGGGGAGGAAAATAACTCCCCGAAGACATTCGATTCCAAAGTTTATACAGGTTATCTTTCAGATTCTTATCAAAATCTGCTAGCGATTGCTTATCAACACCAGCCGAACCAGCATTTGCTTTGACTAATTTATATGCCTTTACAAATAACTGCTTAGGTAGGTTGAATGGTTTTGTCTTCTCCAATATTTCCTCCTGATCTTTCAGTTGAATATTCAATCCGACTGCTTAACACAACCCCTTCGCTCCACTACCATTACAGTAGCTTCATCACTACTACGAGTTGTTCCGCCCCAGTGCTTTGCTTTGGTACTCTCGCCCTTATGACTTTACTCACTTGAACTTCTCCCTTAACATCAAAACGACTGGTTCCCGCAGTTCCCTGTAGAAGCCCAGATCAGAATCACGCCATCTATACGCCGGACACCGCTTACCCAGTAACCAGATCTCCGGTAAACTCTTCCCAGAGTATGGAAACGCCTCTGGTTTTGATGCCAATTCTCTGGATTACGACGCGTCAACAATGGTTCAGGTCTATTCGTCTTTCTGATCCACACCTGCCGAGTTGATAACTCGCACTTTACTTCAATGCTCATGACCAATTACTCTTAATAACAGCCACTTGAAGTGGTTTGAAGCCTACCTCTGGAAGTCGACTTCGAAGGGTCTGCCTTCATCTCCTACAGAGCTTATGCACAAGTTCTTAGTTTTACTTCATGTCTAACCTCCAACCTGTGCGCCTGCGGCGCACTCTCGATTTCCCAGCGCATACCATAAGTGGAAACTAGCTGCTCAATAGTTTCTGAATTGCTAACAACAGCTAATAATTCACCATTAATATCTCTTGTACCTGCAAAGTAGACATCAAGCCCTGAGAACTTCCTTTTGCCCTCAATGCTTTTAATTTCATGTGTTTTGACACCATAAAACAGTGCCGAAACATCCACTTCAAGTCCTCGGGAATTTGTGGTCAGCTGATTTTGCTTTACACGAACAACAAATGGAATTGACTCTTCATCCAACCATTTTAGCCATTTCTCTCCGATAAATTCACGATCTCCTAAAATGCCAGCTATGCGCCCTGTACCAAACTGCTCAATGAAACGCTTCACCAAGTCAATACGCACCTCAGACTTAGAGTTACCTTTATGCGGCAGCATTTCCCAATACAATGGAATAGCTACACCTTCATGGACTGCTGAGAGCATAAGAATATTGATATCTGTACTACCAAATTGCCAATTGGTTCTGTCCAACGCAAGATAGAACTTTGCCTTCTGGCTGAGCATTTGCTCGACACTCCACTTTGCAACAGCATCATAATCAAACTCAACATCTTTAAAAAATCCCTGTATGCGTCGATAATTAGACTCGATTTTGGTGTTTCTTGCAAAGTGAGTTGCTAAATGCGCAAGATTAACGGTTTGTCGTGAGATCAAGCTAACCAGAAGATTAGCAAAACAATCTAATCTTGATTTGTGCCAGTTAAAAATTTCCTTTAAACTATTAGTCAGCTGTTTGAGGTGCTTTTTCATGTTGTGCAAATCAAGAAAAAATAACGCTTCAAGCAGCAATTTGCAAATTTTTCTTCGTGTACAGAGTTTTTTCTGGTCAAAATCTTTAAATTGTGATAGCATAGTACGTACTAATGGGAGTGTGTGCGCTCGTTTCGGAAAACCCCCATTGACTTATAACACCAACCTTGACACATCAGACAAAACCAACCACTTTTGATTATATTTCAGGCTCAGCAAATTTTTCACTGCAACAAGTAAAAGAAAATAGGCAACGTAGGTTGCGTTGAAAGTTAGCGTATCCATGATCGATTATCTAAAACCTCAAATAACCTAAACCAACGACAGCGTAAGCATAACATCAAGTAACGATAACCTTGTTTGTGGCTCCCGATACAAATACGCTTCACCGAATCCCTGGCACGTTTGCATCGGTCACATTTGACTTTAAAATTTGACTTCATGGATTAGTGTTGTGTTTTGCTGTCCACTTCTTTTTTAAGCTTAAGCACCGTATCAAGGTCGAGTCCAGTACACTTGATAACTAAATCACTAGCTAAACCCTCAACGAGCATACTACGTGCCGTTTCCTGTGCCTTTCGCATTTCTGCTTTTTGCTCCCACTGCTGTCTTAGAGTCATAATATCAACCCCTGTTAAGTTGTCTAATTTCTTTAACGTCTCACTTGCTACATACTCTGAATCTAAATCCAAACTCATAAGCAAATTAACAAACGCTTTCTTAAAATCTTTACCATCAAAATAATTAGCAAGTTCAGGGTGTGATTCCAATAACGCTACTAATCTCTTGGCAAGTTCTTTATCTCTTGCGTATTTTAGCACCAATTCAAAGAAAAACCTAAACCCTTGTTTGGCAATTTCATCATCACTCATCACGGTTAGGTCTATTAGCCGTATATCATTAAAGGCATATTTCTGTGCCAGTGTTTTACTCTCGAAACAATCAAAAATACTGACACTATGCGGGTACTTTTCCTTTGTACCATGATAAAGCAAGATCGGCATAACAATAGGTAACTTGTCGTTGCCCTTAGCTAAGTGCTTTTCCATTATCCTTATCACGTACTTATGGAATCTAAAAGGCAAAAGATCATGCCCTTTTAAACCGCTTTCATGCTCTATCAAAAGATAAATATAGGCTTTTTTGCCCTTAATAGGGATACTCCAAAGCACATCGCTAATTAACTTTCTAAGCTCGGGGTCAATATGCTCACTGGGTTCAAGCTGCATTTTGTCAAACTCTGCAAGATTAGATAACTCTTGCGGCAATACTTGCCTAATAAGTTGCTCGGCAATGTCTCGTTGCTCAAGGTTGAATTTGACAAATTCATCATATTTGGGTTTGTTAAGATCTTTTTTCTTGGTCATTAATGCTTACCACTTAACCACTCGCTGCAAATGATCTATTTCGTTTTCAGTCACACCTAACATTTTTGCAATAACTGACCTTGGCATACCGTCTTTAATCATTTCGTAAGCTTCATTGATTTTATTTTGTTGATTGTCCATACGCATTATCCTTACTATTGTTAGTTAGTCATTGATCTTACCTTATCGGCTCCCACCTCTCAACTGCCATTACAAAATCATTGCTATAACCATTTTCGTCTCTAACTTCCTTTAACCAATCCGCAATCGCATCGTGTAAGTCGTAGGTTTCCTTGGCTTTGGCAAGGTTGGATAAGCCGACAGTGACACTGCACCTTTCAATGTAGGTGTTGGTGTCGTTGGGTTTGGTGAAGTCACAGCGTAGATGACAACGCCATGATTTTATTTTGCCTGATTTTTTGCGGGGTTTGGGTTGTTTTTTGGTTACCAAAAATTTTTGTCCTTTATAACAGTTCTCAAAGCCATATTATATATGGATTTATACCCAAAAAGCACTCTTAAGATTACCTCTCAGCGCACGATCCTTAGTAGTGATGTATTATTTAGACTTGATTGGCTAACATATCTTTGGCAGACTATCAAAAAACATTTTGGTTTGTGTGTGTTATGTCTATACCAATATCATTAGTACGTGACAACTGCGATGATTTAATTGATGCCTTTGATTATATTGACAACATTAGTTCGATGATTGAAGAACGCTATCATGGTGATCAATTGCAAGCCAATAACCTCATTACTGAAATTGCTGTTTCAATCTACAAAATCACTCATGAGAAGTATAATTTATTAGCACTAATTGTCATTAGTTTTCATGGTTGGAATTTATGCCAACTATCTTATGAGGTATCCGAATATACTTTTAACAAAAAGTTTGAGAAAAAAGTTAAGGAACTTCATCGCGAGCTTAAAAGCAATAAGATGATTATGTCACCTAAAGCGATTGCTAAAGCCCTGTACATAGCATACCAATTGAAATTAGCGTATTACGATGACGAAGAATTTGATATAAAACTATTATCCTTTGATCTTGCTCCCGACCATGATGATGATATGTGTTTACAAGTACAATGGCAAAGAGAAGAGTTTGATTATCACTGATCAAACACTGCCTTATAATCATCCCTGTTCAGCTTAAACGTCATTTCCTTGTTTATTACCCGCCTACCTATAACAATACTCAGATTAATAAATATCGTATCCATGCTCAATACCGAGAAAGTAGTTAACATGTAGGGAAGGTGATCAATCAAAAAATTTACATTGCAATTTTGGTGTGTAATCCTTAAATGAAAATCAAGGAAGCCAAGGTATTATTGTGATTATTGACTTAAAGATAATCTTGTTTAACTAACTACTTTTTTTGCTTATTTTTTAAAAACTCCACCAACTTTTCCTTATTATCTCCTCTTATTTGTAAAGACATACAACGTACACCACCACCCATTTTACAAATCTGTGATGACATCACAGGAATAATTTTTTTAGATGTCATAGATTTAATCTTAGATGTCATAGATTTAATCTGCTTTAACGCAATTTTATCTTCTGGTATGTCGAACTGAGGAAAATAAATACTACTTTCAGTTACAAGCATATTTGTATATATACCACATGCAGAACCAAAACTCTCATCGTATATATCACTATCATCATACGAAGTAATGATTTCATGTATTGCTACTTTTGGAAGTCCTCGCTTCAGATCTTCCTTTAGTTTCTTAGAATAGGTTTTGTCATATGGATAACTATTAATAACGAGTGTATTATAATCTATAAAACTAACGACTCCATCTGCATGTTCTAGCCCACCCTGCTCATCAGCTTCAATAAATGCTATATTATTTACTGAAACTAATGACTTTAGCACTTCTTTTGCATCTTTTTCTAAAAGATTATTATCATTTAAAAACTTTCTACTAATCACAATATTGCCTGAATAATCATCAACCCAATTGCCACCATCATTTAGTAAGTTTGTTTCAACAAACGACAAGTTAGCATCTTTTACTAATCCATAAAAGTCATTTTGTACTTCATCAGCTAAATATTGTCCTTTTTTACCTCCTCCCTGCCCTGCTGCTGTATATCTAAAGATTAAAGGGTTTATCGGATTTACTAATGTAAAATCTCTCATCCATATATCTTTCATTGGGCACAATAGAATATTGCTTACATCTATAGCCTTTGCATATTTTGAATAATTTTTTTGATCGCTAAGAATAATAACTTTATCACCATTATCAATTATTTTTTCAGCATATCTAGTTTGAAAATCAATAATATCATTTTCAACTTTCTCATAATATTTTGTTGTTGGCGCTGCCAAAACTATAAGCTCATTACTAACTACAGACAAAGACATTGTAAAAATTACCAAATAAATAGATAAAAACAATTTTACGTTTTAAATCATATCAAGTCACTTTCTTATTGTATGAATCCACCTCATTTAACAAGCAATCCTTGAAATTTCAAACGCATTTATTGTATCAGATGCGGTTACACCGTTATCATTATTAGCATTAGGCATTAACCATATCTGCTATTACGTTAATTTTGCAGCGTTTTAATATTAAGGCTTTGAGCACTTTCATAAAACTTATGTTTTATCAGTTTATAATTTCTGGGCATGATTTGTCTCATTAGACTGATGTGTTTCGCTTATTATCTGCTCAAAGAAAATCGAAACGGGCACAGATTTTTTTTCAGCCTTAGCTTGCTTATATAAATTTTCAGTCCATTTATCTCGGTTTAAGGATGGCTTGATGTCATTTGTCATTTGAGCAATACTACTGATTAGTTTTTCTTGATACTCATCAGGTTTCAAATAAATATTTTTTTTGTTTGCTTCAATGGCTTTGGCAATATTATCTGGAACAACATACTTTCCGATTCCTGTATCTACCTCTTTTCCTGCAATATTTAAAAACCAACGACCATGAACCTTTGTAGATGCTTTTTGACATAGCCCTTGTAAAAATTTTCGATTATCAGATGCATTATCAGATGCATTATCATGACATAATTCTTTTTGCAGCCCGCTTAATATATTTCTCACATAGGTGTTACATGTGTATTGTTTATAGTTTAATTCAGAGCTACGTATTTTTTCATTTTCATGTTTTATATAAGTATTAAGCGTAACTTCATCCAAATTTAATTTAAATAAATTTCCTTTACCCGCTACATGCTGTATCTTCGAATTTGGATATTTGCATTCAAACAGTTTCATAGAGTCATTATGATCAAAAATACCAAAATCAGGATCTTTAACTTTTGGTACTGGTAATTCAATTTCACCCTTGCATAACTCTCTTTGTTGACTACGAAGAAGTAGCATTAACTCAATGACTCTGACCTTATCATCTTTTCTTACCCAAAAACAAGAATGCCCATCATGGTCAGTCTTCCCATTCAGATATGCATATATTCCATTATCTGCAATACTATCTACATTAAACCCTATAGTTTTGGCAATTTTTCTACTTTCAGATGCTGCATTAGGCATATTTTAACCCCACCCATAATACAAATACATATTGATAAATATTATTAACTCTGAATCGATTTAGCATCCATTGAAATACGTGATTTCTCAATTTAGTCAAAATGATGGATTTTTCAATTTAAACGTCGGTTTTTCCGACACTTTGTAGAAATTCTTAGCATACATGAATGCAGCCACTTTAATCTTTACTGACTCACTCGGCACCGTATAAGGTTTCTTCAAATAAAACACCCCAGTATACCTATACCTTATCGGTAATTTTTGCCTTTTATCCTCAAGCTTGGCTATCGTTTTGTTTATATAATCAATGGCATTATTGAAGTCTGCTTCACTGGATTACTCAATAAAGGTTTTCTTTTTATAATTGAGCAAATGCACAATTTGGTTAAGCATATTAACGTCATTTTTAATGTGTTTACGTTCAGCGACCATAATTAGGTTCTTCATATGCTTATTAGACAAGATAGGTAATATACACGGCTAAAGTCAATGATAGTCGTTTATGAAGCCTTAAAAAGCAACTGGCGTTTCGTCTGGTTTTATACATTCAGAAGCAAATTAATACATTTATGTTTAAGTTATATTTTCCCTGATGTGCTAGGGTTTGACCACAAGTAATGGAAAGATTTGGTTGCCAATTATAAATCTGAGTTCTTGCTGTAACTTTGTTTTTTTGGCGTTTTGTGCACAAAACTATAAGGAGCAATGGTGGGTTTTGGTCATATTTATGGCGACCCGTGCTGTATCGCTTATGGAAACAAATAAGAAAAAGGTTTTCCCCATTGTAATCAGTGGTATATTAGAGTCCTATGATGTAGTTTTATACGGTCTACTTGCCCCCGTTTTTGCTAAAATATTTTTTCCTGATGATTTTAAGCATTCACTACTAGCAGCTTTTTTAATTTTTTCGATTAGTTTTTTTGTAAGACCTTTTGGCGCCGTTTTATGGGGTTACATAGGCGATAAATATGGCAGAAAGGTAGTTTTAATAACAACGTTAACAATGATGTCTATAGTTTCTGCAGGAATGGCTTGTGTACCAACATATCAGAGCATAGGCATCGCATCTACAATAATCATCCTGTTATTCAGGTTAATTCAAGGCCTTGCTTTCAGTGGTGAACTTCCGACAATAATGGTTATGTTATACGAAGTAGCCCCTGACAATAGAAAAGCTACCTATAGCAGTTTATGGGATGTTGTGTCTAATTCAGGATTAGTTATAGGCATACTAATTATCACTCTATTACATAGTATATTAGATGTGAAAGAGGTTCATGCGTGGGGGTGGCGGTTATGTTTTGGTATTTCCGTATTATTTACTTTTATCATTGGCTACATACGGATTAGTACCATTGAAACCAAACCACAATATAGTCATTACTCATTCTATACGTTAAGGCATCACTGGAAAAATATCATCAAAATAATGCTTTATATGTCTAGTCTAAACTTCCTGTATTATACCATTATGCTCTTTAACAAAGTGACTATTTTCAAGAATTCGGCACTTAAATTATCTGATTTCCAAGCAACAATGATACATTTTTCGGTTGTTCTTGTCTTTGTTATTATGTTACCAATTATGGGTTTTGTTGCAGACAAAATCGGATTGAAAAAATCTTCAAACATCACACTATGGATATTGATATTCATTTCTGCTCCATTATACTACTGTTTAGTATTTGGCAACATACCATTACTGCTATTGGCTTGCTTCACAATGTCAACGGCTTTAGCGTTGCTTGCATCTGCCTATGCACCGATGTTCTTAAGAGATTGTCCAATAGATCATCGCATATCTATTCTTGGAATAGCTTTTTCTCTATCAATTTTAATTGGATCATTTACCCCAAGTGTTAACGAAGCATTATCAATTCTATTAAATACTAAAATGGCTCCAGTTATTTATTTTATTTTATCCGTGGTGATATCTCTCATAGTTCTGAATGTTGATAAAATTCATTTCCGAGGAGTAACGAAATCATGATCGATGCAAAAAAATTGGATGCAAATTCGCATATTATACGAATTATCCCAAGTATCAGGAAAATTTCAGCAAAGTTTACTCAGGAAACAAATATTCATTTTTCATCTTTAATAATCAATCATTGCAATGGTACATCGAGTGATTTTTGCGCATGTCCTGAAGAATGGGTTAGGCATTCCTATAAAAAATATGATGTAGCCAAAATAGCTAAACATAGGCTGATTACTGGAATTAATTACTGGAAAAGGAATAAAAGCCAATATATTTCTGAAGCAGCTGAAGATGCACGCGAAAATTTTGATATGGATGCAAGAATTGATTTTATCTACCGAGATCAACATCAAAACAAATATTATCAGTATAGCTTTTATGCAAACAAAAAACATGCTGATGAAGCTTATCGTTTCTATGATTTACAAAGAGCAAAGCTTTTAAAATTTATTAGCTATTTTAACGAGAAAGCCAAAGAAATTATTATTGATGGGCTAAAAACAGAAAATGTTGTTAAGTTTGGAGAACATCTACCACCTTATGATCAAATCAAACGAAGTTATGCACACGAATTATTGCAGGAAAATGCTAGCTTTGATCTCAGCGACAGAGAGTTTGAAGTGCTTATATTATACGCTAGTGGTTGCAGTGCAAGTCAAATAGCCAAAATGTTAAATAAGTCCATAAATACAGTGTCCACACATCTCAAAATTATTCGTAGTAAAACTTACTGTAATGATAAAAAATCACTAAGACGCTACCTAATTGACCATGGATGGGATGGACTTGAGCGCTTTTTTTTTAGTTATATTCCATCAGTAGACTAGGTTCGTATACTATTTTTTCACCTAAAAAGTTTCAAATTCACTCAAAATAGGCAAGTCTCACGGTGTTCACGCACCTTCTTGTCACATTAGCAATTCGCTTTTTATAATCGCTCTGACCCGTTACAATTAGTTCTCACACTTCAATGCACCCTCAATATGTAAGCGCTCCATAAACCCACCTATTTATCTAGCAAACAATATACTACGCATGTCTATGCCGTCCTCTTCTGGGCAGATTTTAATTTAGGTAAATGTGCTGAAGCATATTTTGGTGTAAGCATTTCATAATCTTTATCCGTTTTGGCATCACCAATGCGATCGAAGACATACCTTAAGTAATCAAACACCTTGAGGTTGTAAAGTTTAGCGTTTTCAACCAGTGTAAATAAATTGGCACTGGCTTTGGCACTCTCACAGTGACCTGTAAAGAGCCAGTTTTTACGTCCTACGGCAAATGGTCTTATTTTGTTTTCAGTCGCATTGTTATCTATCGGGATATAACCTTCCTCGATGTAAACCAATAAACTCTTCCAATTATTAAGGGTATAACCAATTGCCTTTCCAAGTAAACCCTTTGGTGGTGTGCGATGGATAATGTCATCTAACCTATTTTTGATGGTGTTTAAAATAGGTTTTGCTTTTAATTGCCTTTGCTCTTTAAGTTGTTGATGTGTAAGACCGTCTTTCACTGCCCGACTTTCTATTGCATATAACTTGGCAATAAGCTCAATGATTTCATGCGCTACCCCTTTAGGTGCATTTTTGCCTAATGCTTTAATCACATCCATATATTTACGTCTTGCATGTGCCCAGCAACCTACATTGATTCGATTGCTGTCTTCGCCAAATAAAATATTATAGCCAGCATAAGCATCACTTTGGACATAGCCTTGATAATCATCAAGCTCAGACTTTACATGTTCTCCTGAGCGGGATGCATATTTGTATACGCAACCTTCAGAATTGTTATAAACCCACATATAACCTTTATATGGTCCTGCCGGATGATCTTTGTCCTTTAAGACGATAACGGGCGTTTCATCTGCTTGCATATACGGCAACTGCTTCATTTGCGCCATAATATCATCTACAACAGGTGCAACCTTTTCCCCTAACAATATCATCCAACGGCACATACTAGCCCGTGATAAGTCAACTTCCAGCTCTTGCCATATTCTTTGCTGACGGTATAACGGTAAATGATAGCTATACTTGGCTTGGACAATGTGCGCCAATAAGCCATTAGATGCAATTGATTTAGGAATCACCTGACCTGTAATAGCAGCCGTTTTAACACCATATTCTTCATATCCTTTAACCGCATACTTATAGCGAACATGTTTGATGACACGAACGTCTTGCGGGATAACATCCAGTTGCTCAGATTCTTCTTTGCCAATAATTTCATAGCGCAAACCATTGGGAAGTATAAGCTCACTATCAGGCAGCTTATGTTCAACAATTTCACGTGGTAGATAATCAGGTAGTGGTTGGCGTTTGCCACGCTTTTTGGTTCTCGTGTGACCTGGTACATTAATCACCTCACCAGAATCATTATCAATAATGACGCCTGTTTCAGCCTCATCAAATAAATCGATTTGATTGGGATCAACATAGCTTTCAGCAGACCGCCCATATTTACGAGCCAAAGCAATTTTTAATGCTTCCTTTAATTGCTCAATAAGGACGTCCTTAGCGGCAAGGGAAATTTGATGCGCGTGAACCGTATTTTCAAGCTCTTTAACACGATGCATTAAAGCTTCCATCTCACTGCTAGTCACATCAAAAAACCCTTAGTTTCAATGCGGAAATTATACCATAAAAACCCTTTAAAAGCCTTATTTTAATTAGCTTTTAAGCAAAAATATCATACCTTTTTTCAGCATGTCCTTGCAGGTTTTGGTAAGCCAAGCCAGAGAGTAACCATTGCAGTTGATTGGCAGACAAATTTACCTCTGATTTATCACTATAGATCAACTTAAAGCGTTCACTTTCCAGTCGTTTATACCACAGTGCGAAGCCGTTTTTATCCCAATAGAGTATTTTGATTTTATCTTTAATCTTATTGCCAAACACATAATATGCACCATCGGTGACGTTCGATGAAAAATGTGTTTCAGCAAGCAGCATTAAACCATCAATGGACTTACGCATATCTACTGGGAAGTTGGCTATGTAAATAGGTGTTTTTGCAACAAGCATTACATAGGAACCTTTAGCAGGATGCCGTGCGGCAAATTTATTTCGATGAATTTAGTGTTTAAACCTTCGTGATAAGTCGTCTCAGGCAATTCATCGGGTAGCGTCGTGACTTTCGCAAAGCTGACGTTTTCACTTTTATTTGTCCATCTGGTGCTGGGGTTAAATCTCCCTGATGCTAATCCTTCGGTGCGCCAGCGTTTAAATATTCTGTAGTCTATATCGTGTTGCTTGCAAAATTGAGGTTGCGTTAAGCCAGATTGTTCCCAGCGTTTGATGGCTTCATACCATTGCTCTTCTGTCATGAGATAAAACTCTTTGTATTATCAATACAATCAGTTTGCCAGATTTAAAACAGTATTCTAGATGAGGTTCGTGGAGCGCTTACACTATTGGGTTTACAACGTAAATTATAAGCAAGATTACTAGATTGGCTCCAAGATGAATTGCCAATTCTTTCTACGCAATCTGCTGACAATATCCCATTTTTAAATATTACATTGCTACAACTGCTTTGATAAGAACCGTTGGGTAACTTTTGCTCACATTGTAAGTTATTATCTAAAAAAATTACTTGACTCCCCGAAGGACAACTATCCATATAATTTAATGAATAGTTTCTAGTATCCAAACCATTATTGCAGTCTGCATTTAATTGTCCATTTGTATAGTTAATATTTTTACACATAGTCGTGTAGCTACCGGCAGGGATATTCTTTGATGGTGTTATATTTTGTTTTAAATTTACCAAGTGTATTGTTGGCGTCTTATTATAATTTGGGTATGACGCAAAAGGACTAATTTTTACTACATTGTTACCACCTATGCTATCAGCTAGATAAAAATCATCCTTATCTGTAGTAGTTAATTTTAGATATATATTAACATGACCTGCTGAAAAAATTGGAGCCATAACAAGTGCTCCTAAGCCTAGGGCATCTAAAAGTTCAGAATCAGCTAAATTGATCATTGAAGTTTCTAAAGACGGGGTGACTATTTCTGCCACCAAACTTGTATCTGCCTTCCCATGAAGATATATTAGCCCTCCAACAGTAAAATTATTAAGATAACTACCAGACTGACCATCTGTCGCAACAATTAATTGTAAGTCATCATCTTTGGCTTGAGTAAAATCCAATACGTTAGGGTCATTGACTAACATCTGATAATTTATTGTTGAGCAAGCTCTAGGCGAAAGTTTAAAGATTACAGGTGCATTATTCATGTGATCAATATGATATTTTGAGTCAGCTAACGTAGAACAAGTATTATCTACGCCAGTGCAACTTGTGATTTTGCTCTGATATTGTCGATACGCCGCGATATAATAATTTTCACCAATAGGACTGTTATTACATATCTCTGTACTAAAATTGACCCAGCTACTTGCTTGCGCATTGACATAATTTAATATTAATATAATACTTAGAAAATATTTCATTTTTTTTTCTCATGTGACATTTACGTAATAGTATATATAAGTAACAACTTATTGCAAGTATATCAAATAATACTCAGATTAAGTACTGTCATAGACTTGACAAGATGTTAAAATAAATCTAATAGGTAACCCTAATGTATCTACAAAGGTATACACCTTAGTTGTGCAGCCTTCTTTATAACACTTACGAACTGCTCTGAAATGACCATACTGCTTTGGCAAAACCCGCCTTTGACATCCAGTACGCAAGCGTTATAAATATAATATATAGCCTCTATAAAACGGCGAATACCGTCTGTTTTTTTAACATGTATGCCTTTTACCATTTGCAAAAACGTATAAATCTTTTTTTAAAATTCGTTACTTACGGTAGGTTTTAAACAAGTTTCATGTACCATTTTTTAATTCACCTTAAAAATTTCAAATTCACTCAAAATGGGTGAGTCACTAATGGTAAGTTTGTATTACTATAATCATAGGTTGGTGTATATATTTTTGGATTATGAAAATGCCTTTTTTGAGTCAAATCAAACCAGATAATATTAAGTTCACACTCATTAATGGGTCAACTCAGCAGGGTGTAAGTCTTAATGATGTTAATCTATTCTGTCTAACTCATTTCGGCGATCAAGCCCATTTAGCCAAACAAAAACTACTCTCTGGTGAATCTGTCTTAATCCTTGGCAAAGGCTATTTACGCTTGCAACCCATTGAACAGAATGCCGTCCTGTTTTAACACGAGGAGTCAACGATGAGCGAAGAACTATTAACCCTTTTGACCTCAAGTTTAGAAGCTTATGATGCAATTATTATTGCTGAGGATAAAAATACGTATATCCATGGTGTTATTGATGCAGTGCAGAAAGTTAATGAAAAATACTTGCTCCCCATCTATATTGCTAAAACCACTTCTCAACTTGCCAGATTGAAACAAAAGCTTGATGCAACTGCACTAAGAACCTTTTATATTTTAGACAATAAGTACACCATTGAGGAAAATGAGCCTAAAGGTCAGGAGCTAATTGAACAATGGCAACTTGAAAATGATTGCGTCATGATCACCTCAAGCTATTTTGACATGCGTGACCAAAAACTACCATACCCTGTCTTTGATAAACTGATGCCTGAATTTGATCTTTGCTAACGATTGGTGATTTTTTAACTTACCGATTTTCTGAGAATTTTATAAACACTATCCCGACAAATACCCAACTCATTGGCAATTTTGGTGGCACCTATGCCTTGGCAATAGCATTTTCTTGCGCTTCCCATCTATATAAAGTTGCACGTGATACTTTTGCCATCTTCGCTAAGTAGCTCACTGTATAATTGCCACTTTTCATTTTATCTACAATTTCACGTCTGATGTTTGCATCAGTGCCATAACGTCTACCTTTATACTTACCTTTTTCTTTTGCTCTTTGGACTCCATCAAAAATGCGCCTGTTAATTAATTTACGCTCGAACTCTGATATTGAACACATCATGCCAAAAAGCAACATGCCTATATCAGTGTTAGTATCCATCTGTTCTTTAAGTGATATAAAAGATACGCCTTTATTTTTCAATAGCATTATAATATCGATCAAATCTTTTAAACTGCGCCCTAGCCTATCAATAGCAGTAACAACAATAGCATCGCCTGACTTTGCTGTTTCTAATAACGCTGTCAATTTTGGTCTTTTTGCACTGGCTCCACTGATAGATTCTGAAAAGACTTCATCGCAGCCTGATTTTTTAAGTTTCAAAATTTGATCATCTAACGAAGCGCATTGCTTTTTAGTTGACACTCTCGCATAGCCATATTTCATTTAATCGGTCAAAGTGTATTGTAATTTACTTATATCATACATTTATTTGCGAGATATTTATATGAAACACTTTGATATTTCAAGATGACGTAAGCCTACGCCTTATATAATAAGGCTCTAAACCTCATAGGTTAAAATTTAAACTTCACCCAATTTTTTAGTGTACGTTAGACTATAGTCTAATGTGACAGTTTGGTGTGTCCTGTTCTTTTTATCGATGCTGTTGTTAGGGTCGGTTAATATAAATGTCGCGTAACAACTTCTTAAGGTGAGTATTGTATTTGTTGCGTAATAACTGTTGAGTGATGACTATTAAAATTTATTTGCTTGCTGCATTTTTAATCTGAATTGACAGTTTTGCACAAAAATATCTAAAAATGTATTTACATGACTAACTTTATATATTTAAATATGAATATGCACTTAAATATAAAGGATAATATCAATATGAGTAAGTCATGGACTCCTAACCAAATTTTGAAATTATATCGATCAACAAAAACAAAAACTGCCCTTTTGAATGAAGAAGGTAAAACTATACCTTTAGCTACTAGGGAAAAGAGAGGTGCTTATGATGTTAGAGTTTGGCATAACGAGGATTTACCTGATATTGGCAAAAAGTTTGGTTTTTTAAAGCAGCCAAAAGATAAAAAAATAATCGTTGTTAACTCTCAGAAAGGTGGTGTTCTTAAGTCAACTATTGCATACCAATTAGCTAGAGTTTTGGCAATACATGGAATCAAGACACTAGGCATAGGGCTAGAAGTTGCTCAAAGAAGTTTTACCTTATATATGCAGCCACCTTTGATAGATGAAGATAATGATGATATTGAGCAAATTGAGGCAATGCTAAACAAGCCTGTTTATGGTTTATATCATTTAGCTACTGGTGAAAATAGTTTTGAAGAAGTTATACAGAACACAGACTTGCCAACTTTGGATTACATTCCCGAAACCCCAGAATTACAATTGCTTGAAAATAAGATAATGCATGAGGTTAAACGCGAATTATATCTAGATAGATTGCTAACACCAATTAAAGATAATTATGATGTTATTATTTTAGATACCTCTGCTTATTTTAATAGTCTATTTGTCCAAAACGCGTTAACAATGGCTACAGACATAATATACCCAATAGGTTGTAAAATGGGTGATTACAGTACTGTTGCCACCACTATAAGCCAAGTTAATGAGTTTAAAAATAAAGTTCAACCAAATTGGAATAGCTTTTCAATTGTTCCAGTAAACCTGAAAATGAACTCAAAAAATAGCAAATACTTCAACAACCTCATAAGAGCAACTTTTAAGGATAGTGTTACAGCAGGGAGTATAAGAGTTGATGAAACAACTGCTGATGATGCAACAATGGATGATATTTCAGTAATAGAACATAAGCCAACATCTCCATTAGCTTCTGATTATTATAATATTTTTTACGAGCTTTGGAATGAAAAAATATCCTCATAAATAAATGTAGGTAGACTTAAATATGGCAGCAAAAAAAAGAGAAGATCGTTTAAATAAATTTGCATCAAAAATACAAGTTGGAGAAACATCATCGTTAATTAGTTTGAATCTTCAAAAATCAGAGGCATTTGATGCAATAAAGACTCAAAAAACGGTTAACAAACCTATAACAAACGGTAATCAATCGGTTAACGAACGGTTAACAAAAGAAGAACAAACGGATAGCAAACGGTTAACAGATAATACGGAAACGGTTAACAAACCTATAACAAACGGTAATCAATCGGTTAACGAACGGTTAACAAAAGAAGAACAAACGGATAGCAAACGGTTAACAGATAATACGGAAACGGTTAACAAACCTATAACAAACGGTAATCAATCGGTTAACGAACGGTTAACAAAAGAAGAACAAACGGATAGCAAACGGTTAACAGATAATACGGAAACGGTTAACAAACCTATAACAAACGGTAATCAATCGGTTAACGAACGGTTAACAAAAGAAGAACAAACGGATAGCAAACGGTTAACAGATAATACGGAAACGGTTAACGGAAAAACTTGCAATATCAGTTATGATAGGCTAATAGGTATTCAAAAGGATATTATTAATACTTTATATCAAAGTTCATACTCAAAAATAACATCTAAAATCAATCTGATTGAGGTTTCAAGTAGTGTTCAAAAGAGCATTAACATTATAAAGCAATCCATATCTAGACTACGTGCTAAGAATGTTATCGATATATATGATAGAAAAGACGGTCGAGGTGGCTGGTGTGTTTATATTTTTGATGATGACTTTTATCTTGATATGATAAAAAATCTAAAAAAGGAAAAAACGGTTAACAATAATCCTAATATTAACCCTATATATAATAGTAATACTACTAATACTATAAACAAATATAGTAACGACACCAAAGAGCAAAAACCAACCACACCACAAAATGACCAATTAATCGATTTGATCAAAAAGCAAAACGATCAATTTCAACAACAGATAGCTGAACTTCAAAAACAATTTTTGCAACAAGCTCCACAAGTCCAACCTGAAACTAAAACCGTCACCGTGACAGATTCAGCCGAAACTAATGTAGTTGAATCAGACAATGACAACTGGACTGATCTTGATTTTTCATCATTAACTGAATTTGGCTTTACAAAGCGCCACGTTACTCAGATTAAAAACTTTAATAAAAGCTTAGACGCTGATAACCAATTAACTGTCAATAGCGTCCAAGAGTCCATCGAGCATTATGCCTGGGCTTTGCAAAATCGATTAGATGAAATGGTAAGCTATGCACCTGCTAATAACCGCTTACGTGGATTGATAGGGGTGCTTAAAAAGGGCGGTAACTGGACTGAGGCTAATTATAAGTCACCAGAAGATTTAGCGTTTGAAGCGTCATTGATAGCGAAAAAGGAACGGTTAGAAAAAATCAAAGCGCAAAAAGAAGAAGTATTAAACCTTGAGTTTGAGTTATGGCGTGAATCTTTAACTGCAACTGAACTTACTGACATTGAGGAAAATGGCGAACTTCAAGGCAAGATGCCACCCTCAGCTTTCAAAAATAAGGGTGACAACAAGCACTATGTAGGCGCGCTTAAATCGTACTTTAAAAACAACGTCTACAAGGGATAGACTATGACAAATTTAAATGAAAAGCAAGAAAAGCAACATTCCATCTCAGCCGAAAGATCAGTGATTGGTTCATTGATATTAGATAACGATGTCTATGACCGTATTAGTGATATTTTAACACCACAGGATTTTTTTCACCCCGCCAATAAGTTGATCTATCGACATATCCAAAAGTTGGCAAGTGATGGCAAGGCATATGATGTAGTGACACTTGAAGAATCATTGGCGCAGGAAAGCTTAAGTGATCAAGTCGGTGGGATAGGGTACTTAGCAGAAATTGCCAAAGACACACCAACAACTGTTAATGTTAGAGCTTATGCAGATATTGTCAGAAACAAAGCCATTAAGCGTAAACTGTCGAAAGCACTGCTTGAAGCAAATGAGATGCTACAAGGGCAGGGCTTATCTGAGGAAGATGTATTGGATAAGGTCGAACAAGCTGTTTTAACAGTACGCCAAGATATAGATAGCGGGGATAATGATTTTATTTCAGCTAAGGCAGTGATTCCACAAATCATTGATTACCTTGATGAGCTTTCTGATAATGATGGTTTAGCAGGATTGCCTACTGGCTTTATTGACTTAGATAATAAGCTGTGTGGGTTACGGGAAGAACAACTGATTATCGTTGCAGGTCGTCCGGCAATGGGTAAAACAACCTTTGCGATGAATATAGCTGAAGCGGTGTTAACACAAACAGATAAATCCGTTTTAGTGTTTTCAATGGAGATGTCAGCTAAGGATATTATGATGCGTATGGCTTCATCATTAGGAATGTTACCATTTTCAAGAATACGATCAGCACAGTTAGAAGATGATGATTGGGCTAAATTGACATTGGCATTTACCAAAGTAGAAAACATGAAACTATCGATTGTTGATAAGGCAGCGTTGACACCAATAGAAGTTAAGCATAAAGCGCGTAAGTTTAAACGTGAAAACCCTGACTTAGGGCTAATTGTGATTGATTACTTACAGTTAATGCAAAGCCCTGCGTATCAAAATAATAGAAACCTTGAAATATCGAACATATCAGGACAGTTAAAAGCACTTGCTAAGGAGCTTAAAGTACCTGTGATTGCATTATCTCAGTTAAACCGTGGTCTTGAAGATCGCGCCAATAAAAAACCGATGATGCGTGACTTAAGGGATTCAGGAAGTATTGAACAAGATGCTGATGTGATTATGTTTGTTCATCGTGAAGAAGTGTACAAACCTGATGACCCTGATTTGAAAGGGTTAGCAGAAGTTGTAATTGGCAAGCAAAGAAATGGAGAAATAGGGGATGTTGGCTTGATGTTTAGGGGTGAATTTTGTAAGTTTGCTAATAGAGAATATAGGTTATATGACAACAGATAAAACATAAGGAAAACAGCGATGATTGAATATCTTTTAAAACTGGATGATGACAAAGCACCAAGCAAAAGGCTTGCTAAAATCAAAGATGGTCACTTTTGCATTAGTTACAAAGTAGGTCGTAGAACAGAAACTTATGATATAGCGCTTGAGCGATGCCCAGATCATGCTGAAACAGTTAAATGGGCATGGCACTTATTGGGCAAGGAAACAATGACCAAAGAAGCAGTGGCAGATTTTTTGCTAGTGGCTTTTAATCATAATCAAAAAAAGATGATTGAAATGATTGCTGATCAAATAAAAGGTGTTACTACAGCAAATAACACAAAAGGTGAATAAAATAAAAACCTTGTCACTTAGTGTCATTTTGTCAGTTTGCCAATAGAGAGTATAGTGTTTATGATGACAGGTGAGTGTAAAAAAGCAGAAAGTGATGAGGTCATTGAATTGTCTGAAGTTAGACCAGAAAAAATATTCAACAGTAGAGATTTAGGAAGATACTACATATGCCGCCGTTTTTATCCGCAATTCATGCAATTTTTTGGATTTGATGCTGACATTCAGTGTGTGATTGAAGATGAAGAAGATAAAAAAGATAAAAAAGATAAAAACGATAACAAAGAGTCTAAAGCAGCTAAAATAGTCGAAGATGACAATGATATTAATCCAATGGATGCGATGCAAACGTATGGCACATTGAATTATTTTTATACAGAGGTTCAGGGTTATGAATTTTCAGTGAAGTTATTTTCATCACTGAGTTTAGATGAGTTTTTTGGTAAGTTGGTTTTGTTGAATGAAGTCAGACGCTACATTAAAAAACATCATTGCAACGTGAGTGAAGCAATAATCAATCTATTGGCAGATCATGGCGCATTTTGTGTTATTGAACAGGATATTAATGAGATGATTGCGCTTAAATATAGTGAGGAGATAGCGGATTTAGATAATGATATGTGGGGAGATAGTAGGACGGTGCATTGAGTATTTGTGTTGTTATTGTGACTCAATAACTTCATTATGGCGGTGACTGACAATTGAATACGGTTTGCTACATAAAATAAATTTTTATATTTTGTCACCTTGCTACAGTATCTTACAAGAGTCTTTATTGTAGGCATCGATGCTTTTATGCGATGGTCAAAGAGGAAATTTGGGTTAGTTTTGTGCTATACCCTAGTCGGTGTCTTTTTGCTTTTTGTGGTGTCTGTTGGTGATTATGCTCTGGATGTTATAAGTTCAGAAAGTTCCTTAAAAAATCAAGCTAATTCGGCAGTTGATAAGTTTGCTAAACGTGATCATGAAATATTGGACAAAGTACGATCAAGTATTAATAGTGAAACTAACTTCTCGGAGATCAAGATTCATGAGGCAATAGTTTATTATTATGCTGTTTTAAAAGATGTTGCTATAAATAGTTTTTCACCCATTAGTTTGTTTTATATATCAAGTACAGAAGATAGTGTTTATATTGATCAAACGGGTATTTATCATCCAAGACAGGATATTTATCCGATAAGCGAAAAGCGGACATTAATTTCTCATTATTATGGTGCTAATAAAGGTGTAGTTTCTGATATATATCTTGCCTGTCAGGTAGTTAAATATAAACAGCATGTTATTGGTCAAATATGCATCACAGACAAATTTGATACTTTGCATAAAGAAATATTAAAATCAATAAATTCTAATTGGTTTAACATCGATATAAAGCGTATTGGTCATGAGACAATAGTTGAAATTTTAACTCAGAATCTTGTGTTAAATTATTTTGTATTTGTTTCTAAAAAGAGTTGGATTTATATCATTATTTTATGGGTGCTACTATTGCTTAGTTTTATTCATTACAGCATCCGCATATCATGTGAATTAACAGCACTTGAGCAAGCGAGTAAGGATTCACATGATAAGCATGTTTTGATTCGCTATTTTAAGCAAGCCTTTGAATCTCGTTTAAAACGCATAGAAAAATGGGTGTTTGATCAAAATAAAGCAAATCATTTACAAAATACACCTGTAACGGTAAATAGTAAGCATTTAAAAGTGGATCAAACTTATCTGTGTCGAGCATTAGAAAAAAACGATATAGACATAATTATCAATTATTTTCACTTATTAAGTGCACAGAAAAATATAAGATTAAGCTATACAATTGATTTTACCGTTGAGTGCAGACATTTTGACGTCTTT
>NZ_QLIQ01000032.1 GCF_003428165.1 Cysteiniphilum litorale | reverse complement strand
ACTTTAAACTCTGACGAGTAACTTGCTCTTTTTGTGCTCACAAATACGCCCTCTATTCATTTTACTTTCAACAATATATCGGAAATGAATTTCAAAAGATACTGTTTAAATTTCTTGGGGTATTATATAACATTTCTTTTAATTGGAGAAGTGCATTGAGTTCAGGTACTTTTTTGGCAATGCGATCAGGCTGAAAATCTGCCATTGATGTGAATTTATAATTGATATCAATCATTGGTGATTTAGCAGGATTGATGCTATTAGGAACACGCATATTTGCAGTGATTTCCATATCTTTAAGTGTGGCATCAAGCCCATTTTTAATCACGCGAACATCACGATCTTCAAATGGCAGCTTGGCATCTTTTGATTTGCCTTTGGATAGATCGCCCATCACGAGAACGCGATATGGAAGTTCTTTTTTCTTTGCCTCACCTTTAACGCGAGTGTCGTATTGAATCATCAATCTTGATTTTGGAAGCTTCTTATTTACAGCCATGTTATCCGTTCCTTTTTAATGCTCTTATAGTTGATTATATGCTGAGAATATTTCCTATCAGCACTTAAGATTTTTACTAGAAATTCAATTTTCTGGTTAGTTATTTGGCTGGATCAATGTAACCTGTTGATTTATGGTTAGTCAATAGCTAGAAGCAAAAAATACAAATTTATTTTTTGAGTGATTTAATAGGTTTTTTTGAAAAAATAACACTCACCTCTTGATTTATATGAATTCTATGCATGGATGGATGACGATTTTAATGAATCAGACAAATTTTGTTTTTTTTATTTTCAAAAAATGCTTTAAATTGACTTGACCTGATTGTTTGTTTATCGATAGATTATTTATTAGGGAATGGCAAATAATATACCCATCGTAAATCATTTTGCGGTGTTTAATGTTGAAGAAGTTTTTGATACTTTTGGATGATTGGATTGCAGGTAATAGCTAGGACTATTGGCAAGAGCCAATCATCCAAAAGTGTGAGAAATTTGATAACAGAAGTACTGTAAATTGGTTTGTGATGGGTATAACTGTCGTTACTTGAGCTACACCGCTCGTAAATTATTTTGCGATAGCTATATCGGCTTGAGTATTGGAGTAACTAACCTACAGGGATAATGGATGATGTTTGGAATGCCTTTTTCAGTTGCAAGTTTTTCACCGGTTGCCAAACTGGGTTATCAAGTCTTGCAGGAAGCGTATAAAAGCTATGCATCAATCGAAGATGTTAATGATAATACTAAGGTCGAAGATGTTTCACTGATTGTCGTTGATCCGCAGATTGTGCAGCAATATGTTAATTTCTTTGATGATAAAATTGGTGAGATTCGCGAGGGGTTAAAGGGAAGCGTCAATAAGATCGAGAGTCATGATCTGCAATGCCGCATGCAGTTTGGCAGTGAAAACTCAAAAGAGGCGCATAAATTCTTGGCTGAAAGCTGGGGTTTGCGTGAAACATCCAAAAAAATATGGGGCTATCTATCGGGCAAACGCTTGTTTTTAACCGATGGTATTGCGCCATATAAACTGGCGGTGGCATCTAAAAGTGGGCGCATTGATAACGGCTCAAATTTTTTTGAGCTGGATGATGTAAAGCGCGATCTTATTATGGTTTTTGCCGATTTGGTTACTTTTTTGCAAGTGCACACGGCAAGCTCATTAGATCCAAAGAAACTCTCTGATGCACAAACCGATGCTGATATCTCGACGATGGTCAATAAAAGTGGCACGGTTTATACCTTTGTATCTTTGGATATTGTCTTATTATTTATCATTACCAATCATCTTTATAATATCCTCAATATGACGCATTACCTTTATCAAAATGGTAATTTGGTTTACCCAACCCTATATGCACATATCGATCATTTAAATGAATATATCACATCAATTGCTATTCCACTTTTAGAACAAAAGCAAGAGCAGAACTTACAAGAGCGCTCTGAGTCCTTTCGTAATGCCACTTCACATTTGGTTAGTGTGCTTAAGGAAAGTCAGAATATCCATATGCAGAAGATGTCAACCATGCTAAGTAGTATAGGGGATAAACAGGTTAATGAAGTCTCTTATATGAATGCCGCCCCTACCTCAGGGATTGCTAGTTTCTTGGCAAAAAAATCTTACAGTAATATTGCTTCAAGCATGGGTAATGTTAAAGCATTTGTGACCGATGTGGCTGAGCAAAAAGGGCATTATGACCAGATGCAAAAAGTAATTGCGCAAAATAAAGCAGCCATTGAAGCATCCAAGCAAATGATAAAAGAGAAGCCTAATGATAAAACTTTGAAAGTTTTTGGCGGTAACTTTGGTCATACGATGTTAGGTGGTGCTGACTTAGGCGGCAAGTTTAAGAAAGCCATTCCACCATTTGAAGTAGCACGTTTGTCACAGTCATATTTCCAAAGTGTCTTGTACAAAGTAGAAACTTCAGCACCAACGGCAATGCTTAAACATATTCACGAATCAATGCCGTTGATGAATTATTATTTTGATTTAGTGCGTTCAATTTTACGCCTGATGTTTAGCTATAATGATATTTCACTTAATAGCAGTATGTTAAACACCTTTATTGGTAGCTTATACCTTAAGATGTTTACCTATTATGATGCATTTTTTACCGAGGTTAAGGACAAAACCGCTGTTGATGAAAAACTCAATGGTTTAATGGGTAAAGACTATGTTAATACTGCAGTGAGTATTACATTGGAAAAAGTGGCAGAATTAGATCCTGTAAAACATAAAATTGTTGCTATTAGCTATTCAGATATAAATCTCACAACAGAAAAAGAAATTGCTCAATTATTATTTGGCAGCACTCAGCAAAAAATGCCTGAGATGGCATATCTTGAATGTATTGAAATAGAGAGTTTAGAATTAAGGTTAGATGTATTATTTAGCAAGATGAAGGATCCAGAACAAATCCCAATTGTTCAAGCGTGGGTTGATAAGGTGCTAATGATTAAAGCAATTGCTGCTAAGCAAAACACGCCATTAACGCAGGCGGCAATTGAGATTCCTGAAGACGCAGATGCCAAAGGCTTTGGCGATGATGTAGCAGCTCTTTTAAAGAGAGAAAAGCGTGAAGAAGTATATAAACATTTTGCTGAAAATGCCGATGATTTAGAAAAAGTTATTGCGAGCTGTTTTCCACTTGAAATGCCGATGTTACAATTTTTATTTAGAAAGCGCAGTGCAGTCAGTCAATCATCTTTGGCAATCAGCGGTGTTACTCCTTTTTATTTATTACTTGATTATAGCTATAGCATGGTTGTGCATTCCTTTGTTGTACACTATGCACGCGAGTCAATGGATAAGGCAAATCAGGCGATTAAAAAGCATCTTTGTGTGAGTGAAAAAGAGCCAAAAGATAAAAAAATTGAACAGCGCTTAGAAAAATTAATTCAAGAGTACTTAAAGCGTTATCAAAAATGCTTTTCACAAGAAGAGTTTGATGAATTAGTAGGTAATCCTATCAATAAGGTAGTAGAAGCCATTGCCGCTTCAGCAAAAGATGCGTTACTGCCAACCATGTCATTGATACTCGCAACAATGATGTCATTGTTTGAGCGGTTGGTTTTACTTGATATCGGTAAACGCTCAGCAAGTAGTATGATCAAGCAATATGGCAGCATGATTTTTCATAACGAAGCGTTTAGAGGCAGTTTAAAAAAGCTTTATGAAGATGAGCGAAGTATCGCGCAAGTATTAGAAGCCATTACTTATCAGCTGTTACCTGAGCTTGAGCAATATGCTGATACGGTGAATAGTCATTATTGGTTAAGTGGGCTAAAGAAAGTCTATAACAGTGTGCGTCCGCAAATGATGACTTTATCGGATTCACTGTATAAACATGGGCAGATGGCAGTTGACTATTTGGATAAAGCCAGTGTTTATCTCAAAGATGGGCAAAAAGTTGATATTAAGCAAAAAGCCTACTTAACGTTGCTTAGCAATATCCATGAGTTCTTAAAGCAGCAAGTGCAAACAGTGCCCTATAATGCCAAAGGAGAAAAATTTGAATATGATACATTCGTACAATCAGCGATTATAAAAAATGATCAAATTCAAGCGAGTGTTAAAGAACAAAAACTAGCATTGTTGAAAAAAGTATCGGATTACTCTGAGCTTAAGCAATACCCATTAGAAACAAAAATGTTCTTTTACAGTATGTTAAGAGGTGGTGGCTGGAGCTTGTTTAGCACACATCCTATCCCATCGGATGAGTTTTTGTTGTCGAGTGTTGATAGCCAGTTATTATTGCTATCTCTTCTCAAAGATACTGATCAGATTGTTGTTGATGCTACACCTCCAAGATTGCCTGCGCCAGTCCCTTTATTTAGAGATTTACAGGAACAAATTGTTACAAGCTATCAGCATAATAATACATTGGATTGGTGTTTTTTGGACTTGGCTCATCAAGGGCGCAGAAATGGACAATATAAATTAGGTGTCATTAATCAATTAGTTGTTTTATTACAGTTTTTACCTGAAGATAAAAATCCACTCAGAGTTTCATTGCTTACACAAATTAATTTAGTTCAGCAGTTAATGTTAAGTTTAAAAAGTTATGAGGTTGCGGAAAAGAGGAAGGCAGTAGCGGCCATGCTTATGAGTTGTCTTTATTTCAAGCGTGATTATGACTTAGTACAGCCTTTTAAAGAGGCCGTACTTGCTGCAGATGACTCTGGAAGCGCTTTAGATTTAATGTTAGATTCATTTGCGCATAGCTGTCGCTATGATCTTAGTAGCATGCCTGGAACGATGTATTTTATATTGTTTTCATTAGATCAATTTATGTCTTTAGAGTCGTCAACACTTAGAAAATTGTTTAAATTGAAAGTTCAATCATGTGGATTCTTAAATCAAGGAAGGAAAGATTTTTTAAATTCGTTTATTGAGAGTGAAATGGCAACAAATATTCCACTATTGAAAAACCAAATAGATTTAACGGTGTCAGCAATTCAGTGTGATATTCATAAGGCGTTTATACGTATTAAAGCTATTCTTTCTCAAGATAAAGATGAAATGGAGGCGATAAAAAACAATATAACAAAAGTATCTAAAGCGAGTATCAAGAACATAAAAGATAGGGTATATACAAGTGACTTATATCAAAAATCAAGGCAGGTATTTTGGATTTTGAAAAGTCTTGGTGCGGCTGGTATTGAATCTAAAACTGGGAAATTTAAAAATACTCGAGTGGCAAGCTTCTTTGAGTTTGTTAAGAAAGAACCTAATCAGGTGCCCGTTTCATTTGTATCAGCAAACAATTTCATGTGGAGTGAAGATGCATTTGATGAAGAGGAGTATGTTCCAATTAATCGGATTAAGGCGAGTCACATTTGTGATAAGACAATACTTAAAGATGATTACCTGAGTCCAATAAGCGATGCACTTGCTCAGCTTGCATATCCAGCAGTTTATGCGTTGATTAGACGTGAAGTTAATAAACTTTTAAATTTGGTTGATTACCAAAAGGGAACCAAAAAGCTTAAGCTCCCAGAGGAAAATTGTAGTACTGCATTGGCTGTTTTTCTAGTGATGATGTCATATATTGCCAAAGTGTCATATGTATTTAATGCAAGAGGTGAGGCTGATGCAGGCAGGATTATAACAACAATTGATAGGTTGAATTTATACGAATTTGAAAGTTTTTTTATGATTTACACTGAGTATGATGAACTTTATCGAGACCTCTATAATAGCAAGGCTCAAGCAGTATCAGACGGTAATATGGTACAGCCATTCGATGATTTAAATTCATTTACTACTGATCGAGATCAGCATTTCCAGCTGTTGAAAAGATTAATCGATGAGCAATCATTTAAAGCTCAGAAAAGCCAAAAAATTGATCAACTCTATTGCCGTAATGATTCCTATACAGTCTCACAAAAGCAGTCTGATGGAGCGGTAGTTATGGATGTTGACTCTAAGTGGTGGGTAGAGTGGAAGAATGTTGATCTATACGACGAACAAGCATTAATCCGTTTATATGATGACTCCGATTGGATGTCTAAGCAAAGCACAGATTTGCGTATAAAAAAACTAAAGGCTTATGTTACAGATTTTGAAGCAGCATTAAAGCGGTAGACCAACAGCAGAAAAAATAGATAAAAAGGAGTTTGAGCATGGGCTTAATTAGCGGTGCAGTACAATTAGCGACATTAGCCTCAAATGCAGGCAAGGTGATCGATGGCTACAATGAAGTACAGAAGCGTTTAAGTGCCAGTGAGGATATTGAAACCCAACTGGCTGTTGCAGATTATGATACGGTGGTGATTGTTGCAAAGCCGGCGCAAGCGCAAGCTTATCGCGATTTCTTCAATGATAAAAAACTAGCACTTAAGAATATGGTCAGCTCTGGCTATAACGAGCGCGCTTTCGATGTCGCTGTTAAAATGGGCGCGCAAGTCAGTAAAGAGCAGTTTGACAAAGTACAGGAAAAAACCTCCTTTTGGCAAAAGACAAAGATCCGTTTTGCGGATTGGTTCCAAGGCAAAAATGCTTATATTACCGATTGCTTAAATCCGCGGATGTTAAAAAATGTGCTGACATTTAATTATGAAAATCTAGAAAGTGATAACTTAAAGCTGATTGCTAAAGTGCTAGAGTCCCTCTACCACGAATATGTTTCTTATTATGAATGGTTGGCAATGAATGAAGATGCTAAAAAAGTCACACAAGAAGATGATGAGAAACTGTATGCTGGATGCTACTACTCCGAACAGAAAAAGCTATGGATCATCCATGATGAGAACTTATGGAAAACAGCGGTAATTGTGACACACTTGGTCAAGATCTTAACTTGTCCAAATGTACAGTGCCATAACGACAAAACACTTGTTTCAGGTAGCTTCGGTATTGCCAGTATCGTGCCTATTACGCTTTATCATATGCATTTCTTAAATGAATTTTTACAAAAAGAGTATCGTCGCCCTGAGCATGATCAAGAGATTAAAGATAAACGTGAAAAGCTTGCAAGTGATGCCAAAGCGGTTGTTGAGAAGCTGTCACAAACAACCTCCAAAGGCACGTTGGTCAAAAAAATGGCGGATTATGCCAGCAACCGTGAAACCTCGGCAATTACCGATACTGAGGTGGCAAACTTACTAAATATTAAAGCACTACAGCTTATCAGTGATAGCTTGAAAAAATCGCAGGAAACGCCAGGAAGAGGGGTTTTGGGTAGCTTTAAAGAAAGTGAAGCAGTGGTTGACTTTCAAACACGGTTTGATGAAGTATCTAAGGATTTGGTTGAGGCTCAGAAGGCGCATGCTGAATCGGTCAAAGCGATTCACGATTTGCAGAAGTCAGCGCAACAGTGTGATGTATTTGTCGATAGTGCGTCACTGGGTAATTTGTTTGGTATTTTAAAGAATAAGCGTCAGACGGTGATATCAAGCTATTTTAAGCTGCATGATTTTCAAGGACATTTACGTGTTTTCCAAGACTATATTGTTGCGATTGAGAGCTTTGCACAAAAGAGCTTGCCAGGTGATCAAGTGTCATTAATGCTAGCTGATAAATCGCTTGAATATGTTGTCAAAAATCTGCCATTTCAATTATCAACGATTATTTTTCCAAGCTATCCTGTGATTGATAATGGCATTTTTATTACCACGTGCAAAGAAAAATACTTTCAACAAATGACCTCATCAAGCTTTGAGTTTTTAATGGTTGAAGAGGATAAGTTAACAACCGCGGATGTGGATAAATTAGATCAAGTAACTGATGCGTTAAAATTAGTAACAATTGAATATGTAGCACAAAAAGATACTCTGACATTAACTCATAATCAAACTGCTAAAATTCCCCAGGTTAAAGAGCTTGTGATAAATTACCAGTTAGAGCAAAAAGAGAAAATTAAAGGCAAGAAAACACTTAATGAATTGTTGGGATGCTTTGCTAAAGAAAGTAAAGATCCATTTGCACAATTTGTGCAAGCACGGCATGAAGCTCTGGAAGGATTAAAAGGCTTTTTAAAAGAAATTGAAGCAGCATTTTTAACAAAAGAAAAAGTCATTAGTGTTGATGCTAGTCAAAACTATCGTGAGGCATGCTATGGACAGATGACGGCATTTATTAATGAGTTTGTATTTGGCATTAATCAGTCACATATCAAGCAAGTTTCTGAATTAACGATGCAGATGTTTTCAGCCTCTTATCCAGAACAGATGCCATTTTTACAACACATGTTTAGAACGCGTATGGGCTTACTTAATGAATTTGCTAAGTTTAGTAGCTATGACATGGTGGTGCATTGGCAATTGGCGCACAGTATGTTGTATTTCTCAACCCAAGAGTTGTATGGTAAAGGGGCGATTGAACGCGGTGAAATTGCACAAGAAGATCTTAAAGCAAAACTATTTGATTATTTTCAAGGTAAGACACCTAATGTTGGTGAGGCGGATTTGTTTTTGGATCAAAAAACTGCATTGATTGAACAGATTGCCAGTTTAAGAGCAAGTGAGACAGACTTTCGTTTTCTGATTTCTTTGTGTGTTGCGGCTTTAATGGTTGAATATGACCACTTGGTTCAGCTTTACTTAGTGCAACAAGCATTAAGGCAGCTTGTTGGGCTTTATGGTGAAGAGTTTATTAGAACGAAGAGTTTTCAGGAGATTATTGATAATTTTACTAAAGTATTGTCTGAAGTTTATAAGAAGTTTGAGGATAGTTCGCGTGCATTAACCAAAAGTATCGATGCGTGGAAAGAGTCTTTGCAAAAAGATGCAACGCGTGTCAAGGTGCATGGTAATAGCTACCAAGCGGTACGTAAAATTGCCAAATTAAGAGAGCGCTTGGATGTTTATAAGGAGTTGGTGACCAAAACCAATGAACAGGTGAAAGCTATTGAAGGTGCGCAGGAATGGGAAAAAGCCCAAGGCTATACTGGTTTTTGCCAAGCCTTTGTTGATGATAGTAAGGCTCAAATCTATGCGCCACAATTAGAAGAAAATCTAGATACATTTTATGATGCGAATGTGATCAAAGCCGCGAGTACTTTGAAAGATAAGCGCTACAAAGACTTCCAAGACTCAATGCATGCCTATTTAGAACAAGGTGCCAAAATCTTAAAGGATTTGCGCTTTGATAATCAACAGCCAAAGCTTGTCAGTATGGTTGTTGAGGATCAATTAACAGAAATTGCGCTAGGACAGAAGCTAGGCAGCAAACCTTATAACTTCACTGCCATGGTGCAAGCTATTGGCGCCGCTCAAGATATTCCAAGTCAGATCATGAGTGGATTTAACTCTGAGAGTAAAGCGTATATTTATATGCAATTGGTATTATCCAGCAGTAGTTCAACCTTGAAAAATAATATGAATATACGTCAGTTAGTATCTTTTGTTATTAATACCGAAGACATGGTGAATCTCTATGGTTTATTTAGTCAACTTAATGAGCTAATGCTTAAGATGTATGCCCACGGTATTGGTGACGAGCCGATTTATCAGGGCGATAGCAAAGATAAAGTGTTATCAGAGCGAATGATGGCTACTTTAGGGGAAGGGACGGCACAAAGCCGTTATGCACAATTGTGTAATACCGAATCAAATGTTTCTTTGAGTGAATTTATCGCTAAGTATTTAGACCTAATCTCCGTGAGTGAATTTAAAAACCAAGAGAAAGAAAGGTTATTAAATGATGATAGTGTTAGCTTCTACACGGTTGCGGCTGAAATCATGCATGCTTTGTTACAGGCTTATGTCAAAGTTGCGATCAATATTGAATACGCAACACGCAGCAGAAACTTCAGTGGCAGTGAGCAAAACCAATTAAGACTCTGGGCGGTTGATGTGATGACTAAATTACAGATCAAGCGTTTTGACGAGAGTGGTGATGTACGTTATCAAGGGTTCTCGCCAGTGTATAAAGTGGATGATCTAAAGGTAAGCTTATTATTAAAAGCAATGCTATCAAATACCAGTGAGCGCCAAAAGGAAGCCGTTGGCAGTCTAAGCACACAGCGCACAACAATACAATTAGCTGTACAAGAGCAGCTAAAAAACACACAAGCACAATTTTTAGCACATATTTATAATTTAACAGGTTCATCAGCAGGCAGAAAAGATCTTCAGTATAATGCGCTTATCACGAGAAAAACCACACGTAGTGGTCAGCGTAAAACGCCGGTTTATATGAATATTCTTACCAGTATGGAGTCTAATACAAGCTTGCGTGCACTATCAAACTACACATTTAAATCAAGTCACCATGTACTTGATAAGCAGACTTTTACTCAAGATAGTATTGTTGAGATTGAAAAGTATAGATTGCTCAAAGGTGTGATGATTGATCCGAAATCGCAGCGAGAAATCGCCTTTCAAAGCTTTGGTGGGTTTGATCAAGATGTAATGGATTACTTATCGACGTCAGAAGCTGAAAGTAATAAAGAAGCATATAGCGATAAGAAAAGCACATGGTTGGCAGTCAGAGGTGTTTTTGATGGTGGAAAAAAACAGGCATTGCTCGCGCAAGCATATTTGATTCTTGATGAACCTGCTAAGTTACAAAGTTTAATTGATGCGTATCAGACAAGCGGTCAATTTGATTTGGTGTTGTTAGATGGCTCTGCAGTGACTTCCGTTACTGATGCTAATAAGAAAGATCCAAATAGCCATGAGTTTTATCCCAAACGTCAATTCAAACAGCCAGTGGTAATGTAAGGAAGAAGTATAGGTATGGCAATAATAGATGAAAGCAAAATGCTTGATGATGAGAGCACAAGTGTAGTAGAACAAGAGCAAAAGACATCTGAAACGAAAGACATTAATGTGCAGTTGGCAGATATCTTAGCTGAAGTTTTGCCGAATCTAAGCTTAAGCTCAGAGCGTTTTGCCTATATTTCACACGCGTTACTGGATGTATTAACCATTGCCGTAATTGATGAGTTAAATGATCAGAGTATTGATAAATTAAAGCTATTGCATCAAAAGATTCTAGGCTTAATCAAAGCCAAACAAAAACCTGGGTTTCGACAAAGTATTGCTTATGCTCGTGTGCTTGATTTATTATCTGCCGGTGTGCTATCACGCTATATGATACGCCCCTTTAAGGTGTATTTTGAAAAATTGACTTTTATTAATCTATTGGATGAGATCCTAGAGACAAATTTTCAAAATACATCGAACATGCTTGAGAATGCACGCTTAATGTTGGATGAGCTTGAGACTTTATTAGTTGAAGAAGTGCTATTGCAACTTGATGGCGTGGATATTTTTAAATTTAAGCAAGTGGTGAATAAGCTATCACGCTTTTTCGCACTTAGCATTGTCAGTAAAAACGAGTCACGCAAATTGTTTGCACTTCTGCAAACCAAGATTCGTCCAGTGATTGGATATGACCCGTTTATCGTTGAACAAGTTATCACGATTGAGCTTAATCCATTAGATGAAAATCTAGCAACAAAGCCATTAACATTAGTCAGTAACAAGTATCAAAATCAAACGGAAAAGTCACAGTTTAAAGGTTTGATGTTGGCTAATTATCATATTATCGAGCTTGATCTTGAACTTAAGCGCTATGGCTTTGATGGTATGCTTAAGTTTCAAATCTCATATGATGATGGCGTGCATCCAGATTATGCATTTTTGTATCAGAATGTTCCGTTATCAATGGTGATTACATTAGAGAATACCTATGTTTTTGATGACCCTGATAAGAAAAACACCAAGTATCAGACTAAGTTGCAATTACAAGCAATTGCTTCCATGGCAAATGATGATCATTTACAATTTGCCGATCCTTTGGTTGAACAAAATATCGATAAGCAAACAAGTAAAATTGCCTCGATGTTGCCATCTTTCACCTTGAAATTTAGCGATCCATTAAAGGCACTCTGGTCACAACATCAACCTATTTATATTGATTTTGATAAATCATATATCGATGTGTTTAATGACAATAATTTCTTCCAAAGTTGGGTGCAGATTGATGCAGCCAAATGCAAAAAGCTTGCAGTCAAACAAAAACAAATGATGATATCCGCTTACGCACGTAGTTTTTATGATTATTTCATTGAGGTTTTGGATCATTACAGTGTTTATTTGGTGTATGACTATAGCAAGCTCACAAAGGGCAAAAGTAGCTATGTTTTATATGATGCACTAACCAGTGACTGGCAAAAAAAACCTGAAGGCAAGGGTACATTAACCTCAAAAGATTTATTTCAAATCGATCATGCACACTGCCAAGTACAGCCGCTATGGTCAAAAACACAGAATATGATGAATCTAGCAGATATGAATACGGATAGAAAACCCTTGGCAAAAATTTATAATGAAAAACAGCCATTGATTAAAGGTTTTGCGCTTGATCGCGTTCAGTTCGTTGAAGACCCCAAGATCTACACCAATACTGAGCAAAAGATAACAAGCGATTTGCAAAGCGCTTTAGCTTGTGTGGCAAAGTTTCAGGTGAGTTTACGTGAGCTGATGCCTTTTTTCCCGATAACACCAAGTTATGATTTGATCGCCTTGAATAAAACACAATGGCAAAACACCTTTGTCGGGCAAAGCACAGCAGTGGTCTTGAGCTCTCAACGCTTTCAGTTTGTGCAGAATAAGTCAACGATCGAGTTTGTGAAGCGTAAATTAACCGAGCAAAACTATGAGTCAGAAACGGACAAGGATCGCTATGAGAAGATCACGATGATTGGTGTGCCTGCTGGTATTACTCATTTTGTGCAGCTTCAAAGTCAATGGCTAGATCAAAGTGCTAAGGCAAATGACTTACCTCAATATCAGTCTTTTGTGACATTTCAAGCACAAGCAATGGTAACGATTGGTAAAGATGTTGATGATAGTGTCAAATATGCTTATAAGCTTTATAAAGGTCAATCTGAAACTGAAAGCTCGTTTGCTGACGATCAAGGCACTAAACTCACCGATTATGTCTATGCCAAGCAAAGTGAGAACTTATTAAGCTATGCATGTAACTTGCCAAAAGCCCTTTATAAAGATCCGAGTAAACCTGCACCACTGTATGTGCCAGTAGCAAGCTTTGGTGTCACAGCAAATACATTTAATCTATTACGAAATGGTGATGTCGTGTTATTACAGTTTAGCTCGGCAGAAACCGTGGAAATTAAATCCGTTAAGCTAAATACAGCAACAATCGAAGATAAAGCCTCACAAAAAATAGCACAGCAAACACTCTATGGTGCGCAACAAGAATGTGCACTTAGTTATACCCAAGATGCGAATGATCAACAATTTAACCTAAAACAATCAACAAAAAATGGCGAGGGGATTAACGCCTTGGCGTTTAGTGATAAACAGGGAATTATATTAAGCTTTAGTGATGAAAAGGAGTCAAAATGAGTCTATTAACCAGTAAATATGCCGTTATGCTTTTTGGCGCGATGGGCGTGGCTGCTTTTTTGGTCTTTATTGTTTGGTTGATCAAAACCTTAAAGACTGAAAAAAGCAAGGCAACGTCAATGTTTGGTCGCTTGAAAAAAGCAGCACCGAAAGCCAAGAAAAATAAAAACCCATATGCAGATGCTCAGCTAAATATTCAAAAGCAGGCAAAGCATTCATTTTGGCCATCCTTTTTATGTGTTTATGAAGGCAATATGAATCATGCCTTGACTTATCTTGGTGGTTTGATTGATTTAGATGCCTTTGAGATTACTATTATTGATGCGAATCAATCGATTATTGTTGGACATGGAAAGATGATTGTCGTGGTTACCTTAGAAAGTACCAAGCAGTTAAATGTCCCGTTGTTTAATGGTTTTTTGAATAAGCTTTATCACCGTGGTGCGATTCAGCTGCCTGTCGTATTACTAAAGGCGACAAGTAATGATTTTATATCGAGTCAGTTTGCAATGTTTCAGAAGTTTATGGCACAAATGCCCTTATTCTCACATGGAAATTATCAGATACATTTATCGGTTGCTGATTTTGCGATGGATGAGGAAATAGAAGCGCTTTTTGATTTGTTGAAACATGATACTAAGATAAGCTTTGAAGCGCCAAGCTCTGCTGAGGAGATTAAAACAACCTTGGATGATGAATTTGCTGTTATTCGTCATCGAATCTCAGTGAAATTAAGTGATTTGAACAATCATACGACTGAAGTACAGCGTGCGTTAACGGCAGCTTATCAGATTGAGCGTGCGACTTTGCCAGCGATACAATTAGTCTCGGAATTAACGCAAGGTGCTTATGGTCAAGTACCTGCTCAAGCGATCCACCTTGATTTTGGTATACATGCTAAAAACTATCACAGTACGTTTTTTGATTTTGGCTCCAAAGCATATAAAAATGCATTAAAACCAAGGCATGTATTGGTGCCTGCGGTAGTATTTGTTTCAGCATTCTTTAGTACGGTGTTTGCCTATAATGCCTATCAACAATATGAGTTTGGTGAGTTTATTCAATTGAAGCGTCCTTTTGCACCATTAGATACCATGGAAACAGAGGCAGCCGCTAAGACTTATGAGCAATGGGTAAGCTATTATCGTAGTCAATTATTATTGCCTTTTTTATATAATGCGCATGGTAATAAAACACTAAACCGCTTATATGCTAATTATTTGTATGAAAACGTGCTATTACCAAAAATATATCAAACAGAAGACTATCTACATAAGGCAATTTATTTATCACTTATTGCCAGTACTAACTCAAGTAAGGTTGCCGATGTATTAAAGGATAATATTTCATTGATCTCTTTAATTACTGGCTTGTCTTCTGAGCAATTAGGCATTGTTTATCGTTATGGTAGTAACAATAGCAAACTGGTTTCACATATTCCAAGCAATCTATACAACGCAGAATCTGATGACGCTAAAATCATCAATTCAGCAAGCTCGATTGCTTCAGGTAAGATGTTGAGCACTTTTTTTGATAGTGATTACTTTCATGCGACGAATGATCAGCTAAAAGAGTATATCAGTCGCAATGTCATTACCCATCAAGAGGTATGTTTGTTACAGCAAGTTGTGCCCGATATGCTAACTAACGATATACTTAATAATAATTCAGGTGTTAGCAAGTTCTTGGCTAAGTTAGGTAGCGCTTTACCGCAGGATCAATCTTATTGTAGTGGTAGCACGGCATTGATTGATCTGCAAAACCTTATTCCAGCCACGCAAAACAATATCACAAGCTTCTCAGATATTGTTGAGCAAATGTTTCACTATAACGATAAAATCAATGACTTCTTTAGTAAGCGTTCAGTCGATCAATCAAAAGAGCAGGTGTGGAAGCGCATTTTATTGAGTGCCGAGCTTAACTCTATTTTGGTGAGCGTGCTTAATCGCAATCAAAATACGATTAATTTGCTCGATGATAGTGATTACTATCAATACACTTTCAAAACAGTCTTCTCGCGTAATGTAACCGCCGTGTCGTTAGTTTATTCAAAAAACACTTTAATGAATGCCGTATTGCCACTATTAAAGCGCTATGAGAGTTTGGTGAAATTACTGCAGCAATACAATATCAACTATGGCGCATTTGATCGTTTGGAAAAGGGGGCATTAACGCATTATGCCAGTCAATATGTGCAGATGTTGAATCAAGTATTGGAAAACTCTTTGCCAACCAAGGTGTCGATTGATAACTTGCAGATGTTTTTGATTGATATCACTTCAGATAATACGCCATTTAGCAATATGCTTGATTATATCAAGACCAATACAAGCTTTGGTAAAGGGGAAACTCTGCCCGCGGAGCTGCAAATTATTCCGAATAATTTCGCGCGATTAAATGAATTTGTCGCTTCTGAAAAATACCAAGACTATAAACAAGTTTTATCATCTGTGAGCAACAATCTCTATCAACGTAATCGTGAAAATTACACCCGTTTATATGAGGAGATCAATTCAACCAAAGAAGATTCATTATTAGCTAAGCTCAATGGTTTGATCGATGCCTTAGGTGTGCCAAATAATGAGGCATATCAATTGCTTAAAGTACCAGAGAGTATCATTCGTTTGAGTGTTGCACAGTATCTTATTACTGATTTGAAACAGCAATGGGATCTTGATATCGTGCCAAAAATTGCACTGGTGAAAAGCAAGTTTCCATTGGATTTGAACTCCAGTAGTATTATTAGCTCAGATGCGTTAAATGACATGTTTGGACCTAAAGGTGTTGTTTACAATGAGATGTATTCGCTACTTAAAGGCTTTATTCATTTAGATGCGATTAGTGGCATTTGGCAAGTTGATAATAATTTAACTCAAGAGCAGCAAGAGACGCTTGTGAGCTATGTCGATTCATTTAATTATTTCTATCGTTTGCAAAGTGATTTATGGACAACAGATGGCAAGCCGCGAGCGGTGGATATGTTTGTCGCAGCAACACCTTTTAAACAGGTTTCCCTAGATGGCATTAGCAAAATGGTGCTGTCATTTATGCAAATTGGTAGCAAGGATCGTGTATTGGGATTAGATACCTATGACCAAAGCAACCATCCAGTTGTTTATGATTGGCAGTTGCAACCAACCGTATCCATTGGTTGGTTAAGTAACAGCAATGTAACTTATCAAAAAACCTATCAAGGTGAGTGGGCAGTCTTTAAGATGTTGGCGGATGCTCATTGCAATAGTGACTGGTTATGTAGTTGGAAGATCAGTAGTGACAATAGCAAAGTAGCGCCATTTGTTGTGAGCTTTCAGTTAAAGTCAGATATTTTAAAACTGGTTAAGTATCAACAAGACAATAATGCGGATAATTTTCAAGCGTAGATTATGATTTATAAACACCCCGCCTCGCAAGCTCGGCACCCCTCTTAAAAAGAGGGGAATACTGCAATGCCCTCTTATTATTCCCCTCTTTTTAAGAGGGGTGGCAGCCGCAGGCTGACGGGGTGTTTTTTGGAATGAGGTTTGGTTGGAAATAAAAAAGAGTTAGGGCAGGAGCAAAACAATGGCAAAAATGATGAAATATATAACAATAGTGGCAGTGTTTTTAATGTTAAGTGGCTGCTCGTTAATCCCTTGGTATCATTCGACAACAATGACAGTTAAAGTCGACATGTCAAAAGATGCCAATGATAAACAGCCAATCACAATGTTGATTAGTCAACCGGCAGACCAAAAGAACTTTGTTACCGCAGATTACGCAACCATTAGCCAGAGCGCGCTAGATCAAGGCGTTACCCGCTATGTATTTATGCCAGATCAAGGGGCGCAAAAGATCTCTTTAGATGTGAGTGATACGCCTGTTGCTATTTATTTTATTTTAAAGCATCAACCGGTATCTGGTTGGAAGTATTATATTGAGAAACCGCAGGGTGAAAGTGTGAGCTTCACCATTAATCAATTTAGCGTTAAAAAGGACTCATAATGGCAAAGCACGCAATCGCAATGAACAGCGACGGGATTTCGGTTGCTGTCAAAGGTAAAGAAGAAAAAGAAGTCTGCAATATCCAATATAAAAGTGCGGGTGACGCAGTATTGCAAATTGGCAATGAATATAGCTTAAAAGCAGAAAAGACAATTGCATTTGTCGTTGGAGATATCACGGTCAAAGTGACCACGGATGAGGTGTTGATTCAAAAAAGTAGTACGAGCATTTCACTTAAAGACAAGGATATTAAGCTTGCAGTGGGTAGTAGTGTGATTGAAGTCAAAGATGGTGAAATTACGCTTAATGCGGATAAAGTCAGTATTACGGGGTCCAGTTCACTTAGTTTAAAATCAACAAGTAGTGCGAGTTTACAAGGTGGTAGTGTTGCTGTTAAGGCCACTCAAGCGGCTTCTGTACAAGGTATGACAGTGGATATTAAAGGTACGACAAGTACAACGGTAAAAGGTTTAACCACCTCGGTGGGTTAAGGATTGGCTATGGCAAATGAATTGGCATATTTCCAAAAATTTATCGAAAACTTATCGCTCTACAATGAAAGTGAAACACAAGGTTTAACACAAAAAAGTAGTGTTTTGCAGCGTAACTTAAATGCATTGAAGCAGTATGCTAGCCCTGATTATAAAGCCAGTGGTCTTGAGAATGTTAATCTCGATCAAACACAGAAATTAATTGCGGATTTGACCTCGAGATCAAGTCAAGCACCAGATGCTCCAAATATACAAAGTTTAAAAGCGGCAAATGATGCATTAACCGATGCAAGATCCGCTGGTGATATGTCAAAAGTTGCTAAAATATCCGAGAATTTAAGCCCGCAAGTAAGTAATTTTCAGCAAAGTGAAAAGAAAGCTCTATTAACACGGCAATCACAGCGAGTTAATGTTGATCCGCAAACCATGACACCTAGTAGTGAATATATCAATGCCTTGGGTGATCAGCTAAAGAAAAGCCAAGCACAAGCACCCGCAATAGGCGCTACTAATGTAGCAAACGATAGCAATCCAAAGACCAGCCTAGTACAGATCCATAAAAATATTCTTGGCTTAAATTCAGAAAGTAGTGTTGAAGATATCAACAGTCAGACACAGGCGTATGCTCACTATCAAGAGAATCTATCAAAAGAGTTAAGTGATTTGAGTAATGGGAATAAAGGCAATACAGGCAAAGATGCAGTGAGTGAGATTGCAAAAAAGCAAACCTTAGCTGATTTTATGGGGTATCCCAATGCTGCTTTCGATGCTAAGACTGCAAATACAGCTGTTTTACCCATGAGTGATCAATTAATGATGAAAAATACAGATTTTTTGCAGCAAACAGGGCAAATAAAACTGCCCGAGCATGATGCTGAAATGGTTAAATCAATTGTCAGTTACCATGAAGAAGTTACCAAAGCACAAAATGTGCAGCTAGGAGATCCAAATACGGCATCAGCACATGTACAAGAGCTGGCAAGTAGTACGCAAGATCCACAAAAGCAACAAGCATTGAGTAAGCTTAATGGGCAAGTGCAAAGTTGGTCGATGTTTGTGGTGCCTGCTGGTTTACCACTAGTGGCTGAAAATGTCAGTAAAAAGGCGCGGATGTTAGGCGATGCACAATCAACAGCAGTCAAGCAAAGTCAGTCAACAGAAAATCGCAAGATGGAGGTCGTTGCCGGTGAGGGTGTGGTGATGGTGTTAAATGATCATGGTACATCGCATCTTATTGGCAGTGATCTACAAATTGCTAAGCAGGCGCGTTTCGAGCAAATATTTGCAAGTATGCCGTCGCAGCAAGTGACACGCTTGCAAAGTGATTATTTGACGAGTGTTGCTAAAGTGACGCCAAGTTTACTCATTGCTCAATCACAGGTAAGCGCATCATCATTATCAGAATTAACTAATGCGAATGCTACGGTTATGACAGAATTCTCGGGATTAAAAAAAAGTGCGTTGGCATGGCAAGAAAATCCCAGTAGCGATGAGCTCTTAGCAAATTATCAAACACATTTACAAAGCACAACAGCGGCGTTAGATCAGTTTAAGCAACAAATACCAACGGCTTTGGCATCCCAATCACAACTTGCCGCAAACGCTAATGCATTACATGACTCACTTTGTCCATGTGTGCCTGATATGAGTTTCAATGCACAAGAAATGCTGCCAAAAATGACTGAGCTACAAAGCGCATTAGATCATTTACCTAAGCCACCCCAATTACCCCAAGGTGGAAGCTTTGATAGTAGCGCTATTGTTGGACCTTATACGGCAAGTTTAAATGCAATATTGGCTGAAGAGGGTAATGAATCATTGGCATTGCAGGCAAGTATCAATGCAGAAATTATGAAGCTTAAAAGTCTATCACAAAATCTACCTAAAACGCCGACGGCGAATATGCAAATGGCAAGTTGTTTGTGTGATGAAGTGTTGGATGCTTTTAGTCAGTTAAAATCGCTTATTGTCAAGATCAGTTTACCTAGTGTTAATGCGCCAAGTTTGGCGTCATTGCCTGATCTGGCAAGTTTTTTGCAAGGGATTGATCTTAATACAATGTCATTGCCTGATGTGTTAAGTTTGCTTAAGCAAATTCAAATGGAACTTGATGCATTATGTCAAAGTTTAGCAAATGCGATGAGCTTTTCGATGCCTCCCTTGATGGGAGTGCCAAACTTACCTCCGTTGTCAGTTGATCTATTATCCCCTTTACAAGACTTACAAAATTGCTTGTCAATGTTGCTAAATAAGGAGGTACCATTACCTAGCGGTGTCTCTATGGCGACTGTGGCTAACCTTAATGATGTATTGGCACCAGTGCTTAATTATCAGCATCAGTTTATGGCATTGGATCAACAGAACTTTATCAATGCAATGGGGAGCCAATCGCTACCTAACATGCAAGCCTTGTTAAGTGGTGCGTCACCGAATATGTCAACATCTGGTATTCCTAGTGTCAACGACCTAATTCCTGAAACACCCGTGCTGTTGAATCAGCTACAAAGTTGTGAGAATTTAGCGCATATTGAAGATGAAATTAATGAGATTAATAATGCCTTGGCACTAGCCGCAGGCGAGATTGGCTCACATGCGCAAAAGTCAAAAAATGCAGCCAAAGCGTTAGATGAAATGCAGGCAAAGACGATACAGATGCAAAATGTGATCGCAGTTCAGCAGCGTAACATTCAAAGCGCGCAAACAGCAAAACAGGTCGCCAAGCAAGCTGAACTTGAGGTCGCTCTAGCAAATTTAAATAACTCGATGAGTAATACAGCCGTATTAAGTGGTCAAGCAGCAAGTGCATTAAGTGCCAGTAGTGGCTCGCCACAAGCAACAATGGTCACTTGTACAAGCTCGCAAATGTTATGCACTTTTGGCTTGGGTCCTGGGATGTATAGCACGTTACGCGCAACCGTACTGATTAATAACAAACCGGCAGCTAATATCACCGATGCGGCACCTATGGTAAATATCTTGCCGATGCCAAGTTGCACGGCAGTGACGAATCCGGCATGGAATCCATTAAAACCGATTTCGCCGTGCATTCCAGCAGGACAGTTTATCCCAACGAATATTATGACGATGGTACAAGGCTCTCCCATTAATACGATGAATAATAAAGCGATGTGTACGACGGCAGTTGGCGGAGTTATTAGCTTTATTAATCCATCACAAATGACAACAATGACAGGGTGAAGGGTATGAATTTTTTCGATGAGAAAACGGCTTTTGTTAGCAAAAACTATGATTTATCCGATGACCATTATCAAGTGTTGACCCATTTGTTTGAGGCATTGGGTAAGGATATTCAAAGCAACTTGGTGGCACAACTTAGAAGTGAGCGAGACTATCGTTTATCGCGCTATAATCAAAATTTGTTAATGCAGCTGCCTAAGCATATGCTTATTGCGGTTAAGTCAAAGATTAAAAAAGCCTGCTTAAGCCTTGAGCCAAAAGAGCGTTTTGATGTTTATGATATTCAAGCAAAGAAACAGTTTCATTATAGCAATTTAAGCGAAGTTAATTTGACGTGCTTTAAGGTTAATCATGTCGATTTAACAACGACCTCGACGCAAGTTTCATTACAGACTGACGCACCAACAGAGCTTAATCACAATGTCTTTGATTTATGGATCAATCCTTTGTTGTGGAAACAAGCCGAGTTTAAACTGTGCCAGTTAAAAGAAATGTTGCTTAAAGAGAATAAAATTAAGGTGCGTGTAATTTATGATGATGGTACGCAAAAGGAAGTGTTAGCTACGGTTTATAATAGTGATGCATACACGCTGGGGTTAAATGACAAAACGCGTTTAGATTTATTGTCGCCTGAGTTTTCTTTGAAACTAAGTATTGAGCTGTCGCAGATTCCAGTGACTGAAACGACTGCCAAAGTTAAAGAAATGATGTTGATGTTTCCCGTGGGGATATATGATAGAGCGGACTTTTTTGAGCTTATTAGCCAGAAGGATCGATTGTTTATTACTAATATTATCCCACTATTTAATCTCTTTGAAGCCTATTCAACGTCACAAAAAATTGATCAACGTTATGATAAAATCCCTTTGCTTCACCCTGAGGATCCGGAGGCTCGCGCTTGCTATGTTCATCAAGTATGGGTTAATAACCAGCCGTCAGCAATTCCCACTAACCTCTCAAGACTAGATAAATCAAGGTCTCCAGAAAATGATTTTCGTAATCTCTTTTCTAATAAACCTTTCAACCATAGGCTTTCAGAGAGTTTTTCAGCGGGAACTACTGACCAGCCGTATAAAGATTATTACAATCATACGGTCAGTGAATATGTCTTTCATAAGCATGTCGGTAAACTTAGCTACTCTCCTAAAGATATCAATGAGGCGCTAGATATTGAGAAAAGGATTTTTGCCAAAGTAGAATGGACTCAAAAAGCCGAACACGGCAGTTTGATCAAGGTGAGTACTAATAGCTTTACTACCCAAAGCGCGCACTTTGAGTTGATTGCTTTAAAGTCCGAGCTAAGACTAAATAGCTTTCGTCATATTGATCGTGTGGTGCAGGTTTTTAGAGCTTTTTCCGATCTGGATATTCGTAATAATGATGGGTTTTTACTGGCGTTAAAATTCCTTTATGGTGAGGAAAATGCAGAGAGATATCAGTTTTTTAAGTCGGTGATTAAAGCCGTTAATTATGATCATGTAAGCAATGTACTTGTGATTGAGGCAGCTTATCCACATTATTATGCTTATGTGCGATATGTGGCGAATGTCGTGACGCGATTTTTCTATATTAACTCCCCTCAAGTGGTCGAAGTGAAAGTATTTGTAAGATAAAATAATGCAGATCGAAAGTTGAATAAAAAATATAGTGTAGGTGAGCTATGAAACATGATATCCAAAAACTCGAGCAACAAATGCTTAGTGACATTGAAGAGGGAAAGTTTAAAAACATCGCAGATGATGAACTAGTTGCTTTTAAATACGAGGTTGAGCAAGGAAGTAAAACTCGGCAGATCAGTTTGGCTATTAAAGAAAGTGAACTGGAAAAAGCAAAAGCTCGTGCTAAAGCTCAAGGACTAAAATATCAAAGTGTTTTTAAAGCGCTAATACATCAATATGCTAATGGACGAATTAATTTATAGATGCATGTTCTTTTGAGAGCACTGTATTAAATTGCTGCTTCAATGTGTTAACATCAACCACGCCTGCGATGCGCTTGATCTCATTATTTTGTTGATTGCGTAAAATAAGTGTTGGTAAACCTAATACGTTAGCCGTTTTAAGTAGCGCTGTGCTATTGGCGTTATAGTCTGAAACATCCACCTTAATAACCTTGATGTTGTTTTTCTTAAAGTAGTCTTGCATGATTGGCGACAGCAAAATAGCTTTAAGCTTTAAGCAGTTTTCACACCAGTGTGCGAAGTAATCAATTAAAACATATTGATGCGTTTTTAATGCTAAAGTGACTTGTTGTTTGAGTTCTTGGCTATTAAAGACCGTAGTAAAGTCATTTTGTGTAGAGGCTATACTTGGTTTGTTTGTGGTATGCAGAGTGTGATTAGCAACTATGGTTAATAGCGCCAAAAACAGGATAATAGCGGCAATAAAATGTTTGGTTTTTTGTTGAATAGATGCGGATATAACAGATGCGTAAACAAGATAGAGCAAATAAGCGCTAATCAATAGAGCATATAGACTAAAAACAATAGTTTCTAATAGCGTAATGCGGCTTAGAAGGAAAATTGCCATTGCCAACATGGCAAAGCCAAAGATGACTTTGATTTCCTGCATCCATGCGCCCGATTTTGGTACAAAGCGCTTAAGCCCAAGCGCGATAAGCATCAGTGGCACACCCATACCAAAGCCCAATGCAAAAAGTGCGGCACCTCCGTAAAGAATATCGCCCGTTTGCACAATGGTCGTTAATACCCCAATTAAAGGTGCTGATGTGCACGGTGATAACACTAAGCTTGCAATTGCTCCCATGAGAAAGCTTGCGAATATGCCGCCGGTTTTAATATTGTGTTGTGATTGCCCAAGGCGCGCACTAAGCGCTTGAGGCAGTTGAATTTGAAAAGCACCAAACATGGATAGCGCTAATATAGCAAATAATGCGGCAAGTAGAATGATGACCCAGCTTTGCTGAAAGAAAATCTGGAAAGATAGCCCAATGCTGCTAATAATGATGCCCAAAATAGCATACATTACGGACATTCCAAGCACATAGGAAAGCGCTAACAGAAAGCTGTAAAATTTACTGTGATTTTTACCGACAACAATGGCGCTGATAATTGGCAGCATCGGTAAAACGCAAGGTGTGAAGGCAAGTAATAAGCCAACGCCAAGAAGTGCTAAAATACCTAACCAGTTAAAGTCATTTTGCTCATAGGGTAATACGTTTTGATCAATTATGATTTCTTTGACTTGGGGCAAATGGCATAAATTAGTGTCACAACTTTGATATTTAACCTCAAGCTTACTGTTAGGTGTTATTTCACCTGACAGCGGGATACGTAGTAATACTTGATTGGTATACACTGGCTCATTTTTAAATACAGGATGTGTGGTTGCGGGAGGAAAGTAAATCTCACCAAGCTTTGCTTGATCAGCATGTTGTAGCTGTATGCTAATTTTATTTTTATAAAGATATTGCCCCTTGGGAATACGCCAGCATAAGGTGATTTCACCTTTGTTTTTAGTCTCTATCACGCTTAGCTTGTTAAAAGATTGTTCAGGTGAGTTAAAGAGATCAATATTGCTGAAATTACTACTCGCTAAGAAATTATTAGCATTAGCAAAACCAAATAGGCTAAACACTAACAAGAATAATAAACAGTTTAGCTGTCGTAGAAACACAAAAAGACTCATTTAAAGGTATATACTAATAAATGGCATGGTAGCACGATGCTGCTGGAAATGAAGTGCTGAAGTGGTGCTTTAGAGATTATTTTTATTCTCAAATTCAGCGATAAACTTCTCGGCAGCGGCAATACGCTCTTTGCAAACAAGGTAGCTTTTGGATGCTTTTTCCAACATGGGGGCGAGCTCATCGATCATGTTGGGGTTATTTTGTCCTTGCTGAAGCTGGTAGTTAATCTCTTCTAAAATGGCATAGTTCTCGGCATAAGTTTTGGTTTTATTTGTCATTTTTAATCTCTGCAGCTATTCGACCATCATGGTAATGAATGGTGAGTTTATCACAGCTTTTGGCACTTTGGGCAGAGGTAATATATTTCCCGTCATAACTCGTTAGGCTAAAGCCACGCTTAAGCGTTGGTTCAATTGAAGCGCTTAAGATTAACTTATATTGCCCTTGAATCGTGTTGTTGGCGTATACTAGGATGGATTTGGCTTGCGTCAATGTGCTTGCATGCCAGTGGGTAATTTGAAATGCGTGCTGTTGTAGCATTGTCTTTGCTAACGTGTGTAGATGTGTTGCAATATATTCGATATTGCTCTGTGCAATACGTGTATAGCGATGTGTTAATTGCATTAATTCATGGTAGTGGCGTTCATGCAGTTGTTTTTGATAACTTAAGGCTTCTTTTGAAAAGCTTATAATTAATTGGAAATAGTGCGCATAAATCGTTTTATGATAATTCAGCGTTGTTCTTATAAGCTGTTGTGCTGACGTGTGTTTAGATTCAATGTCTTTATGATGGTGTTGCACTAAATGACGTGCTTGGCTAATGGTAAAGTCAAAATGCTTTTGTGCATTTTGCGCTTTGCTAATGATATTTTCTTTAATAAATTGAATGACCTTAGATGGGGTATCAAAACTTTTATTGGCAAGCTGATCCAGTATCGTTTGATCGCGCTTATGCCCAATGCCTGTAAAAACAGTAATCGGCATATGGCAAATTGCATTGGCGGGCTCAAAGTAATTAAAGCCGTCAAGATCAGACTCAGCACCTCCGCCACGTATAATGACAATGCAATCATAGTTTTTTTGATGCGCTTTAATCATTTTGTAAATCGCACGCAATTGTGTGGTAATCTCAGTTGCACAGGTTTTGCCTTGCATGCTGGCATGATAGACATCAAATTGGCATAAATGATGTTTTTGTAAGAGTTCTGCTTCAGTGAAAAAATCCTGAAGCCCTGCGGCGTGTTTGCTTGATATGACGGCAACGCGTGTGAAATCATTAGGTGTCTTAAGATTAAGGTTTTTATGGTGCAAACCCTCTTGCTCCAATCGAGTCAAAATAGCTTGCTTACGCGCTTGACGATCGCCTAAGGTGAAACTTGGATCAATATCAAGAATATTCAGACTTAAGCCAAAGGTTTGATGAAAGCTCGGCTCGATTAAAAGCAATACTTTTAGTCCGGACTTTAACGACTCCCCTGTGCTGCGTTGGAATTTAGCATTAATCTTAATCGCCATGCTTGCCCACATATTGATGCGTACTTTGGCAATTATTTGTTGGGTGTTATCGTCAAATTCAACGAGTTCACCATAAAAATGCCCTGCATTTTTTTGCCATTGCGAGATCTCACCACGCACCCAATAACCGTGATTGCCATTAAAGCGCTCATCGATAGTTTGTTTAACTTGTGTTAAAAAGTCACTTAGCCTCAGAGGCTCTTTTATCGTCGTCAATGCAGTTAAGCTCATATGTAATCTGAGTTTATTGCAAGTCTAAAATGTCGCTGATTTTTAGTTTTAGTGTTTTGGCAATCACCGATAAAGGCACGCCGGCACTTAGCATTTCTTCCGCCTCAAGCTTAAGCTCTGTATGGCGTAAATTATTTTCAAATGAAGATGATTGTTTCATAAACCCTCCTGGTTTGGTTTCGTTTTTATTTACTGAGATTATGCATTATACGCTTTGATAAAGACGCTGTTTTAGCGCTTGGCGGCGTTGTTCATAATGTTTTTGTTCATATTTACTCAGCTGCAAAGTATAACTGATTTGACCGTTAAATTTCAGCATGATTTTCTCCTTCTCTTTTTCTATAGCAAAAATGACCTATCCAAGCGCATTCCCAAGTAAACACCTTGAATGCTCACGCGATGCGCAGGATAGATCATCGGGGGGAGGTCTTCATTGTGGGGGATAAGTGTTACAGTTTTATTATCCTGCATTTTAAATTCTTTTAATGTTGCTTCCTTTTCATCGATTAATGCCACGACAATTTGACCATTGCGGGCAATATGCTGTTTTTGAATGAGCACCAGATCACCATCTAGAATTCCACTATCTTGCATTGAGTTGCCCGATATTTTTAATAAATAGCGATCAGGCATATTCAAAAGCTCAGATAAATCAATGGTTTCTATCACCTCATAAGCTTCTAACGGTAAACCTGCGGCAATCGTACCAACCAATGGTAAATGAAGAAGATTGTGCTGTTCATTATCTGCTTGATCAATGATTTCAATATGCTTGCGCTTACCTTTGGGGATGTGAATATAACCCTTTTCTTTGAGCGCTTTAATATAGTAAGAAACTGTGGCTTTTGATTTGAGATTTAAAGCATCTGCAATATCACTAAAGGTAGGTGAGTAGCCATTTTTAGCTTGAAAACTCTGGATAATGTTTAAAACTTGCTGCTCTTTGTTATTTAACATGAACCCATCTCATTGCCGTTGATCTACTGTTTATTATGTTCTAAAAAAGTTTAAAATCAAGTGTTAAATGCAAATAAGTTCAAATTAAGTTTAATATTGAGAGTTGACGAGCACTTCTTCACCAAGGTTGCCATTATATGGCATCGGCTTATTCATCGCATTGCTGTATGTCATCAAGCACAACTATGTTATGATGCCGATGCGTTTAATTTGACGGATAACTAGATGTATCGACCGTTACCCTTGTTTATTGGTTTGCGTTATTTGCGCGCAAAAAAGAAAAATCAATTTATTTCGATTATTTCAGCGATTTCATTTATTGGGATTGCTCTTGGTGTTGCTGTATTGATCACAGTGATGTCAGTGATGAATGGCTTTGATGAACAAATCAAAGATCGTATTTTGATGATGGTGCCACCAGTTAAGGTCTATCAAGCCGGTGGTAAGCTATATAACTGGGAGAATCTAGCGCAAACGCTTAAGCAAAAAGATAAGCGTATTTCAGGTGCGGCTCCAATTATTGAAGGGCAAGGCATGTTATCTGCTAATGCCACCAATGCTTTTGCTGCGATTCAAGGAATTGATCCAAAATATGAAGGATCAGTAGTACCAATTGCTGAGCATATGCAACAAGGGAGTTTGTCATCATTGCAATCGGGTAAGTTTAATATCATTCTGGGTAAGTATTTAGCAGATTCATTAGGCGTCAAAGTTGGAGATAAAATCACCCTTATTGTGCCACAAGCAAATCTAACACCAGCCGGCATGATTCCGCGCTTAAAGCAGTTTAAAGTCTCAGGCATTTTTAGTGTCAGTTATCAATATGATAGTTATTATGCATTGGTTAATATCAATGATGCTGCTAAATTGTTTCAAATGGGCAACTCAGTTAGCGCTTTGCAGCTTGGGGTCAAAGATATTTATCAAGCACCTTTCTTAAAGGAGACGTTAAATACGCAGATATTGCCAGATTTCTATATGGCACGCGACTGGACGGATGAGAACAAGAGCTTCTTTCAAGCATTGCAGATGGAAAAAACGATGATGTTTTTTATCTTGATGCTGATTATTGCTGTGGCAATTTTTAATTTATTATCGTCGCTAGTGATGGTTGTGACCGATAAATGTTCAGATATTGCGATTATGCGTACCTTAGGGATGTCGTCGCGGCAAATTATTATGACCTTTATTATTCAAGGATTAGCCATTGGCGTAATTGGTACGATTATTGGTATTCTCTTAGGTATCGTATTATCGGTTAATGCAACGGAGATTGTTAATTGGATTCAGGTTGTATTTCATGTGCAATTCTTAAGTCCAAGTGTGTATCAAATTGATTTTATTCCATCAAAATTAGTAATGAGCGACTTAGTGCATGTAGCCATTGCATCACTTATTTTAAGTTTCTTGGCGACACTTTATCCAGCGTGGAGTGCTTCAAGAGTTCAACCAGCGGAGGCATTGCGTTATGAGTGATATTCAATTGAATCAATATGCTATCTTTTGTGAGGGTGTTGATAAAGTTTATAAAGAAGGTAAGCTTGAAACAGGGGTTTTGCATGATATTGATTTGCATGTTGAATATGGACAAAAGGTCGCAATTTTAGGGCAATCTGGCTCTGGCAAAACCACGCTTTTGAATATGCTCGCGGGCCTTGATTCGCCAACCAAGGGTCAAGTTTATCTTGCGGGAAAGCGCATGGATGCATTGTCAGCCAATAAACGTGCTTTATTAAGGAACAGGCATTTAGGTTTTATTTATCAGTTTCATCACTTATTGCCTGAGTTTAGTGCGCTAGATAATGTCATGCTGCCATTGATGATGCGTAAAGATATCTCTAAAGCAAAAGCGCACAGAGATGCTGTGCACATGCTTGAAGCGGTGGGACTCGCGCATCGCATTAAACACAAGCCTGGTACATTATCAGGTGGTGAGCGCCAACGTGTTGCTATCGCGCGTGCTTTAGTGACTAAGCCTAGTTGTATTTTAGCTGATGAGCCAACTGGTAATCTTGATGCGGAGAATTCTGAGAAAGTATTGCAATTAATGCATCAATTAAGTAGTGAATTTAAAACTGCATTTGTTGTTGTAACACACGATGAGCGCTTTGCTAGCGAAATGGATAAGGTCTATCGGCTTACGGATGGGCGTATAGAATAGTTTCTTGGCTATGATTGGGGTGTTTAGTCTTGACGCCTTTCCCATACCTCAAAATCAAAATCACATTCATTGTTTTGATCTTTATGATAACTGCGTTGTCCAATGCGCTTAAATTCTTTTTCTTGCCACTGTGGGAAAAAAGCATCAGCTTCTTTTAATGCATTTACTTTGGTAATGTATAAACGATCGATAAAGGGTAGAAAAGCATTATAGATCTCAGCACCACCGATGATAAAGATCTCATAATGAGGCTTGTCTTTGGCTAGATTAAGGATATGCTCAACATCATGAACGATGGCGCATTTGTCTTGTGTGTAATCTTTTTGGCGCGTAAGGATGATATTCTTACGATTAGGCAGTGCGCGTCCAATCGAGTCAAAGGTCTTGCGACCCATGACGATATAATTGTTTTCAGTTAACTTTTTAAAATTTTTCAAATCATCAGATAGTTTCCAAGGTAAGCTGTTTTTAATGCCAATGCCTTGTTTTTGATCATATGCAACGATAATTGATAACATAGTGGGTTTTTCTCCTTAGTCATTAAAAATGAGTGGAGGCATTGTAGCGCAAAAAACAGCAAGATTGGGCATGAAATTGTATTTAATGCAAACAACTAAAGCCTTTATTTGTCTAGTTTGTAGCCTTTTTGGCGGATGCAATAAATTATTCAAAAAAGTGCTTGACCGAGCTGGGTAAATCCGCTTTAATATGCGGCATTGGCCAGATAGCTCAGTCGGTAGAGCAGAGGACTGAAAATCCTCGTGTCGGCAGTTCGATTCTGCCTCTGGCCACCATTATAGAATATTCGGAGCATAGCGCAGTTTGGTAGCGCATCTGGTTTGGGACCAGAGGGTCGGGGGTTCGAATCCCTCTGCTCCGACCATTTTTTACCGTCAATGGCGGAAGAGAAAATGCGCCCGTAGCTCATCTGGATAGAGCATCGGCCTTCTAAGCCGAGGGTAGCAGGTTCGAATCCTGCCGGGCGTACCATTAAAAGAGTTTATGGTGGGCGTAGCTCAGTTGGTAGAGCCCCGGATTGTGATTCCGGTTGTCGTGGGTTCAAGTCCCATCGTTCACCCCAGTCTTTGCGGACGTGGCGAAATTGGTAGACGCACTGGATTTAGGTTCCAGCGGGAAACCGTGGGAGTTCGAGTCTCCCCGTCCGCACCACATAATCATATTATAACGCCTCAAATCATCTCATTATCATCTTTAAGCCTTTGTTTTATAAGGCTTTAAGTATTCATAACGTTTTATAGCATTTCATAAGGACTTGCATTTAAATGTATAGTAAAGTGTATAGTGGAAAAGGCAATAAGGCATTTTTGTGCTAAACTTCATTTCACTATACACTTTGGAATATACACTATGAAGCTGACAGATACTAAAATAAAGGCTTTGAAGGCAATGGATAAGCTATATCGTGTTAATGATGGTAATGGGTTATATATATCAATTAAAGCAAATAATAGTAAAGCATGGGAGTTTCGCTATACACTAAATGGTAAGGCGAATTGGCTTGGCTTTGGTTTATATCCCAATGTTTCATTAAAGCAAGCACGAGGGCTAGCACAGGAATATAGAGCTTTAATTGCAAATGGAGTTGACCCAAAAACTTATAAAGACAAACAGAAAGCAGAAAATGATAAGACGCTTGAGCATATTGCTGCCTATTGGTTAGACGTCAAAAAGAATGAATTTTCTGCTAGTCAGGGCGCATTCGCGATTTGTGGGTAAATCAGCTGTAGTTTAACTTGAACTGAATGCGATACTTATGTACAAATACCCTACTGCCTTTAAAACATAAGCAAGTTACGGATGAATTTAGCTGAGCAAAACCTAGAAACGATTCAAAATGAGATATCAAATACGATAGTAGAGCTATCTAAGCTTAACACCGTTACGGAAAATAAGCTTGATAAAGATCGTATTGAGCATGCACAAGATCTATCAAGCAAACTCTCCGACTTATACGCAGCACTAAGTCATCAAGAGAAAGTGCTCAGTGACTCATTCAAAAAAGATGAAAAAGCACAGTTAGATGCTACGGGCAAGCGCTACATTTTCAAAGACTATAGAGCGACTAATGTGATGTATCGCAATGGTAACCGTTTTGATATTTATATGCCTTACTATCTTTTCAAAGGAACAAATAAAGGCAAAGGTACGGGCTGTAAGCCAGGCTTGCAATTACTGGGTATTCACCATGCTATATCCAATGGTTTAAGCACCTATATCGCGATGCTTTCGACCGCATTGAGCTCATATGATGAAGTCAAAAAGCATCTGGCTAAAATCAACATCCATTTATCAGTGGCATCAATTGTTAAGATCAGCAAACATATCAGTAAATTAGCACGCCTAAGTCAATCGGCTGAAAAGTATTTATCTGGATTTAACAACACCAACACGATTGTTGTATCGATAGATGGCGGTCGCATTAGAATACGAAGTAAAAAGCGAGGTCCAAAGACGGCTAAGAAGCGTAATCGATTTAAGGGTCAGTGGCGAGAGGTTAAGCTATTTGTTATTTACGTGGTTGATGAGGAAGGTAATAAGATTAAGAAGGAGTTACCGATTATTGATGGCATCATCGGTAGTCCTCAGAAGGTTTTTAATTTACTCAAAAACTACTTGGCGGGACTTGATTTAAACACAGTGAATAATTTTGTTTTTGTTG
>NZ_QLIQ01000031.1 GCF_003428165.1 Cysteiniphilum litorale | reverse complement strand
CTCTATTTGATCATTTGAAAAATAGTTTAATGTTGTGGCATACAAGGCATCGCTCACCTGTAAATGCATGCACACATTTGATGGCATGCCTTGCTGCATGGGTTATCGATCCTATCTCTATTGTGGGCCAGAAAAGATTGAGTGTTTTATGAACCGTAATTCCGAACTGAGGTTAAATAACAAATCAACAAATGCAGTTGTTAAAACATTCTCACAAAGCGATTTAGTCAAAATGGGTGGGAAGGTAACTTTGCCTGTTGGTGAGTACTTGATTTTTGCTCATACTGCTCAGCATGGTGTGCTCAAACTATCATCCAGTGATGTTGCGATTAAAAGCAATGAAATCACAAATGACAAAATAACCTATACAGCACCACAAAATGTGTCATCAAATGTAACATTTACTTTAGGTGTTGCTAAACCGCAAGGTGCTTTGCCACTTCAATTAAATATTGTTGATCAAACATCAGGTCAAACGCAAACGCTAGCAATCGGCTGGGATAATGGCACTAAAAGCATCAGTTTGACGGATGGTCATACTTATCATTTTGCAATCAATGAGCAAACGATTGATGGGCAGATGTATGATTTCAAATTTAGTAGTAATGATATTACGCTACAAAGTGATCAGCAAAATTACCAAATTAAGGTCAGTGCAGATATTACGCCAATCATTCAACCTCAGCAATTAACCGTTAATGTTTCAGGGTTAGCTGGAGCTGATTAATCAGTATTGAGCTTTATTAAAGATGGTGTAACTGTCGCAACGAAAGAAGCGGGTAATTCAAATCTGACATTGAATTTAGAACCAGGTCAATATGTGGTACAAGGAAGTTCGGTTATTGATGGTGATTATGAATATGACGCTGCTCAACAGACAGTTACTATTTCAACTGATTTAGAGCAGGCATTTATCGTGTTGTTCTATCGGTAATAACTGCTGTTGTCATCACCCCATTAACATTGGTGGCAGTTCGTCCCATATCAATAATCGGGTCAACGCCTTGCACAAGCGCGATGATATTAAATGGTAATCCAAGCGTTGCAAAGGTAACCCCTGCTGCAATAAAGGCGGTTCCTGGGATGCCAGAGACACCTAATGAAGCAATCATATTAATCGCTCCAACTAATAGGATGATTTGCCAAGTAATTGGCTCACCCATAATCGTTAGGGTCATGACAACAAGCATTGCTGGATAAATACCCGCGCAAGCATTCATACCAATGGTCGCCCCTATGCTTGGTGTAAAGTTTGAAACACTTTCAGAGAGCTTTAAGCGATTGCCTAAGGCATCCATGGTCACCGGTAATGTGCCAAAGCTTGAACGTGTGGTAAAGGCAACCAGTAATGCGCGCCAAACATTTTTGTAATAATGAATTGGATTAACCCCGCTTAGAGTAATCAATATGGTATGCATAACGATAACAATAAGCATGGCAATATACATCGCAGCAATAAAGTTGATCATCTGCATCAAGGTTGTTAATCCGTGATCAAGTGTCATTTGTGTCATCAATGCAAAGACACCATAAGGTGTCAGAGCGATAATCATATTGGCAAGCTTTTTAGCAACAAAGAATGCTGAGTGAATAAAGCTAATAAAAGGGGCAGCGATTTCTTTTTCCTGTTGATGAAGCTTTAACGTGGCAAAGCCAATCAAAGCGGCAAAAATAACAACGGCAATGACATTATTATCTGCCATTGCCGTGACTGGGTTGCTTGGTAACATGCCGGTAATCGTATCCACAAGGCTATGTGCTTCAGGGGTGTTTAAAGCACCAGAGAATGACATGCCAAAGCCAATATGCATCCATGATCCGACCATTCCGCCAATAACTGCACTGATACCAGTAAGAAGCAGAATAATGACAACCGCCTTTGTCACCATTTTAATCAGATAAGATCCTTGGTGATGACGCAGGTTAACGATCGCATGGATAATGGCAGTTAATACCAGTGGGATAATTAACATCTTAAGTAAGCTAATATAAGTATCACTAACTAAATTTAAGAGACTATGCAAGGTGTCATCACCACTATTTTGATTTAATAGCCGTAAAATAATACCAAAGGCAACACCGATGACTAAAGAGGCGACGGCACGAATGTTAAAACTGATTTTATAAAATTGTGCCAGTGCCAATAGGATTGATATCAGCAAAAAAATAGTTGTGATCACGTAGAGGGCTCCGTATGGTTGTAAAATGATAAAGATAATCATTGGATAATGATAGGCGAGTTGTTGGACGATAGCAAAACAAACAGTCGATATATTATTTATTAACAGTATAAGAAAAACTGATTAATGAGATGGGTCAGTTATATGTGCTATTGATCGCTTGTTTGGCTTGACGATAGCGCTTGATGTAACCAATCAATCGTCCAACAAACAGACCACTACATATTCCCGAGACACTGAGACTAATAAGACTAAAAGTAAATTGATCAGCAAGCGCGGGTTCCAATGCAAGCTTATAGTTTACGTCGTATTTACTGATAAAGATGATGACCAATAACACGAAAGTGAACCAACCACCATGAAAATGGATAGATTTGTTGTTGACGATCACATCATATTTACCGTTTAAAGCAATAATTAGTCCAATACCAATGCCAATGAGTATAGCGATAATCCAGATGATAATATTGGTTAATGTTAGCGGAAATACACTAATTAAGGTATCAAGTGACAATAAGGTAAAAATAATTGGGATAATGGATAGTTTCGTTAGTGATACCGTGCGCGGCTTAGTCGCTTTGATGCCAATCACAAGACAGTAAATAAAAATCAGATAAACCCACCATGGGGTATAAATAAGCATGGTCCAAAAACTAATTGTCGTTGTGTTCATTGATATTACTCCTTTAACTTATTTCACTTAATTCTAGTTAGTTTGCTAAGCCATTGGGTGCGCTCAATATTTCAAATACTAAAGAGGTGTGGCGATCAGCAGAATAATCAGCAAACCAATCATCGTAAGGGTAAGCATAGCCGCGAAAGGCATTGGCATGAATATTACTAACATAACTAGAATTAGCGCCAATTGTACATGTTGCCGGTGTGTTGTAAGCACCAACGCAACCATATTGCTGAAAAATATTAGACGTGGGACCAAAGGCAACACTAGCTACTGACCCTGGGCTATAGCAGCCAGCAAAGCTTGATGATGATGTCGCAATAAAATTAGTACTGTTGAACTGTGGTTGCTGAGCTTTCATACCGCTATCAATGGTTTGGCATAATTGCTCCAGTGAAATATTTGACGGGTTTAATGTGGATGCAGGGATTTGTTCATCAAAATAAGATACTGCCTGTGTGGTGTCACCTAGTGCAAAATCATAAGTAAAATAAGTTCCTGCTTGAGGGTAGAGCTTATAGCGTGTGTTATAGCCATTGACCATTGAAATATCAATATTTGCTTGGTTGTGAATATCCGTAAGTGCAGGATAGGTGGCTTCTAAAAGTGTGGCATATTCACCATATGTGCCATCACTTACATTGCGTGTATTAATACTAGCAATTTGGAAATTATATGAGGAAATACCAGCGTCTGGTATTGAATAATTATAGTTTGATTGACCATTTACTGTGAATGAATTGTTTTGACCACCGCCGGTAACTTTTATGGTAACCGGTAACGTGAGATTATTCATAAAAACAATTTGTCGTGGTGGGTATGTTGGGGGCGTTGGCGTAACTTGTGGTGTAATACTTGATAACGTGCCTGCAGCATAAGAAACATTAAGTTCATTACCACTGAGTTGAGGTGTGCTAATTCCAGGACAGCTGCCAGAGACGTTATTTGATTGAGACATCGTCAACTGACAACCTCGGTAAGTTCCATCGCCATTAGGCGTGATGATTTGGAAAGTACCATTTGTATTTGTTGGCATTAAAAAAACCGGTTGTGCCAAGCTTTCAACATAAGCAATTAATTTCTGACCTTGATAAACATAGCTTGGTAAAGGCGTGCCGGAAGGGAAGTTTAAGCGCCAGTAGTTGGTGGTTCCTGGCTGTGGTGGGTTGACTTGGATGCTATATGCTTCCACTTGAAGGCTATTAGCGGATTGATAACTTTGATTATTATAGGTGGCAGCTGCTGATAGTGAGGCTAATAAATTAGTATTTGTTGTATTACTGTCTTTTACCGTAAATATGCATTGATTAGCAGTGGTTTGTGTATTAACAATTTGCAGATAGGCGCTAGCATCTCCTGAAATATTCAATGTGCAGTTTGTGATGCCAGTACCCTGAGTGCTCCCAAGATTGGAAAAGGTCGCTGTATAAGTATAGCTTTGGTTGTAATATTGATTGGTCGTGCCAGTGAGTGAGAGTGCAGTGGTTGATGGAGAGCTACTACCGCCACACCCAAAGAGGATTAGTGAAAATGCACCAATTGTGGCTAGGGAAATTATTCGTGTATTGCGAATCATCAAAAACTCCTTGTGCGATGACTTTAGTTAGTATAGGCAAGTATGATTCTAGCACCAATTTAAATATTTACGAGGTAAGCGCAATTTTAAATATGGTGTCCCGAGCAGGAATCGAACCTGCATCTAGCCCTTAGGAGGGGCTTGTTCTATCCGTTGAACTATCAGGACAAAAAGATGAGGTGATGATGCCTGAAAAGATCAGCATATTCAAGTGGAGTAGCTATATAGAAACATTTAAACATTAATTTTCTTGAACTAAGCTTGTTTTGGTATTTGCAATTTGTAAAAGTTTTCAGTATCCTCGCCCAGAGTTATGTAGAAAAATGTCAGAAATGCGAATGAATACGTTAAAAAATACGACTCATAGCATGGATGGCTTTAATTTTTTGGAGGTATCTATGGGATCTGTAGGTTCGTGGGCGGTTGTGTTTGCTCCATTAGTCGTGATTATTGGTTTGTCATTGGCAAATTACATTAAAAATAAACCTTAAACAATATAATTGAGTACTAAAAAGACACTAGAAGTAAGGGATATAAATACTTTTAGGTCGTTTTAGTCAATAGTCATTTTGTTTAGCTAAGTAAAATAAAAGGGGTAGGGGATGACGGTTTTAGTTATTGTATTTGTGCTGTATATCGGCATTATTTTAGGGCTGGGTATTTGCTCATATTTTTACACAAAAAATCTACATGATTATATGCTCGGTGGGCGTTCATTAAGTGGTCCCATTGCAGCTTTAGGAGCTGGCGCTTCTGATATGAGTTCATGGCTTTTACTTGCGTTACCAGGAGCTGTAATGCTTAATGGTTTAAACCAGATCTGGTTGCCGCTTGGCTTATCATTGGGTGCTTACTTAAACTGGCAGTTTGTCGCTAAGCGCTTGCGTGTTTATACTGAAGTTGCTAATGATTCAATTACGATTCCATCGTATTTTGAAAATCGCTTTATGGAAAAAAGTGGTATGCTGCGCCTGCTCAGTGCTCTAGTGATTTTGATCTTTTTTACTTTCTATACGGCATCAGCATTTGTTGCCGGAGGTTTGTTGTTTGGTTCAACCTTTAAAATTGATTACACCACAGGTCTTTATATTACTGCATTAATTATTCTGGTTTATACCTGTGTCGGTGGCTTTTTGGCGATCTCATGGATTGATTTTTTCCAAGGGGCTTTGATGTTTATTGCTTTGATTATTGTGCCTGTTACTGTGTGGGTGCATATTGGCAGTTTATCTGAGGCATTACACACTGTTTCTCAGCAGTCGCCGGTATATTTAAATGCCTTTAAAGGCACAAGCATTATTGGAGTGTTATCACTCTTTGCTTGGGGGTTAGGTTATTTTGGCCAACCTCATATCCTGGTGCGCTTTATGGCAACTAAGAGTGCCAAAACCATCCCACAAGCGCAGTTTATCTGTATGACATGGATGTGTGTGGCACTCATTGGTGCGGTATTTACTGGACTTTTTGGTATTGCCTATTACGCGCCACATACGCTTAAAAATCCTGAAACGGTTTTTATTGTATTAGCAGAAACATTATTTAATCCATGGGTGGCAGGTGTGTTATTAGCAGCAGTTTTATCGGCAACGATGAGTACGGCTTCAGCACAGCTTCTGGCGTCTTCAAGTGCGGTAGTTGAGGATTTTTATCACAAGTTTATTCGCCCGAATGCTAAAGCCAATGAAATGCTCATTATTAGTCGCATCATTGTCACTGTAATTGCTATTATTGCAGTGCTATTGGCGCTTGATCCTAAAAGCTCGATTTTAAATCTTGTGGGATATGCGTGGGCAGGGCTGGGTGCATCATTTGGTCCGATTATTGTGTTGTCACTTTTCTGGAGACGCATGAATTTAACTGGCGCTTTTTGCGGTATCGTTGTTGGTGCATTAACTGTCATTATCTGGCCTTATTTAAAGAGCTTGGGTGGCATTTTTGAATTGTATGAATTGCTCCCTGGCTTTATCTTTGCCTGTATTGCTATCTATGTGGGTAGTGTCTTGAGTAAAGCACCAAGTGATGCGATTTATCAACGCCATCAACAAATGCTTGATCATCTATAAGTACTAAGCAATGGCTTATTGGTCATCATGGATATTCAGCTCATGCCCGAACATGACGACTTGCAGTTATTCTCGGACTTGATCCGAGAATCTAAAAAACACCTGATAATATGTGTATAGGCACTTATGACTTGAATTTAGGAAATATATTTAGTTGATAACTTCATTGATTTGATGATCACTAGTGATCTCTTTCTTATCATGGATGTACTTATTCAAAATTGGGCGTGATAGCCACATGATTGCGGCAATAATTAAGGTAACAATACCGATTTGTGCAAACACCCCTGTATAGACATGGAGACTTTCCAATGTGCTTAATGTTACACCACTTGGTGGAGAAGTCATATTACCGACAAACGCGCCTAGTGGACCCGCTAACATTGATGTTAAGAACCAAATACCCATAACAAAGCCAGACATGGCGCGCGGGCAAAGCTCAGCAACCATGGCAACACCTAAACCAGAAACTAACAATTCACCAGTAGATTGCAAGGTATAAGTTAATACCATCCACCAAGGTGAGGCAAGACCTGTTTCAGCAGCAGTAAAACGTGGTAAATAAAGCACTAAGAAGGCAAGACCACACAATGTCATACCAAAGCAGAATTTTGTGACGTGCGTTCCTGGTAGTTTTCTATAAATCACAGCCAAAATAGGTGAGGCAATAATAATTACCAGTGGGTTTAAAACTTGGTAAGAAGCTGCAGGAATTGTCCAACCAAAGAGGTTGTTATCGATATTGTGCACAGCAAAGAATGTTAGCGAAGTTGGCATCTGGTTATAAAGAACAAAGAAGACAATCCCTTCAAGAATCAAAAGAAATGCGATAAGCATACGAATGCGATCAGAGCCTTTTAAGCTTAAGGCGGTTTTTAAGAAGTATAAGAAACCACCTGCAACAACAATGTAAACAATCGTGTAACAAATTTCTGTATGCGGTAGCAGTTTACCAAAAACAATAACAGCAACAATTGATGCAACAATAATGGTGATCAAACGACCGAAAATCATTGGTTTTGCGCCTGCTTCGGTCGATAGAGAGCCTAAGACTTTATAAAAGACAAAGTAGTTTAAAAGACCAAGTAATAAGCCAAAAGCACTGATCCAGAAGGCTGCTTCCCAGCCAAAAGCTTGTGCGGCAACTGGGGCAATTAGCATAGAAACGAATGAACCTAAATTGATTGCCATATAATATAAGGTCATCGCACCATCTAAAGCAGGGTCACCTTTTTCATATAACTTAGAAATAAGTGATGATGGATTTGCTTTAAACAGCGCATTACCGACAATAATCCCGCCAAGCGCGTAAAATATCGTGCCCTTAGTTGACATTGCTAAGGCAACATATGATATGAGCAAAATAATAGCACCAAGTGCGACGGTACGCTTGGCACCTAGGTATTTATCACCAACATAGCCGCCAACCCAAACAAATCCATATACAAAGGCTGAAAAAGAGCCAAAAGTATAAATACTTAGCTCTTGGCTAAAGCCTAAGTGACTTACAAAGTAGAGTGCTAAAATTGCTTGGGTTGCATAATAACCAAAGCGTTCCCATAATTCGATTCCCCAGATTACCCAAAATGGTTTGGGTAGTCCTCTAGAGGCAATAACCTCATTTGACATGTAGTTTCTCCCGTATTTTTAATAATATGTAGAATCGGAAGTTATACCCATCGCAAACTACTTTGCAACTAACCACCGCAAAATGATTCACATGGGTATATAACAAGAAATCAATAAAGTTACAACGCCTCATAATTAGTAATAATGCATCGTAACTCTCTAGATTATATAAGTTTTAACTTCTTCCGCTCTGGCAGTATTTATAAATCCTTTTATGATTAAAATCAACTGAAAATAAGTAAACAAGTGTAAATTTACTTCATTTTTGAGTGGCTTTATCATTTGATACATTTTGTATGATAACTTTTAGTACTGTTTTTGCTGTTTACTGTAATTGTATTACGAGAGTTGCTGTGTTTAAATGACGGTGCAGATCACGCTAACTAAAATAAGGAAGTTCAATGGATAAACAATTAACATTAATATTAAGAGGTGTATTGCTAGGCAGTTTGATGGTGACAGCTGTATTTGCGGGTGCCAAAGTACCTAATGAGGTGTGCAAAGAGGGTGTGTGTTCACTGCATTTGAAGAATATGTACTTGTCTTATCAGTTGCAAGCAGATAAAAATATCAAGTTTACATTAAGTGCCAAGACAACGGGATGGGTTGCCGTCGGATTTGGTGTTAACAATACGATGGTAGATGCGATGATGGTGTTGGGATATGTTGATGCCGATGGTAAAGTGCAGTTATCACAGGAGTATGGGGTGAAAGGACGTCCACCACACAAGAGTGTTATATCTTTAGGCGGTACGCCAGAGGTTAAACTGATTTCAGGCAAAGTGGAAAAAGGGCAAACAACCATTAGTTTCACACTGCCAATGATGCCATCATCTGCTAAATATAATTATACGTTTACTCAAGGTGAAGATATTCCCATCATTTTGGCTTATGGCAAAAATGGCGCAAAGAATTTCACTAGTTATCATCAGTATCGCGCTAGTGCGGAGATAAAGTTGCCTAAATAAATTAACTTGCCCAAGTATCTCTAAGATTAACAATTTGATTAAAGACAATATTGCTAGCGCTATGCTCAACTTGATCAGCACAAAAATACCCTAAACGATTAAACTGGAAACGTGTTTCGGCTTCAGTTTGTGCTAATGAAGCTTCAAGCTTGGCATTGTTAATAACCACTAAAGAGTGTGGATTTAAGCCTTGCTCTAAATTGTCTAAGGCAGCGGGGTTTTCACAGTTGAACAAGCGATCATATTGTTTGATTTCAGCATTGATGCAGTTATTAGCATCCACCCAATGGAGCATCCCTTGTGGTTTGATACCATCGCTTGGTTTTTTGCCACCTAGTGTTTCTGGTAAATAGCGACATTTTAATTTGGCGATATTACCCAAGTGATCTTTTTCAAGGTCATAGCATTCGATCACATAGGCATTTAATAAACGCGCACGTCCATTTAAAGAGAGCTTTTTATGACCTTTCTCTAATTGCTCCATAAAATCATCTTGTTCAATATAAATACGGTTTGAAATGCTAATATCTCTGCGTCCGAAATCAGGGTTTTGTGGATGATTCGGCACATTGAGTACTTCGTTTGCTAGATTAGCGATCTCAACCAATAACGGCTTTAATACGGCATTGCGACGTTCAGCTGTTTGATTTAAATCATCACGAATGACCTCTTCAAATAAGCTGTAATCAGTAATGGAGTCTTGCTTTGAAATGCCGACAAGATCAATCAAGCGACGAATAGCAGCAGGTGTCACACCACGGCGACGTAATCCGCGAATAGTAGGCATTCTAGGGTCATCCCAGCCAGAAACAAGCTTGTGTTCAACAAGATATTTTAATTTGCGTTTGCTAGTAATGGTGTAGTTTAAATTCAAGCGTGAAAATTCAATTTGTTGAGGTTTATTCTCAAATCCACACTTTTCAACAACCCAGTCGTACAATGGGCGGTGATCTTGGAACTCAAGGGTGCAAAGTGAGTGAGTGATGCTCTCAATAGCATCAGAGGCAGCATGAGCGAAATCATACATAGGGTAAATACACCAAAGCTCTCCAGTATGCGGGTGCGTTACTTTCTTAATGCGATAAAGTGCTGGATCTCGCATATTTATATTGCCGGCACTCATGTCAATTTTAGCGCGTAAGGTGCACGTGCCTTCATCAAAGAGGCCTTGACGCATTTGTTCAAATTTTTGTAAATTTTCTTCAACACTGCGTTGGCGATATGGACTGTCTTTACCGCTTTCAGTTAGTGTGCCGCGGTGAGCGCGGACTTCATCTGCTGTTAAGTCACAAACATAGGCGTTACCCTCTGTAATTAGCTTAACCGCTAGCGCGTAGAGTGTTTCAAAATAGTCAGAGGCATAAAAAAGATTATCTCCCCAATCAAAGCCAAGCCATTTAACATCTTCTTTGATTGCTGCAACAAACTCTGCTTCTTCATTAGCTGGATTTGTATCATCAAAGCGTAAGTGACATGGTCCTTTTTGGTAAGCTAGTGCCAAACCAAAGTTAAGGCAAATCGATTTGGCATGCCCGATATGTAAGTAGCCATTAGGCTCTGGTGGAAAGCGTGTAATCACCTTACCATGAGTTTTATTGTTAGCAAGATCTCTATCGATAATATTACGTATAAAATTGGTCTTGTGTGCAGTTTCAGACATTGTTTGCTCAGGTTTATTTAACTAACCGCGTTATTGTAAAGTGCTTTATCAGCGAGCTCAATAGCAAGCTTAGTAAAGCGATAAAATTTTGATAAAGTTGGTTAGCGTGGGTTGTTCATTTTTCTTTGGCATATTATTATATTTATGCACAAAACAATGGAGAATTTACAAAAATGCTACTTGATCAGTTGAAAAAATGCGGAATTAATGAAACAAAAGAAATATTTCACAATATTTCTTATGAAGGCTTGTATGATCACGAAACGTCAGCAACTGCTCAAGGGTATGAAAAAGGGGTTGAAACAGCTACTGGTGCTGTTGCTGTAGATACGGGTAAATATACAGGGCGTTCACCAAAAGATAAATTTATCGTTGAAACGGCTGAAGCCAAGAAAAATGTTTGGTGGGCAAAAGATGGCTCAGACAATAAGCCATTGTCTCTTGAAAGCTGGCAGCATTTAAAAATATTGTCAACGACACAGCTTAATGATAAAAAACTGTATGTTATGGATGGTTTTTGTGGTGCTAACCCTGAAACACGATTATCTGTGCGTTTGGTGACTGAGGTTGCATGGATGGCGCATTTCTTTAAAAATATGTTTATTCGCCCAACAGCAGATGAGCTTAAAAATTTCACCCCAGATTGGACCATTTTAAATGCGTGCAAAACGAAATGTGAAGATTATCAAAAATGGGGTTTAAACTCAGAAACTTTTGTGGCATTTAATATCGCTGAGCGTATGACTTTAATCGGTGGTACATGGTATGGTGGTGAGATCAAAAAGGGTATTTTCTCGATGATGAATTACTTTTTACCATTGCAAGAAATCGGCTCTTTCCATTGTTCTGCAAATGTCGGTAAGAAAGGTGACTCAGCACTATTCTTTGGCCTATCAGGTACAGGCAAAACAACATTGTCTGCTGATCCAAAGCGTGAACTTATCGGTGATGATGAGCATGGTTGGGATCATGATGGCATCTTCAACTTAGAAGGAGGGTGCTATGCTAAAACCATTAACCTATCTAAAGAAAATGAGCCAGATATTTATCATGCGATTCGCCGTGATGCATTACTTGAGAATGTGGTTTTAAACGATGATAAAAGCATTGATTTCGCATCAAATGTAAAAACTGAGAATACACGCGTTTCTTATCCTATTTACCATATTGATAATATTGTTAAGCCTGTATCTAAGGCAGGGCACCCAACTAAGATCATTTTCTTAACCTGTGATGCTTATGGTGTGCTACCGCCTGTATCAAAGCTATCGATTGAGCAGGCAATGTATCAGTTCTTATCCGGTTACACGGCAAAAGTTGCCGGTACTGAGCTAGGTGTTAAAGAGCCAACAGCCGTATTTTCATCATGCTTTGGTCAACCATTTTTATTACTTCACCCAACAAAATATGCTGAAATTTTAGGTAAGAAAATGTTTGAACATGGTGCCAGTGCTTATTTGGTTAATACCGGCTGGACGGGTGGTGGCTATGGTAAAGGGCATCGCATTTCAATCAAAGATACACGTGCAATCATTGATGCGGTACTTGATGGTTCGATTGATCATGCGCCATTACGCAAAGATGAAATGTTTGGTTTTGAGATTCCGCAAGCTTTGCATGATGTTGACAGTAATATTTTAAATCCACGCAATACGTGGACAGATAAAGCTGCCTATGATGCTCAATATCAGAAGCTTGCTGAGATGTTTGTCAATAACTTCAAGAAGTTTACTAATAATGACTTAGGCAAAAAGTATGAGCAATACGGCCCAAAGTCTGACGCCTTGGTTTAATTTATAGCTTAAATCAGGGACAAGTAGAATAAAACCCCACGGGCTCACGCCCGCGGGGTTTTATTTAATATCTATTGGGTCGATATCGATTGTAATTTTTACTTTCTTACGCGCAAGCTTAATATCATTACTAACCGCATTTAACAGTTGCTTAAGCTGTTTGCGTGTACCCGCTGTCAACATCAACATAAAGCGATAATGTCCTGCTTGTTTGATATTAATTGCAGGTAGCACATGCGAGATTTGACAGTGTAATTTTTTTTGTTCATTACAGTTTACAAGTGCATGATTTAGTTGTTGCAAGGCATGCGTGCAGGTCTGTGTCTTACTTGCTTGGGCGTAAATATATGCCTGATAGGAAAAAGGCGGGTAGCTAAGAAGCTTGCGTGTTTCAAGGCTATGCTCTAAGAATTTTTTATAATCGGTCTGTAGAATTAATTGTAATATAGGATTATCTGGTTGATAGGTTTGAATGTAAACATCCCCTGGTTTACTGCCTCGTCCCGTTCTGCCGGCGACTTGAATAATCAATTGCGCGGTTCTCTCAACAGCATGAAAATCTTGACTGTAAAAGCCTGCATCAGCATTGATAATACCGACAAGGCTAACATTTTGAAAGTCATGCCCTTTAGCAATCATCTGTGTGCCAACGATGATATCAATATGTTGTGATTTAATGTCATTAAGCACATCTTCAAGTGCGCCTTTTTTTTGTGTTGAACTGCGATCTAAGCGCGCGATATGGGCATTTGGTAAGAGTGCAGTTAATTCATCTTCTAGTTTCTCAGTACCTTGTCCAATGTCTGATAAGTTATGTGATTGGCAATTAGGGCATTGCAGAATAATCTCACGTGCTTTGCCACAAAAGTGGCATGCCAGATGCTGAGGCTTGGTGTGTAAGGTATATGGTTTCTCGCATTGGTTGCAGTTAGCACACCAACCGCAATCTTGACAGATTAAGCTATGAGCAAAACCGCGACGATTAATAAATAATAGGACTTGTTCATTGTTGGCAATCGTCTGTTTGATTTTATCAATCAATATTGGACTCAAGCCCGCTTGTGTTTTACTTTTTTGCAAGTTAATAATATGTACTTGATTGCTAATTTGATTCAATGCACGATTTTTTAAGGTTAATAAATGATACTTGCCATTTGACGCATGATAATAACTTTCTAAAGAGGGCGTGCCACTACCTAGGATAATCGGAATATTATATTTTTGCGCTTTGACAATCGCAATATCGCGCGCGTGATAGGTAGGAATGTTTTGTTGCTTATAAGAGGCGTCATGCTCTTCATCAACGATAATCATGCCAAGATTTGGCGTGTCAAATAAAAGACCTGAGCGTGTTGCGATAATAATATTGATCTCAGCATTTTGGACTTTAACAAACAGCTCAAAGCGTGCCTGATCAGTCAGTTGCGAATGAATAGCTGCAATAGGTTCATTAAAGTTCTGCTCAAAGCGCATCAACGTTTGGGGTGTAAGGTTGATCTCAGGCACTAAAACTAATACTTGTTTGCCACTTTGAATCACGGGTTTAATCGCTTCAATATACACCTCTGTTTTACCACTTCCCGTGACACCAAAAAGCAAAAAGGTTTTAAAATGGTGAAGATGCTGACAAATCGCATCAACAGCGCTTTGCTGTGCGTTAGTCAATGTGCGCGGTGTTATTGCTGTTGTGGCGTGAGTTGTTGGAAATAGCCTATGCTTTGATTGTGTGATGATATTTTTGTTGATGAGTGACTTTATGGTTGTCAATGTTATCTCATGACTGATAAAGGTATCATGCGAAACACTGCCATGTTCACGCAATAAGGCTAGCGCTTTATGTTGTTTATGTGCATTTTTAGCAGGTTTAAAATCATTACGATCAGTATTATTTAAGGTATAAATAATTTGTTTGGCGCATTCGGGTTGTTCTTTTTGCAAATAGTGCTTTGGTAGCGATAATCGTAGGCTTTGATACAACGTGCACTGATAGTAATGAGCAAGCCATTTAATCAGATCAATCGCTGGTGTTGATAGCAGCGGCTTTTGATCAAGTACTTTAACAATGGATTTAAGTTTATCTTTGGGTAAGCTGACTTTAGGGTTGATCTCACTGATGACACCAATCACCTTACGTGTGCCAAGTGGGACAATAACACGAGTGAAAGGTATTGGTGGTGTTGACACAGAGTAAAGATAATCAAGCCCATCCGTAAAGGGACCATGTACGAGAACGCGAACAATAGCCATAAATATTATTTTTTGATCATACGATTAATCAGCATAGCAATAAGGGTAATAAGGGCACCAATAGCCAAGACATAAGCAGGTGCCATTAAGTTGCCACTGGCTTTAATGGCAGCAATAACAATCGTAGGTGTTAAACCACCAAAAACAGCAAAACCTAAATTATATGCAAAACCAATGCCGCTATAACGTACATCTTGTTTGAAAGCATCAATAAGCATTGCGGGGATATTGCCCCAGCATAACGCGCAAACAATTGCACTGATGACAATCGCAACAAAGTAAATATCTTGGTTTTGTATGTAGATGTGATAGATAAAAAAGCTGGCAATTATTGTGATGATAGTGGTTAATAATAGAATCACTTGTCTATTGATTTTATCGGCAAAAAAACCAACGATGATACATAAAACTGACAGAATAATAACGCCCAAGCTATTAATCCACACAAAATTTTTCAAATGCAAGTTAAGAATAGTGCCAAAATACGCTGGAAGTAATAAAAATAAGGTCACAAAGCATAATGCACCGAATGAGACAATGATGGTGGTATAGACTAAGTTCCAGCCATGGGTGTGCAAGACTTTGGTAATTGGTAAAGCGTATTCTTTTTGGATAAAGGGTTGAAAGTCCTCAATATCCATCAATTGTTTACGTAGGTAATAAGCAATAAAGCCAAAAATGCCACCCAAAATAAAGGGCACACGCCAAACATGCATAAGCATCTGCTCATGGCTAAAAAATTGCAATAAAAGTGCTTCAACAATAAAACCAATGGCAACGCCAATAATTAAAAAACAAAAGACAAAACCCGTCATAAAGGCTTTTTTATCCGGTGCTGATTCGCTGACATAGGTAATGGCGCCTGGAATTTCACCACCGACAGAGAAGCCTTGGGCAATGCGACAGATCACCAATAAAATAGGCGCTAACATGCCAACGCTTTGATAGGTTGGCAAAATACCAATGATAAATGTTGATAGCGCCATTACCAAAATTGAAATGGTAAAGGTTTTCTTGCGCCCATATTTATCACCAAAATGACCAAAAATAATGCCGCCAAATGGACGCGCAAAATAACCAACAGCATAAGCACTAAAGGCAATTAAAAGTGAGTTGATTGCTGAATGCGTCGGAAAGAAAAGTTGCGATATATAGCCAGCAAGTAGTGCGTAGATGATGAAATCATAAAACTCAAGCATGCCACCTAAGCTTGATAACCATAGAATTTTACGTTGATTTTTATTAAGCATATTGATTGATCTGTCCATATTCACATCGGGGTTGCCTGATTCTATCAATGAAATTTTGGCAAGACTAGAGATAAATTTTCTTTTATGTCGAAAGTTTTGACTATACTGAAGTCGTATCTTAAGTAGCTATGCAAATATTATTAGGTGTTTTTTTTGGATTCTCGGATCAAGTCCGAGAATGACCGCTAACCGTTATATTCGGGCTTGACCCAAATATCCATGACTACCAATAAACCATTGCTTAGATGCTTACAAATTAAAGTTATAACCAACAGATAAAAGGATAAGCAATGAAACGGATTATTCACTTAACTGATACCCATTTAGGTTATGAAAACCTATCTTCAGTTATGCGTGATTTAGTTACACGCATTATTTTTACCAAGGAAAAGGCGGGTGATTATATTATTGTCATTACTGGTGACATTGTCGAGGATGCAACAAAGGATGGTGCTTATGATGAGGCCTTAGCACAGATCAATCGCTTAAAGCGCGCGGGGTTTCATGTGCTCGTGATTCCGGGTAATCATGATTACGGCACAGGATCGATTGGCTACAGTGGTTATGTGCCAGCATTTAAACAAGCTTTTTATGGCAGTATTGATGTGCAATATCCAATTAAAACGATTATCGATAATATTGCCTTTCTGGGATTAGACTCAATGGCAGAAGAGCTTCATTGGTATGATCGATTATTTGCCGAGGGGCAGTTGGGTGAGGCGCAGTTGCAACGCTTAGATAATTATTTAAGCCATGATGAAGATGTTAAAAATGCAGAATATCGCGTGGTTTATCTGCATCACCATCCCTTTTCTCCCCGTCCATTTCATCATTTAAAAGACTCAGATGATTTAGGTAAAATACTTAAAGCACATAAGATTGATATGCTTTTGTTTGGTCATAATCACGATGGTTTAGTGTGGAGTGGTAAATGGGGGATCCCACGTGTTTATGACGGTGGGACATCCACGGGTAAACAAGGCAAGCCATCACCACATCGTGTGATAGATTTATCAAAGCATCCGGCATTTGATTATGATGCTAAGTTCTAGTTATAAGCTCAGTTATTGATGGTCAACCAATAATGTTTTGCGTATAGTATCTGCCATTGATCATGACCAAGAAAAATCAAAAATAATAATGAAAATCGCAATTATGGGGGCAATGCCCGAAGAAATTACGCCAATTCTTGCTGAATTAGACACTTATGACACCAAGGAATATGCCAATAATACCTATTATCTAGGCCACTATCATGGGCATGAGCTAGTTATCGCCTATAGCAAAATCGGTAAGGTATTTTCAACCTTGACCGCAACCGTGATGATTGAGCATTTTGGCGCGGAAGTTTTGCTATTCTCTGGTGTCGCAGGAGGCGGCTCAGCAGATGTGCAAGTTGGGGATATCGTTGTTGCCACACAAACAGTACAACATGATATTGATATCACCGCATTTGGTCGCCAAAAGGGCGAAATTCCAGGAAGCAAAGTGTTTATCGAAACTTGTCAGCGCTTAACATCAAAGTTAAAGGAAGCAGCAAATACGCATGGTATTGCCTTAAAAGAAGGTGTTATTGCAACGGGGGATCAGTTTATCCATAGCAAAGAAGTGAAAGAGATGATCGTAAAGCACTTCAATGCGCAGGCGATTGAGATGGAAGGAGCCAGTGTTAACTTAGTGTGTCATGAGCTTAATATCCCTTGCGTGATATTGCGCGCTATCTCAGATACAGCAGATGGTCAAGCAGTGGATGATTTCCCACAGTTTGTTGAGAAAGCAGCCAAGCAATCAGCCACACTTATCTTATCGTTGGTAAGGTTGTTATAAGGTTAAGTACCTAAACAATAGTTTTTTGGTAACAATGGATATTCGGGTCAAGCCCGAATATGACGATGCGTGGTCATTCTCGGACTTGATCCGAGAATCCAAAAATACCCGATAATATTTGCATAGGCACTTATAAAGATATGGTTTTAGAAAGTAAATAGTTAAACAAGGTTTCTTTTGGCATGAAACACATTCATATATTAGGTATTTGTGGCACGTTTATGGGTGCTTTAGCGTTACTAGCGCGTGAAAAAGGTTATAAGGTCACAGGCAGTGATCAAAATGTTTACCCACCGATGAGCAGCTATCTTGAATCTCAAGGTATAGAGCTTATATCCGGTTATGAGTATGATATTGAATCATTTAAACCGGATCAGGTGATTGTTGGTAATACGATGCGCCGTGGCATGCCAATTGTTGAATATTTATTAAATAGCGAGCTTGAGTATTTTTCGGGACCCGAGTGGCTTTATCAAGAAATTCTCAAAGATAAAAAGGTCATTGCTATTGCCGGTACACATGGCAAAACCACCACCACCTCAATGGTGATTAAATTGATGGATGATGCGGGATTAAATCCAAGCTTTCTGGTTGGTGGGATTACTCAGGACTTTGGCGTATCATCACGCTTAACGGATTCGGAGTACTTTGTGATTGAAGCCGATGAATATGATACGGCATTTTTTGATAAGCGCTCGAAGTTTATGCATTACCATCCAGACATATTAGTCATTAATAACCTTGAGTTTGATCATGCCGATATTTTTAACTCGATCGAGGATATTTATCGCCAGTTTCACCATCTCATGCGGCTGTTACCTGGAAAGTCCACGGTTATCTATCCTAAGCCGGATGCACATATTGATAAGCTATTAGCGATGGGCTGTTGGTCTGAACGTTGCCCGCTGCAAGCTGAGCATGGACTTGATATTAAGCCTTTACTTCAAGACTATAGCCAGTTTGAGATCATAGATCATAATAGAACACTTAAGATTAACTGGGCGCTATTAGGTGAGCATAATGCCAAAAATGCGCTATCAGCGTATGCGATTTTAAAAACACTCGGTGTTTCATTGGATAAAGTGACAGAGAGCTTTAAAAACTTCAAAGGAGTCAAGCGCCGCCTTGAATGCATTGCACAAAACGATCACTATGCCATTTATGATGATTTTGCGCATCACCCAACGGCAGTAGCACAAACACTCAGAGCCATTAAAGCACGTGCTGGAGAGAAGGAAAGAGTTGTCGCAATTTTAGAGCCACGCTCAAACACGATGAAAATGGGCGCGCAAGAATCAGCATTAATTAATGCGCTTCATATTGCTGATGAGGTATGTTTTTACCAAAACAGTGTGATGCAGTGGCAAGCGGCATCGTATGCCAAAGATAACTTTCTGGTATTTGATCAGGTTGCCAATATTGTTGAGCATTTCAAGCAATCACAACCCGAGCGTTTTACACATTACGTCATTATGAGTAATGGTGCTTTTGATGGGTTGCATCAACAGTTAGGTGCACTTGCGAGGCGGGGTATTGAGACAGAAAAAGTGCGTAATTTCAGTCGTGATGAAATCTTGCCCGCAACTAACGTTGCTTTAGGCAGTTACTTTTTTCCCGCAAAAAAGTAACCAAAAAGCTCGCCCTGTAAGTTTTGTTGACGTCAGTAAAATGGGATTTTTGCAAACTCGTACTCCGTACTCAAACATACAAAAATCTGCTCCATTTTAGCTTGACGCAAAACTTAAATGGGCAAAGCGAGTATGCCATTGCAAATTTTAGCGCATTGAAAAGGATTACTGCGCAACATGTTTGAGCGTAGCGAGTTTGTGAAGCAGCGCAAAATGCGCGTTAAAAAATTTGTGAGGCTAGCTTTATAGCTGGAAATTTTCTTGATCAGACGGCAAGCCTTTATGGTGCTTGGGTTTTTTGCTTTTCATTATTGATGTTGATCTTATTTTTAATTATGCGTCGCAAAATGGCGTAACATATGCGTGTGGAAGATCTTGCAAAAAATAAAGTTTAAGGTTGTGTTTTACGTCAATACGATTATTATGGCGATACCTGAAAGGTTTTAAGAAAAATGCGCTTATGTTGCGAAAAATTATCAAGTCGTTGATTCCGTCACGCGGGGAAGTTTTTTTTGATCTATTTGTTGAGGCAGCACAAAATGTGCATTTCTCAGCGTCACTTCTGGTTGATATTGTTAATGAAGAAAATGCTTACAAAGCAACTGAGTTAATGGCTAAATTGCGTCAACAACGTCAAAATGCGGTAGACATCAACAAGAAAATCATTGTTGAGTTGAATGAGCAGTTTATTACTCCAATTGATCGCGGTGATATTTTTCATTTATCGGGAATTATGCTTAAGTTGACTAAACGCATTATTAAGATCAACAAAAAAATGCAAATTTATGCGATTGACAGCAAAGTCGATGATTGCCTGATTCGTAGTGTAGTCACCTTGCAAGAGATTACAAAATCCTTGTGTGACTTATTGATTGCCTTTAAAAATAAAGATGGTCAAAAGCTTAAGCTTGCATCACAACGCGCGACAGAACTTGATGAGAATGTCGTTGAAGACTTGGGTGATGCGATTGATCAGATCAAAAAGGCAGATTACGATACATTGACAACGATTAAACTAAAGGAAGTATTCAAGGCTGTAGAATCAGCGGTTGACACCAGTGCTACTTTATGTGATTCGGTGATGCGTATTTACGTCAAGGAAATCTAATTATGATGATAGTTCTTGTTAGTATTATCATCATTGCACTTTTTTTTGAATTCATTAATGGTTTTCATGATGTTGCCAATGTTGTAGCAACACCGATTGCATCAAAGTCATTATCCCCTTATCAAGCGATTATCATTGCCGCAATTTTTAATTTTGTCGGTGCTTTTATCGGTACAGCAGTAGCGACAACGATCAGTAAAGGTCTTGTTGATGCCAATGTCGTAACACATTTAGTGTTAATTGCTGCATTGTTCGCTGCAATTAGCTGGAACCTGTTTACATGGTATTTTGGTATTCCATCTAGCTCATCGCATGCGCTCATTGGATCGCTAGTTGGTGCAGCCATTGCTGCAAGTAATGTGCATACCATTCATTATGGTATTTTGGTTGGTAAAATTATTGTGCCGATGATACTGTCACCCATTTTGGCATTTTTCTTAGCACTTATCTTAGTGGTTATTCTATTTAGAATCCTAAGCAAACGTAAAACACCACGTAAATCAAATGCGCGTATTCGTGAGATGCAAGTGATCTCTAGTAGCCTATTAGCGTTAAGTCATGGTTCAAACGATGCACAAAAAACCATGTCGATTATTACCTTGGCATTATTTAGCTTTGGTGTGCTTACAACGGTTTCGCACATTCCTGTATGGGTGATTTGCTTGTGCGCATTAACCATGGCACTTGGCACGTTATCCGGTGGCATGCGCATTATTAAGACATTAACCACACGTGTTGCCAAAATTGGACCAGCGAACGGTTTTGCCGCTGAGATGAGCTCAGGCTTATTGATCCTAGGTGCCTCACATTTAGGCTTGCCAGTAAGTACCACGCAAGCTGCTTCCGGCTCAATTATGGGAGCGGGCTATCCAGAAAGCGGTGGTGTTAACTGGCGTGTCGTACGTACGATGGCAACGGCTTGGATTTTAACCTTACCGTGTTGCATGATCATGAGCTTTGTTGCCTACAAACTACTTTTTGCACTTTTTGGAGATTTGGGGATATCCGTTAATATCTAGTCGTATTGAGGTTTAACTATGTTGTTAAAATCAGAAAAGAAATCCACTTTAAGTATTGCCAGTATTTATGCATTTAGAATGCTGGGTCTTTTTATTATTTTGCCTATTTTTAGTCTTTATGCTGATAAGATTATTGACGCAACGCCAACATTAATCGGTGTGGTATTGGGTATTTACGGCTTAACGCAAGCATTATTACAGATCGTTTTGGGTGTGCTATCCGATAAATATGGACGAAAGCCCGTTATAGTATTTGGTCTTGTAGTATTTATTATTGGTAGCATTGTCGCGGCGATGTCACATACGATTTATGGCATTATCATTGGTCGTGCTTTGCAAGGAGCAGGTGCCATAGGTAGTACATTGACCGCTTTAGTTGCCGATACGACCAAAGAAGAAAATCGTATGAAAGCGATGTCAGTGATTGGTATGACCATTGGTTTATCGTTTATTGGGGCAATGGTGCTAGGTCCTATCTTAAATACATGGATTGGTTTGTCAGGTATCTTTTGGTTGACAGCCATCTTAGGTGCTATTGGTATTGTTATCTTAATTTATGGTGTGCCAACACCAACGAAAATTATTTTTCATAAAGGATCTGAAACGACACCTAGTCAAATCAAGAGTGTATTGAAAAAGCCTGAATTATTGCGTTTAAACTATGGTATCTTTAGCTTGCATGCGATGTTAACGGCATTGTTTCTCGCTATTCCGGTTATTTTAATTGACTATATTGGCGTGAGTGTCGATAAGCAGTGGATTATCTATCTGCCTGTGCTATTTATCTCATTTTTCCTTATGGTGCCATTTATCATTATTGCTGAGACTAAAAACTTGATGAAGCCTGTTTTTGTTGGTGCGATCATTATTCTTACGGCAATGCAGTTTTTACTGTATGAATTTGATCATCATGTCATTGTGATGAGTCTTTTATTAGTATTGTACTTTGCAAGCTTTACTTTGCTTGAAGCGGCTTTGCCGTCACTGATCTCAAAAATGGCACCAATTAGCAGTAAAGGAACGGCAATGGGGGTTTACTCCAGTGCGCAGTTCTTTGGCATATTTTTTGGTGGCGTATTAGGTGGAGTGATCATGCACCACTTTGGTATACAGGGTATTTTTATTTTTAATGGTTTGTTAGGTGTATTGTGGATTGTGATCGCTATAACGATGCAAAAACCAAAACAATTAAGCTCTAAACTATATAGCCTTAATAAAGCTAAGCATATGGATGCTAAGGCGCTACAACAAAGCATTCTGAATTTGCCAGGTGTTGAGGAGGCAATGGTCTGTTTAGATGAGGGGGCAGCCTACCTTAAAGTTGATAAAAAAATATTTGATGAAGTTACATTGAAATCAGTTTTATAATAAAAGCACGTATCTCTAGTCAGTCACAAATTGTCTGTTACAATGCTGAACTATCTAATAATAAGCAATATAAATAATTGAGTTTACGATGAGTTATACAAAAGCGCTGTCTTTGGTTAATGTCAATAAGATATACAAAGGTGGCTTTCATGCGGTAAAAGATGTCAGTTTTGACGTGTATCCGGGGGATTTCTTTGCCTTATTAGGGCCCAATGGTGCGGGTAAATCAACTACATTGGGGATGATTTCAGCGCTTGTCAATAAAACCAGCGGCAGCATTGAAGTTTGCGGCTATGATACGCTGAAATCGCCCTTTATGGCACGCAAGCATCTAGGGGTTATGCCACAAGAGGTAAACTTAAATATCTTTGAAACACCGATGCAAATCCTGTTAACACAGGCAGGCTACTTCGGGCTTAATCGAGAGGCAACCAAACCTTATGCTGAAAAGCTGTTAAGAGATATGGCGTTGTGGGATAAAAAGGATGAGCAAGTACGTTTTTTATCTGGTGGTATGAAGCGTCGCTTGATGGTGGCGCGTGCGCTTATCCATAAACCCAAGGTGCTGATCTTGGATGAGCCAACGGCAGGGGTTGATGTTGAGCTACGTCAATCACTATGGGAGCAAATGCGCGCGTTAAATAAAGAGGGATTAACGATTATCCTAACCACACATTATCTTGAAGAAGCTGAGAGCATGTGTAATCGCATTGCGTTGATTCATCAGGGTAAATTGCACACGAGTTCAGACATGAAGACACTGTTAAGATCAGTGGAGAAAGAGACGTATATTTTTGATTTGAAAGAGCCAATAACACCATCACAAATGCAATGTGAATACGGGCAATGCCAGTTAGTTGATTCAAACACCTTAGAAATTGAGGTCGATAAGAGTGTGACATTGAATCAATTATTTGCTGATTTAAGTCAGCAGAATATTGACGTATTAAGTGTTAAGACAAAAACAAATAAACTGGAAAAACTGTTTATTGATGTCGCAAGAAATAAGGCATAGGTGGGGAAGATGACATTTAAAGAATACTGGATTATTTATTACACAATATTAAGAAAAGAAGTGGTGCGTGTGCTACGCATTTGGCCGCAAACCCTTTTACCTTCAGCGATTACCATCAGTTTGTATTTCCTCATTTTTGGGAAAGTGGTTGGTGCGCGCGTTGGTACGATGGATGGTTTTGGTTATATGCACTTTATTACACCTGGTCTTGTAATTATGGCAGTTATTAATAACTCATATGCAAATGTCGTGGGCTCGTTTTATGGTGCGCGCTTTAATCACTCGATTCAAGAGCTTTTGGTGTCTCCGGCAACCAATCATTTAATTATTCTGGGCTATGTCTCAGGTGGTGTTGCACGTGGCTTTTTTGTTGGGGTGATGGTGACGATTGTTGCTGGATTATTTGGAGGGATTTCAATTGGCTTTAGTGGATTACTGCTAATCCTATTATCATTTATTTTATGCGGTACTTTGTTTTCACTAGGCGGACTGTTAAATGGTATTTTCTCGCAAAGCTTTGATGACACAACTATTTTCCCTACCTTTGTGCTAACACCATTGATTTATCTTGGTGGCGTGTTTTATGGTTTGAGTGCATTACCTCCTTTTTGGCAACATATCGCGCAATATAATCCTTTATTCTATATTGTTGATTTTGTGCGTTATGCATTTATCGGTTATTCATCTGTCAACCCAGTGGTTGCTTTAGTTGCCATCGTGCTATTAATCGCTATTCTTTATAGCTTGGCATGGTATTTGCTATCGCGTGGTATTCGCTTAAAATCTTAAGGAAATGAAAGGAAATAGATGAAAATTTCAGTCGTTCAATTAAATTACACCATTGCTGATTTCACGCATAATTTTGAAAAAATATCGTGCGCAATGCATGAGCACAAAATAGCAGATTTAATCGTGTTTTCTGAGCTTTGTATCAGCGGTTATTATCCCTATGATTTATTGACTTATGATGAAGTAATCAATAGGCAAAATCAGATAATTGATAAGATTAAAAAGCTTACAAAAACGCTAGATACAGCGGTAGTAATCGGTGCGACAACAGCGATAGCAGGACTTAAAAAGTTTCATAACAGTGCACTTGTCATTGCCGAAGGTGAGATTATTCACTGTTATCACAAACAGCTTATTCCAAGCTATGGGGTTTTTGATGAGACAAGGCATTTTATTGCCGGACAAAATAAAAAGCTAAGATTTAAGTTTAAAGGTCAGCATTTAGCTATTTTGATCTGTGAAGACATCTGGTATGACAACCATCAAGGCTATTTAATAAATCCTATCGATGATTTACCGCAAAACCTTGATGCATTGATTGTGTTAAATGCTTCTCCTTCGATGTTTGGTAAGTTTGAGCAGCGGTTACAGATTGCGAAAAATATCACCAGAAAAATTAAAGCGCCTGTGATCTATAGCTCACAAGTTGGTGGTTATGATGAGCTGATATACGATGGTGCCAGCTTCGTGTGCAACGCCAACTCAGAGCTTATTGCATTAGCGGATAGCTTTAAAGAGGGGAGCTTTAGCATTGATCTTGGACGCTTACCGCAAGCAATACTTAAAGCGCCATATCAAGACAATCCGCAAGCATTTGTTTTGCAACAGCTGATATGTGGATTAAAAGATTATGTCCACAAATGTGGGTTTAAGGGTGTGGTTGTTGGTTCATCCGGTGGCATTGATAGTGCATTGACCTTAGCGATTGCTACTTTGAGTTTAGGTAAAGACAATGTTAAAGCGATTACGATGCCTTCTGTGTATTCCTCTGAAGGCTCGGTAAGCGATTCCGTTGAATTGTGCCGGAATTTGGGAATTGAACTTTTCACACGTGAAATTAAAGAGGAGTTTTTACTCACCTGTGCGAATTTTGCCAAAGCATTTGGAACTGAACCTAAAAAATTGACCAAAGAGAATATGCAGGCGCGTATTCGTGGGCGTATTGTCATGGAGTACTCCAATGACACAGGATTTTTAATGCTGACAACGGGTAACAAGAGTGAGCTTGCCGTGGGCTATGCGACACTTTATGGTGATATGTGTGGTGCACTAAATTGCATTGGTGATTTATATAAGAATGATGTTTATGCTTTATCAAATTATATTAATCAAGCATATGGTGAGCTGATCCCGCAAAGCATTATTGATAAAGCACCATCGGCTGAATTATCCGAAGGGCAGAAGGATTCTGATAGCTTGCCGGATTATGATCATCTTGATGCGATGCTTAAGCTATATCTAGAGCGTGATTTATTGGCAGATGATGAAATAAAGCGACTAGAGAGCATTGTTGCTGAAATAGATTTAAACGAGCAAAAAAGAATTTATCGTTTGGTAGAGTTAGCGGAGTTTAAACGCAAGCAAGCGCCACAGATTTTATTTATTCAACGCCGCCCATTTGGTATGGGTCGACGTATGCCAACCACAGCGAAGTTTAATAAGTCATGTTAAGTGATTTTTGTTTTGTTAAACGGTAGAAACATTAATACGTTTGCAAGCGCACAAGTGCCAGATAGTCCTGCAAATAATAATCCTGCACCAAAAAAGGCGCTTAAGATATTAAACCAGGGCGAAACGGTATAAGAAAGAACAATACCTAGTATCACCATAAAACCAACAGTGATTTGCACTTGACGCATAATCGGAAAAGGTGCTTTAGCATTAATAACGGTTTGCAGATTTGCTTTTTTCCATGCATTGATTCCTCCTTTCAGGATATATACTTTTTTAAGGGGGAGCTTTGCAAAAAAACTTTCTGCTTGAAGCGTTCTATTACCAGATTGGCAATGAAATACAACAACCTCATCTTCTGAAAAAACATGAGAGTTCAACTCATTTAAGTTTTTGTTTATAGCACCTTTTATATGTTCTTTTGTATATTCATCAGGTGTTCTGATATCAATTAATTTAACACGTTGATTCTGGCAAAGGTCATTATATTCATTGATTGAGATGTTTTGACAATGGTTCATTTGTTTCTCCTTTCTGTAGATTGTTCTAAATTAGAATACTCTAATGTTTATGCTAAATTTTTTTATTTACAGTAAATTTCATAAAGTGTATCAATAATCTTTTTAACATTTGGATCTTTAAGCTGATAATAAACTGTTTGCGATTCTTTTCTTGTAGTAACAAGCTTTTCTTTGCGCAATACAGATAAATGTTGTGAAAATGCAGATTGGCTTAGGTTTGAATATTCTGCAAGCTCACTAACAGAAAGTTCTCTTTGTGTCAAAAGGCATAGAATCATTAGTCTTGATTCATGTGAAATAGCTTTTAGCAAATTAGCTGCTTTTTGTGCATTCTCATGCATTACATTTAAATCAGTCATGCTATTGACCTAGTAAATTAAGATTTAATTATATTAGCATATTCTATATTAGATTTAAATAATATATTTGAGCTGTTTTTAGATGTGGATTAACGGCATATGTAGGCTACTTGGAAATTTTATTTTGTGTGAAAGCATTTAAAAGCTTGATATTAAAAGGATGCTAAGCAATATAAGCTTTTAGAAAATTCAGTTTAATGACTAGAAATGGCAGTTAGTTCAGTTAACAGTGTCTCAGGAGATTGCATTACCAGTAGCTGTACTAAGTGTTTATCCAACGTAATACAGCCATCAATGCCAAGAGCAAATAATTTGCTTGAATTTACCTTATCAGCCGTTTTAAGTTCAATATCAAGTCGTGTTAATGAACACATGCTGACATTGACAATATTATCATTGCCACCCAGTGCGCTAACAATAGCATCGATGTCATAGCATTTAGCTTCTGCGCTCACTGTTTTTACGGTTTTTTCAGTTGTTTTAGTTGTTTCAGTATGGTTGCCTACTTTATCTGCAGCTGTATTAATAAATGGGATATCAGCGGAATGTGGTAACGCTTCATTCATCTCACCTGCAATAAGATCTGCCTCAGGTCCTAAGATCACTTGGACAGTTTTGCTATCAGGCACAACGATGCCTAGTGCTCCAAGCTTTTTAAGCAATGCTTGATTGATATTACTACTGTCTTTGACTTGTAAGCGTAAGCGTGTTGTACATGCGTCGATATTATCTAAGTTGTTTTTGCCACCTAAAGCACCAATAAAGTTAAGTGCACGTGAATCGGTTAACTGAGATGCTTCACTTTCATCTTCTTCAACCACTTCATCAACTTCGCGACCAATAGTTAACAGGTTAAACTTCTTAATGAAGAAACTAAATAAGAAGTAATAAACAACAGCTGTTACAGCACCTACAGGTAGCAATAACCACGGATGTGTATCCATTTTAAAGAAAAGCACATAGTCAATGAGTCCTGCTGAAAAGGTAAAGCCAAGTTTGACACCTAGTACATACATTACAACCATTGAAATACCAGTAAGTAAAGCATGTATCAGATATAAAACGGGTGCCAAAAACATAAAGCTATATTCAATCGGTTCAGTCACCCCAGTTAAAAAGGCAGTTAAGGCGATAGAAAACAGCATACCAGCAACAGCCTTTTGCTTATGGCTATGGGCATGGCGATACATCGCAAAGCAAGCTGCAGGCAAGCCAAACATCATGATTGGGAAGAAGCCTGCCATAAATGCACCCGCTGTTGGATCACCTGCCATAAAGCGTGCAATATCACCATGAACAACCCCAGCAGTACCATGAAATGAACCAAATTGAAACCACACGAGGTTATTTAAGATATGGTGTAAACCAAACATCAATAAAATACGGTTAAAAACACCATATAAAAACAAACCTATCGAACCTGAACCAATTAACCAATTACCAAAGGCATTAATACCTTCTTGAATCGGTGGCCAGATATAGCCAAATAAAAAGCCAAGCAATACCGCAGTCAGTCCCGTAATAATCGGCACAAAACGTTTACCACCAAAAAATGCGAGGTATTCGGGTAGTTTGATTTCATAAAAGCGGTTATAGAGCATTCCGGCAACAATACCGATGACAATACCCCCAAGTACACCGGTATTAACGCCAGCATCAATTGTGTTAATCACGCTATTCATGATAAAGAAGCCAACGACAGCGGCAAGGGCAGCGGCACCATGGTTTTTCTTAGCAAAGCCCAAGGCTACACCCACAGCAAAAAGAAGTGGTAAGTTGGCAAAGATAGCATTACCAGCATCGGCAATGGCTTTGATGTTGAGTAGGTCAGGTTGTCCAAATCGCAGTAAAATACCAGCAACCGGTAATACTGCAATTGGCAGCATTAATGCGCGACCAAGTTGTTGCAAATTTTGAAAGTTAAATTTCTTAGCCATTAGTTTCCTCCCTCATTAAAACTAATTTGTTGACGTACAAGTATTCTCACGGCTTCGGCTGATTCAAGCGTTAAAGCTTGTTGTGCTAACTGTTGGCAATCAGTGAGCTTAAGTCGACGAATCAACGCTTTATTCTCAGCTAACATATTGCTGCGCATTGATAAATGCTTAATGCCTAAGCCAATGAGTATCGCAAGTGCTTCTTGATCTGCAGCCATTAAGCCACAAATGGAGAGCTTAGTATTGTGTTTTTGTGCGGCAATATTGACCTTATTAATGGCATGAATAACCGCAGGATGTAAATGATCAATCTCAGCGGCAAGCGCATCATGCTCACGATCCATTGCTAAAAGATATTGTGTCAAATCATTGGTGCCAATCGACATAAAATCAACTTCTTTGGCAAACAATTCTGCTTGAAAGATGACACTTGGCACTTCTACCATAATGCCTAAGGGCTGTTTTATGCTAATACCAAGTTTCAGACGTTCTTCTTCATAGATGGCTTTGACCTGACGAAACTCAGCAATATTTGTAATCATTGGCAGCATAATATGCGCATTTGCATTTTGTGTGCGAATGATTGCGCGCAATTGTGTGCGTAGAATCTCAGGGTGCTTCAAACATAAGCGGATGCCGCGAACACCTAAAAAGGGATTCATTTCATGTGGCATATTTAAATAATCAATTTGTTTGTCACCACCTGCATCTAAAGTGCGAATGATAATAGGTGTGTCATTAGTTGCATCTAATACTTCATTATAAATGCTAAGTTGTTCATCTTCAGTTGGCGCGGATAAGCGATCATAAAAAATAAATTCGCTTCTAAAGAGTCCAACGCCTTCAGCACCTGATTGCGCGAAATTAAGACATCCTTCAGCTGATTTGATATTCATATAACAATGGATCGTATGATCATCTTTTGTCTTAGCAGGTTCTGTTGCCTTAGCGCGCATTAGTGCCAAAGCATCATTCAAAGTAGCAATTTTAGCTTGGTATTGCGTCATCGTATCAAAGTCAGGATTAATAAGGGCATAACCATCCGTTGCATTTAAGATAACGTATTGAGCACAGTGGTTAAATAAACTGCTATCCACTTGGATTAACAAAGGCAGATTATTGTTATTGGCAATAATCGCAACATGAGAGGTGCGTCCGCCTTTAGTTGAGATAAAGCCTACGACATTTTGATCCGCCTCTAAAATATCCGATAAGGTAAACTCATCTGCGATAAGAATGGTGGGCTTGCTATAGTGTGTTTTAGTTGGTGTGCCATTGGTTAGTATATATAGGACCTGTTTACGAATATCTTTTAAGTCGGCAACACGTTCTTGCAGCAGGGTGTTTTGAGTCTTCTCTAAAATGGTGATTGATTCTAAAATTGCATGATCCCATGCATATTCAGCTGTTTTGCCTTGAGCTAGAAACTTAATTACACTGCTATTAATATTCGCATCATTTAAAAGCGCTATATGCGCACCAAGCATCGCATGCTTTGTCTTATCATGTGCATGAGTAGTCATTTGTGCTGATAGTTGCTTTTCATGCTTTTCTTTGGCTAATGTAAAGCGCTCGAGCTCTTGTGCTTCTGGTACATTTGCCTCATCGGCATAGTTAAAGCTTTCTTCATTAATCCGCCGCAACTCACCAATAACAATCCCTTTGGCAGCAGAGATACCTAGGTATTGATTACCGTTAACTTTAGTCTGATTAAGTTCAGATTTTGTGGGTTGTGCTTCGGCTATGTGATCATCGACAAAGTTAACGAGTGCCTCTTCTAATGCGCAAGCTGCTTTCTCCGCATCTTCACCGCTGACAGTCAGTGTGATTTTGTCATTGAGTTGTATATTTAGTCCCATCAAGGCGACAAGGCTTTTAACATCAGCGCTACTATCGTTTTTATATATTATCGCAGTAGCATCAAATGATTTTAAGGTATGCGCTAATAATGCCGCAGGACGAGCATGCAGACCATGTGGGTTGTTGATAATGATACTACGCGTCACGAAAATCTGATCTTGCGTTTTTAATACTGGTTTATTGCTATCATTATGCACTGTGCTATCTAAGCTAATGATTGGTGTTTGAGCCGAGCATCTTCCTTTTACCTTCAATAAAAGATCATCTTCTTGATAATCAGTGATAATCACCGGTGTAATTAAGGATTTAATTTTTTTACTTATAGTGCTTAGATCAAAGCTAAGTAGTAGCGTGTTGATATCCACCTGATCGTTGAGTGATACATGTACATCAATTCCTTCACCATTAAGTGTGACACTTTCAAGACCCAAGTGTATAAGGACATCGTAACCTGACTCAGTAGCAATAGTGATGGCATGTTTTGTTTTCGCAATATTTTTAACAATGCCTGTTACTGGCGAGTAGATATTTTGATCCAAAGGCTCAATTGCAAAGCCATTACCAACCATTTTCTGTGCAAATACTGGATCTGGCACTTGATCTAATTCAACAATAAACCCATTAACAGGCGCGTATAATGTTAACCCCATTGTCTGTCCCTCACTATCATTGTTTTATACCCCGTAATGTTACTTGGCTTTGTACTAACTGGAATTACGCACTTTTTCTACCTCAACACCCCGCCTCGCAAGTTCGGCACCCCTCTTGCAAAGAGGGGAATACAAAATAACTCTTGCCTAATTCCCCTCTTTGCAAGAGGGGTGGCAGCCGTAGGCTGACGGGGTGTTTATAAAATTATAGTTTTTTCTAAAGCGCGTAACTTTAATTACTAACATTTATAATGTTTAGCCAAATCAAAAGTAGCTATAAAATACATCCTATGTAGTTTATTTTCAACTGAACTTTCCCAAGTTTTGTTAAGCGGCAAGCCCAATAATCATTTGAATCCATGAATTTCTATGATTTTTTAGCTCAGATTCACCATTTTGACAAACCCTGAGTTTATTCTGACGCTTTATCAACAACTTTCGTGCCGCAGAAAAGGTGTATTGCGGCTTAGTGCCATTATGTGTTAGCTCATTGACTGCATCACTTGGAAGATGCATGAC
>NZ_QLIQ01000030.1 GCF_003428165.1 Cysteiniphilum litorale | reverse complement strand
GTCATGCATCTTCCAAGTGATGCAGTCAATGAGCTAACACATAATGGCACTAAGCCGCAATACACCTTTTCTGCGGCACGAAAGTTGTTGATAAAGCGTCAGAATAAACTCAGGGTTTGTCAAAATGGTGAATCTGAGCTAAAAAATCATAGAAATTCATGGATTCAAATGATTATTGGGCTTGCCGCTTAACAAAACTTGGGAAAGTTCAGTTGATTTATTCATTACATTTAACTGACACAGATATGCTAATATACCGCCCGCAAACCATCTTACAGTATTTCTGTCATTGAATTTTTGATCCTTTCGAATGATTGAATTTTGATAATAGTCCTAGCTATTACCTGCAATCCAGTCCTTCAAAAGAATTTAAAACTTCTTCGACACTAAACACCACAAAATGATTCACGAACGGTATAATAACTTTGAATCTCGGCATTGGCTTGTTGCAAACGCTCAATACTTGTTAGCTCTTGAGCAATCAACGGCAAGCGTAAAGTATTACTATCAATAACACCCATATGTGCAAGCCACGCTTTTGCCGGAATGGGATTTGCGACACTAAAGCATGCAGCAGTTGCATCTTGCCATAAACGGCTTAAGGCTTCATCCGCTTCAAAACGCAACGAAGTTTCAACATAGGCTTTGGCTTCTTTTGGCCATAAATTGGAAACCACTGACACCAAGCCTTTGCCACCGACTTTGGCAAGCTCCGGCATCATCGCATCCTCGCCACTATATACATTAACGTGTGGCGCTATTTGTACATAACATTTAAAGCGTGAGATATCACCTGAAGCTTCTTTCAATGCCCATAAATTCGGATGATTTTTAAGTGCAGAAAAAGTATCAAAGCAAAGATTCACTCCCGTTCTTGATGGCACGTTATATAGCATACATGGCTTGTTTGCTTTGTCTAATAATGCACTAAACCAAGCAATTTGCCCTTGAGTGCCAGGCTTGGCATAAATCGGCGTGACCATCAAAAAGCCATCAACCGCTTGAGCGTTACAAAACTCAACCCACTTAAGCTGCTCGACCAATTGATAACCGCCCACACCAACAAGTAAGGGGACTTTAAGCCCTAAGCCACAGGCAAATCTCACCACTTGGCATTGCTCTTCATAACTCAATGCTAAAGCTTCACCCGTGCTACCTAAAATCAACACACCACAATCAGCGGCTTCTTGTTTGCGTAGCAGTCGCTCAAAACTCACCAGATCAATCTCACCACCTTCAAACATTGGTGTAACGACTGCTGTGTAGGTATTGTTGTTAATATTTATTGCCATGACACACCTCTTACTAATTCATCAAACTGGTAAAACCCAGCATTTAATTTATTTTCACACACAAAGCGCGCGCTCCATACGGCACCCTCAGCAAAAAGCTTGCTATCATGCGCCACATGCTTTAATTCAATGGTTTCATAAGGGTTTTCCACCTTTAATACATGCTCACCCTTTACATCTTCTTTACGAATAGACTCAATAGGGCATTCTTTCACATTAAGCCATGATTGCCATGACACGGCAGTACCACTGGGTGCATCAAGCTTTTGCGTGTGATGTGTTTCTGTTAAGTGAAAGTGACTATTTGTCACTAAGTTTTGCAGATTACCTAAGGTGTTTAGCATCTCTTTTATCAGTACCATCGACAGACTAAAGTTATTCGCTACCACCCAGGTTTGTCCTGATTGTTTGATGCGTTGTATTAAGGTTTCATCATAATGAAATCCTGTGGTGCCGCAAACGACAGAGACTTTACTTTGCAAAAGCACGGGCAATATTTGTCTTAAAACATCAGCACTGACGAAAACGATTGCCACTGTTGCCTTATTGAGTTTTTCGACAGTAACTAAGTTTTGTGAATCAAATACATCACTTATCTCATCTTCTTTTAAAAGATCAAGTACGGCTTTACCCGTTTTACCTCGACCGATTATTGCTACTTTCATCGCACACGCTCCTTAGTTGATTCACTAAAGAGATGTGTATAAATATCCATCATTACACCCTTTGCATCTTCTGCTGCTACTAACAGGCAGATATTATGCCCACTTGCGCCGTGGCTGAAAAGGCGAACATTATAACTTTCAAGAGCGGCAAAGAGCTTAGCACTTATTCCTTTGTGCTGATGTAATCGATTCCCCACCACTGCAATCAATGATAAGTTGTGCTCGACACTAATCTCAAGATTACCGATGGATTGCAGCTCATCTAATAGTGCTTCGGTTAATAGGCTTTCACCTACTGACTGGCTACCTATATGATCCAAGGTTAAAGCAATACTTACTTCACTTGTCGTCACCAAATCAACCGATATATTGTGTTTGGCTAAAATACTAAATACTTTGGCTAAAAAACCCTGTGCATGAAACATGTCAAAGCTTTTGAGTGTCATTAAAAGCTGGTTTTTACGCTCAGCAATCGCGCGAATTTGCGGTGGCTCCTTTAAGCTATTACCCTTGGCAGTAATCCAAGTACCGCCCATTTTAGGCGAAAACGTAGAGCCCACAAATACATCAATATTGCTACTTATTGCCGGCCATAAGGTTGCCGGATGCAAAACTTTAGCACCAAAGGTAGCAAGCTCTGCTGCCTCATTAAAGCTTAAACTCTCAATCGCTCGCGCTTGTGGAATAATGCGTGGATCAGCTTCATAAATACCCGCAACATCCGTCCAGATTTTCACCGACTTTGCTTGCAAAGCCTGTGCTAAAAGAGCCGCACTATAGTCGCTTCCACCTCGACCTAAGGTCGTTGTTTTACCTTTTGCATCCATACCAATAAAACCCTCACAGATGAGCACTTGATCAGCAAGTAGCAGTGGCAGCATATGTGTCGTCACTTGTGCTTTAATCTCATCTAAATTGGGCTTTGCTTGAGAGAAATTACTATTGGTTTTCATCACGGTTTGCACATTAAAGTACTGAGCGTTAATCTTATTCTGTCTGAAAATTGCCGCGACAAGTTGCGCTGAGATCCGCTCACCAAATGATAATATCTCATCGCTTAGCTCTTTGGTATTCAGACGCACACTCATTTGTGCCAGAAACACAAGATCATCTATACGCTGTTTTATATCGCTGTGCAAATAAGTGCAATCAATCGCTTCAACAATTGGTGTTAGTATGTTTTTAATATCATCAACAATACCTGAAATCTCATGCACAGACTTTACATGATGCGCCAACTTTACCAAGAGATTGGTTACCCCTGATTGTGCACTCACGACAACAACGCGCACACTTGGCGAAGACTTGATAATTTCTGCGCATTGGCAGATCGCGTTTAGATTAGCGACACTTGTGCCTCCAAACTTCGCGACGACAAAAGGGTTTTGCATAAAGCTTCTCCATTTATCGACACGGGGTTACGGCTTTTGCAAAATTTGACTCATGTGTTTGACAAAAATACAAATACAACCGAAGCGCCCCACGTCTTTGTTGACGTGACAGTCCTGCTGCCTTTTAGCAGCAGACCCAAGTAATTCAGCCATAACACATCATTACTTTCGGCGCTTGCTCTATTGCTGTTGATCGCTAGATGTTATGATCTTCACAAAAGCGCTGTAGCTTGCGCACCTCTTCTTTTATTTTTTAAACTCTTTAAATTTAATCTTTTGTCACGGTAACGCGACTTTTTTACTATAACGTTTGCCTTTTACAGCTGTCAAAACTTTTATGCTAGATTTTTTTGAAATACTTGCGACTTAAGTCCAAACCGAATAATTTCTCAAGTTTCATTTTAAAACGTTGGCGTTTTTCTTTTTTGGTTAGAACATGATTTGGATTGGCTTTGAACAGCCCTTCTTCTTTGACAAAAAAGCCCTCGATAATCTTAGGGTGAACCCCCTTAAATTCGGTTAAAATTTGATGATCAATATCACTGTATTTTGAGTCAAAACCTTCAGATTTGCCCCAATGCTTATTCACTTGGCTGATTTTCTTACTCATTGCCGCCTCAGGTCGCACCCAACCATAATGATAGATATAATTATCCAGTAATTTCGCCTTTGGGTAGCGTGCGATACGATTAGACTTCTTAGGATCAAGAACCAACCAATACAAACCATCAGGCGCATAACTTCTAACACTTGCCTTAATGATTCTTGGCGCATAACGATACCAAGTCGGTGATGACAGATACGTATTAGCATTGCCATAAAAATGGTAATAATGAAATGCTAAGGCTTCAACTTCTTGGTCATCTTTATAACGATGTAACGCCTCTTTAATCGTCTGAAGATCATTTTCATGCACGATCTCATCACCCTCTAAATAAAAAAGCCAATCTCCAGTACAAGCAAACTGGGCAATCATTTTCTGCTGGGCATAGGTATAACCCTTTACCTGCATATGTTCATTCCATACTGTTTCGATAACTTTAATCTTCGGATGCTCTTTTGCTAACTGCTGCAAAACCTCGGGACTATTATCTTGCGACTGTCCCAAAGCGATTACAAACTCATCACAGATTGGCAAAATAGACTTAATCGATTGAATGTAGGGAAAGCATAGCTCTTCGGCATTGCGTAAAAAGGTAAATCCTGATAATTTCATAACACATTTCAACATTTTTATTTTTTAATAGTGTACACATAAAGTAATAAGGACATAACGTGATTTTACAAAAAATTATTGAATCAAAAAGTCAAGAGCTTAAGCAGCTCCCCGATCTAATCCCTCAAGCATTACTTCCTGCAAAATATGATTTTTTACACGCCATAAAAACGCATAAGCCTGCAATTATTGCTGAGCTTAAATCCAAATCACCTTCTGAAGGAGTCATTGACCCAAATTATGACCCAGTTACAATTGCTAAAGCCTACCAAAGTGGTGGTGCTTGTGCTTTATCCATTTTGACTGATAAACCTTTTTTCGGTGGGAGTTTTGAAGATATTCGCAAAGTACGTGATGTAGTGACCATCCCAATATTATGCAAAGACTTCATTATCGATGAAAAACAAATCTATCAAGCGCGCCTTAAAGGTGCTGACGCCTGTCTTTTGATCGTACGCTGCTTAGACAAAGTACGTTTACAAACACTTATCCAATGTGTTGAATCACTCAATATGACGGCACTGGTTGAAGTATTTGATGAAAAAGAAACAGAAACTGCCTTAGCCTGTAATGCCAAATTAATCGGTGTTAACAATCGCAATCTAGATACGCTTGAGATGGACACCAATAATATCGCACGCTTACAAAAAATAACTCCGAAAGATATTACGCTATTGAGTCTATCAGGTGCCAAAACCCCTCAAGACCTCCATCATTTTGGCTGCACCTATGACGGCGTTTTAGCAGGAACAGCTTTAATGCGTGCTAATGATAAGGTGGCATTCTTGCAGGAAGCGATAAACGCAACAGCACCATAGTCATCAATTTCACCAACACCCATCGCAAACTTTTTTTACGTGAATATAAACAAAAAAGCCCCGTTGGGATAATCCCAACGGGGCTTCAAGTTATATTTAGTTTCAGACAATCAATGACTACTCGTCATAGTCCTCATCATCATCTTGTCTTTTGTTTTCATCAAGATCGTCATCACCGATAACAAATAGATCTTCAAGATCAACACTATTTTCTTCAGCATCTGCATTTAATGCCGCACTTAACGCCATTTCAAGCTCATCCATCGATGGACCTGTTTCTAGTGCTTCTTGCTCTTGTAAGTGCTTACGCTTACGCTCTTGGTGATGAGCAAGCCCCGTACCAGATGGAATCAAGCGCCCAATCAATACGTTTTCTTTTAAGCCGCGCAATTGATCTTCTTGCCCACTGACTGAAGCTTCCGTCAATACACGCGTCGTTTCTTGGAAAGACGCGGCTGATAGGAACGACTCTGTAGACAATGATGCTTTTGTGATACCCAATAAAATCGGCTCATAAATCGCTTCCAACTTGCCTTCAGCACGTAGCTTCTCATTCTCTTCCAAGACTTGAACCAATTCAACTGGCTCACCATCAACGAACTTACTGTCACCCGCGCCTAAGATGTTCACCTTACGCAACATCTGACGAATAACCGTCTCGATATGCTTATCGTTAATACCCACACCTTGTAAGCGGTAAACTTCTTGGATTTCATTGATAATGTAATCTGCAAGCTCATGCACGCCTTTCAAACGTAAGATTTCATGTGGATCTAATGGTCCGTCAGAAATGATTTCACCCTTAGAAACATGCTCACCTTCAAATACGTTAATATGACGCCATTTAGGAATCATAATTTCAATCGGATCCATATCTTCTGGTGAAATGATCAAACGACGTTTACCCTTGGTCTCTTTACCGAAGCTAACAATACCTGAAGTCTCTGCCATGATTGCAGCGTCTTTAGGACGACGCGCTTCAAACAAGTCTGCAACGCGTGGTAGACCCCCAGTAATATCTTTGTTTTTAGAGCCTTCTTGTGGAATACGCGCAATAACGTCACCGACTTCGATCTTGGTGCCATTTTCGATATTCAAAATCGCACCGACTGGCATAAAGTAGCTTGCTGGAATATTGGTATTCGGGAAGCACAACTCTTCACCGACCTCATCAATCAAGCGCACCAATGGTTTGATGTCTCTATTACCACTTTTTTGCGAGTCAGAGGTAATAACAATACTAGAAAGTCCTGTCATTTCATCTGCTTGGTGCTTCATCGTCACACCATCAATAAAGTCAACGAAGTTGATGTGTCCCGCAACCTCAGCAACCACAGGATGTGTATGCGGATCCCATGTTGCAACAACGGCACCCGCTTTGACTTGTGCATCATCGTTTACTGGTAACTCAGCACCGTATGGCACTTTGTATTTCTCGCGCTCACGTCCAAACTTATCAATAATACTAATTTCACCTGAACGCGAAACAACCACGTGGTTACCTTCGCGGTTTTTAACGGTTTTAATATTATTAAACTTAATACGTCCGCCATTTTTGATCTGAACGTTGTTTTCAGCAGTATCCTGCGATGCCGCACCACCAATATGGAACGTACGCATCGTTAACTGTGTACCTGGCTCACCAATCGATTGTGCTGCAACAACACCAACTGACTCACCCATATTAACCAAATGTCCACGCGCAAGGTCACGACCATAACATTTAGCACATAAACCACGACGCGTTTCGCAGGTAATCGATGAACGGATGATCACTTGGTCAACACCGTTCTTCTCAATCAATTCAACGACTTTCTCATCAAGTAATGTACCAGCTTCAACCAAGATTTCATCTTCACCTGGCTTGTAGATATCTTCAGCATTGACACGACCTAGTAGACGTTCACCCAAAGGTACAACCACATCGCCACCTTCAATCAAGGCAGAAACCGTTACCCCTTTTTGTGTACCACAGTCATCTTCAATAATCACAAGATCCTGTGCCACGTCAACAAGACGACGTGTTAAGTAACCTGAGTTAGCTGTCTTTAACGCTGTATCAGCAAGACCCTTACGAGCACCATGCGTTGATGTAAAGTATTGTAAAACCGATAGACCTTCACGGAAGTTTGCCGTAATTGGCGTTTCAATAATCGAGCCATCTGGTTTTGCCATCAAGCCACGCATACCAGCCAGCTGTCTGATCTGTGCTGCAGAACCCCGCGCACCTGAATCTGCCATCATATATACTGAGTTAAATGACTCTTGTTCGATTTCATTACCTGCGTTATCAGCAACTTTTTCTTTTGCGATCACTTCCATCATGGACTTGGCAACTTTCTCGTTAGCACGTGACCAAATATCAATTACTTTGTTGTAACGCTCACCTGCAGTGACCAAACCACTGGCGTATTGCTCAGAAATTTCTTTAACTTGACCTTCAGCCTCAGCCAAAATACCCACTTTAGCATCAGGAATAATCATGTCGTTAATACCGATTGAGATACCTGATTTTGTTGAATACTTATAACCGGCATACATTAACTGGTCAGCGAAGATTACTGTGGCTTTGGTGCCCAAACGGCGATAGCACTGATCGATAATCTTACCAACGGTTTTCTTAGTCAATGGTTGATTAATCAATGAAAACGGTAAGCCCTCTGGTAGGATGCTTGATAATAAAGCACGACCAACCGTTGTTTCAACAATACCTTTCTCATCAATATATTCGCCAGATTCAAGCAGAACCTTATGATCCAGACGGACTTTAATCTTTGCATGAATGTCAACAACCCCTGCATCATAAGCACGTTGAACGTGCAATAAATCAGCGAATAATTTACCTTCACCTTTAGCATTAACCTTTTCACGCGTTACATAATAAAGACCTAGAACGATATCCTGCGTTGGTGCGATCACAGGCGAGCCACTTGCTGGAGATAAGATGTTATTGGTTGACATCATCAACACACGCGCTTCAAGCTGAGCTTCAATCGTCAATGGTACGTGAACCGCCATCTGATCCCCGTCAAAGTCAGCGTTAAATGCCGTACAGACTAATGGGTGCAATTGAATTGCTTTACCTTCAATCAAGGTTGGCTCAAATGCTTGAATACCTAATCTATGCAGTGTTGGTGCACGGTTAAGAAGCACTGGATGCTCGCGGATCACTTCTTCTAAGATATCCCAAACAACGGCTTCTTCACGCTCAACCATTTTCTTAGCAGCTTTAATCGTTGTCGCATGCTCATAATGCTCAAGTTTTGAATAGATAAACGGCTTAAATAGCTCTAAGGCCATCTTCTTTGGTAAACCACATTGGTGTAAACGCAATGTTGGACCAACGGTAATTACTGAACGTCCAGAATAGTCAACACGCTTACCTAAAAGGTTTTGACGGAAACGACCTTGTTTACCTTTGATCATATCTGCTAATGATTTCAAGGCACGTTTATTTGAGCCGGTGACCGCACGTCCGCGGCGACCGTTATCCAATAAAGCATCAACTGATTCCTGTAGCATACGCTTTTCGTTACGTACGATAATATCAGGTGCATTTAGCTCTAAAAGACGCTTTAAACGATTGTTACGGTTAATCACACGGCGATATAAATCATTCAAATCAGAGGTTGCAAAACGTCCGCCATCTAATGGTACTAATGGACGTAAATCCGGTGGTAACACTGGTAAAACCGTCATAATCATCCACTCAGGTTTATTACCTGATTCACGGAATGATTCTAATAATTTCAAGCGCTTTGTTAATTTCTTAAGCTTAGTTTCTGAATTGGTTGTTGGGATCTCTTCACGGATCGTTTCAATCTCATGGTTAAGATCAGTATCAATCAATAACTTTTGAATTGCTTCAGCACCCATTTGTGCTTCAAACTCATCACCATACTCTTCTAATGCATCAAGATACGTTTCTTCATTGAGTAATTGTCCTTTCTCAAAAGGTGTCATCCCAGGATCAGTTACTGCATATGCTTCAAAATATAAAATACGCTCGATATCGCGTAATGTCATATCTAATAACAAACCAATACGCGATGGTAGTGATTTCAAATACCAAATATGCGCTACAGGACAAGCCAAATCAATATGTCCCATACGCTCACGACGCACACGCGCTTGTGTGACTTCAACACCGCACTTCTCGCAAATGATACCACGATGCTTTAAACGCTTGTATTTACCACACAAACATTCGTAATCTTTGATTGGACCAAAGATTTTAGCACAAAACAAACCATCTCTTTCTGGCTTGAATGTACGATAGTTAATGGTTTCTGGTTTTTTTACCTCACCATATGACCATGAGTGAATCATTTCAGGTGACGCAAGACCGACACGAATACGGTCAAACTCTAAATCTTTACCTTGCTGTTTCATACCGCCTAGTAAGTTTTTCAAGGCTCTACTCCTAATTTTTGCAAAGTTTTAAATCAAAATGCTACAGGCTATGCCCGTAGCTGTTTCATCACGACAACTAAAGTACGTTTAGTTTTCTAAGTCAGACTCAAGGTCAATATCAATACCTAATGCACGTACTTCTTTCATCAATACATTGAAAGATTCAGGTAGACTTGCGTCCATCTTAAAATTACCATCAACAATATTTTTGTACATTCTGGTGCGACCATTCACATCATCCGATTTAACCGTCAACATTTCACGAAGTGTATAAGCAGCACCATAAGCTTGTAGTGCCCATACCTCCATCTCACCAAAACGTTGACCACCAAACTGTGCTTTACCACCAAGTGGCTGCTGCGTAACCAAACTATAAGAACCTGTTGAACGCGCATGCATCTTGTCATCAACCAAGTGGTCTAACTTCAACATGTACATATAACCAACGGTTACATGGCGATCAAATGGTAAGCCAGTACGCCCATCATAAAGCTGAGCTTGACCGCTTTCATTTAAGCCACAAAGTTTTAGAAGATCTTTGATGTCTTTCTCTTTAGCACCATCAAAAACAGGGGTTGCAATAGGTACACCTGCTCTTAGGTTATACGCCATTTCAATCACTTGATCATCATCAAGCTGACTTAAATCAACTTTCTTATTACCAATCGTGTTATAGACTTCTTCTAGAGTCTTACGAATATCTTGCGCTTTCTGACTAGCTTCAAGTGCATCCGAGACTTTGTGCCCTAACGCTCTTGCTGCCATACCCATATGCGTCTCAAGTACCTGACCGATGTTCATACGTGATGGAACCCCTAGTGGATTCAAGACGATGTCCATAGGTGTGCCATCTTCAAGATAAGGCATATCTTCAATTGGCAGAATGCGCGAAACAACACCCTTGTTACCATGACGACCCGCCATCTTATCACCCGGTTGGATACGACGCTTAACGGCAACAAACACTTTAACAATCTTAAGAACGCCAGGAGATAAATCATCACCTTGGGTAAGCTTCTTGCGTTTTGCTTCAAACTTCGTTTCAAAGTCTTTGCGCGCTTGTTCAATCTGTGCTTTACAACGTGTAATTGCTTCCATCGTTGCTTCATCTTCCGCACGGATATCAAGCCACTGGACAAATTCAAGATTCTTTAAGTACTCTTTAGTAATCTCTTGCCCACGCTTTATGCCGCTAGGACCAGCAAGTGCCTTCTTACCATTTAGCTCTTGTAATAAATAAGAGCGCACTGCACCTTCGACAATACGATATTCATCACGTAAATCTTTACGAATACGTGCTAATTCTGCTTTTTCAATTTCAACAGAACGTTGGTCTTTTTCTAAGCCATCACGCGTAAACACTTGAACGTTAATGACAGTACCATACATACCCGTTGGCATTCTTAATGAACTGTCTTTAACATCGGAAGCTTTCTCACCAAAAATCGCACGTAGTAGTTTTTCTTCAGGTGTCAATTGCTGCTCAGCCTTAGGCGTGATCTTAGCAACCAAAACATCACCAGGCGCGACATTAGCACCAATATGAATAATACCTGCTTCATCTAGCTTATTTAATGCATGCTCGCTGACATTTGGAATATCTGAAGTGATTTCTTCAGCACCTAATTTCGTACCACGCGCAATACACGTTAATTCTTCAATATGAATAGAAGTGTAACGATCATCTTCAACAATACGCTCTGATAGTAGAATCGAATCCTCAAAGTTAAAACCATTCCACGGCATAAATGCTACAAGAAGGTTTTGACCTAAAGCCAATTCTGCCATATCAGTTGATGAACCATCTGCTAATACATCGCCTTTTTTAACGACATCGCCAGGACGAACGATTGGGCGCTGGTTAATACAGGTATTTTTGTTTGAACGACGGAACTTTGTTAAGTTATAAATATCAACAACAGAGTCACCTTCATTGATTTCGTCATTACTCGCACAAACAACGATACGACCACCATCAACCACATCAACCACGCCTGAACGCTTAGCGACAATACACGTACCTGAGTCACGCGCGACAATACGCTCCATTCCCGTACCAACTAGTGGCTTCTCAGCTCTAAGCGTTGGCACAGCCTGACGTTGCATGTTTGAACCCATCAATGCACGGTTCGCATCATCATGCTCCAAGAACGGAATAAGCGCTGCGGCAACAGACACCATTTGTTTTGCCGAAACGTCCATATATTGAACTTGATCAGCGGTTGTAAAAATTGCTTCGCCTTTTGAACGGCACTGAATTAATTCATCGGTTAGACGACCTTTTTTATCCATCGCAGCAGATGCTTGAGCGATCACATAGTTGCCCTCATCAATCGCTGATAAATAATCGATTTCATCCGTGGCAACACCATCAATCACCTTGCGATATGGCGCTTCTAAGAATCCATAATGATTCGTGCGCGCATAACATGCCAAAGAGTTGATCAAACCAATGTTTGGACCTTCCGGTGTTTCAATCGGACATAAACGACCATAATGTGTTGTATGAACGTCACGCACCTCAAAGCCTGCACGATCTCTTGATAAACCGCCTGGACCTAATGCTGAAATACGGCGCTTATGCGTCACTTCTGATAATGGGTTATCTTGATCCATAAACTGTGACAATGCACCTGAACCAAAGAATTCTTTAATCGAAGCAGTAATTGGTTTTGCATTAACAAGATCTTGCGGCATCGCACTTTCACGATCAACCATTGATAAGCGTTCACGCACTGATCTTTCAACACGAACCAAACCGATTCTAAATTGGTTTTCAGTCATCTCACCAACCGCACGGATACGGCGATTTCCTAAGTGATCAATATCATCAACATCACCGCGACCATCACGAATATCAATCAATGTTTTAACCACATCAATAATATCTTCTTTAGTTAAAACACCAGCTCCTTTATCTGTCTTACGACCTAAGCGATTGTTAAACTTCATGCGACCAACTGCCGATAGATCATAACGATCTTCTGAGAAGAACAAACCTTGGAAAAGGTTCTCTGCTGAATCTTTTGTTGGCGGCTCACCTGGACGCATCATACGATAAATTTCAACCAACGCATCATCACGATCACGACATACGTCATTGCGCAGCGTATCAGCAATATAAGCGCCACGATCCAAATCATTCGTGTTAAGCGTTTGGAATGTTGTAATACCACGATCTGAAAGTTTCTCTAGTAACGCAGGTGTAATTTCTTCATTCGCTTTAGCTAAAACTTCACCTGAAGTTTCATCAACGATACGCGAATACAACACCTTGCCAACAACATAGGAAACCGGAACTTCGATCTTATTTAGACCTTGCTCTTTCATCAACTTGGTATGTCTTGCGGTAATACGCTTGCCTTCGGCAACCAACACTTTACCTTCTTTATCAACCACATCAAATGAAGCCGTTGTTCCTTTTAATGAATCCGGATCAAATGTCATCATTATAGCGCCATCTTCGACAGCAAACTCAACCGGCTCATAAAAAATCTTTAATAACTCATCTTCTGTATAGCCAAGTGCCTTTAGCAACACAGTGGATGGCAGTTTACGACGTCTATCTATACGCACATAAAGTAAGTCTTTTGGATCAAACTCAAAGTCTAACCATGATCCACGATACGGGATCACGCGTGCTGAATGTAATATCTTACCTGAGGAATGGGTTTTACCTTTATCATGATCAAAAAACACCCCTGGCGAACGATGAAGTTGTGACACAACCACACGCTCTGTACCATTGATTACGAAGGTGCCGTTATCAGTCATTAATGGGATTTCGCCCATATAGACTTCTTGCTCACGGACATCTTTAATCACTTTATCTTCGACTGGTGCATCTTTATCATAGATAACCAATCTAAGCTTCACACGCAACGGAGCAGCATAGGTTACCCCTCTAATGCTACACTCGTTCTCATCAAAAACAGGCTCACCTAAACGGTAGCTTACATAGTGAAGCTCGGAATACCCTGAAACGCTTGCTATAGGGAACACCGATTTAAAAGCTGCTTCTAAACCGTTATTTTTACGGTTTTGCGCTTTCACATCTTGTTGTAAAAACTCTTTATATGAATTCACTTGAACAGCAAGCAAATATGGAACATCTAGAATATTAGGAAGGTTCCCAAATTCTTTACGGATTCTTTTTTTCTCAGCGTATGAGTACGACATCAGGCACTTCCTCTGACTACATTCGTTTTAACCACTAAATCATGCCAAAAGTTTGGAAAACTTTATTTATCTGCAATTACAGACACATCTACAAATGCTATTTGTTAGATAGCAGAAAAGGCCAACAGATAAAATACCTGTTAGCCTTTACTTTTTAACTTAAAATAATCGTTTGATTACTTAAGCTCAACCTTAGCACCAGCTTCTTCAAGCTGCTTTTTAAGTGCATCAGCATCAGCTTTAGAAGCAGCTTCTTTGATCGTGAAAGGCACGCCTTCAACAGCATCTTTTGCTTCTTTAAGACCCAAGCCAGTTGCTGCACGAACCGCTTTGATCGCGCCAACTTTGTTAGCACCTGCATCAACTAAAACAACGTCAAATTCAGTTTTTTCTTCTGCAGCGGCAGCATCACCAGCAGCAGGTGCAGCAACTGCAACAGCAGCTTGTGCAGAAACACCGAATTTTTCTTCCATCATTTTAACCAATTCACAAACATCCATAACGCTCATTTCAGCAACTGCATTTAGGATATCTTCTTTAGTAATAGCCATTATATACTCCTATTAAATAATTTAATTTCAAAAACGAAAAGTGGTTTTATTTTGCATCACCAACAGCAGCGAATACACGAACAGCTTGCGCTGGAATCTCGTTAGCTGTACGCACAAACTTGGTAACAGGTGCAAGTAACACATTGCACAATAACGCAAGCGCGTCGTTTCTACTTGGAAGCTTAGACATTTCTTCTAGCTTATCAGCACCAAACAACTCACCGCCCATTGCTAAGTTCTTCACTTCAAAAGCTTTATGATCTTTCATAAAATTTTTGAATAATTTAGCAGCCGCACCTGGCTCCTCTTTCGAGAAAGCCAATACTAAAGGACCGACAAGTGCATCGTTCATGCACTCAAACTCAGTACCTTTAAATGCGATTCTTGCTAAGTTATTGCGAACAACTTTCAAGTACACACCTGATTCACGAGCCTGTTTACGTAAATTACTCATTTGATTCACAGTCAAGCCACGGTAATCAGCTACCGCTGCAGACAATGCCAAGGATGCCTGTTCGGCAACTTCTGCCACAATCGCTTTTTTATCTTCAAGCTTTAGCGCCATTAGCTAATCCTCTTGTTTTTGTCTACGTTATTATTTAATACGATGTTTGAAACCAAATAAAAAATTTTATTCTCTTCAAAGGTCACACGCACCGTCTGCGTAGGAAATTAAGCGATCTTTCGATCACACCTACGGTCTTTGACATCACTGACTTAACATGACATTAAGTAGCGACCCAAAGAAACTTGTTTAAGTCCTTAGCACAAAATCGCACCAAGGCACACAAAAAAGGCTCGTTATCTTAAACCTCGATTGTGCTCATGTCAAGCAAAATCCCAGGACCCATTGTGCTAGATACTGTAATCTTCTTGATATAAACGCCTTTTGCTGCTGCAGGCTTAAGCTTTTTAAGATCTGCCAAAAGCGTTTCTAAGTTTTGTTGCAAAGCTGCTGGTTCAAAATCAGCTTTACCAATAGTCGTATGCACGATACCTGCTTTATCAACGCGGAAACGAACCTGACCTGCTTTTGCATTCGTAACTGCTTGAGCAACATCAGTTGTTACCGTACCTACTTTAGGGTTCGGCATTAAACCTTTAGGTCCAAGAATTTGACCTAGCTGACCAACAACACGCATTGCATCAGGCGTTGCGATTACAACGTCAAAATCCATATTGCCTTTTTTAACTTCAGCTGCCAAATCATCCATACCAACGATATCAGCACCAGCTTCAGTTGCCTTGAGTACATTCTCACCTTGCGTGAAAACTGCAACACGAACTGTTTTACCTGTACCATTTGGCAATACAGAAGCGCCACGCACAACTTGATCAGATTTACGCGGATCAACACCTAAATTAACTGCAACATCGATCGATTCTTTGAACTTAACTTTTGAAAGTTCTTTCAAAAGGTTGAATGCATCAGTTGCTGAATACGCATTTAATCTGTTTATTTTTTCAGACAATGCTTTCATTCTTTTTGATAACTTAGCCATTATTCAACCCCCTCAACTTTAAGACCCATGCTACGCGCGCTACCTGCAATTGTTCTAACCGCAGCATCTAAAGTTGCCGCTGTTAAATCAGGTTCTTTTGCCTTAGCAATCTCTTCTAGTTGCTCACGATTAACCGTACCTGCCACTTCTTTTGAAGGCTTAGAACTACCAGATTTAATCTTAGCAGCCTTTTTCAACAAGAATGAAGCCGGTGGCGTTTTCATTGTGAAAGTGAAACTTCTGTCGCTATATACAGTAATCACAACAGGAACTGGTGAACCCTGTTCCATTTTTTGTGTCTGCGCGTTAAATGCTTTACAGAATTCCATAATATTCACACCGTGCTGACCCAATGCTGGACCAATCGGAGGACTAGGGTTTGCTTGCCCTGCTTTTACCTGAAGCTTAATATAAGCTTGTACTTTCTTTGCCATTATTTACTCCTAATTTGGGTATAACGCTATTCTTTTATAAATAGCTTCCCTGTTACATTTGCTTAATGCCTAGCATCAAGCACCTTATATCACCGACTCTGGCAGTGATAAACTCTTAAGCATCTTTCTCGACTTGAGAGAATTCTAACTCGACAGGCGTTGAACGACCAAAAATTGAGACCGCAACATGCACGCGCGATTTTTCATAGTTAATCTCTTCAACCACACCGGTAAAGTCAGCAAATGGACCATCCAACACACGAACCACTTGACCAACCTGAAAGGTGGTACGCGGTTTCGGTGCAGTCTTATCAGCACCTGTTTTTAATGAACCTAGAATTCTTTCTGCTTCTGCATTAGTAATTGGCATCGGACGCTCACTTGTGCCGCCAACAAACCCACTAACACGAGGTATACGACGCACTAACTGCCAAGCAGCTTCATCCATTTCCATCTGTATCAATACATAGCCAGGGAAAAATTTACGCTCACTTTTACGCTTTTGCCCAGCCTTCATTTCAACAACTTCTTCAGTTGGAACTAAAATCTTGCCAAAGAAATGCTCTAAGCCTTCGAGCTTTATTTTCTCTTCAATCTGAGTCTTTACACGCTTTTCATAGCCTGAGTAAGCTTGAATAACATACCACCTCTTCTTGCCGCCACTCTCTGCTTGCGCATCTGACTGTGCAGCTTCTGTTTCGACATGCTCATTAGGCACATCTTTTTCATCCGCAGACATAAACAACCTCTTAACTTAATATCGCCTGAATAAGATGCATAAATAGCATACCAACAAAATAAATAATTACCGACGCCACAGCAACAATCGCCAGAACAATCAATGTTGAATTAATGGTTTCTTGGCGTGTTGGCCATACGACCTTTCGCATTTCCAACCTTGCTTCAAGCACAAACTGCCAGCCTTTTGCACCTTGATTCGTCTGCTTACCTATCGCCAATAAAACAACAATACCAACAATAATAAGCACCGCCATCAATGCAGATGACTCGGTAAAAAGCGAGAAATACATACTCGAAAAAACAATGACTGCAGCGATAATCACCATCAACAACCACAACATCTTATTATTAGCGCTACTTATTTGACGCATATCAGCTTTTTTAGTGGTGGTTGTCCACACTTTTTTAGTTACTGAATCTTTCATCTAGAAGCCTCATTTCCCACTACAAACAAAAACGGCGTGCAATCTTAACACAGATTAACACGCCGTTCAAGTCAATTTATTTGGCAGGCCAGGAGGGACTCGAACCCCCAACTTGCGGTTTTGGAGACCGCTGCTCTACCAATTGAACTACTGGCCTACAAAACTTATCGAGCTATTACTGATATTAAGCAAGAATCTTAGCTACAACACCAGCACCAACCGTACGACCACCTTCACGGATAGCGAAGCGTAAGCCATCTTCCATCGCGATAGAGTTGATCAATGTAACAGTCATTTTGATGTTATCACCAGGCATTACCATCTCAACACCCTCAGGAAGCTCACATGAACCAGTTACATCCGTTGTACGGAAGTAGAACTGTGGTCTGTAACCTTTGAAGAATGGAGTATGACGCCCACCTTCTTCTTTAGATAACACATATACTTCTGCTTCAAACTTAGTGTGTGGTGTAATTGAACCTGGCTTACAAAGAACTTGACCACGCTCAACGTCATCACGTTTAAGACCACGAACTAGAATACCAACGTTCTCACCCGCTTTACCTTCATCTAGAAGCTTACGGAACATTTCAACACCAGTAACTGTCGTCTTTTGAGTCGCTCTGATACCAACAACTTCAACTTCTTCACCAACCTTGATAACGCCACGCTCAACACGTCCAGTAACAACTGTACCACGACCAGAAATTGAGAACACGTCTTCAATTGGTAACAAGAAAGGCTTGTCAGTTTCACGTTGTGGCTCAGGGATGTACTCATCAAGTGTTTTACCCAACTCAAGAATAGCATCAACCCATTTTTGCTCACCAGCTAAAGCGCCAGTTGCTGAACCTTTAATGATTGGTGTATCATCACCAGGGAATTCGTATTGATCAAGAAGCTCACGAACTTCCATCTCAACCAATTCTAATAACTCCTCGTCATCAACCATATCACACTTGTTCAAGAAAACAACGATATATGGAACACCTACCTGACGTGATAAAAGGATGTGCTCACGCGTTTGCGGCATAGGACCATCAGCAGCTGAACATACAAGAATCGCGCCATCCATCTGAGCAGCACCAGTAATCATGTTCTTAACATAATCCGCGTGCCCTGGACAGTCTACGTGTGCGTAGTGACGATTTGGTGTTTCATACTCAACGTGAGAAGTTGAAATAGTAATACCACGCGCTTTTTCTTCTGGCGCATTATCAATCTCATCGAACGCACGAGCGCTACCACCATATGCTTCTGAAAGCACTTTAGTGATCGCTGCTGTCAAAGTTGTTTTACCATGATCCACGTGACCAATCGTACCAACGTTAACGTGCGGCTTCTTACGTTCAAATTTTTCTTTAGCCATTATTTGCTCCAAAGTTTTATTAACAAACTCAACTGGTGCTCACAACCAGATTTGAACTGGTGACCTCTCCCTTACCAAGGGAGTGCTCTACCTACTGAGCTATGCGAGCTTCAATATTTTAAAACTTAATTTTTTATACTTTAATCTTTAAATACACTTTATAAATCCCTTTAATGGAGCGGGCGATGGGAATCGAACCCACGCTATCGGCTTGGAAGGCCGAAGTTCTACCATTGAACTACGCCCGCACTGGGAAATCGTGGTGGAGGGGGCAGGATTCGAACCTGCGAAGGCTGAGCCGTCAGATTTACAGTCTGATCCCTTTGGCCGCTCGGGAACCCCTCCAGCGTGCTGGCGACAATCATAGGGCTTTAGTTTTTAAAAATCAACTTTTTTTCATCGATTTTTTTGCCTATAATTTCATGCACCAGATTTTGAAAACTTAAGCAGTTAAGACGCGTGCAAGTATATACGAAAGCAAAATCATTTTGCCAGCATTTTTTGCTATTAATTTTAGTTTTTTTCATCTTCACAGCGAATGCTGAGATATATCAGTGGCAAGATGAAAATGGCAATACTGTTTTCTCTAATACACCGCCCGGCGAAAGCACTGATACAACCACTGTTGATACACAAACGTTAAACGTTATTGCTCAGACACATAGCAAAACTGATAGTGAAGATGCCGATGATAATAGCACTGAAGCTTTAAACACAATGACCTCAACGCTTAAAAAAAAACTTTCTGAACATATCGATAATCAAAAAAGCACGCTTAATATAAAAATCACATCTCCCGCCAATAACACGCATGTTCATAACTTCTATCCATTAATTCCCATCCAGACCTCTCCACCACTATCAGCCAAAGCCAAAGTGATGGTGATTGCGAATGAACATGAGGCAAACGCGGTTTATCAAAATGACACATGGAATATTCCAAGACCTCTTCCTGGCAAGAACGACATAAGCCTCTACGGCAAGACTGAAGCAGGGGAGTCTTTTTTCTCTGACTCAATCACCATGTATATTCATAACAGTCGCGTCAAACAAAATCTCAAATGAGTTTTTAACTACTCACGATTGTTTTACTTATGGGAAACTGTAGCACGATCGTCAAACCTTGCCCTCCATCCGAGGTGCGCGCGGCTATCTGCCCATCATGCAATCTGACAATCTCCTTAACAATTGAAAGCCCAAGACCGCTACCAGCTTGCCCCGTCCCTGCTTCACGATAAAATCGATCAAAAATTCGCTTTTGCTTATCTTCAGCAATCCCAATGCCGTTATCAACAAACTCAAATAAGACTTCTGATTTTGCCACATAACTATATAAAATAACTTTACCACCATCGAGGGTATAACGAATGGCATTATCAATAAGATTCCTAAATAAAATATTTATTAATGTTTCGCTAGCATAAACAACCGCTGCTGACTTACTTGGCAAGAACTCTAACTCAATATTCTTTTGCAGCGCCAATAACGCCAACTCCGCAAGTTGATTCTCAGCAATATTATTTAAATTCACATTTTTTTTATCAGGCAAATCCTGCTGCGGCTCTAAGCGACTTAACGTCAGCAGTTGGTCAATAATATAAAAATATCGATCGGCGCCACTGATAATATTGGCAATGCGCTTTTTAATCTCAACCATGTCATCCAAGTTAAGCGCAACCTCAGCTTGTGTTTTCAATGCTGCCAATGGCGTTTTTAATTCATGCGCTGCATCTCCAGCAAAGCGCTTCTCACGCTCTAACACCTTACTAAATTTTTGAAATAGAATATTTAATTGATTTAATAGCGGAATCACTTCAGGCGGCGCTGTTTTAACAGCAATTGGTTCAAGCTTACGTGGATCTTTGACTGCAATTGCACGGCGAATATCAGATAAAGGTCGCAAAGCCAGTTGCACCACAATAAATATAGATAGCAATAGAAATATATATAGCGTGATCAAATCCCACAAAGCGCTGCGAAACAAATTCAAAAACATTTGATGCTTAAAATCAGAGCTTACCAACACCACAATGCGATACGGTTGATAGCGACTATTAATGCTAAACATATTCCATAATTGCGATCCTTGTGACGTTTTTAGCTTAACCGTTTGAAAGCTGTCAAGTTCCGTCTTTTGAAAAGTAGACACATCCGGTGATCCTGTTGAATGCAAAATCAAATTACCACTGCGGCGATCATAAACCTGAAAAGCAAATGAATCTTTATACACATTATCAAATTGTGCAATTTTGGGCTTTAAGTTCCCTGCGATATTTTCAAGCGTTGTTAAAGAGTTAGATTCCAGCAAATCACTTAACTGACGTTTTGAACTATCAGTAATCGCGGCAGACAATAAGGCATCAATCGCATTGGCACTGTTAACCATTTGCATTTTAAATAAATCTTCGTTTTGTTGACGCATCTGATAATAGTTAAAGACACCTAAAATAAAAATTGAGCAGCTAATCAGCAATATTAAACAGATACTTAAAAACTTTTGAATCGATAACCTGTTATTAAGAAAAGTAAAGTAATTCGCGCGTTCCATAATACTCAAAACATTCAAAGTAACTAGGCATAAGTAGCCATGCAGATATTATCAGGTATTTTTTGGATTCTCGGATCAAGTCCGAGAATGACAGTGAGTTGTCATATTCGGGCTTGATCCGAATATCCATTATACCAATAAACCATTGCTTAGATACTTAATAAGACATTATCCTAGCATGTAAGTGATTGCCAATCATATCGGACTTATTAAGGATAATCCAGCATAACTGGGCGAGGTTTTTAATTGGTAAAAATAAATACTTTTACAGAGATTGACTATCAGGCTTGCCATCTTATTTATATTAAGGGTACGATAATCACCGACAGGGACATAAAAATATCTGATAACACATAATCATATAGCCTACAGCAGATTCATCATTCTGCTCTTTCGCATATGAAGCGTTGTTGCGATAATGTTAAAGAGGTCATAGAACGGGTTGTTATGCAAAGAAACCACAACAAGTCAATGCATAGTATGCCACCCTTTTGATAACAGTAGTTCTAACCATTCTATAAATAGGGTAATAAGGAGATAGACGTGTTACAACCAGCTAAACAAGATAAGTTTGACAACAAACCAGACAATATCGTTAACACGCTCAAAAACAATCACATCGAAAACAGTGATGATGACGATATCAATGATAATGATTATACACTTGATAACTCTAATGATGATGACGATGACAATGCATTTAACAACACAGAAGTTGATGCCCATGATTTTTCGCACGTAGATAATGACGCCACGCGCATGTATCTTGTAGATATTGGCTTTAGACCATTATTAACAAAAGACGAGGAATTCTACTACGCTCAAAAGGTACAACAAGGCGACTTAAAAGCAAAAAACATCATGATTGAGAGCAACTTACGTCTTGTTGTGAAAATTGCCAAACGTTACAAGCCACGTGGTAATAGCTTAAGCTTTCTTGATTTGATTGCCGAAGGTAATCTTGGCTTGATTCGTGCTGTTGAGAAATTCGACCCTGAACTGGGTTGGCGATTTTCAACCTATGCTACTTGGTGGATACGCCAGAATATTGAACGCGCACTATTAAATCACCAACGCACAATTCGCGTTCCTGTCCATATATTAAAAGAACTCAATGTTTATTTGCGCGCAGCAACGGAGCTAACTAAGCTTCTTGATCATGAGCCATCCCCTGAGGAAATTGCTGAGTTTATTGACCGCCCTGTTGAGGATATCCGTAAAATCCTCACCTCAACCGTACCAATGGATTCATTGGATGACTCCTATGATGATTCCAATCGCAGCATGCTTGAGACAATTGCCGATGAGCAAACCAGTGATCCGGAGGATATCCATTTACATCAAAAAGCCGCGCAATTCATTGATCAATGGCTTGATGAGTTAAGTGACAATCAACGCGCAGTGCTATCAATGCGCTTTGGTCTGCGCGGCTATGACATCCAAACACTTGAAGAGACAGGCACACAAATTGGGCTGACGCGTGAGCGCGTACGTCAAATTCAGGTTGATGCATTACGCCGCTTAAAAGTAATTGCTGCGGCTAACAATATTGATGCCAACCTATTCTCTAAACAGTAAACATCCCTATCACAAACTATTTTACGATGATTGTATAAATCAATATTATAGCTTTGATAAAATTTTGTCATTTCTAGCAAGCACTGATAAAGAATAAACTGACCCTAACTTCTTGAGCACATGATGCAAAGGAAGCATTTTGTTCATATCACTTATCAGGAGAAATATTATGAAAGGCATTAAAAACATTGGGTCTATCCTTGTTGTTATCGCAAGTATTTTAGGTATTATTTTCGCAGCGACACTTATGGGCTATTCAGTTGTAGTAGGTGTTTGGGGAATTATCTTATCTGCCGTTTCACTGCTGTTAGGCTTCTTAACATTTGCCAATACCAAATCAACAGTAAGCACGATATTCGTTATCACGTTTATTCTAGCCATCATTACCGCGAGCTTCTCAGTCGGCGGACTTGAAAAAAGCATGATCTTGCAACTTATTGCGAGCATCATTGGCTTTATTGGAACGATTGCATTACCAAAATCATCATCTGCGCATGCTATTTAAGACTCAGCATCCCTCCCAACTCTTTGGGTGTCTTTATTTGACAACTGTAGGGATATAAGCTTAAATATGCCTCAGAATTTTTTACTTACCTGCATAAACTAAAGCAACACAAAAACTCTCTTGCTGACTTCTGTCACAATGGAGTTTTGCGCTGTTTAAATGTGCCAAATCATGGAGATCAACATGTCTGAAACTGCTGTTTTAAACATCCAACACAAAAATTTATCATTAACGCTACCAATTCACACTCCTGTATTAGGTCAACAAACTGTTGATGTATCTTCTTTAGTTAAAGAAGGTTTATTCACTTACGACCCAGGCTTTCTCTCAACCGCAGCGTGCTGGTCAAAAATCACTTATATTAACGGTGGTCAAGGCGTGCTTCTGCATCGCGGTTACCCTATTGAGCAATGGGTTGAAAAATCACACTACCTGAATCTTTGTTATGCTTTATTAAATGACAAATTACCAAGCGCTAATGAGGTTACTGCATTTAGTCAACGTATTTTAGACCACATGCCTGCATGTGAGCATGTTGCGCATACAATCAAAGCATTCCCGAAAGACACGCACCCGATGGCAGCCTTAATGGCAGCAGTGAGTGTTATGTCTGCAGAAAATCAAAAAACAATGAATAAGAAAGATCCTGAGCAACAAATAGCAATGGCAGAAAAAATCATTGCACGCATCCCAACATTAGTTGCAATGACTTATCGCCACCGTAATGGCTTACCTTTTATGGCACCTAAGAAATCTTTTTCATATGCTGAAAACTTCCTATATATGATGTTCGCCGACAATGAAAATTACCAACCAGACCCATTAGCTGCACGCGCAATGGATACGATTTTCATATTACATGCTGATCATGAGCAAAATGCATCGACTTCAACTGTACGCCTTGCTGGCTCCACAGGTACTGACCCATATGCCGCTATTGTTGCTGGTATTGCCGCTCTTTGGGGACCAGCTCACGGTGGTGCTAATGAAGCAGTTGTTAAAATGCTTGAGCAAATTGGTGATGTAAGCAATATCGATAAGTTTATTGAGCGCGCTAAAGACAAAGAAGATCCATTTCGATTAATGGGCTTTGGGCATCGCGTATACAAAAATACCGATCCACGTGCAACAGCCATGAAAAAAGCATGTGAAAGCATCCTTAATCAAATGGGTGATAGCAATAACCCATTGCTACACATTGCCAAGAAACTTGAAGCAATTGCTTTAAATGACAGCTACTTTATTGAAAGAAAACTATTCCCAAATGTGGATTTCTACTCAGGCATCATTTTAAAAGCACTAGATATCCCAACTTATATGTATACGCCAATTTTTGCGTTAGCTCGTACTTCTGGTTGGATCTCTCAGTATCTAGAAATGTACAACGATCCTACAATGAAAATTGGACGCCCACGTCAACTTTATATCGGTGAAAACAAAAGAGATCTTCCATAGCCATTCTGTGCTTGCAAAATTCCTGCTAAATATTCTTTGAGAGTTCAATATAATTAGGTTAAGGATAACCCATGATGCTTAAAAACATTCTCCGCAATAATCGCGAGATTAACTGTCATTATCACAAACATGACCGTAGCCCAATAACACTAGTATTTATCCATGGCATGGGCGGACGTCAAACGCAATGGCATCATCAGATAACATTTTTCAAGCAGTTTTTTAACGTCATTACACTAGACTTACCAGGGCATGGACAAAGCCCTGTTATTGCAAATAACAAGAAAAATCCTTACACGCTTGATGAGTATGTTAACGATATTGCCCATGTTATTTCGGAATTAGGTAGCGCTCATAATATTATCATTGGACATTCACGAGGTGGTGCGTATGCTTATGCCACCGCTCAAAAACATAGCTTAAGCCTTAATATTACTCAGCTTATACTCATCAGCCCATCGCCATGCACCAAGCTTGATGCTGAAAATTTTGCCTTTTGGAACCAGTCTCTTGATGTCTTAGAAAGCATCCGTGACAACATGAATCAATTTTTCGCATCCTCAGGCTTCCACCCCGATACGCAACAAACACTTATTGATGAGCAAGTTAATGCCGGCAAAACTAATGATTTAGAGGTAATCAAAAAGTTAAACTTAGGAATGCATGATATTGAAAATGCAGACAACTTCAGCATTCCAACACTATTAATCACCTCACCTGAGGATAAAATTGTTGGTGCTGACAGCAGTATTAGCTTTTATCAAAACATTAAAAACATCACATATGTGAGCATGAGCAAAAGCGGGCATTTTGCGCCATTAGAAGAACCTGAGCAAATTAATAAAATTATTTTGGACTGGATACTTAATCATGCTACATCTTAAAGAAACAACTTTTGTTAGCACAAAGTGGCTCCATAATAACTTAAATCTACCACAGCTCGTTATCCTTGATGCGACACTCACCGATAAAAAGTGTAGTGCCTCATTTATTCCACAAAGTCGCTACTTTGATTTGAAGCAGCACTTTAGCGACTTAAATAATTCTTTGCCACACACATTACCTCAAGCTCAAGACTTTGCTCTTGCTGCAGCAAAACTTGGCATCCATAACGACAGTATAATCGTGGTCTATGACCAAAATGGCATTTACTCGAGTGTGCGCTGTTGGTGGATGTTTAAAGCGATGGGACATCATAATATTTATATCATAGATGGCGGTCTGCCACAGTGGCTTAATGATAAGCTACCAACGACAACTTGCTATATCACAGCCGCTACAGAATATTTCACAGCCACGCTAACAAATGGGTGCTTTTGTGACAAAGAGCACATATTAAATAATTTAGATAGTAAGTCCGCCATTGTCTTTGATGCAAGATCACCCGCACGCTTTAGCGCACGAGAACCCGAGACACGTGACAACCTAAACTCAGGTCATATCCCACAATCTATTAATATGCACTACGCCAGCGTCCTTGATCAAGGTTGCTTTAAATCTAAAGAAACCTTAGCAGCAATGTTTGCCACTTACGCACCTAGTCTACAACAACCACTTATTTTTACATGTGGTTCAGGTGTCACTGCTTGCATATTGGCAGCAGCTGCAAAGCTTGTTGGGTATCGCAATATCAGCGTTTATGATGGATCGTGGAGTGAATGGGGTAATAAAAAACTGCAATTACCTTTTTGCCAACAAAATCACATACTCTGCGATGCGTCGCCCAAATAATTCAGCCGTTCTTTTGTCACCAATCGGAGGAGTTACTTCCGGGGAGTCATTTTCTGATTGTGTCATGAGCCCCAAAGATCCGCCCATGCGATTAAGTGCTTCCAAATGCCCACTATGATGCTCATTTTGCCCAGAAGTATTATCAATACCCAATGACAACCACAACATACCATGCTGACAAGCAAAGGTGCATAACTGCATTAACACGTTAAACTTATCGCCACTTAGAGAGCCTGAGTTGGTAAACCCCGCGGCAAGCTTATCTTTCCAGCCTTTTTTTAGCCAAACTTTTGATGCATCATCCATAAACTTTTTGAATTGGTATGGCACCGAACCCATATACGTTGGCGCACCAAAAACAATCGCTTCATAATCATTAAGGGCATCGACATCTTGCAACTCATCAACACTAATAAGCACCGCATGCACTTTTTTTAGAGCATTGACACCCACTCTAATATGCTCTGCTACTTTCTTAGTATGACCATAACCACTGTAATAAACGATTGCTACATTTTTCATGTTAAAAATGATATTCATTCTTAAATAAAGTATTGGCATTGTAGCACGCCTAAGGTGAGATTCAATAAAGCCTCTCAAACAAAAACATTATCAGTTTGACGCCACCAGTTTAGGGTGCATTTCAGAATCAATATCTGCTAGACTTACGCACACTAAAAATTCATATAACAAGTGTTTTCTTATGACTACTGATCAGCGCCCACAAAGGGTTACCTTTTTTGGGTGTTTTTTATTTCTACTTGGCAGCCTCTTCTTTATCTATGAGTATTTTGCACGAACCTCGTTGGACTCTTTAAATGCCATGCCACACAATGCATTTGCCAACAGCTTACACATCACGCCTGAACAATTAAGTCTAATTGGTGCCGCCTACGCGATCGCTTATTCAGTGATGCAAATTCCGGTAGGCATTATTTTGGATCGCTTTGGCGTACGTAAGGTGGGGACTTTTGCTATTTTATGGTGCGCTATTGGCGTTTTGGTCTTTAGCTTCGCCTCAAGCTTTTATTCTGCATTTATTGGTCGATTTTTTATTGGTTTTGGCTCAGCCTTTGCCTTTATCCTGCTCCTTAAAATCGTGCTTGATTGGTTTCCACACCGCATTCTAGGTCTTGTGGTTGGCATGACTCAGATTCTTGGTGTAATTGGTCCTATTCTCTCCAACGTACCCTTAGCTTACGCACTTGAATCGGTGGATTATCAATGGCGCATTGTTTTTTATTTTATAACCATTGCAGGCATTATATTGTCAGTTATTTTCTTGATATTTGCACGTGATCGTCAATCAACAAAAAACATCCTATCAATTAAAGAAGTAACACTGCAGACGTTATCACTTTTTAGATATCGTCAAATTATTATCATCGCTATTTTTGCTTTTTTTATCTATCCAGCTGCTGAGCTATTTGGCTCGCTATATGGCTCTAGTTACTTGGTTAGCATGGGCTACTCACAAATCTCAGCAAGCTCTGCGATTCAATTTATTTGGCTTGGCATGGGGCTTGGCAGCCCAATATTAGGGCTATGTTCAGACTTAATGCGTAAACGTAAGCCCGTCCTTTATGTAGCTGCATTAATAGGTGTAATTGCCTCATCGATTATCGTTTGTCTACCGAATTTACATTTACACGTATATTACTTACTGTTTTTCTTATTTGGATTTGCCACAGGTGCTCAGGCCATTTCTTTTAGCGTTGTAGTTGAAAACGTGCCAAGAAAGCTTGAAGCAACGGCAATGGCATTTAACAATATGAGTGTTGTTTTAGGTGCTGCGATTATTCAAATACTAGGCGGCATCACCTTGAGTAAAATAGCATTAAGCTCAACACACTTTAGCACGCAAAATTATGAGGTAATGCTGAGCATTAGTATTATCTTTTTTGCAGTGGCTTTTGTTTTTAGCTTATTTTTTATTAAAGAAACACACTGTCAAAGGCAAATTAACAATTAAATAATGACTCAAAAACAAGTTGCGTCAGCTAGTACCTCTCCCCTTGCGGGAGAGGTCGTGCAGCTCAAGCTGCGCGGGTGAGGGGGTAATTGAAGCTCAACTTATTTTTACATTATTACTAGGCTTTAATGACATGTAATCCACCCATATATTTACGCAGCACTTCAGGTACAACGATAGAACCATCTTTTTGCTGATAATTCTCTAATACAGCAACAAGCGTCCTACCAACTGCTAAACCTGAGCCATTTAATGTATGCAACAGCTCTGGCTTACTCATATCTTTTGATTTAAACCGTGCTTGCATACGTCTGGCTTGGAAATCACCACACCAGCTACAAGATGAAATCTCGCGATAGGTATTTTGTGATGGAATCCAAACTTCCAAATCATAGGTTTTACGTGCGGAAAAGCCCATATCCCCTGTACATAAGGTTAGTACACGATAAGGTAGTTCAAGCTTTTGTAACACTGCTTCGGCATGTGAGGTTAACTCTTCCAACGCATTTAAGCCTTCATCAGGTATGACGATATGCACCATTTCAACTTTTTCAAATTGATGCTGACGGATAAGCCCACGGGTATCGCGACCATAAGATCCCGCCTCACTACGAAAGCATGGTGTATGTCCTACGAATTTCAATGGCAAGCTTTCAGCTGGAATAATTTCATCACGTACGATATTGGTAATTGGGACTTCCGCCGTAGGAATTAAGCTAAATGGGAATTGCTCTTGAATATTAAAAAGATCTTCTGAAAACTTCGGCAATTGTCCTGTGCCAAACAATGAATCCTTGTTGACAAGATAAGGCACATAAACTTCATTATAGCCATGTTCATTAACATGCAAATCAATCATAAACTGTGTCAATGCACGCTGTAACTGCGCGATTTCTTTCTTAAGCACAACAAAGCGACTTCCTGTTAACTTAGAGGCAGTTTGGAAGTCCATACCACCAATCTTCTCACCTAAATCAACATGATCTTTCACTTCAAAATCAAACTGCTTTGACTCACCCCAGCGTCTGATTTCAAGGTTGTCATTTTCATCTTTGCCCACAGGAATATCATTCGCTGGCAAGTTTGGCATTTCCGCAATAATCGCCGTTATTTGATCTTGAATCGCTTTTAGCTCATCCTCTAGCGCTTTAAGCTCATCACCCAAGTTAGCAACTTCTGCCAGAATACTTGATGCATCTTTTTTTTGTGCTTTGAGCATCCCGATTTGTTTTGAAGCGGCATTACGCTTAGCTTGTAAATCTTGTGTTTTCTGCTGAACGATACGACGCTCTTCTTCCAATGCATTAAAGGCATGGATATCAAGCATATAACCACGCGTTAATAGCCCTTTAGCTACTGCATCAATATCACTTCTTAATAATTTAGGGTCAATCATTTACTCTTTACTCACATTTTTTTAATCAAACTTTAAAATAGACTTGCCAGTCATCTCTTTAGGTTGCTTCACTCCAATCACTGCCAGGATCGTTGGAGCAATATCCGATAATTTGCCATCGCTTAATGCAACTGAAGCTTTCTTATTCCCTTGATAAATAAAAGGCACCGGATTGGTGGTGTGTGCTGTATGCATCTTACCTGTTTCAGGGTCAACCATTTGATCTGCATTACCGTGATCTGCGGTAATAAACAAATTACCATTGATCGTATGAACAGCATCAGCAACACGTCCAATACATATATCTAAAGCCTCAATGGCTTTAACTGCTGCGTCATAATTGCCCGTATGCCCCACCATATCAGAGTTGGCATAATTACAAATAATCACATCATATTTTTGTGCGGTAATCGCATCAACGAGTTTATCCGTCACCTCATAAGCGTTCATTTCAGGCTGTAAATCATAGGTAGCCACTTTAGGCGATGGCACCAAAATACGATCTTCACCGCCAAATGGCGCTTCCTGACCGCCATTAAAGAAAAAGGTCACATGTGCATATTTTTCAGTTTCGGCAATTCTCAGCTGCGTCATATGTTGATCTGCCAATACTTGACCTAATATATTGGTTAGCTTCTCAGGTGCGTAAGCAACGTGTGCTTTAATATCATCAGCATATTTTGTTAAGGTCACAAAATGCACTTTAGGAAAAACTTGGCGCTTAAAGCCAGAAAACTCACTATCGGTAAACACATGTGATAATTGGCGCGCACGATCAGAGCGGAAATTCATAAATATAACACTATCACCATCAGCGATTGTCACTGCCTGATTGTGCTTTTTGATGATTGTCGGCTTAACAAACTCATCATTCTCATTGCGTGCATATGCCATATTTAATGCTTCTTCAGCACTATCCGCTGTGTATTCTGCTTTGGCTATTGTCATCGCATCATAGGCTTTCTCAACACGATCCCAACGATTATCACGATCCATTGCATAATAGCGCCCGCTAACACTTGCAATATAGCCAACACCAAGTTTTGACAATAACGCATCAACTTTTTGCAATGAGCTTTCCGCTGAGCGTGGCGGCATATCGCGCCCGTCTAAAAAAGCATGAACAAATACTTTTTTTGCACCTCGTTCGGCAGCGAGCTTAATCATTGCAATAATATGGTCTTCATGCGAATGCACGCCACCTGGCGATAAGAGTCCCAAAATATGCACGGCTTTGTCACCTTTCACGGCTTGATCAACAGCATTGGTGAGCACTTTATTATCAAAGAAACTTTTATCTTTAATTGCTTCATCAATCCGTGTTAGCTCTTGGTATACAATACGACCTGAGCCAATATTAATATGCCCAACTTCCGAATTACCCATCTGTCCTTGTGGTAAACCCACCATCAACCCTGAGGCGTTAATTAAGGTATGCGTGGAATGTTGCCAAATACTATCCCAATTGGGTTTATTGGCATTATTAATGGCATTATCTTTATTTTCTTCGCGATAACCCCAACCATCGAGTATCAATAAAACAGTCGTTTGCTTTTTCATAAAATCTCCAGAAAAACAGATTGATCTATTGTATGCGCTCGATAGCCAAAAGGCTAGATAGTTGTAGTTAAAGTCTCTTACGCTAAAAACTGCTTTTTGATTGTAGCGTCCTCGAGTATTTGGCGTTGATGGTCTCACGGTAAGTGCTAAAATATTATAAGATATTTGCACCACAGACGCACCCATTGTTTAAATCAACTTAACTTATGTCAATATTTCCAGATATTGTTAATTTACATCATCACACATACAATTCTGAACAAATCATATTCAGGATATCATTATGAAAACATATAAAATCGCCATACTATTAAGCTATCTGTCCATTGCCTCAGTATCTGCAGTAATACTTACACCTGCATTGCCACAAATTGGCAAATTTTACTCACTTGCCCCTTCAAGCCTCTCATGGTTTGTCGGCATTTTTTTATTTGGCTATGTTTTTGGTCAGCTGATTTATGCCCCCCTTGCCAATCGTTTTGGCAGACTCAAAGCCATTCGCTTTGGTTTTATCATTAACTTAATCGGTTTGGTTATATGCTATATTGCGGCAACCAATATGCTATCTAGCTATAGCTTGTTACTTTTAGGTCGGGTTATTACCGCACTTGGTTCTTCTGCGGGGTTGGCGTGTACTTTCACGTTAGTCAATGAGCTTTTGAATGAAGCGCAAGCAAAGAAAGCAATCTCTTATTCCATGCTGTCTTTTATGCTCGGTATTGGCATTGCCGTCACTCTCGGTGGCGTTGTCACGCAATACTTACAGTGGCAAGATCTATTTTTTATCTTGTTTATTCATGGCGTGCTTGCCTATTTATCAACGTTTTTGTTCCATGAAACACTACAAGAAAAACACTCATTACATCCAATAGCGATTGCCCAAAGATACGCACATGCATTAAAAAATCATCGTTTACGCCATTATGCGTTGATTATTGGCTTATGCTCAACGGTATCCTATGGCTACGCAGCAGCGGCACCAATGATCGCACAACACATGCTGCATTTGACACCTAGCGAATATGGCTATTGGAATTTAATCGCATTAGCGGGCACTCTGATAAGTGGCTTAAGCGCGCCACGCATACTGCATCGATTTGATGTCAATAAGATTATTATAGTTGCCATTGCTATTATTTTTATTGGTGCAATATTGCTTTATCTTAGCGTTCAATTTAATGCTCGAGCATTAGTGTTCTTTCTTATTTGTGCAGTACTGTATTACTTCAGCGGACTATTATTTCCAAGTGCCACACTGTTTGCTTCATCTGCCATTAAAGATAAGGCATCTGCGTCATCCATGATGAGCTTTATGAATATGGGCTCAGCAAGGGCGCATTCGCGATTTGTGGGTAAATCAGCTGTAGTTTAACTTGAACTGAATGCGATACTTATGTACAAATACCCTACTGCCTTTAAAACATAAGCAAGTTACGGATGAATTTAGCTGAGCAAAACCTAGAAACGATTCAAAATGAGATATCAAATACGATAGTAGAGCTATCTAAGCTTAACACCGTTACGGAAAATAAGCTTGATAAAGATCGTATTGAGCATGCACAAGATCTATCAAGCAAACTCTCCGACTTATACGCAGCATTAAGTCACCAAGAGAAAGTTCTCAGTGACTCATTCAAAAAAGATGAAAAAGCACAGTTAGATGCCACAGGCAAGCGCTACATTTTCAAAGGCTACAGGGCGACTAATGTGATGTATCGCAATGGCAACCGTTTTGATATTTATATGCCTTATTATCTTTTCAAAGGAACAAATAACGGCAAAGGCACGGGCTGTAAGCCAGGCTTGCAATTACTGGGTATTCACCATGCTATATCCAATGGTTTAAGCACCTATATTGCGATGCTTTCGGCAGCATTGAGCTCATATGATGAAGTCAAAAAGCATCTTGCTAAAGTCAACATCCATTTGTCAGTGACGTCAATTGTTAAGATCAGCAAACATATCAGTAAATTAGCACGCCTAAGTCAGTCGGCTGAAAAGTATTTATCAGGATTTAACAACACCAACACAATCGTTGTATCGATAGATGGCGGTCGCATTAGAATACGAAGTAAAAAGCGAGGTTCAAAGACAGCTAAGAAGCGTAATCGATTTAAGGGTCAGTGGCGAGAGGTTAAGCTATTTGTTATTTACGTGGTTGATGATAAAGGCAATAAGATTAAGAAGGAGTTACCGATTATTGATGGCATCATCGGTAGTCCTCAGAAGGTTTTTAATTTACTCAAAAACTACTTGGCGGGACTTGATTTAAACACAGTGAATAATTTTGTTTTTGTTG
>NZ_QLIQ01000029.1 GCF_003428165.1 Cysteiniphilum litorale | reverse complement strand
ACTTTAAACTCTGACGAGTAACTTGCTCTTTTTGTGCTCACAAATACGCCCTCTATTCATTTTACTTTCAACAATATATCGGAAATGAATTTCAAAAGATACTGTTTAAATTTCTTGGGGTATTATAGTATAACCATGGCATTCAATATGCCGCAGGTGGTGATAAAGGGAAATTGCTCCTTGGCCTGATTGAAAAAGAACGTCAAAAGACAAATAACTCAAACTTATGTCAATCGGTTGTTTATGTCGATGATACCAGAAGTAAAGTGGATATGGTTAAAGATGAATTGAAAGGCAAACTTAATTATTACGCCATTCATTACGCTTATTTACCCGATCCAGAGAATAGCAAAAACTGGGAAATTGCAGATTGGCATAAAATGTCCAATTACTTACAACAAATTGTTAGCCGCTTGAATGCTTAACCTCATTCGAGGGTGAGATCTCTGTCAAGCCCTCCTCATCATTACTCATTACCTCGTTATTCCATAAGAATAACTCATCACTATTACCCTCAATCAGAATCATCGGATATTTTACAATATCGAAAAATGGCGAATAATCAAAATCGCAAGGTACAAATAGTCGAGGGTTACGCACAATCGCTTCAAAATAATTGCCTGAAGATCTTTTCTCAATGGTTGGCAGAATGGGAAATCGTGCTTGAATGAAAGCCTGAGCCAACAATAAAGAGCAAGTCATTTTAGCGTGCCCTTTTGCATTGTGCTGAAAAATGCTTGAGCGCCATTTGCGTGGCAAGATCATCCATGGAAACAAAAAACGTGCTAAATCAAAGACTTGTCGATGGTCATATGGCTTGCCAAGATTGGCTATTGCATAGTTAAAAACAGTGATAACTTGGGCTTTAGAAATCCCTTTGGGTCGGCAGATTCTAACGTGTTCGTGTGTGTATTCATTGAGATTCTTAACAACAACACCTTCTCCAAGAATGCTTTCAATAATAATATGCTCAGGTTCAAGATGTGGATTAAATTGCAATAGCGTATGTTGTAGTTGTGGTGTGAGCTCGCTAAGCTTTCCAATGTATAAAGCGGCATGCGTCCAAATACTGCGGGTGATATAGCTGATAACTCGTGCTGTGCGTGAACGTCCTTCAACTAATAATACATCACAAGGCAAAACGGTGCGACTTAATGATTGATAATCGGATAATGCTAATTTGCGTGGCTTATCAACATCGCGTGTAAGAAAGCGAATAAGGTGTTTACTAAGGCTATTGCGAAAGAACATCTGTTATTTTTACCTTGCATAGAATGATTTTGAATAACTAATGTTTAGCAGAGATATCACATTTTTCCAAGGCAATGAGCTTACTGCGTTTAATCAATTTATAGCCGATAAGTAATGCTAAAAATAGAATAAAGCCGATATAAGTCGCTAAGAATTTCTGCCATGTAATGTCGCCTGAGATAATATCGCTAAACTCTTGTCCTAAGATAATCACGGCAATTAACAGCATTGCAAAAATGGGTGCAACTGGGAACCATTTAGCACGATAGGGTAAATCTTGAAGATTCATACCTTGTTTTTGGTAAGCGCGACGAAATCGATAGTGACTTAACGCAATACCAAACCAAGCAACAAAACCTGCTAAAGAGGAAATGTTAACAAGCCAAATGAATACACTACCATTCTCTAAAAAAGAAGTCAGAAAAAACAAACAACCAACAAGAGCAGTAATCAAAAGTGCATTAATCGGAATGCCTTGACGGTTAATTTTGACAAATATTTTGGGTGCTTGTTTGGTATTGGCTAGATGCCACATAATACGTGTTGCCGAGAACATGCTAGCATTGCAAGCAGATAAGATTGCAATCAAGATCACCGCATTCATAATCGTTGCGGCATAGGTTAATCCCGCATTTTTAAAAACAATGGTAAAAGGGCTAACGGCAATGTCAGAATTTTTATTAATGAGAATGTCACTGGTGTAAGGAATCAAGAAGCTAATAATACCAATGGCAAGAATGTAAAAAATAACCAAACGCCAGAAGGTACGTTTAATGGCTTGAGGAATTGATTTTCTAGGGTTATCTGCTTCACCTGCGGCAACGCCAACGAGCTCCGTGCCTTGAAACGAGAAGCCTGCGATCAAAAACACTGCCATAAACCCAAGCATGCCATTATGAAAAGGCGCATCCCCAATATGCCAATTCTCAAAACCAACAGGTCCACCAACGCCAGTAACACCAATGATTGTTAATATGCCAACAACAATAAAAATGATCACAAAAGCAACTTTGATAAAAGATAGCCAATACTCCGTTTCACCATAGACTTTAACGGCTAATAGGTTTAAACCAAAAATAAGCACAAAAAACAAGATACTCCAATAGATCGTTGGCACATAAGGAAACCAATATTGCATAATTAAAGCTGCAGCAATAATCTCAGCGGCAATAGTAATTGCCCAGTTAAACCAATAGTTCCAACCCATGGCAAAGCCAAAATCAGCGCTGACATAACGGCTGGAATATTCACAAAATGTGCCTGTAGTTGGTGAGTGTGCTGCCATTTCACCAAGGCTACACATTAGAAAATAAACCATCAGTGAGATAATGACATAGGCGAGCATCGCACCGCCTGGTCCCGCCTCATAAATGGCGCTGCCGCTTGCTAAAAATAAACCAGTGCCAATCGAGCCACCCAAGGCGATCATGATTAAATGGCGAGCTTTTAAGTTTCGTTGTAATTTATGTGACATACTTTTCTCTTTTCTTCAAATGTTCAAAATAATTATTTATTACTGAAGTCACGCACGTTTTGTATTTCAACACCCCGCCTCGCAAGCTCGGCACCCCTCTTGCAAAGAGGGGAATTAAAATCACCGTCGCCCAATTCCCCTCTTTGCAAGAGGGGTGGCAGCCGTAGGCTGACGGGGTGTTTTGACAATAATAAAATGCATAACTCTAATTTATTAGTCTTTATCGCGTTGCAAGATGCGTTCAAATACGCAAGCTATGATATTTTTGCTGAAGAAAAAAGTGTGCTTTTGATCGTGTATTGATGTTTGTTTCATGCTTAAACATTATTAATTCCTTTGTGTGTAATATACCAGTGAATCTACAGATTCCAAACCTGTGTCATAAAAATAAAACCCAAATCTTTACTCATGGTATTTTGCCCCATTATTTAATTATTTAGTTTCGCTATAAGGGTAAAACATGTATAGCAACCATACATGCGAAGCGGTTAAATTAATCTTTTTCACAGCTGATGTAAAGCGATCTTTTTATGAAAGTTAAGATATTGGCGCATCAAAAATCATCCATTTGCTATAGGTATTTTTATGACGATCTGCTTAACTCATTGTTAACTCATTTTGCATGGAGAGTAATGATGAAAATAAAAAAATTGCTAGGTTTGGCGCTGACAATGACTATCTTTAACGCTTATGCTGATGATCACTGCAGTGATTTAACTACGGCAGTTGAGTTATCAACATTTTGCAACAGTGCCTCAGGTATTTGCGCATTAAGCGCGGGGTCAACCTATAAAATAACACAAGATACAGGCTCATTGGCGGCACCTTTTCTGCCAGTGAAAATCCCCGCGACAAGTGCGCTTTGTGTGGTGAATAGTGCAACACCTGCGCCAATCAATATCGTAGCACAATCTTTTTGGGTTGATGGTGGTATATTTCAAATAGGCTCATCAACAGACCCAATTAAATCAACCAATAAAGTAACCATTACGATGACAGGCACGGCAAGTGCAGCAGCAGCTCCTATGCCGCTATGCCAAGATGATCAAGTTCAATGCAGTGAAATCGCTAAGAATACCATAGCAACTCAAAATGCGCGTGATATTACGGTGAGCTCTGGTGGGCAGTTATTGTTTTATGGCGCTAAAGGCTTAACTAAGAGAGCAGATGGCAGTTATATACATACGATTAACCATACAAGTGGTACTGTCGATGGGCAAACGCTGAGTCCGACGGCAGGTGGTAGTATAATCAGCGGTGATATTAATCAGTTTTCTTACTTTAACAATGTGATAGGCTCTAATAGTTGGACATATCTAACCTATCCGGCGGGTCCTAGCTTTTATGATGCAGCTATGTGGGTTCAAGCGCCTGTCAGTTTAACCAATTATGGTGCTTTAAAGAATATAAGCACCGGCAGTGGTGCGAGTATTCCAACTCCAACGTTAGCAGATATGCCCTATATGATTGCACTTGCAAAACGTGTCACACCTGGAGATGGTACAGACTGGCAAAGTGGTGATTGGATTAGTATCTCAACAACAAGTTTCGTGTCACATGAAACTGAAATTGTGCAAATTTGTGCGATTTATGATATGCAAAATCCAGATAGCAATGCACAAAGTGAATCTAGATACATGCAATATGGCAATGTTTCTGGAAGTTCAAACTATCCCAATGTCTCAGTCGTTGTGTTGGCTGGGTCGCCTTCGTTTAAATCTCAATGTCCAAGTATTAGCAATGATACGCCCTTGAAGCATTATCACTTTGGTTCATTGCCGCCAACGCCGGGTTTTTTTAGTGTAGATACACCATCTTACAAAGGACAATATAATGCCAAAAAAGGGCAGGCCTATAGTATGTATGATGATGCTACCCGTAACTTTGGTATTGATGAGCGCGCAGAGGTTGCATTATTAAGTCGTAATATTAAACTTACTTCAACGGCAGGTGTCACTTCATCATCTCCAATTACCCATTTAGATGATACTTACTTTGGTGGGCATATTGCAGTTATGAATCACTCAATGTCAGATCATCAAAATCATGCACATGGGACAACACAAGCAGCAGATAGTACGCCAGATGTAACGGTTCAGCTTGTTGGTGTTGAGCTTGAGAAATTTGGTCAGCCTCTAGTGGGACGTTATCCTGTGCATTTCCATCGTTTGAATGCGGATAGCTTAAGCGAGGATAGTCAACTCTTGGTGCAGGATGTTAGTGTTCATCACAGCTTTAATAAATGCTTTGTGACGCATGATACGATGGGGGTGAAATTTTATAATAATAGTTGTGTGCGCACGATTGGGCAGGCTTTTTATCTAGAGGATGGTCACAATATTGCGGATAATCAATATGTGAGAAATCTCGTGCAAGGGGCAATGGCAGCAGCATTGAAATATGACATAACAAGCAAGAATGTTGTTGATGTTAATAATAACCCGATTGGTAAGAACACTTTTTGGGATGGTGATTATCTTGTTGCAACAGGTGAGATTAATTACAACCCTTCAGGCATTCCAGATACTTCCAACTCAGGCGCTAATACGGGCAATTTCGTCGATTCTTTTGCACCAAGCGGCTTTTGGATCACTACTTTTGGTCGACAAAGTGCGACAAATAGCAATCTGCCGAATCTATTTGTTAATAACTCAGTAGCGGGCTGTCAAATCCAAGGGGCTGCCTATTGGTTTGTAAGACAAGATGTTAATTCAATGGGCGAAGTGGGAAGCACCCCAGAGGCGGATCTGTATCCTGTGTTTACAGGCAATCGCGGGCATGCATGTTATGATGGTGTGATGGCGGGCACGAACTTTTTTGTGATGAAGACGACCACCACAATGGGGGCGCCACCTAAGCCTGTCCCTGTTGGCTCAGAAGTTAATACAAGTGCGAATGCACCATTAGTAATTTTTGATAGTTTGACACTGACACAAATCCAACAAAAAGCCTTTTGGTATCGTGGTGTTTTTGTCGCAGTTAACAACAGTCGTTTTAGTATGCTAAAGCAAGGTATGACCTTACTTGGTGGTGGCGGACCTGAAGGTAATCTTTTGGGCTTCTATGGCTTAGTTAATAATTCGGTATTCGCTGGAGTTACTAACAATAATGTAGGGCGCTATATTGATTGTGAGGAGTATTATAAATTATATAGCGATGGCACATCAGAGCTTACGGCAACGGATGCATTGCCTGTAGCCATAGAAAATGAAATTGGGCAATGTGTGCCTGTCAATCCAAATGATATTTCTAAGTCTAAAGCAAGTACGAATATGCAAACAGCAGCGGGAGATATTTATTTAAATTACAACTTCCAAGGATATACTTTTTACGATGGTCCGGCACGTATGGAGAATAATCGCTTTGTGAACTTTCGCGCAGATCCAACCAATTCTGCACTTTATGATAATAGCACAGAGTCGTATAGCACCAGTGAAAGTAGATATCTTGTGACAAAAATCGATGCACACAGGATGATGAATTTTGATAAAACAGGGCAGTTATCGGCGCCGACAGGGGGCAATAATTATAAGTCAGGCGGTAATAGTCATTATGGTTATAATGGTGATGTCGCGTTTTCTTGGCTTAAGGGCAATGCGCAATCAGTACCACCAACGCAATATGCTAAAAATAATCTATGGGATAACGTTAACTTTCAGCATCAAGTGTTTACCGAGATTTCTAATCTAAGTAATGGGCTTGATGACGGTGATAAACAAACTGTCGAAATTGACAAGGATGCCAGTTTATCAGGTTATAAGGTATGCTCGAGTAAAATGCCATCTAGTTGTAGTAATGCAGGGCTTAATCATTATCCCATTTCGTTGAATAATTTAGAGTACTTCTCAACAGATTATACCGTCGATGAACCGCACTCAAGAGGGCGTAACAATGCCACAGCCAGCGCACTTATGTCACCGCATCAATATGCCAGTATTAATGTGGCGTATAACGCTGCAGATAGAAAGGTAAATCCAACGACAATTTACCCATTGACGATTACACGTGATATGGCATATCAGGCAAACCCTTCTCAGGCAAGTTACACAGGGCGAGGTGGCAAAAACTATATGTTTGAAGCAATGGTAATGAATAATATGGGTTATACCTTTGATAGTCAGTTAAAACAGCAAATGCAAAGTGATCAGGCAGATAGCCCAAGCAATAAATTGATTTTTAGTTATTCCGATGCGCCTGTGCATAGCACTTTTATTAATAGAGTTGGTATTTGTGTTGGCAAAAACGCAAGCAATATTGAAATTTACAAAGTCCCAAGGCAATGGAATTCTTTGGTAACCTATTTGACTAAGTCACCCTACTGGAGTGGTTATGGGTTAACCGCCACAGGTGATTCATGTCCAAACTCAATTGACAAACCAGATAGCGCTTATCATGCCTGTAAAAAAACGGCAGGAGGATTATCAAGCCCGTGGGGTAAGGTGTTAGCCTATAATAGCGGGCAGGCAGATGGTTATAAGGAATTAAACAAACAATTTGCTAAAGCAATGACTGCAAATTATAACCTGACACCATCAACATCAGCAGATTTAACGGAAGGTTTTTATTATGATTCAAGCTCAGGCATCTTGTACTTCAATATGATCCAATATGCTGCAAGCTCAACATTGGCTAATCCGATCACACCGCCATTTGCAACGTGTGATAAGTCAAACTACAACACAACAAATATTGATGCCTTAGTAGATTATTTAACATTTAGTAACCCCGATGCGATTAAAGATATATTAACCACAGCTTGTTATGCTGAATCAGGTACACCCGTAACGTCTGAATTATTAACATGTCCACCAGAGGGATGTGCGGTATATACTGTTGGTTTTGATGTGGCAAGTGCCAGTGAACCAAGTTGTACCCCATCCGCTTGGGCAACGATTAAAAATGGTAGCTCACCAAGTTTTAATACAACCGATAGTGCAGTGACTTATAGCTCGCCGTATGTGTTATATAATGCAGCAAGCAATACACAAGTGACACCGCAAAATAGGAATGTCAAAGCACAGGGCAGTATTAGCACGCTTACACGTTACTATAATATTGATCCGAGTATTACACCTGCGATGGCGCCAACTGACGTTAATAATTTATTACCATTGGCGTCTGCGGCAAGCAATGGTCAAACCTATGTTTATAATGCAGCGCCTTCAGGCATTAGCATGGTAAGCTATCCAAGCGGTGGCGGCAACGGTGGTCATAGTGGCGATAGTGGTACCGTATGGACATTTAACACGGGTGCTGATGAAGCTGCGGGGCAAAAAGCAACAATTACTGCGGCAGATGGGGAGCATTTCTATAACACCAATGATCATGATAATAAAATTGCAAGTTATACCATTGAGCCAACATTAACAGGTAATAACTTCTCTTTTAAATATGGCGGTGTTGATAAAACAGCAACGGTGACATTGCCCAATGAGTTACAAGGACAGCAAACGTGCTCCTTAACCTTTAATCAAAGTAGTAATGGCAAAGTTACCAAAGGAACTGAAGCAGGCTGTGCTAAAATTACCATTCCAGAAAGTAATATAGCCATCATAGTTAGTCACTAATTTCTTTTCTGATTTGTTCTTATCTTTTCTTTTTCTCTGACTCACGGCATAATCCTTGCGTTTAAAGGGCGAGGATTATCGTGATGCAATCAAAAAGTAAAGTCATTATCGCATCGGCGATTGGTACATTTGTCGAATGGGCAGAGTTTAGCTTTTATGGCTATTTGGCATTTAAATTCGCACATTTATTCTTTCCTGAAGATAGTCCTTATGCAATGTTATTCAGTTTATGTATCTTTGCTGCAAGCTACTTAGCGCGTCCTTTTGGCTCAATTATTTTTGGCATCATTGGCGATAAATTCGGGCGCAAAAAAGCCTTATCCTTAAGTCTTATTCTGATGGGTTTAGCAACTTTATGCATTGGGCTTTTGCCAAGTTATCAAAGCATTGGTATTGCCGCGCCTTTGATATTACTTTTCTTGCGGATTATTCAAGGTGTTTCGGTGTCAGGTGAGTTTACAGGGGCAGCGATTTTTGTCGCAGAGCATTATCATGGTGGCTTTAAAAATCTTGCGGTGAGCTGGGTAAGCTTTGCTGCTGCCTTGGGCATGATGTTGGGGGCGGCAATGGCGTCAATCGTTTCATTACCAATGATGCCGGAGTGGTTTTGGCGTGTACCCTTTTATTTGGGTTTTGTTGGCTGTTTAATTGGTCTTTATTTTCGGATAAGCACGAGCGAGAGCCCAGAGTTTGAAAGCATTAGAGTAAATAAAGCATTCTTTAATGGCATCAAAGCATTTAAAGGGTATACAAATCAGCTGATACAATGCTTTTTTATCGCGGCATTTGTTGGCGTATATATCTATATTTGTAATTTATGGTGGGTATCTTTTGTCATTCAGCGAGGGTTTTTAACCAGTGAAAACGCGCACTGGGCTGCAACTTTTGGTGTAGCGACTGTGACAGTGTTGACACCAATAGCGGCATTGTTGGCAGATAGATTAGGTACGCAAAAAATGCTAAAAGCAGGACTTCTAAGTAGTGTGATTACTGTGCCTGATTTATTCTATTTATCAGGGTTCTCAAGTATATATTTGGCGCTATGCGCGCAGGCGTTATACGCGCTAAGCAATATCTTAGTTACTGGTAGCATGTTTCGCTATTTGGTTGATATTTTCCCTGTGAATATTCGCTATACCGGCATGGGGGTCGCGTGGAGTATATCCGTTGCCATATTTGGCGGTACGGCACCGTTGGTTGCGCAATGCTTAGCGATCGACTTGGCGAATATTGCTTATGTTGTTGTTTATGTATGTGTTATTGCTTTAGTTGCATTTGTTAGTGTTGCTAAGGGTAAAACGTTCTGATATCAGTTACCATCATATTGGCTTTAACCGCATTGATAAGTCCTGGTTTGCCATCCTCAAAGACATGACATTTATCATGATCAACACCCAGTCTGTCAGCAATTAAAGTAAAAGCTTCAGGGGTGTCCTTAGTCGGGTGATCATCATCAGCGGTGATGATAAACTCAAAGTGACTAGCAATATCAAGTGCTTCCAGTGTTTTGACCACATTTCGACGCATGCCACCAGAGATGACCACCATCGGCAGTTTTTGATGATAACGATTAATCAAATCAAGCACCGGTTGGATAGCAATCACGCGATCCATCTTCTCCTCGGCAAGATTTTCTTTTTCATGCACCATTTTGTGTAGATCAAAACGTTTCTTATCTTCACTGGTGGTTAACATTTGTAATATTTGTAAAGTAGGGATGCCATTATAATGAGCAAGCTCGTCAGGACTTAAATTGAAACGATAGCGCTGAGCGATGGTATGCCATGCTTCGTTATGAATCACCATTGTATCGGCGATGGTGCCATCACAATCAAAAATTAAGGCTTGGGTTTTGGGGTGAATATAAATCATAAAATTATTTCCAAAATTTGTTAAATTCTGCTGTGTCATTATTGACATAATTAGCAGGCTTTAGCAAACTTTTGCGCACTAAATTGTTGTCAATTTATGAAATTATAAACCCTAAGGAGATAATCATGACGGTATTAGTAGGACGCAAAGCGCCTGAGTTCACAGCACCAGCAGTGCTAGCAAATGGTGAAATTGTAGATGCATTAAGCTTTGAAAAAGCACGCGATGGCAAGTACGCGGCGGTTGTTTTTTACCCGCTTGATTTTACGTTTGTTTGTCCATCTGAGCTAATTGCACTTGATAAGCGTGTTGATGAGCTTAAAAAGCTAGGTGTTGAAGTATTCGCAGTATCGATTGATTCACATTTCACACACAATGCATGGCGCAATACCCCAGTGAATGATGGTGGTATTGGTGCGGTTAAATACACGATGATTGCTGATATGAACCATAGTATTGTTAAAGCCTATGGTGTTGAGCATCCTGAAGCAGGGATTGCTTTCCGTGGTACATTCTTAATTGACAAAGACGGTGTTGTTAGACATCAAGTCGTTAATGATCTGCCATTAGGTCGCAATATGGACGAATTAGTGCGTATGGTTCAAGCATTACAATTCTTTGAAGAACACGGTGAAGTATGCCCTGCCGGCTGGAAAGAAGGTGACAAAGGCATGAAGGCGTCACCGCAAGGTGTTGCTGCTTATTTAGCAGAAAATGCTGAATCTTTGTAATTTTTTATAAAAAAATCTATGATTTGCTTGAAAATTTAAAATAAAGTGATACCTTTGTCGGTGTGTAGTCTTTCGATGGCAAAGAAGCCAACAAAAAAGGAATCATTTTTTAATAAAAATGTAAGTTTTAAAACAGTTGAGGAGAAACTATGAAACTTAAGATGATCGTAGCAGCGGTTGCTGCAACTGCAAGCGCTTCAGCTTTCGCAGCAGGTTCAATGAATGATCAAGTACAAAACGGTGGCGGTATCGTTAACGTGCGTACAGATGCAAGCTATTCACAACAAGTGCTAAACAACCAGCAAGTAACTGGTTCTGTTTTAGATATCCTTAATGCGCGTAAGTCTGGCGATCTAGCGCCTAATGCTATCTATATTGGTGGTAAAGGTGAGATTTATGGTGTGTATGGCAATGTAAGTGGGAACACCCCACTTAGCTATGTTCCAGGAACGTTAACGGCTGGTTATAATTATGGTAACAACAGTGCCACTAACGTTAAAATGCCGTGTGCTGATTTAGCATTTACATCAACCATTGGTGATTGGGTTACTGGTTTTGCTGATGTTCAGGTTACAAATGTTGGTTCAAGTAATGTTACATTGCCTAATGCTTATTTTATTTTGGGTAATTTATCTAAATCACCATTCTACTTCGTAGGTGGTAAAAAAGTCGTAGACTTTGGTAAATTTGATTCAGTGACTAACTTTATGCCAACATTAACGCGTGCTTATTTTATGGCGTACGGTGGTCAAGTTGCGGCAGGGTTTGCTCAAAATGGCATCAATGCTGCTGTGACATTGATGAATGGATTGGGCGAATCAATGCTTAACTCTCAAGCAACAAGTGCCAATCAGGTTAATGACTTTGCTTTAAGCGCTTCGTACAATGGAGCTGCTGGGGCTATGAGTTACTATGCTGGTGCTGGATATATTAACGCCACTGGTTTTACGAATAAAGATAGTAAAATGGTTGGCGCGCTTGACTTGAATGCAGGTGTTAAAGTTCAGGGACTTGCAGTTAATGGTGAGTTCTTAGTGACAACTTCAGGTGTTCATGGTATGAACTCAACTTCTGTTGTGTATAACGCTTCTACAACAAACTTGCCGAATATTCCTGCAAATAAAGTAGCTGATTCTACAGGTTATTCTGCCTTTGGATTTAATGCTTTACCTGCATTGATTGGCTTTGACTCAGGTTCTACTGTTAAAGCATGGAGTTTAGACTCTTCTTACACTATGCCAGTAGCGGGCAAAGATATGGTTCCTTATGTATCATATAGCCAAGTAGCGCAAAACTCTGATAACAACTTATATCAGTTTGAAGTGGGTACGCGTTATAACGTGGTTGATACTGTTTGGATCGGTGGTTCTTATAACTATATGTCTGGTAAATCATATGGTGAAAAAATTGGTAGATTCAATACAGTAATGCTGGATGCTACAGTTTACTTCTAATCTGATTGATTAGTTAGTTTAAACACTTTAAAGGTCGCAATTGCGGCCTTTTTTGTTTTAAGGGTGGGGGAGAGATGATTAGAAGTTTATATTTATTCATATTGATGCTACCATGCGCTTTATATGCAAATGAAGTATCAACAACAGTGATGCAGGCGATATTAAGCCCATATGCACTTATTGCATTAGCTGTTTTTATTATTGCTTATATCTTGGTGATGCTTGAAGATGTTATTCATCTGGCGAAATCAAAACCAGTGATTTTGGCGGCAGGCATTATTTGGGTGCTTACGGCAATTATTGGCAAGATCAATGGACAAAGTGAGATCGTTGAGCAAAGTCTTAATAAAGGCTTATTGGAATATGGTGAGCTGTTATTGTTTTTACTGGTAGCAATGACCTATATTCATGTGCTGGAAGAGCGCAATGTCTTTGAAAAGCTAAAAGCACTTCTTCTTAAAATGGGCTTGCGTTTTAGAGGGGTCTTTTGGTTAACTGGACTTCTGGCATTTTTTATCTCACCGTTTGCTGATAATTTAACAACCGCTTTAATCCTAAGCGCCGTGGTGCTTTCAGTGGGCAAGCGTCAGACGAAATTTGTCTGTTTATCTTGTATTAATATCGTCGTTGCGGCTAATGCCGGTGGTGCCTTTAGTCCATTTGGTGATATTACCACCTTGATGGTATGGCAGGATGGGGTTGTACCATTCACGCATTTCTTTGCCTTATTTATTCCGGCATTGGTGAGCTTTCTTATTCCGGCAACTATTATGAGTTTTTTCTTGCCCAAAGGTGAAGACCATAATCATGAATTATTAGAGATTAAACTTAAATCTGGCGCAATCATTGTCATTGTGATGTTTGTATTAACGGTCATTACCGCAGTGCTTTTTCAGAATCTGTTAGATCTGCCGCCAGCATTAGGCATGATGACAGGTTTAGGTTATTTGATGTTTTTAGGTTTCTTTTTAAAGAAGAAAGCACGTGAGCATTTTGATGTGTTTCAAAAAATTCAAATGATTGAGTGGGATACCTTATTATTTTTCTTTGGTATTTTACTTGCAGTTCAGGGCTTGGCAACGTTGGGTTATCTGGAAGTGCTATCTAACTTCTTATATCACGATGTGCCAAGTGCGATGCCGCAAGTTTTTGATCATATCACACAGGCGAATATTTTAATTGGTCTGCTCTCAGCGATTGTTGATAATATCCCAGTGATGTTTGGTGTGCTAACGATGCATCCGCCATTAACCGAAGGACAGTGGCTGTTGGTAACCTTAACCACAGGTATTGGTGGCAGCTTGCTATCGATTGGTTCTGCAGCGGGAGTCGCAGTGATGGGTAAAGCGCATGGTCAGTATACTTTTTTAGGGCATTTGAAGTGGAGCTTAGTGATTTTATTGGGATACTTTGCTAGTATTGCAACGCATCTTTTGCTAAACCACGCTTTTTTTAGCTAACCATCATAAAGGTAATCAATGACAGAAAAATCACGTTTTTATGCTCCAAAGTACTGGGGTTTGCAGCTTGCCTTTCTTTTTTTGCGCGGCTTTGTCTATTTACCCTTTCGCTGGCAGATGAAAGTAGGCGCACTTCTTGGGCGCATGACTTATCCATTTTTAAAGCGACGTAAACAGATTACATTAACGAATCTCAAGATTGCTTTTCCCAATAAAAGTGAACAAGAGCTAGAGAACCTATGCAAAAAATGCTTTGAATCCATTGGTATCTCAGGGGTTGAAACGGCGATTGCTTGGTTTATGCCAAAAAAACGTTTTAATCAAATTAAGTTTGATAGCCATGGCATGCAGCATTTTGAGGATGCACATCATGATACTAAACAAGGTGCTTTAATGCTCGGTTCTCATTTTACTTGTATGGAAGTCATAGGTCGATTTATCGGTGAGCATTACAGCCCCTTTTATCTTGTTTACCAAAAGCATAAGAATCCGCTGTTTGAACAGGTGATGACAACATCGCGCCAATCCTATGTTAGTCAATGCCTACAGCGCAAAAATGTCGTATCCATTGTCAAAGCACTTAAAAAAGGTGGCTCGGTTTGGTATGCCCCCGATCAAGACTTTGGTGCAGAGCGTAGTATCTTTGTGCCTTTTTTTGGCAAAGAATGTGCGACCTTAGTGGCAACCTCGTGGTTAGCAGAGAAAACAGCTGCAAAAGTTGTGCCGTGCTATTATACGCGTAAGGCAGATCTATCGGGTTATGATATCTATGTATTACCTGCACTTGATAACTTCCCCTCAGGCGATGATTATCAAGATGCGTTAAGATATCATCATATTCTAGAGAAAGCGATTACGGATTTCCCTGATCAATATTTGTGGCAGCATCGGCGCTATAAGTCGCGCCCACAAGGTCAAGCGAGTATTTACTGATGAGAGATTTAGCTTATTTTCGTAATATCTTAATGCTGCTAATAGGTTGTGTATTGCTATCATCCTGCGCACTATTGCAAACTCGTGCAGTAAATACGCCACAGCTCGAGGTTTTCAAATCACAAAAGCTAAAATTGCCAACGCCTAATGAGCTTGATCTAAACTTTAATGTGACCCAAATTTTAAGCTCACAATATACCATCAAGGGCAAAAAAGAATCCTATGTTGCACAGGTTGAAGTGGAAGCATCAAAACAAAAGATTGTCATTGTTGCTGCTGCAGGTTGGGGTGGATCGATCTTCTCGCTTGTTTATGATGGGGCTTCTATTGATAGTAGCAGTCTGCCGATGCCGCATGCTGATATGGGGGTTAAGCAAAGTCTGGTTGATTTTATTTTTACCTATGCGCCAACAAAGGTTATTCATGAGATGCTACAAACAACTGATATTACAATGCAATCATATAAAAATCAGCGAAAGTTTTATTTGAATGATCAGCTAGTTATGCAGATTAACTATCAGAATCAGCAAGACCTATATGCAGATGTAAAACTTGAGAATTTTGTTTATCACTATCAAATAGCGATTAAGACGTTAAAAGATCGTTAAATTATGCACTCATCCGTTCCCTGAGTTGTGTCGAAGGGAATGTATGGCTTCGACTAACGCTCAGCCAATGTTAAATCGTAATCGTAATCGACAGCCCACAAGGTTGATTATTTTTAGCCTCAATGCGCCCACCGTGGCTCTCAATGATGTCTTTGGCGATAGATAGTCCAAGACCATTACCTTTAGAGGAAGAATTATCACCTTGTTGAAAGGGCAGGAAAATATCGGCTAATTGCGCAGATGGCACGCCTGGTCCATCATCGCTGATTTCAATGGTAAGCGTGTCTTTGTATTGCGTGAGTCGCACGCGGACTTTGCTGCCATATTTTAACGCATTATTAATAATATTTGTTAGCGCTCGCTCCATCTCCACTTGTGAGCCATGAATAAAGTAACGATCATAAATGGCAGAGAGTTGAATTCGCTTAGGATTATGTGATTGATAATCCTGAACAATGTCAGTAACGATTTGGCATAAATCAATGGTGCTTTTAGGGTGTGACAAATGCTTTTGTTTTGCATAATCAATCGTATTTTTTAAGATAAGATCGATATCATCAATTTGTTCAAAAATGCGCTCTCTCAATCCTGCATCTTCAATCTGATATAACATAAGATCAATACGTGTCAGTGGCGTTCTGATATCATGCGCCAAGGTTGCCATGGTTTTCATTTTGACTTCATTTAATGTCTGGATCTTAGCGATTAAGCTATCGATATATTGTGCGGATTTATGCAAGAGATGTAAGCTTGATTGTGTGAAAAAATTACCACGAATGGCAGGTAAGTTTAGTTGATGCTTTTGTTCAAGTTCAAACAGCCTATTCATCGCCAGAAGTAACTTTCGTCCATTAATCAGATAGATAAGTAAATAAAGCATTACCAGTAATTGTAGCAATACAAATGCTGTGGCAAACCACGGAAAACTAATCGCAGGTAAATAGACAATAATCCACTCTTTCAATTGATTCGAGTAAATCGAGATAATGTTATTGCGCCAGAAACGAATATTACTAAGCGCGTAATGCACTTGTTGCGAGTTAATTTGGAGATCATGACTATAGATATAATCAGAGCTGATTTGTGGCTTATCTGCAATCGTAACCATTACACGATTATTACTAAAGCGCGGAATAATGCTTTTTAGATATTTTTCTTCTTTGGTGGACAGTTTTAGGTGATCGATTTCAGTAATCAAATTAATTAAGTTAATCGCCTCAACGCGCTGATCTTCATTGTGATCAATATATGTGTTGGTGTAGAAATAACTAATCAGTACGATATTGATAATAAAGGCAATGAATAACAGTAAATTAAAGCGTAATCTAGATTTCAAGTTCGGTGAGTTTTTTCTAAGCTTCATCATCGGTTAATCAATCGTGATGTTGCTTTTTAAACTATAACCAATCCCACGCATGGAAACGATTAGATCATCACTGGCAATGCTTTCAAGCTTTTGTCGCAAGCGCGAAATTAAGGTTGAGATAATCCGATCATCGGCAGCAATCGGGCGGTTATAAATCACTTGTGCGATATCATGTTGTGATTTTGCTTCACTGTGATTGTCGTTGAGATAACTTAATAAAAGATATTCATTTTTATTAATACTAATACTTTGCTCAGTATCATGGCGTGAGAGTGTGAATGTCTTGCTATCAATGCGCCAGAGACTTTTGTCAGTATGTGTTTTAGGCTTGTAAGCAATTGAGAGAATATTGCGAATCTTGGCAATTAATAACCGGGTATTAAACGGTTTATGCATAAAGTGCAAGGCACCCAGTTCATAGGATAGAATTTCATCGATCTCATCATCAGAAGCGGTAATGATAATAATCGGAATATTGAGTGACTCGCAGATTCTGCGGCAATAGTATTTGCCATTTTCAAATCCAGGCATATTTAAATCAAGAATCATTAAATCAGCAGCAAAAGAGGTGAGAATTTCATCGGCTGCAGGTGGATTGGCAGCGTGTTGTACGTCGTATTGTTCACGTTCAAGAATATGTTTTAATTCTTGGCGAATAATCAGATCATCATCGACAATGATAATACGTTTTTTTTCAGTAGCTTGCATGGACTTGGTACTTCAGTACAATAATTGCCAATAATTATATCAGAATAAAATAAAGAATATGACGGTGAATAATGATTAACTGAAACTAACTAAGTTTATCGGTGGCAACATGATAATCAGGATCTTCAAGTACATTGACTTCAACGAGATTCCCTGCTTTGCCTAATAGCTCTTTGCATTCCAGACTTAAGTGCCTTAAGTGTAAGTTTTTGCCAAGGTTGCTATAACATTCGGCAACATAAGCAATGGCGTCAATGGCGGAGTGATCACTAACACGCGAGTATTTGAAATCGATAATGACTTCACTAGGATCGTTCGCTGGGGTGAAGAGGCTTTTAAAGCGCGTGCTTGAGCTGAAAAATAAAGGACCATGCAGAATATACTCTTTACTGCCATCAGTGTTGATTTTGGTTTCGGCATAGATATTTTTTGCAGTTTGCCACGCGAAGACAAGGGACGCTAAGATCACGCCAACAATAACCGCAATTGCAAGATCCGTCATCACGGTGATAACGGTTACGACGATAATGATAAATGCATCGTGTAAAGGAATTTTGCGAATGAATTTAAAGCTTGCCCATTCAAAGGTTTCAATCACGACCATAAACATCACCCCGACAAGGGCGGCTAATGGAATGATTTTAATCAGTGGCATGGCGACAACGATAAAAAATAGTAAAAACACAGCAGCCGTAATGCCAGATAAGCGTCCGCGCCCGCCGGAGCTGATGTTGATCATACTTTGACCGATCATCGCACACCCACCCATAGCTTTGAAAAAGCCCGAGATAATATTGCCAGCGCCTTGGGCAATACACTCTTTGTTGCCACGACCACGTGTTTTGGTGATTTCATCAATCAAGGTCAATGTCATTAACGATTCAGACAGTCCAATAATAGCCAAAATGAGTGCATAAGGTACAATAATCGTCAGTGCATGCCAAGTAAATGGAATATGTGGAATACTAAAAGCGTGGCTTACAATGTCTTTGCCAGTGCCGATCATGTCACCAACGTTTAAGATGTGATTACCTGGTAGTGGGATAAATAAGGCAATTACGGTAACAATGATAATAGCCGTTAATGCCGAAGGGATTGCCTTGGTAAATTTGGGTAAGAAATGTGTAATGAGCATGGCGAGTACGACAAGTCCAATCATTACATATAAGTCAATGCCTTGTAACCAAACTTTATGATCTAATCCAGTTGGCGTGTATTTGAACTGTTGTAATTGTGATAAGAAAATGACAATAGCAAGACCATTAACAAAGCCAACCATAACCGACTTCGGTAGCATACGAATAAACTTACCAAAGCCCAGAAGTCCTATAACAATCTGAATGATACCCGTTAGAATAACGGTGGCAAATAAGTAATTCATGCCTGTTATGGAGTCATTAGGAAAAAGCAGCATAATCGAAACCATAACGACCGCCATTGAACCGGTGGCACCTGATATCATGCCTGGTCTGCCACCAAAGACAGCCGTCATAAAGCACATAATAAAGGCTGCATATAAGCCAACAGTGGGGTTAACGCCCGCCACTAGAGCAAAGGCGACAGCCTCAGGGATTAGGGCTAAAGCGACAGTGACACCGGATAAGAAGTCGGTCATGTGTTTGCCATCTTGATTGGGCATTAAAAAGCGATTAACGCGTTGTAATAACATAAATATTAAAGATTGATTTTGTTGAAGTTGGCATTCTACTATGATGTCCCCCCAATGTCCTTGAATAATTGACTGGATTTTTTTGGCAAGTTGTCCTAATATTTTGGACAAGTTTCCATTTTGGAGTTGGGTTATGCAGTTAGTAGATAATTTATTAGGTCGTGCTAATTTTAAAAATAAACATATACACGCAGAGTCTGATTTATATGAAGAGATTAATCAAGGTATTAAGTCTGCAGCTATTTTGCGATTTGCCAAATCAAGTGGTTTAACAGAAGAAATTGTATCATCACTTATTCCGATTAATCGTAAAACCTATTTGCGTAGAAAAGAAATGGGTATGTTGGATGCAAAAGAATCTGATCGTTTGATATTGATTGCAAAAGTATATGCACATGCGCTTGAAGTGTTTGGTACTAAGGAAAAGGTTAATAATTGGCTTACAACAAAAAACCTTGCGTTAGGCGAAAGAACGCCGCTTGAGCTTCTCAAAAATTCTTTGGGTTGTCAGATTATTGATAATTTGCTTTATCGTATTTCCTATGGGATATATAGCTGATGATTGCTTGGCGTATTACGCAGAAGCAATTTGCAGATCCGCCTTTGAATGGTTTGGGTGGGCTCTTTGCTTCAGGTCGTTGGCATAGCCGTGGTCAGCAGATTATCTATATGGCGGAGTCACAATCCTTGGCTATTTTAGAATCGTTAGTGCATTATGATACAGCAAATGCACCGATCGAGCAGGTGATTATCTCAGCTGATATTGCTGCAGTGTCTTTGTTAACAGCAACAGACATTGGGTTAGATAATGACGATATTCGTGGCATGCATGTGTATGATCTGCGCGCTCTTGGTGATAACTGGCTTAAGCAAAAAACCAGTTGTGTACTGAAAGTCCCTTCAATTATTACGCCATTTGACGAGTATAATTATCTTATTAACCCCTTGCATCAAGACTTTGCCAAGATTAAAAAGATTAAGTTAACAGACTTTAGATTTGATAAACGCTTATTGAGATCGTGAGCTATGCTATGAACGTTTTTGCTCGGCTAATGCATTATTTGATTTTTCAAGCTGTTTGCGATAGTACTCAAGTGTTTGCTCGGATTCGCGCTTCAATTGACGAATTTGTCCATTTAAAAAAGCAATTTGCCCTTCTAAAGCATCACGCAAGTCTGAGATACGTTGAGTCGTTTGCTCTTTTAGTGTTTCTGCATAAATGCGCGCTTCTTTAGCAACTTGCTCGGCTGACTCGCGACGAGTTTGCTCTTTAACTAAAGCGGCATATAGCTTACGCACTTTAAGCTCAGGATTGCTTTCGTTTAAAATCATGCTCCACTCATCGGACATGCTGCTAAGAATGTCACTGCTTAATGCGTGAGAGCTCGTAAGAAGTGCTTGAATCATTGGATCTTGTGCCTTCATTGTACTAGTTACAGCTGACGGTTTATCGCTAACTGCCGCTTTTGCTTGAGGCTTTTCTTCAGGAGTTTTTGCTGCTTCTGTTTTCGCAGTAGCGGTGTTTTCTGAGATAGGTTGCATAGTATCTTCTGTGTTCTTTGTGGTTGTTGATTGTGCGGCTGTCTGATCAGTTGCACGCTCTTCACGCCACTGTTTTAAAAATTTACTGATAGTTGTTGGGCTGCCGCGACCAACTGTATCGCGCACATTATTTATGCTAGGCGTAGCGCCTTGTGCTTCTAGCTTACTAATTGCTTCGAGTATATCTTCGTAAGAAATGCCTGGACGAGCCATGGTTTGTTATATCCTTAATCGAGTAATTGATTTAACGAAAGTTTAAAGAGATTTTATATCTACAGGTTTATATCTACAATCCATGGCGATTATAGCAAGATATTCAATTGCGTCAAACATAAGATAGGCGTCAAGCATATATTTTGTTATGATAAGGCGCGAATTTAATGTAGCAATCACTGATTGATATCCACAATATAAGAGGACATAAGCATGAGCTCAACAAAGCTAATTTATACCCATACAGATGAAGCGCCAATGCTGGCAACTTATTCATTACTGCCGATTATTGAAGCGTTTACTAAGCCTTGTGGTATAGACGTTGAAACAAAAGATATCTCACTTGCAGCAAGAATACTTGCGCATTTCCCAGAGTCATTAACAACAGAACAACGTCATGAAGATGAGTTAGCTATTTTAGGTGAGCTAGCTAAAACACCAAATGCCAACATCATCAAGCTGCCAAATATCAGTGCATCAATCCCACAATTGCAAGCGGCAATTGCTGAGTTGCAAGCACAAGGATATCCGATTCCTGATTATCCAGTTGATGCCAAAACAGCTGAAGAAAAAGAAACAAAAGCGCGTTATGCTAAAGTGCTAGGCAGTGCCGTTAATCCGGTATTGCGCGAAGGAAATTCAGACCGCCGTGTAGCTAAGGCGGTAAAAGAATATGCCAAAAAACATCCGCACTCAATGGGTGCGTGGGATAAAGGCTCTAAATCACATGTCGCACATATGTCAGGTGATGATTTTTATGGTAGCGAAGTATCAACTGTTATCGCTGATGATACCAAAGTGAAAATTGTATTTACCGATAAAGCAGGACAAAGTGAAACACTTAAGTCAGATTTCCCATTATTAAAGGGAGAAGTCATTGATGCGTCTAAAATGTCGGTTAAAGCCCTAAGAGCATTCTTTGCTGAGCAAATTGATCTAGCGCAAAAAGATGACGTATTGTTGTCGCTACATATGAAAGCAACAATGATGAAAGTGTCTGATCCTATTATTTTTGGACATGCAGTGAGTATTTATTATCAAGATATCTTTAACAAATATGCAGATGTTTTTGCCAAACTTGGTGTTAATCCTAATAATGGTATTGGCGATGTTTATGCCAAGATTAAGAGTTTGCCAGAATCTGAGCAAGCTGCGATTAAACAAGATCTTGAGAATGTTTATAAGACGCGCGTTGAGCTTGCGATGGTTGATTCTGATAAAGGCATTACCAACTTACATGTGCCAAATGATGTCATTATTGATGCATCCATGCCGGCGATGATCCGCTCTTCTGGCAAGATGTGGGGGCGTGATGGCAAATTGCATGATACTAAGGCGATGATTCCTGATCGTTCATATGCTGGTGTTTACCAAGAAACAATTGATTTTTGTAAAGAACATGGCGCTTTTGATCCAACAACAATGGGTAGTGTTGCCAATGTCGGTTTAATGGCAAAAAAAGCAGAAGAATACGGCTCGCATGATAAGACGTTTGAAATCACGGCTGATGGTAAAGTTAGTGTTATCGATGCTAATGGCAATACGCTATTAGCACATGATGTTGAAAAGGGTGATATCTGGCGTATGTGTCAAACCAAAGATGTTGCGATTGAAGACTGGGTGAAGTTAGCTGTGTCACGTGCGCGCATCACCAACACACCTGTTGTGTTCTGGCTAGATGATAAGCGTGCGCATGATGCTAATTTGATTGCTAAGGTAAAAACATATCTTAAAAATCATGATACTAATGGTCTTGAAATACATATCATGTCACCTGTTGATGCGACGCGTTTCTCACTTAAAGCGATCAAAGCTGGTAAAGATGTGATCTCAGCAACAGGTAATGTATTGCGTGACTATCTAACCGATTTATTCCCGATATTGGAATTAGGTACAAGTGCTAAGATGTTATCGATTGTGCCATTACTAGCTGGGGGTGGATTGTATGAAACAGGTGCGGGTGGCTCAGCCCCTAAGCATGTACAGCAATTAGTAGCTGAGAACCATCTGCGTTGGGATTCATTAGGCGAGTTCCTTGCATTAGCTGCCTCTTTAGATGATTTGGCCAATAAAACAAATGATGGCAAAGTGCGCGTGTTAGCTGATGCACTAGATCAGGCAAATGCTAAGTTCTTGGATAAGAATAAATCACCATCACGTAAAGTCGGTGAGCTTGATAATCGTGGTAGTCATTTCTATTTGGCGATGTACTGGGCAGAAAGCTTAGCTAAGCAAACAGAAGATGCGCAATTAGCGCATGTCTTTAAGCCCGTAGCACAAGCACTTCAAGACAATGAAGCTAAGATTGTTGCTGAACTTAATGGAGCGCAAGGTGTTGCAGTTGATATCGGTGGTTATTATCACCCGAATGCGCAGAAAATTGAAAAAATAATGCGCCCAAGTGCTACACTTAATCAGGTTATCAATAACTTGGCAAAAGAGCCTGTTAGCGCTTAATTATTAAAGTTGGCAGAAAATCACGAAATGGGCTTGTGATTTTCTATAAACGAATTATAATCTCCGCTCATTGGTCGCTTAGCTCAGTCTGGTTAGAGTACTACCTTGACATGGTAGGGGTCACTGGTTCGAGTCCAGTAGCGACCACCATCTCCAAAGCCTTTTATATCAATGGTTTTATTGAAGTGTGAAATATGCACTATCGAATGGTTTATTTTTAAAAAACTCCAAATAGACTCCATCACTACAAAAGATATCTATTTTTCCGCGCCACTATCTTTTTTATAACAGTGGGGAAAAACCTTAGATATTTACGATTAATTCAGGCTTCTTTTTATAGGACACGGAAAAACCCTTTTTTATAGACTGTAAAAATTCCCCAATTATTTGCGCCTAACTGTGCGTTTCTTTTTTTATATTTCCGCAAAACTATTTATCATCATACACGCGTATGGCTTACAATCATCTTGAAAGCGCTCACACCACTAATTGATGGAATGAGGATTTAGGACGCTACATTTTTTAGTTTTCTCCAATTCTGGCGAATAATATCATTCAAAATCTTTTTTATGATAATTCAGCAGTAATACACCGCCCCCAATGACTTTTATGATATTAGTTACAAACCCCATCAACACAACGCCTACAGTAGAATATCCATTAAAGTGCAAGGCATCAATTATTAGCCAGTATGTACCAATTATAAGGCAAATAAAGCATAAGCCCAATGAAGCGTACTTGTACACATGCTTGTTACTTACCTTATGCCCAATAATACTGATTAATGAGAAGATAATCATAGTCCAATTAGTTATTGTATTAGCAATAATTTCATGCCATGCCCAAACTGATACATGCGTCATCATTTGCGTAAACCAACCTACACCAAATAGCAGCATTAGAAATGCAAATACAGTGTATGGGGTTGTTCTTTTTTCTACCTTAGCCACAAATATACCTATAAAAATTGTTATTGCTTCGTGTATCCACTCTAAGCCGCTTTCAGTTTTATGAATTAGTCTTGATAACCCAAATCTTAACCAGATCATCATGTTACTATCTAACTTTACAAAGCCTTTTGTGCATATTGACCAATTCCCTTAAGTATGGATAATGTTTTTTCTGCTGGCAATGTTGGTGAGTTTCGTGTACCACCGTTTACTTTTTCAGTCATATTTTTAACTGGGTTATTGTCACCCCTTAATACTGATGGGCTTAAACTTTTTGATGTGACTGTATTAAGCTCCGTCAGTTCAAGCTTAAACATGAGTGAGGTTCCTGTGTTCTTATCCATGCTGCTTGTATCAACTTCTGTGATAAGCATATTTTCGTACTTATCAACAGTCGTTATAACAGTTAAAGGCTCTCTGGCATTGGCTAATGCCTTAATTTGCTGCCATGCGGTTTTAACCTTTTGCGTGCTAACATAGCCTATTGAACCAAATAAAAAAGGAATTTCAGGCGTTAAGACTTTTAGATTAGAAACAAAGCCAGTAAGCGTTATTTTTGACGGTTTTTTATAAGCGTTATCAGTTATTGAGCTACCATCTTCAATTGGGTAATGCGTGGTTTTAACTTTGATTTTATGCTGTTCTGCAGTCCACAAATCAACACCTGTCATTACAATAATGTTATTTGAATCTTGCAGGCTTATATTCCCTTTGCCAAATATAATCCCCTCTATATCACTTATTAAAGGCATGCGGTTATCTCCAATTATTTAAATCAATTCATTATAACATTTGCTGTTTAATTCATCATCAAATTAAAATTGAAACATGGCTAATATAAGGATTTATTGAGCATTAGATTTGTGAATGCATACTGTCTTTTTGACAGTTAAGCATCCCTTTTTTATAAGAGATATAAATTACCTAATGAAAATGATAAAACAGCGCTATATGATGCATTATTACTAACAATATAATAGTTTTCACCAAATCGGGGGAAAACTCCCTTTTATAGTTTGCAAATATTCATTACATCAAATGGTTGGAGCTCCACTTTTTTGGGGAGCTTACTTTATTGAGTTATGGCTAATTGATTAAGTTGCATAATGTGTTACAATGTACTATATTGATTTACAAGGCACCATGTGTAGCTTGAAAATATATAAAACACTAGAATTTAAAAAATTAGCCATGAAAAACAATGTTGAAGATAAAAGCATTGTTGAAAGCGTTAAAGGTATGAAGTCTAGCCATGTAGCATTAGGCGCACACTTATATAAGTTTAGAGTTAGTATTAATAACAAAGGCAAAAGCTCAGGCGCAAGAGTTATAGTATCAATTAAAACAAATAATGCGATATTTTGCTTATATGCTTTCTCTAAAAACCAAAAAGCAAACTTAACTGCATATGAACTTAAAATTTATAAGAAATTAAGCAATTTTCTTCAGGGCTTAAATGAAGCACAAATAAATATTGCAATTAATACTGGAAAACTGATAGAGGTAGTAAGCCATGAGTAAAACAGCATCACAAGTAGCCCTTGATACCATAACAGACTTATTTGATATTGGCGTAGCATCTAAAACTACTATGCGCGAATTTGAACAGCTATGCATACCATCAGTTAAAGAGTATCAAGCAGAGGACATTAAAAATATTAGAATACGCGAACATATGAGCCAACCAGTTTTTGCAAAGTGCTTAAATGTAAGTGCTGAGGTATTGAAGAAATGGGAGCAAGGACTAAGAAAGCCTAGCGGCTCGGCATTAAAGTTATTGAATTTAATTGATGAAAAAGGCGTTAATATTATATTGGCTTAATTGATCCTTATCTAGTTATTAGCCATTAATTATCAGCACTTAGCCTTATGTATGGCATACTCTTAAATATCTCATTACATGCCACGGGATCACTAATAATGCACAAGCTCTTACTTTCATTCATGTAATAGCCATTATCTAGCAATCCTTTCCGATTGTATCTATCCAGTATGGCTTTGACTTTGTTATCGTTTTCAACACTCTTGCGTGGCTTATAAAGCACTATAACAGCATCTTTACTGTTGGATAGCCTAGTTATCAACTGCGAGCGATACTCTCGCCTTAACCTTAAATAGTCACTGTAGCCAATTCTCATGATATCGCCCCCTTTGGTTTGTTTAGTTCGTTACTTATCCATAAGTTAGCCTTACGCCTTGCATTATTTGCCTTCTTGTACTCAATAGGCGTGTCGTTGTATTCATCAATCCATATTTGACAATACTGCTCGATGATTGGTAACTGTGAAAACCATCGCGTATGGATAAGCTTTCTATTGACATAGGCAGAGTCTAATGCGGTTATTCCGTATGGCACTAAATCAGCCAGTGTTTTCGGTGTCGTTTTTTGATGTTCAGCCAAGTAAATTTCCCCTATAAATTGATGTCTTTTTGCCGTGTCTTTTTACTCATTTTTTGCCACGCTTACCATGGCAAAATGTGTGGATTCATTAATCATATTATTAAAAATTACATGCAACTTTTTCACCCCTAAAAGTTGCAGCACAAATAGCATCCAGTTGCAGTTTGTTGCAAAAAAAGTTGCAGTTGCAACTTCTATATAAAACAAGGGTTTGAGGCATGTTTTTTACCTGATACGGTTGCAGAAAAAGTTGCAGCGATTTTGAAAAAGTTGCAAGTTGCAGTCGCCTTAGTAACTGCAACTCTGCAACTATTGCGAAAGTTACTTTTATTTTTTCACGAAAAGCATGGCAAAATATGGTATATAATTTAATCATTTGACGCATCATAAAGGCTTTATAATTCCATCGCATTTTTCGTGATTTTGAATGATTCTTGTTACTCTATATTTTTCGATTCCAAACTCATTCGCTATATCTACTTTTCTTGATCCTGCTTTGTACATTGCTATCACTTTATCGTTTAAACCAGCGTCAATGTCATCATATACCCAACCATCTTTGGTTAAAGCTGCTTTAAACGGCTTGGCATCATCGCCATAGAATAAACGCGCCTTAGTGTAACTTACCTTAAAAGCTGCACCGTCCTCCGCGCTGTAGTCTTCTTCATGCTCAAGCTTCATTACTGTGCTTAGTACGTCCTCCTTCTTACTGGTTCCGCGTTGGTCTCCGTTCTTGTTAGAGTGATGAATAAATAAAACTGCTTTCCCCCTAGCTCGTAGCTTGAGCGCCCATTCTTGAACTGGTATCCAACTGTCCGCTTCGTTATCTCTGCCATTACGGCATAAGGTGCTAATATTATCCACTATGATTAACTCGGCATCGTTGACTGCTTCCTCAACCAAGCTTGTGCCCATTATTGTTGATAAATCAGGTGCTATTTTATCTTCTAGTAAATCTGGCGTTATAATGCTTAATGTATCGTTTGCAAGCCCTCGCCCTTTATCAATACTTTTTAAACGCTCTTGTAATGTGTAGGCGGGCATTTCCCCATCAATAAATAAAACTTTAGCCTTGTGTTGGGCTTCCCATTTTAGAAAATTGATCCCTCCAGCCACGGCATAGGCAATATTAAGGCTAACATGTGTTTTGCCTACACCACGCATGGCATAAATCATTGATAAACCTTGTTCCTCTATAATGGGGTGCAATAAAAAATTAGCTGGCTTAAGCTTTGTATTCAAAAAATCACCTAGCTTTATAGGGTTAATCGTTCTTTTTTTAATCTCTGTTTCTACTTGCTTTTTAAGCTCTAAAGCATTATCTTTCTGATTGGTAGGTTGTTTTGTATTCATGATAATTTACCTTTATTGATGTAGTAGTCGTTCCAGTCTGTGCCTTCTTCGTTTTCTTCAAACGGTGGCAGACTGGGATAACCACAAACTGCTTGTGCTGCTTCTTCTGATTTTTCCTTACCTATATTCGGTTCAAGGTGTCTATCATTATCACCAGCTATAATTATTCTTTTACTTGGAAAGATGCCCCTTATGGCTATTGAAACTGGTTTTAAGTTATCAGCATAAAAAGCACAATAAACGCCATCATTAGGTGACAACTGTGCTATTGTTGCAGCCGTGGCATACCCCTCGCAGATAATAATATCGCTTTCTTTGCTATCTTTTTTCGCCTCCCTCAAACAGTGGAAGCCACCTTGCGTCTTTCCATCTTTTAAAAAGTACTTTTCTTTGCCTGTTGGTGAGATTATTTGCAATGACTGGTATATTTGCTCACCTTTTTTATTTAACCCGCATATGGGTACTAATAAGGCGTTTTTAATACCCTGTAATTGATTTATTTGATATATCCCATATGGCTGTACTTTTTTCTTGATTAAATAGCCGTGTTGGGCATCTGCTAGCCTTGCATTGGCTAATATTTCTTTGACTTGGTGAGATATAGCAATATGTTTTTGTTCTTTCTGCTGTTGATACTGCAAATAAGCCTGTTCTGCTTTAAGTTGCATTTGCGCTCGCTCAAGTGGGGTTAGCTCCTGACTGTCATCAAACCATGTAAATTTATCCCCACTTATCCAGTCACCGAATACGGCATATTGCCCATCACCCACAACAACCAACCATGCGGACTTATTCCCCTTGGCTTTGTTAGGTGCAGCAAAGCGAATATAGCTGTTATACCTATTCACCTGTGGGGGTGTGTATCCATGTGCTTGCATATAATCATATAGCTGCATGATCCACCCCCTTGTAAGTATTATCAGCAAAACCAGTTAGCTTGCCGATAAAATAATCGCTTACTATCTCGCAGATAAATAAGCCATCGATTGAGTAATGTAAAAAGCCATTAAAATCATCATCATTGATTAACTGATTGATTGAATACTCTTTATCTGCTTTTGCTTGCTCGCATATATCTACCACAGAATAATATATGCCACCGTTATAGACTCTTTGACTTATCCCATTTGTTACAGTGACGAAATTTAATTGCTTTTGCTTTAATTCTTCCTTTAACTCATGTCGCAGATACTCAGTAAGTGTCTCGCGGCAATCTTTAAGTAACAAATAAGTATCAGCATCTAATTGGCTACTATCGATTGAATCAAGCCAAAAATTAAGATTCTCAAACTTTACTGTGTCAATATGATTAATGTTTGCATAGATATTGGAAGCCTCTAAATAACTAACCTCTAAATCTTTATCAAGAGTTAGCGCTTCTATGATGGAATCCATACCAACATAAAACACACCCTTGGCTTTATAAACTCTTACCTCTATATCACAAAATACAATCGCTCTGTAATCCATCATTTTGCACCCCCATTAGTATCTTTAGTCATTGGCGTTAGTTCCTCTCGTAAAATCATGACTTGAGGGGGTGCCTGAATACCTAACTTGACCGTTTGACCATCACAACCAAGATGGGTGATGACAATTGAATGACCGATATATATTTTTTGATTTTTTTTGCGTGTTAGAACTAACATGAGTATGGCTCCTTTTGTGATTTCCTTGAAAGCCAGGTGGTTCAAAACTGCCACAAAAGAAACAGCACGCATTATTTCCCTAAAAAGGGTATTGTATTGATGCGTCCACCCGACTATATGAAACCATGAGCCAATGAATAGCCATAAATTAGATATAATCGTATTGTGATTATCAGGTTTTACGGACTGATAAGCTCCGCTTTTGTGTTTTTGGGTTTTGAAGCCCGACATATTTAGCCAACTTTTGACGATTGGCACGCATGAGTATAACAAATCATTTTTGAATGTAAATTGCTGCATATTAACCCCTTAAAATATTTTCTAGTGTATTGGGTGGGGTTAAGGTGCTTTTATCTGTTAAATGCCCAGTATTGGCATCATTAACCACCTTACTATTGATTTTCGTTGACGATAGGGGGCGCACTTTCCATATTGGACAGTTTTTACATTTGCAAGCCTCTACTTGCTGCCTCCAAGTTCCTGCGCCATTGTCCAGTGGGTCATAAATACAGTCTTTACATTTATCGTTAATTGCTTTTCTTAATGATAATCCCATGTGGCTACCTCTTTATCCTGCTGTCATGATTCAATGCTGCGTTTTTAAATATGGCTTGCAATGATTGTGTTGATTGTCTAAATACATTTTGGGTCTGCATAGCAATCTGCTGCCCTAGCTCAGTGGATGTAGCACCATCAGCTTTAACATTAACACTCATGTGTTGTGTGATGTTTGGGGCAGTATTTGCATGAGTTGGAATATAAGATGGTGAATAAGACATTTGTAAAATATGATTTTGTGAAAGTAGCCCTCGCAAATTATCCGTGTAATGTTTAGTAGTCTTTGCAATGCTCCCAATCATATTTATAAACTTTAAATGTTCAATTTCTTTCATGTCAGACAAGTAAAGCGTTCCTGCTGCTTGTGCTGGTAAATTTTCAAATACCTTTTGTTTTGAAAAATCTGGCTTACCATCTTTGGCATGAAATCTAGTACTGTCTCCTAATGTTTTAGGAATAAGCATAGATGCTACTGCACTTGCTCTAGTTAAAAATATTTTTAAAGCTTCTCCTGCAACAGCCGTTATGCTCGCACCACCTGCTGCCGTTGCCGCTCCTTCTTCAACTGTTGCGCCTGTTTTTGCTACAGTTTCAGACGCTTTCAACATATCTTTAGCTTTTTTAATGCCAGTTATTGAAGCTGCAACCTTGCCCATGGCTTTTACAAAATCATAAGCTTTTTTTATCCCCCATGCGGCTGCTAATCCTGCTATAGCTTCACCCAGCAAGCGAACAGCATCGGTTACTTTAGGTAAGTGACTTGTTACATAGTTGATAAACTCATGTATTTTCTTGCGTAAATCCTCAATATCTTTTTTAGTCCACCCTATGCTTTGCAGCCAATCGCCAAATGCACTATTTCCACCATCTAAAAATACGTATAAATCCTGTATAATGAGTATTAAGGCTGATATGGCAGCAATCATGGGCAAAAATGGTGCTATAGCAATGGCTGCCAGAATGCCAAAACGTATTGCTAGCATGCTTAGGAATATCCCTATTGCTTGTGCAAATGCTTTTACCTTTTGCGCGTTCTTAGCTATCCAATCTGTTACTTGAGCAACTTTATCTGCTAATGAGTCTAAAATATCAGTAAAACCGCTTACCGCCCCCGATGTATCACCAAGCTGACCGAAAAATACAGATAGACTGTTTTTCAATGCCATAAATGCCTGTGGTATTGTTCTTGCTGTTAATTTGAATTGCTTAGTTACGTCAACATTTGCCTGTGTGAGTATTTTAATAAACTCTTTTGTTGAAAACTTATTGCCCTGCAGTGCATCAGTCCAAGTTGTACCAAGCTGTTTAAAATGTTTAGAAATAACTTGCTGCAAGGCTGGAACATCATTCATGGCTTGCTTAATTTCTTGATACCTAACCGTTGAGCCTTCGAGCGCCTTTGACATGTCCTGTATAGCGCGTTTTGATTGCGATACTTCGGTGCCATTAATCGCAAATATTTTGGTTAGCGTATCCATTACTTTTAGTTTTTCCGCATTGTTTGCAGCTTCGCCAAGAGAAACAGATAATTGTTGATATAATTCAGCATTGGCTTCTAATGATGTGCCAGTGGCATTTGATATTTTAAGAATTTGATCTGTTACATCAGTTAGTTGTTTTCCAGCAAGCCCAACAGATTTTAGTTTATTCTCAGTTATATCATACTCATTGTTTAACTCAACAATCTTATCAACAGCAAAGGCAGCGCCAACAAACTCAAGTGTGCGTTTAAACGCTTCCATAACTTCGTTGACTTCTTTTGTACGCTTCTCTAGGTTGTGCATTTCCTTTTCAGCTTTCACAACGCCAGTGGTGTCACTGTCAAATTTTAGCCATGTTAAAAGTGTATCGATTACAGTAGTTGCCATTTTAAAAGCTCCTGTGTTTTCTGGTGAATGAGCTTGCACTTGAACAGCACAAGCCTATTTGTTTTGTTTTTTAAATAAATTTTTACTATGAATGGATTGATAAAGGTTAAGACTAAAGACATAATGCAGTTGCTTGTTGTTCTGCGTCCATTTCTCTTATCTGATCTACTTAACCTTGAATATATTTTCAAGTGCATATTTCTTATGCTTATCAGATAAGTAATAGCGAACAGTCCAAGACCTTTTACCATTAGGCTTTGTGTAGCTGTATGGCTTATGCTCAATATCCCAACCATGCTTTTTGCGTAGGTGGTGTATAGCATGAGGTGTATTGATAAAATCTATTTTAGATTCAAGATCAAAACGATTAGGACTTCCGGCAACCAATAAATCAAGCACCCCCTTATAGTTAAAATCTAAAGTAGGGCAATCTTTTATTTCATATTCTTTACGCATAGCATAGCCCCCGTTACTTACGAAACTTGCCAAGATGATTTAAATCGTCATCTAAATCATGTTTAAACGCTTCGATTACATCAATATGATAAGCCTTTACTGTGCCATATTGCTCGTGTTCGACTTCTTGATGGCTATAACCCATCTGATTGGTTAAAAGCGATAATTTACGCCCTACAACTGAATACATGGTGTGCGTATTGATGAAGTAATCTAGCAACCAAGGAATAGCCTTTACTGCTTTATAGTTTTTACCTCTGCCTAGCTCATCCTCTAGCTTGTCAACTTTCTTAACCATCTGTGAAGCTGTATTCATAGCTGTTGCAGTCTTTTTATCGCTAATCCATGCTTTAGTATGTACGGCTTCGTTGCGTTCATATTCAAGTTGTTTGTTTTGCTCATATTGCAACGCCCAAGCTCTGGCTGCTTCTGCTGGATTGTTAAAGTTTGGTAAACTTGATTGCCCTTTAGCCTCTAGCTCTTGCCAGCGGTCAATAATCTTTGCTCGCATGGTGATGCTATAACCTGATACTAAAATCAGGCTTTCACGCTTTGGTAGGTTATATTCATCATATTTTCTATTGTTGGATTCATATTGACCAAGGTACAAATCTGTACCTTGCTTTAATTGTTCAAGCATAGCTCTAATATCACGCATTACTTGCTTATGCTCTTTATCACACAGCTCCGCTATCTCACGGCTTGACATGGTTAAATTACTTTTTGCTAACTCCATCATGCAGCACCACCGTTTTTTTGTGATGTACTTGCAAGCTCTCCAAACTGTGATAGCCATTCATCTAATGTTGATTTCTTGTATAATATTTTTCTGCCAATTTGCACATACTTTGGCGCCTCATGGCTCCATAACTTGCCAGTTGAGCGAGAGTTGCGTAATACAGCATTTGTTGTTTTCAAAAATTCAGCCGTTTCAGGCGTTGTTAAAAATGTCATATTTTTTTTCCTTATGTTAATTTAAGTAAATTTAAAAATTTGAATTAACTTAAGGAATTAGGGAAACCCGAGTATGAAACGTACTAAATGGGAAATGATAGATGTAGAAAATATACTATTAAACCCAAAGCAATATGCTCTGTAGTCTGTGATTGAATTATGATTGTGATTAAGATGGATTGGATGCAGCTTAGATAAGACTGCCAAGCCTTATCTGCCTTCTCTATTTCTCATTGTGTTTAAGGCATTAAATTAAAATAATTGCATGTATTTTATGTAATCATAATCACCTAGAACGTGACTTGCAAGTAAAAATTGAATCGAGCCAATGAAAAACATAATTATGACAGTTTTGTCAGTAACCACCCCCCCTTGCATTCTGAGTAAAACTCAACGAAATAATGCTGGTTACAAGTGATTTCGTTTATTTATTGCACAGAAAATCAATGCTATTGCTAGGTGTACCATTTGGTACGGGTATAAACTTTATTGGTTACATCGTGTGCGCGTACTGCTGCAGCTATGCAAAAAGAAATATGTTTATATTATCATAATTAAACAATGTATTGGTCAGCTTTATTGTCAGCTAAAGTATTTGTAATATTTGCAAAAGTATTGACCGCATTATCAATCATTTTAGGTTGTAGATGTCCGTAATGTTCAATAATCATTTTTACATCACTATGCCCAGTTAACTTTGTTATTGTTAATAGGTCTATGCCTTTCATGACAAGCCAGCTAATAAAATTATGTCTTAATGTATATGGCTGCAGCTGCTCTGGTAAATTTGCTAACTTCTTTATTTTTTTAAATGCTGCATTAATGGTGTTTTTATCTCGTTGCTTACCAGTTGTGTCACTTGGGAAAACAAGACCATTAGACGGATATTTATGTTGTTGATGCCATTGCTTAAGTGTCTTAGATAGCTGAGGTGGCATAATGAAAGTAATTGGATGCGGTTTGTGATTAGATGTTTTTTCAAGGACTTTAGTTATATTGTTAAAGGTAAAGTTTATATCTTCCCATCTTAAACTAATCACATCTCCATTTCTAAATCCAGTATAGAACATTGTTATTAACATGGGCTTTACATGGTCTACTAACAGAACATTATCAAGGCAAGGTAAGTATTTCTTCCCATGCTTTCGGCTATTAGTTCTCGCTATTCTTTTTTGATCTTGATAGCTATCAATTGCTTTTAAGAAATTATTCATTTGCTCAATTGTTAGATATGTCCTTTTTTCACGCCTTTGTCTTATCTCCTCAGTTGTCTCGTGCTCTTTGATGAGATTAACGTTAGCAATAGGGTTATTATATATATAGCCATGCTGATAGGCATGTTTGAACATTGCTTTTAATGTTCCGTAATCCCTTACAAGTGTACTGTGTTTAATTCCTATTTTTTTTTGTTGAGACTGCCAAGCAATAATATGCTGCTGTGACACCTGAAGCATATCTATTTTTAAAATTGAATTTCCAAATCTATTTTTCAAAATATTATAATTAGCCGTTTTATTTTTATTGGTATTAGCTAAATGTATTGGTTTGTAAATAGTTTCTAAGTATTCCATGCCAGTAATAGTTGTTTCATTCTTCTTGATTTTCTTTTCTTGCTGAATATCCACACCCTTTGCAATATCAGCAAGCTTTAATTGTGCTATGTCTCTAGCTTGTTGGGGTGTTATTGTTGGGTAATTACCAATCGTGTATGTTCTTCTCTTGTTTGAAGAATCTCTATAACTGATTTTATAGCTGGCACCTTGCTTGTTTTTTCTAAGGATAAAGCCATGTAGCTGTGTATCCCATAATTGTTCATCTTGTTTTGCAGATTTTATCCATGACTTGACAATTGAATTAGTAATTTTATTTTTCATAACTTAATACCTTTAAAACTCCAAATAGACTCCAAGGTTTATTGACCGTTAGTTTTTTCTATAAACCTTTAATTACAAAAAGAATGACTTGAAAACGTTAATAAATATTGATTCTAGGCGTTTATTTGCGATTATAGTAGTTAATCATAATATATACAAGATTTAAATTGTGATACCTTGACATGGTAGGGGTCACTGGTTCGAGTCCAGTAGCGACCACCATCTTTAAAGCCTTTTTTGTAAGAATTTCCAATAGTTTAAAAATTAAAATAACAGCTGCATTATTTTTATAAGGTTACAAAAAGGATCAATTATATCCTAGTGTGATCTGATGATTTGTGTAAATTTTAAATATTTGCTACACAAGGTTATGTGGTGCATTAGCTCAGTAAACAAACCGCGTCCGATAATTGCTTAATCCTCGCTGATAATTTTCAAATTAGCAATGCTCTTGATATTCTGCATTTTAACGTTATCATAAAAGATAACATTAAAAGAGGATGATCGAGATGTCTTTGATTGTAGAGTTTTATCCTGGAGTTGAAAGCAATGTTTTAGAGCTTCCGGATAAACTGCAGGCAAAAATGTTGAGATTATTTGATTTAGTGGAAGAACATGGGGCGCAGTTAGGAGAGCCTCATACTAAGGCGTTAAGCAATGGTTTGTTTGAGCTTAGAGCCAAAGCATTAGAAGGTATTGCTAGAAGCATATTCTGTTATGTTGATGGCAAAAAGATAATAGTTCTGCATGTTTTTGTAAAGAAAACCCAGAAAACACCAAAGAAAGAACTTGAGGTAGCTATAAGTCGAATGAAGGAGGTTAAAAGTGAATCTTAAACAGTTAAAAGAGCAAGCCTTTAAAAATGATAATGTCAAGCATGAATACAATAAGCTTGGTGCGGAGTTTGAGCTGATTAATGAGTTAATACATCTCCGTAAAAAATCAGGTCTTACTCAAGAGCAAATAGCTTTGAAGATGGGCACCACAAGAAGTAATGTGTGTCGGCTAGAGAAGCTTGGAACTCACCCAAAAGTCAGCACATTAGAAAACTATGCCAGAGCTTGTGGATTTAAGCTGGGGTTCAAGTTTAGTCACTTATAATCTGGCGACTAGACATGGGAGCATACTTTAAGGGTATTTTAAAATGATATTCACTATTTAAAACGTGCTGCATCTATTGATTTATAAAGATTTGAGTGATGTTGAAATAATTGATTCTGGCGGAGGGGAAGGGAGCGAAAGGATGTTTTTTGCCAAAATTCCAAAACCGTTTAACAGCGCTGAAACGATTGTTTTAAAAGGGTTTTGGTTGTTTATTGAAGTTTTCCTTTATGCTTGCAGCGAAGCATTTTTGACGGTATTATTGACGGTATCGAAAACGATACCGTCAGAGTGGGTTAGGAATATTTTAATGGCATTAACCATTGCACAGCTGAACGCGATTAAACCAAAAGAAAAACAATTTAAAGTTGCCGACGAAAAAGGACTATATATTTTAGCCAAACCTAGTGGAAGTTTATTATGGAGATTTGACTACCGATTTTCTGGTAAACGCAAAACAATGTCTTTAGGGTCGTACCCAGAACTATCATTAAAGGAGGCAAGAAAGGAGCGCGATCTTGCGAGGCTTAAACTTGATGATGGCATTGATCCGCAAACAGAAAAGAAAAAAGAAAAGCTAAGCGAGCAAAGCAAGGATACCTTTGGTTACTACTTATGGCGATGGTTTGATAAAAACCGAGTCAATTACACAGGGCGAAAAGTTGAAAAAGACACAAAAAGTAAAATTGATCGCCATATCGTGCCCTATTTATCTGATCGTAGAATCGAAGAAATCACAGTTAAAGATATAAAGCACATGCTTGATACCATAACATCACAAGGTGTTTATGAAACTGCTACGCGCATGCGAGGCATCGTTGAGAATGTATTCAACTTTGCAATGTTGGAAGAAGCATGCGTTAATAATCCGGCAGTAGCTTTTCGTGGATATGTTAAGAAGCCTGCGACAAAGAATTTTGCATTTACTGATGATATAAATACGATAGGGCAGCTACTGCGTGACATCGACGACTATAACGGTGACCCCGTTACAATGAGTGCCTTAAAAATTCAATCCCTTGTGTTCTTACGCCCAATTAATATTGTTGAAGCCGAATGGTCGCAAATCGACTTTAAAAAGAAACTGTGGACGATTGATGCGGAAAAAATGAAGATGCGCCGCAAGCATGTGATTCCGCTGTCAAAACAAGCGATTGCAGTCTTTAAACAGCTAAAAGAAATAAACGGGCATGTTAACTATGTTTTTTATTCTGAAAAAAGACAGTCACATTTGCATGTTGAAACAATGCGCAGAGCACTGCAAAGCTATTTAGGCTATGACGGCACGAAAAAAGTTAAAATGACAACACACGGCTTTAGACATATGGCGACCACATTGCTAAATAATAACAAGACTGCATTTGGCATTAATCATGACATTATTGAGAAGCAAATGGCTCATGAGGAGCGCAATAAAGTCCGTGCGGTATATAATCATGCAGAATACTTGCCAGAAAGAGCGAAGATGATGCAAATATGGGCGGACTATCTGGATGAGTTGAAGCAAAAGGCTATTGATTTACTGTAGTTTTGTGATTACACTTTATGGTACTAAAGTATGGTATTACTTAATAATGAAGGCAAAGCACAAAAAAGTATTAGATAGCATTTTTGAAAAGCCAGTAAATTCTTCTATACCTTGGAAAGATATTGAAGCATTAATGATTCACTTGGGAGCTGAAATATCTGAAGGAAGTGGTTCACGAGTGCGTATTGCTTTAAATGGAGTGAGAGCCGTCTTTCATAGACCTCACCCAAGAAAAGAAACTGATAAAGGCGCTGTTGTTTCTGTAAGGCGTATGTTAATTGAAGCAGGAGTAAAAGAGCATGAATTATAAAGGTTATATTGGGCACGTCGAATTTGATGAAGAGCTTGAAATGTTTGTTGGTGAGGTTATTAATACTAGAGATGTAATTACTTTTCAATCTGACACTGCTCATGGACTTAAGCAAGAGTTTATAAATTCGATTGAAGATTATTTAGAATTTTGCAAAGAGCGCAGTGAAGAACCTGAAAAACCATTTTCTGGAAAATTCAATTTAAGACTAACTCCAGAATTGCATAGAGAGATATATGTTGCTGCAAAGCACGCTGGCATGAGTATCAACGCATGGGTTTCTAACACCCTGAGGCATGCGTTGTAAATTGGTGACCAAACAAATCATCCTCGACAGTTGCCCAGTTATCGCTGAATATTTTCAATGCGTCAGATGTTTGCGCTGGTTCTTCGGAGAAAGCTCTTAAAACATCGCTTGGTGCAGTCACCGCTTGCGCGCCAATGTCCATGCTGTAGTAAATGTCATCAATGCTTTTTATGCTTGCCATCATTAATTTGCTTTTGCAATTGAAGCTATCAACAATATCAGCCATGCGTTGAGTTTCTTTTTGCCAGTCTTGATTTGATTGTTTAATGTGATTTAAATATGGCGCAATGTAGTCAACGTTGAGCTTGCAAGATGTAAGTACCTGTCCTGCTGTAAATACGGCGGTCGATAACACTGGAATATTCTCATTAACAAGCTCTTTCATAGCCTTAAACCCGCACTCATTGGCTTGGATTTTTATTATAAAGCGATGAGATATGGCTCTCAAATGGCGTGCTTGAGCAATAATTGCATCCGTATGAATTGCAGTAACCTGAACGCATATAGGCTGTTGGTTTACGGCAAGCAGTTTTTGCAGCGTGGTCAAGGGGCTTCCTTGACTGTTTGCTAATATCTTAGGATTGGTTGTGATGCCATTTATTAACCCTATGGCATCAAAATATGTAGCGTCGTTTAAGTCTGAACTGTCTAACCAGATTTCCATGGTGTTTCCTTATAATTTATATGGTTTGATTGCATGTTAAAGTTTGATGTTGATTTATGTTTTTCCATATGCTTAGTGTTGCTACAGTTCCGATTATGCCAATGATTGAACTTAAAGCAATTAGCCAAAATGGTAGCATTATCAAATTTGTAGAGTCTAAAATGAGAACAGATAATGCTGGAATTGGTGCGCTAAATATTGAATAACTAAGATTGTAGGATAGCCCAATGCTTCTACATCTAAAGTTTGCTTGAGATATTTCGGCTATTATAACAGTGTAGGTTGATGCGAGCATGCCAAAAAAGGCAAAAATAAGCATTAGCAAAAGAGTGTTTAAATGTCCATCGGTCAGTTGATTGTAAAATATATAACTAAGCAGGCAAATCAATAGTAATAAAAAGCAAAATAATATCTTTTTATTGACGCGGTCGCTGACTAAGCCGCCAAAAAGGCAGCCTAATATCATGATGCAAGAGCCATAGAAAATATGATCTGACAAAATATTTTTGCTCATTCCTAAATAAGTGCTGGCATAGCTGGGTAGAAATAAGAATAGCTGTGTGGTGAGTATAGCAGCGGGGGCTACTAGCAACACACCAATAGCTATGCTTGAAATAAAATGTTTTTTAGCTTTTAAATTCATAGGTTGCTGTATTAAAGCCATGAAGTCAGAGGTTTCATATAAGTTTTTTCTCAAAAAATAAATGATAATTGATAATGCAGCGCCAAACATAAAGGCAATTCGCCAACCATAGTCATATAGCATGCTTGATGATGGAATGTTACTGACTAGCATAAAAATGAAAGTGCTTAATAAAATACCCAATCCAAGAC
>NZ_QLIQ01000028.1 GCF_003428165.1 Cysteiniphilum litorale | reverse complement strand
ATCCCCGATAACTCTTCCAACACCCAACTCATTTACTTACCTTATTTCCTTGTGATTTTATTCATCTTATCTTTAACTCAACCATTTTAAAACCCACTTACCCAAAGATCCCTATAAACCTATGCTTTTCAAGAGGGGTGGCAGCCGCAGGCTGACGGGGTGTTTATAAAATCATAGTTTTTTTCTAAAGTGTGTAACTTCAGTTATTAAAGAAGTTAGCCAGTTTAACCAGTTATCAAATCCCTCTTCCGTTTTAACCGAAAGCTCAAAAAACCGAATATCACGACGAATTTTACGAATATTTTCAATACAACGCTCAACACTGAAATCGACATACGGCAACAGATCCGTTTTATTAATAATCACTGTATCCGCATGATAAAACATATCAGGATATTTCAGCGGCTTATCATCACCTTCTGTCACTGAAATCACAGCGATGCGATGCTTTTCACCTAAATCAAACATCGCCGGACAAATCAAATTACCGACATTCTCAATAAAGACAAAACTATTTTCTTGAATGTCTAAATGCTCATACGCATGTCCTACCATATGCGCATCCAAATGACATGCTTTACCAGTATTGATCTGATAGGCTTTCGCCCCTGCTTTACGGATTCGATTGGCATCGATCTCAGTTTGTTGATCACCTTCAACAACAACGATTGTGTGCTCAGCATGAAGCTTAGCAATCGTCTTTTCAAGTAATGAAGTTTTACCCGAACCTGGACTGGATACAAAATTAAATGCTAACGCATTTTTAGCACTCAAAACCTCACGATTGGCATGCGCATATTGATCATTTGCTGCCAAAATTGCCTGTTCTAGTTTGATACTATCAACCCCATGATCATGATGGTGATGATGGTCGTGCGCATGTTGATGCGTATGCTCAGAACCGCTGCAACCACAAGTTGTACACATAACTTACTCCTTAACTCTTAACTCTTAACTCTTAACTCTTAACTCTTAACTCTTAATTATTCTGACGTTACAAACTCAATTTTCTCCACCAACATATCTTGACCTGTTAGTATTTCTTTATCATGACTTTGGCACTTAGGACATGCATCATAAAACCTTGATAATTGATAATCATGCGTACATGTTAGGCAATGTGCCCATGCCGGTTTAATAGCAATATTTAAGATACTTTGCACTAGTGGCGTATCTTTAGCAGCAACTGGGAACCAAAAGCGCATTGACTCAATATCAACGCCGGCTAATTGCCCAACACCTAGCTCAATTTGTCGCACGGCTTGCGCCTCATACCCCATGCTTTTTGCTTTATCAAGCACAATCGTAATCACACTTTGGCATAACGAAAATTCATGCATAACTTATCAACCGATATATCACTGCAAATTAGACTAGCACATGACAAATAAGCGAGAATAGTATAACTGTGCTATTTAATGCCTTAAATGCGCAAATAATGACATAACGCAAGTTTTGTTTACTTTTGTGCGCTTAGTGTGTGTTTGGGTTTCCAATGAAGCACTGTCTTAGGCTATAGTGAGTAGCACTTAAGTCCAAGAGCTTGTAACCTATGCCACAGTACTTTCTTGTTTTTAATTGCGGTAGCTCCTCAATTAAATTCTCACTTTATGATCACAATACCTTAGTACAGACGCTTGTTGGACTGGTTGATAAAATTAATACCAACGAAACAACGCTAAGCATTTCTGTTAATGGGCAGACTAAGACGGAGACTTCGCCACTTAATTACCATCAAGCATTTGCCAAAATTATTGGTTTTTTAAAGCAGCAAGACTGCTTCAGTCAAATCATTGCTATTGGGCATCGCGTCGTTCATGGTGGGCATCATTTCGATCGTGCTGTCATTGTAACGGATGATGTTATTGCTAAAATTCGCACCCTTATCCCTTTAGCCCCCTTACACAACCCTGCTAACCTTGAAGGTATTGAGTTTTGTCAGCAGCATTTTATATCGATACCTCAGATTGCGGTCTTTGATACGGCTTTCCACCAGAGTATACCTGAGGAAATCTATCGCTATGCCATCCCTAATACGCTTTATGAAGATCTACATATTAGAAAATATGGCTTTCATGGAATAAGTCACCAGTATATTGCGCAGGCTGCCGCTCAACATCTATCTCTTACACAAGGCAATTTTATCTGTGCGCATCTAGGCAATGGCTGCAGTGTCACCGCGATCAAAAATGGCAAAAGCATCAATACCAGCATGGGATTTACGCCGTTAGATGGACTGGTCATGGGCACGCGCTCTGGCACTATTGATCCTGGTATTTTTAGCTATCTGCAACAGATACTTAATATGGATGTTAATGAGATTAATCAGCTATTAAACAATCAAAGTGGCTTGCTTGGCTTATGCGGGTTAAGTGATATGCGTGAAATTGAACACCTTATTGACAATCCTGATATCGAATTAAAGGAAGCAAAACAAGCGAAATTAGCACTGGATATATTTAGTCACCGCGCTGCAAGCTTCATTGCGAGCTACCTTATGTATTTTGATCAACTTGATGGGCTTATTTTTACCGCGGGCATTGGTCAAAACAGTGCCTTAGTACGTCAAGAAATCATCAATCGACTTAAATTCAACGGCTTTGCCATTGATGCTGCGCGCAATCAAAATGCCGCACAAACAATTGAAATTCACGCTAAAGGCAGCAAACGCATTATGGTACTCAAAACCGATGAAGAACGAATGATTGCGCAAAGTTGTCAAATGTTATTAGCTAATTAAGGATCAAACATGAGTCTACCAATCATACTACTACCTACCGGTCAAGGTGTTGGCTTGTTCTCGTTAAAGCAAGGCTTAAGATATGCCCTTGAACAGCGTGGCTATCGCGTTAAGCTGTTTAATCCATTATTTGATGCAGAAATCTCGTCTTCTGAAATTGAGCATTATTTTCAACAAAACAAAATGAAAGACTTCTTTGAATACTTGCTTAATATTTATGATAAAGTTAGCCAAAACAGTGATATTACCTTAATTGATGGCGTGTTTATCAAAGAACACAATCATAATCAGTTTGAATGGCTAAACGCTTACATCAATCTCTTTAATAAAACACTTATTCGCGCATTTAACGCTAATGTTATCCTCATTGCACGCCAAGGATATAAAACGCTAAAAGACCTTGAGATTCAACTAAAGCTATATCAACAGCAAATTCCCCAAGACGCACTTTTAGGCGCCATTGTTACTAAACTTAACGCGCCAGTTGATAGTGATGGCAAAAATCGTTTTAGTTTATTAGATGAAGATATTAACAGTAGCGTACCAAGCCTTACGCGATCAGACATTGAAGCATTAACTATCTTTAGCAGTAATCATCTGAATTTACTCGGGGTGACACATTGGCAAAATAATCTCACCTATCCTCGTGTTATTGATATCGCCAATCGTTTAAATTTAACTGCCCTCTTTGAGGGCTTTGATCTTGAGCGCCGTGTGCATATCGTCACCATGTGCTCGCGTACCGTCGATCACGCTTTAGATGAGATAAACCCAGGCACATTAATCATCACAGCTGCTGATCGCAGTGATATTATTCTAGCAGTGACAGTTGCCGCACAAAAAGGCATTAAAATCGCAGGATTAATATTAACTGCCTTCTCACTTGCCAATCGTGCCGTACTGGATTTCTGTCTTGATGCGGCTAAAGGCATGTCTTTACCTATCTTTGTGACCGACAATAAGAGCATTAGCACCATTTTGAAATTAGCTGATATTGATTACAGCAGCATTCCTAAAGATGATATAACGCGTTTAAATCTCTTGCGATCATCCATTGCTGAATGCATTGATGTCGATATGATTACACGCAAGCTTACCGCAACACCCGCACCAACCAAACTATCGCCGCCAGCGTTTCGTCATTATCTAATCAAGCGCGCAACTGAAGTCACCAAACGTATCATTCTACCCGAGGGTTTAGAGCCGCGCACGATTGAAGCTGCTATTTTCTGTAGTGAACGCAAGATTGCTACTTGTATCTTATTAGCGAAACGTGATGATGTGATCGAAGTTGCCAAAAAGCAAGGCTTACATTTATCGGATAAAGTCATCACAATTGACCCAGATAGCATTAAAGCTCAGTATCTCAAGCCACTTATCGATGCGCGAAAACACAAAGGCATGACCGAAATTATGGCGCGTGATGCACTTGAAGATAATGTAACCCTTGCAACCATGATGTTATATATGTCAGATGTTGATGGCTTAGTTGCAGGTGCTTTAAACACCACTGCACATACGATTTCCCCCGCACTTAAAATCATTAAAACGAAGCCTGACTGCTCGATTGTCTCGTCGGTATTTTTCATGTGTCTTGAAGATCAAGTACTTGTTTATGGTGATTGCGCGGTTAATCCTGATCCGACAACCGAGCAATTGGCTGAAATTGCTATTCAAAGTGCTGAGTCTGCCACAGCATTTGGCATTGATCCTAAAATTGCCATGATCAGTTATAGCACGGGAGACTCAGGTCATGGTGCCGATGTTGATAAAGTCAAATCTGCAACTGAATTGGTTAAGGCAAAACGTCCTGATCTGATCGTTGATGGCCCCTTACAATATGATGCTGCCACAACGCTCTCGGTTGCTCAAAAAAAGGCACCTAATAGTGCCGTTGCCGGATATGCTAATGTATTGATTTTTCCAGATTTAAATACAGGTAATACAACCTATAAAGCCGTGCAGCGAAGTGCTGACGTCTTAAGCATAGGCCCCGTATTGCAAGGCTTAAACAAGCCGGTTAATGATCTCTCGCGCGGCGCAACCGTCGATGATATTATTTACACCATTGCAATTACTGCGATTCAATCACACGCCACTGAGTAGATGTTGGCTGAGCGTAAGTCGAAACCTTTATAAGCATGCCATTCTCGGGCGCATGAAATACGCCCCTACGATTTAATCAACTGGAGAGTTATCATCTGCGCCATATTACCCGCTGACTTTTTCACAGCATCTGACATTACATCATCCTTCACAAATAAATGCTCTCCTTGCACACCGTAAAACAGCACATGATCTATCGGCATATTAAGCGCATTTGCCAATGCTAAAGAAGGTGCAACACCAATATTATGTGAAGATAAAAATCCACTAAACTCAAGAATCTCATGCGACTGTAGAGTGAATGGCATACTGGGTTCAACGCCCGCATTAACTGCATCGATTAGAATGATTTGGGCATAGTCCTTTTCTAAGAAACGCAATAAATTCAAACCTGGTCGATCAGCAATCTCAATATCAATATGTGAACGTTGGTTACTCTTGAGCATCTCTTTGATTTCTTTTGCTACTAACCATCCGAATTGATCATCGCCAAAAGGCGAGCCAATACCAAGAACAAGTGTTTTTTGTTTTCTCATCCTTACTTGTCATCACCAACATCATAAGTCATTATAGATTTCGTCCTCATCATTATCCCACACTGCTTGAAAGCTTGACTGTGACATCATTGTGAAATCTTGACGCACTTTTTGCAAACTATCTTTTTGATGCAAAAAATCAATAAAATCCTCCACCTCTGCAAAATACTTCGCGGGTAAATGGTTTAGCTTCTGAGTGATTAAATCAATATGTTTTGACTGCATAAAAACTCCATATACTCATTGATGTCTGAAATTATGGACTACATTTCGACAAACATCAAATAAAGAGTTTAATCGCAATGACCAGGGCAATATGCTAAGCATTAGTTTTCTGCAAGGAATTAAAATTGATAGAAAATTAATGCATTATCATAAAAAACCTCACCTTTACCTGCGCATGCTTGATCCAGTGTTTTAAACCACTCAAGTGGATTATCACGAAAACACACGGGATTATTTGAGGCATACATGAGTCTTTGGTAACTAAAGCAGTCAATAGCATAGTCAATAATCGCTTTACTATGCGCAAGCTGCCCTAACATTTGCAGCCCTGACAGTTTCAGTGCAACCTGCTCAATCTCGGATAAGACTCGCATAGTTTGTTGCCATAGCTGACGCTGCTCGTCATTCTCCCATAGTGGCAAACCACAATGTTCAATCGCTGTTTTAACACGTGATGCTTTAAGGTGTGGCGCAAGATTTAACAACTGTCGCGGGTAGGCTTGGCAGTCAAAAATAAGATTATAATCCGCTAATATTTGCAAATTAGCGATTACATTGGCATGCGTTGATAGATCCTGCGATTCAGGGCAGTAATCAACGTCTTGCTCATAAGCTAGAATATGACGGATACCAACGACTTGCGGGTACTGTTTAAGCTTGTCTAGCTTGGCAATAAACGGTACTTTTGGCAATGTCATATCGACATAAGCAATATGTTTGATTTGAATCTCAGGGCATTTTTGCGCCACTGCCATCAACCATTTGATTTCAACCTCTGTGTCAATACGACTATCATGTGCTTCAATATGCACTGCTCCATAGAGTTTATCCTGCATTTTCTGCTGTAGCGTCTGAGGCAAGAAATCCTGCTTCAACGTTTCATTTGATTGATTTAACACCCAACTATTTATCTTTTGATTCAAGTCCCAAAAGTGAACATGTGTATCGATAACCTGCAAAACCATACTCCATCAATTCAAGTTTTTTGTATTCTATACTCCCCATGATCCATTTTACAGCGTTTACTGCCTCAACGCTGTAACAGTTTTGATACACGACAATACTCCATTGAAACAGCAAATTGTTTTATTTCTGCTATTCTTATCTACAGAGGCCCCCAGTAAAACCACAACCCAAGAGGTGAATATTATGAAATTATTTGACTTATATATCGACTACGTTCGTCAAAGCAAGATTAATAACGACACAGATCAACCACAAATCTTCATGATCAAATAACCAAAAGAAAATTCAAAACAACTGATCAAACAAGTTTCTCTGTTAGAGTTTTCCTCCCTCCTTTCCCCTCTCTAGCAGAGAGAGTTTTTCATCTAATATCTCAAAGAATCCTTTTTCAATTTCAGGTGATATCGCTAGGTAATACCAATTATCTTTGGCAAATCCTTGGCATTTTACCGCATCTTTGTACGTCATAATCATCGGCATGTTATCATTCATCGCTTTAAAATCATCAAGTGTAAAGCTGTGATGATCTTTAAAAGGATACTCCTCAACCATAAAACCTAGATTTTTTAAGGTATTAAAAAAGCGCTTAGGATTACCGATACCTGCCACAGCATAGCATGTACTCCCCACGGACTTCAGTAATTGATCAATAGCAAACTGCTGACCTGTTGCTAAACTTACTAAGCTTTGTGGCAATAGTTGCATATCATATTGTGCTTTATTACTTACGCTTGCCCTACCACCACCGTTGATAACCATCATATCAACTTCTTCTAAGCGTGTAATAGGTTCACGCAAAGGACCTGCTGGCAAACACAGACCATTACCAAATTGGCGCTGACCATCAATCACCGCAATTTCTACATTTCGATGCATCGCATAATGCTGCAAACCATCGTCACTAATAATGATGTCAACTGCCTTAAGTTTCTCTTCGATATATTGAATCGCTTCGACACGTTTAGGTGAGATAACAATTGGGGTATCTGGTAATAACTGATGCAGCATAAAAGGCTCATCACCACAGATACTTGCTGGCGTCCTCTCATCTATCATAAAAGGATAGTGTGTTGCTTTACCACCATAACCACGAGTAATAATTGCTGGATGATAACCTTGCTCTTTTAAATGTTGGCAAATGGCCTGCACCACAGGCGTTTTACCCGTGCCACCAACAGCAATATTGCCAACGACAATCAACGGCAATTTACTTTGATAAGCCTTTTTTTGTAGCTTAACTTTGCGTTTCTTAGCAATGTATGAAAAAAGCCATGACAAGGGTGCCAAGATCATTGCGCGCCAAGTCTTATGCACTGTGTACCAATCCTTTTGCATCACTTAGGACTCTTAATGCAGCGATTGATGATAAAGCTGATAATATAAGCCGTTTTCATTTTGCAATAGGTCTTTGTGCCTTCCCATTTCAACAATCTCACCGCCATCCATCACCACAATCTTATCAGCGTGTTCGACCGTTGATAGCCTATGGGCAACAACAAAGGTCGTGCGATCTTTCATTAAGCGCTCTAATGCTTGCTGCACTATGCGCTCAGACTCATTATCCAGTGCACTGGTTGCTTCATCGAGGATTAATACCGGCGCATTTTTCAAAAGAGCTCGAGCAATCGCAACACGTTGGCGCTGCCCGCCAGATAGACTTAGACCATTTTGTCCGACTTCGGTATATAAGCCTTTAGGCAGCTTCTCAATAAAATCCCAAGCATTAGCAGCTTTTGCCGCTTCAATCACTTCTTCCTCACTAACCTCGCCATCACGACCGTAGGCGATATTATGAAAGATTGTATCATCAAACAGGTTAACATGCTGCGACACCAATGAAATATGACTACGCAAGTTTACCAAAGTCAGTGATTGCATATCCTCATTATCTAGTAGAATCTGCCCCTTTGTTGGTTGATAGAAGCGTGCTAACAAGTTCACCATCGTGGTTTTACCACCACCTGATCGCCCAACTAAAGCAATCGTTTGCCCAGGTTTTGCGATTAAGCTGATATGTTTTAATACCACTTGCTGAGACTCCGGATAAGAGAAGCTTAAATCTTTAAATTCAACTTGCCCTTTGACATGTGATAATTGCTTGCTACCCTTATCTTCTTCAGATTTCGCATCCAAGATCTCAAAGATATCTTCAGTTGCCGCAATTGCTTTTTGAATGGTTGAGTTAACATTAGTTAAATTTTTAATCGGTTTTAAAATCGCCATCATTGATGCAAAAAAGGCAACGAAACCACCGGCATCAAGCCAGCCACCTTCCTTTAAGCCATAGGTTGCCACGATAAACAAAATCACCGCGATAACAATCGCACCAATAAATTGAATAATTGGTGAAGATAAACCATCAAGCATGAGAGTTTTGATTTGTTGGCGATAGGTATAGCTTAGGTTGTGATCAAACTTTTGCAGTTGATATTTTTGCCCACCAAAGACGCGGATTTCTTTGTAGTTAATCAAGGCTTCTTCAGCAAAGTGTGTTACCGAGCCCATCGCTGATTGGGTATTACGACTATAATGGCGGAACTTCTTACTGATCCAAGTGATAAAAACTGCAAGAAAAGGGGCAACAACAATCACTGTAATTGATAACTGCCAACTGGTCACCACCATCACAATAATCAATCCAATGACAAAGGTGCCATCCTGCACGACAGTGATAATCGCAGAGCCCGTGGCACTGGTTACTTGATCGACGTTATATAAAAGCTTAGAGAGCAATTTACCTGATGAGGTTTTATCATAATAATGCGCGGGAAGATCTAAAAACTTGCCAAACATACGCTTGCGAAAACGATAAACAACTTGCGCACCAAGTTTACCCATAAAGAATGATGATAAGAACGAGCCAACACCACGCAAAGTAAACAGAAGTAAAAACACCAAGGCAATGCCCTTTAAAAACTCACCTCCTGTCGGGGTAAAGCCTTTATTTAATAACGGTTTAATCAAATACATCGCATAGGCATCACACGCCGAATAGATAATACTACCAATGACAGAGATTAATAGAAGCGGCCATAGCGATCTGACTTCCCATAGCAATCTTTTGTACAGACTATAGGTTTTCTTATTCGCATTTTCAGAAACGTGCATATTTTGCATATTTTTATCTTTATTTTATTTAAGAAGCCAAATTGTCACAGAGTTTACCTAAATTTACTGATAACATAAAGAATAAGCTCGCTTAAGCTACAATAAACATGCAAACGTATTTAGTCGGCGGCGCTGTCCGCGATCAATTATTACACCTCCCTGTCAAGGATCATGACTGGCTAGTGGTTAATGCCAAGCCATTAGACATGCTAAAGCGTGGATTTATTCAGGTAGGTAAAAATTTTCCTGTGTTTTTACATCCAAAAACACACGAGGAATACGCACTAGCACGCACGGAAATAAAAACAGGTCGTGGCTATCAAGCCTTTACATTTAACACGGATGAAGTGTCATTGATTGAAGATTTGAAGCGACGAGATCTCACCATTAATGCCATGGCAATTGATGAAAATGGGCAACTGCATGACCCTTTTAATGGTCAAGAAGATATCAAAAACAAAAAACTTCGCCATGTTAGTGATGCTTTTTGCGAGGATCCTTTGCGCGTGCTGCGTGTTGCGCGCTTTGCTGCCAAGCTTCATTACCTTGGATTTACCATTGCCGATGAAACCTTGAAACTTATGCAAAACATTATTACTAATAACGAGCTTGAAGCATTATCTCACGAGCGCATTTTGCAAGAGTTTATACGTGCCTTAAACACGCCAAACTTCGAGGTTTTCTTATCAACATTACAACAGCTAGGTGCCTTTGAACATATTCTTAAACCTTTACAAACATTAGCAATAACTAGACTTAAACCATTATTAGGTGCAATTGAATTACAATGTGAAAATCATGATATTTTATTTGCTTTACTGTTCATGCATTTAGACAGCGAGCAAGCACTTATAAATGTATTAAATGAGCTTAAACCACCGAAAAGCACTCAAACACTTAGCCTTAGACTCTATCGCCACCATTGGTTTTTCAGCACATTACAACAGCATTCAGAAAAAGAAATATTACAAACATTCAAAGCAATTGATGCATTGCGCAATAAATCCGCGTTTAATGATTTTCAAATAGCACTAAGACACCTTTATCAAAACTCAGCGCATGCCATATCTAATATATGTTTAAGTGCCAAAATTCAAAAAGCGTTAACCGAATATGACTATGGTTTAGCACTTAAGAATATTCGCAATAAGCAAACGATTGCCAAAACGGTGATGAAGCTACAGTTACAGCTGATCGAGGAAATGCTCGCCAAATTCACCGAACCAAAATAATCTCAAAATATAATAAAACATAAAAGCATCATGCCAGCGCTCAAGGTAGTGTCACAATTTTATAAACAAGCAACTACTACATATCCAAAATGCGCAAATACTTTATAGATGGTGCAATGTCCCATGAAAATGGAATTTACAAAGGAAATCAAGTGATCCTGTATCTAAAGGTTTTGACAATCCTTGATTTCGCTTGGAAATATCATCTTGCAAACACAAAAAAAAAAAACCGTCTATATTTTACCATTAACAGGTTGTAATAAGATCACAAAACAAATGAGGGGCATAATAATGATTTCAAAATTATCTATCCAAACTATATTATTTATACTTTTTAGTTCCGCATTACAGGTGTATGCTGCTCCATACAAAGATTGCTCGGGTGGCATTTCCGTTGATGGGCTATTTGATTACTGGCACCAGACTCAAGATAATCAATCCGGTCAAATGATATTAACAAAAAAACTCACTAATAATAGTTGCAAGAGCGCATTATATTATATTGTCAAATTATACCGTGTTGAAAACCCATTTAACGAGAATGGACAAAAAGAAAAAAGCATAGAAATGACCCCTAAGGATATGTCTGAATCTATCTTCATCACACCCAGTAGACTAATTATTTTACCAAAACACTCAGCTCAAGTTCGACTTATCATGCCAAAGGGACATAATAACAATGACTTAGCTTTTTATCGAGTTTCATTTCAACCAGTTATACCTGAGAAGAAATATGGTTTTGATATTGATGAAGATGAACTCGAAAAATTAAGGGCGCAAACCGTAGTTGGCATGGGCGTATCTACAGCTATTGTTATTGAACCTAAAATACCTAACTATACATCTGAATTAGTTCAGTCAGATAATATTATTACAATGAAAAATAAGGGTAATTCATTGCTAATGTATAGCCTAAGTGGTCAATGTATACCGAGCAAAGAAACAACTAATATGCCTGAAAATAACTTAGCCATAAGGGTTGCATGTAGTAAAGATGGATATACTACTTATAAAGTAAGGCTTTATCCTAATAATGAACGAATACTTGATTTATCTAATTTTAAGAGTGAAGTAATTATTACTAAGCTTATGGGTGAAGAACAATCTAGAGAGTATATTAATATCACTAATTAGAATCTCCCCCCTCCCCGCAAACATATAAACTTTAATAAATAAGCTATTTAGACATCATGATAAATAGCTTGCGGCGAGGGAAATATTATGTGCTACAAAGTAGTAAACAAAAAAAATTTAAGCCTAATTTTATTCCTTCTAATTAATACATTTACTTATGGTAACGATATATCTCCGACACTAGATTGGAATGCAGTTCCCGATGAGTTTCGTGCTCAATTAAAAGATCATGGAATCATGATTAATGTTAGATATCAAGATGAAGATCTAGGTAACTATTTTATTGAAATAATTGATGAAAAAACCATTAAATTTAAAGATTTAAAAACGCTTTCTAAAAAATTACAACTTAAACCCATAATTTATCATATTTTTGAAACACTCCCCATCAATCAAATCATATTATGTCCAGATGAATTAATATCAAAGGGTCTATGTCATAAGTCTGAACAAATTTTATATGCACAATTTAGTCTAGAATCTTTAACCATGAACTTAACTATTAATACAAAGCTTTTTGAAACTCAAAAAACTAATCAATTACAATACCTACAATCACCATCAAATCAGTATCTGTCATCTATTTTTAAATATAATTTAAATGCTGCAACAACTATCAGCCCAAACACAAGTAACGTCGCATCATTAGCATTAAATAATATCACAAGTTATGGTAATACTAGATTACTTACTAACGGTTACTTTAGCACCTCAAATCAAGTAAATATAAAAGCCAACTTATCACAACTATTAGTACTCCATGATTTCAAAAAAAGCGCTTTGAGTTTTGGGTTTAGCCAAGGAAATAGCGTCTTTAGCTCAAGAAATACGGCAACGAATTATGGCTATAGTGGTAACAGCATTGCATTAAGCTTCTATTCCAGCAATAACTTATTATTAAACAAATCACAGGGCTCATTGATTCCGATCATTTTATTTATTCCAAGACAATCAACTGTAAGGGTTTATAAAGATAATAATTTATTAAGTATCCAAAATTTTGAACTTGGCACACATGAATTAAATACAGCAAACTTTCCAGGTGGGGTATATCCCGTGCGCATAGAAATCCGTGAAGGGGATATACTCGTGAATACATTAACGAAAATTATTAATAAACCCTTTGACTTATCTACCTTAGATCCTGATTTAGGCTTTTCTTATTCTTTATGGGGAGGAGTGGCATCTTCTCCAACATATAACGAGCCAGTCACAGTGGACTCCTTTAATCACCTTTATTTTGGAGGTAATATTAATTTTGTTCTTAATCGCTATATGTTAAGCGGAGCTTCAGCTTATATGATTGGCCGCTTATCTGTTTTTGAGTTCAGCAATCAACTTATGCTTCCTTACGGCATCACTGGCAATGCTAATATCGGTGTCGATACAGATGGTGGGATTGCTCTGACCGCTAACTTAAATAAGTCGTTTTATAATATTCTATCTATTGGCACTAGCTATACTCAACAACAAGGCTCTAATGAAAAGTCTCCTTTTTATATAAGCAACAACAATTTAAGCATGTCCTTATCTTTAAACATGCAATCATTTGGCTCATTATCATCCAATATAAACTATAACTTTAAGAATCATCTTAAAAATTATAATTTTATTTATAGCAATACTCTCTTTAAGCGCCATGGATTCACATTGCGTACAAACGCATCATTATTACTCAATGAAAATCATAATAGCAGCCTCTCAAAATTTAACACCAATTACTATATTGGATTAGAGTTAACATATAATTTCGATGAAAATGGCAGTATAAACTTAGATACCTTATACAATCCTAAGGATAAGTTAATCTCATCAAATATTAATTACTCGCCTAATATTGATGATAACTTAATTATTTCAGATATGAATATTGGTGGCTCATATAATCAAAATAGCTCCATGATCAATGCTAGCACTTCGTTTAATAGTAATTATGCTTTAGGCAATATTAATACAAACATTACTCAAAACAATGAAAATTTGACTACACAAGTTATATCAGGAAATTTAAGTGGAAGCCTAGTCATAGATCAAGAACGCTCGTTATTGCCAAACCAACAAAAATCAAATGCTGGTGCTGTGATATATCTGGATAATGATATCGAAGATACCTTATCAATTAACATTAACGGCACTTCATATCCTATAACAACTGGCACTAATTTTATTCCATTACCTCCTTACAAAAAATATGAATCATATATCAGCATCAATAAAGAAACAAAAAACTCACTTCTGCTAGATACTAATATAAATGAATTTGTTTTATATCCTGGGAACGTATTTTCAATAACACATACAGCAATTCACATAATAATTATTAGTGGGCAATTGATATGCAATGGTGAACCATTGAAGCATGTGAAAGTTAGTAATTCAATCAATAGCACTTATAGCGATGATAATGGCTATTTTACTTTAGGTGTTAATAGAAACAACCCAAACTTCAATTTCGTCAGTCAACATCAAAATAAACCACACGAATTTTCTCTTAGTCAAATACAAACGTCAAAATTATATGACGGTTATTGGTTAGGAGAGATTAACTGCAGTCACCAAAACGCGGGAGATTATGATGTCATACAGTAACAATATATTAGAGTCACTTAGTTATCATATGATCAATAATATTAAGTATTTAAGCATTCTGCTTTGGATGCTATCTGGACTCTCTTACGCAATAGATATTAACTATCAAGATACTATAGATAAGCAAAACCGTATAACGCTCCAACTCAATAGCAATGGTGATAGTTTACTAAACATACAAGGCTATGGAGCGGAAAAATTATCATCCATTGAAGAGCAATTAGTTGATAGCACGTTAATAGGTTGGAAACAAGTGTATGAACAGGATAAAGTCTTACTTACGGTTAATGAAGGTATTAATTCTGTAAGTCATTTCCAAATGCTTCCATTAGATACATTATCTTCAGACCTAACGCTACAATATGGTAGTCAAAATAAACAAATAAATATCAAGCAAATTGCTCTTCTAGTTAAAATAAAACCTCTAGACCCCAATAACAATATTAGCGTTACATTTAGTAATGAATGTATATTCTGGCAAAAAAATTATGCTTACTATACCGAAGCACTCATAAAACCCAATTGCATTAATACTTCTTTTACTATTAATGACTTTGGAAATCCATGGCAACAAGTTGCTACTGCAAGCTATTATGGTATTGAAACTAATAAGCTAGCCAGTTTACAAGGTGGTCACTGGTCGCTATCAACAACAACACATTCTAATAGCTCAACAATGGGCGTAAACTCTATAACTACCCCAAATAATGTCGATACACATATTACTAATGGAAGCTATCGATTCCAATTTGACTCAGGCGGGATAGTCGTTAGCATACCTTTTAGTTCTAACTTCTATTTTCAGAACAACCAATCTAAATCTCTTAATGTAACACTTATACCGGATCCATCAAATGTCAATAACTATGTGAGTGATCACAATGAAAAAATCATTTTAACTTATACGACTAACCAATCCATTACTGGCTTAAAGTACAGATTAATATGTGATGAACAAGTGCAGCATGATAACCAAAGTTATTGTGCGCTAAAAAATTTAAATTTAACCACAGTAACAATCCCGCTCAAGGTGTTTTTATCTGAATGTAACGATAGTTCCGCTGAGTTTTGCCATGCAGAAAATCAGTTCATGCCCATGAACACTATCGATATACAAACTGATAAAAACATTAATTACGCTCAACTACGTTTTCTTGCTTCCAATCTAGCAACAAAACCAGATGGGCATTATCAAGCATTGGTCAAAATTATGGCTGATGCTCAATTTTAACACAAACTAGGAGAATGCTTATGAAACATAAAAAACATGTCATACCAATTAAAAAGCATCTGTTTATATTTGTGCTCTTATTTACAGAAACGCAGATGGCATTAGCGATTAACACTGGTGAGTCGGTAAACAAAGATATTGACATTACGGCTCGCTACAACATGGATCCTGAAGTGGGAATGAGGTTATGGGTTAATGGTATTGTCAGCAATGATAATACCATTGATTGTGGCAAATGGGACAACACATTAGTTTCAGGTAGCCATAGATCATTTTGCTCTACAGTAGCAATCAGCGGCGACGGAACTGCCGCTGGCTATCAGACAACAAATGCTTATATTAATAAAACAGCACTAGAAATCTATGATACTCGCGGATTAGGCGGCATTAAAAACTTTGATCTTAATGTTACAATCACAACTTTTGATGGTATTGGTAGTAACTTAAGCAAGGTACATATTCCGTCACATTTCATGACAGTTCAAGATGCTACAGGAGTTATTGTTAACACGTCCAACACATATGATACAACATTAGATAACACTAATATTCCATATCGAATTCAGACGGGTTACTATACAGTATTTCAAGAGTCAAAGACTGCGACAAAAGCGTTTAATTTTCAAAACTTAGCAACTACGACAAATCAATCAGCATATATCCCTTTTGGAATGTATGGTTTTGCCTATGATGGAACACTATCTACAGCGGCTTTTGAGACAAAATATACTGGATACTACAGTGCAAAAATAACATTCACATTATCAAATGATAGTTGGAATGGATTATGATCAAAACCATAATCCAAAGAACAAAACTAAATTGAGGAGTACAACATGAAAAATTCAAACAAAATGATAACACTAGGAACCCTTTTTTGCTTAACCAATGTGGTTTTTGCAGTAGATCCCTTAGAAGTCACTGTAAAATTACAAATTGGTGATGTTTCTGAGCCTAATGTCGATATTGTCCTTTTCCATGATCAAAACCTTGGAAATACCACCAATTTACCAATCCAACTTGGTGGTGAATATCTTGTTATTGGCGACAATAGCATCTGGGGATTGAATAATGGCAGCACTAATGCAATACCCGCTAATTTTAGTGAGTTCACGACACGAGCCCGAGGTGCTGTAGAAATTTACGATAGTAATCATACAGGACTTATTAATTTTAGCTCAATCAAACTTCAAGCAACAGTGCAAAGCCTATCCGGCGATACGCATACTCAACAACAGCTCAATGTTAGCGCATATGGTGTTGCCACAACGACAGATAGCAGTTTATTAAAATTTGACTCTGATCAGTTTTCAGCACTTCCAGTTGGATATTATGATGCATTAAACAATGCCACTGTCGTCTCGCTTACTAATGAGCAAATCTATAACTTTGCAACTCAAGAGGTCGGTAAATCAGTAGTTTTACCATTTGCATTTATTGCACAAATTGATAATGCCACTTTAGCAAGCTGGAATCCTGATACTTTCTCTGGTACTAGCACATTAACCATCACACCAAGCTTCACTGATGTTTCACAATAACATTAAGTACATACCAGTGTGATAAAACAAACATAATAAAACGTTTGGAGTCATTATGAAAAATCTAAATATAAACTTAAAAAGGTATAGACTAATAACAATATTATTTGCTCTATTTACTAGTGTTCAACTAACATTAGCAATCAACTCCGATGAGGTGATCAATAAAGATATAGATATTACTGCACGTTATCAAATGGATCCGATTGTCGGTATGCGCCTTTGGGTTGACGGTGTTGTTAGTGCAGATAACACTATTAATTGTGGCAAGCATGATACTACAATAAAATCAGGACTCTATCGATCTTTCTGCACAAGTGCAGCACAAGCAAGTACGAGTGATGCCATTTATAAAACAAGCCAAAATTATATAAGAAAGACCGCTTTAGAAATATACGATCAAAGATCTTTAGGAGGCATCAAATCAGTTGAATTACAAGTCAGCATTACTACTTTTGATGGTGTTGGTAATCTTTTATCTAACATTCACCTTCCTACTAATATGTATATAAGTGACAATTTGAATGAAGTTATATACAACGATAGCAATACTTACCACAATGATTTAAATACTGCTAGCATCACAAAACTAATTTCAACTACAGATAGTTACGCAGAAGTTACACAAACAAAAACTAAAACAGAGATGTTAAATATACAGGGACTACAAACAACAAGTGGGCAATCTGCTTATATCCCGTTTGGTTTCTTTGGGTGGCATTGGGCAAACCTTGCTGATGATGTCTATGAAGCACGATACAAAGGTCATTATCGTGCCAAAATTACCTTTGTCCTTTCAAACCCGAGTTGGAATGGTATTTAACTTTAACACTCACAGGGATGTGATCCTTCAAAAGATAAACTAAAATATCACTCACTTTTTATAAGCACACTAAGAAAAAAATAATCTTTAGCTTTTTCTTTATAAAAGCTATAGAATCTTATCTTAAACATCGCTAATGGTTTGCGCGAATTTGCGCAACGCAAGAGGGAATCTGGTGTAACTCCAGAGCTGGCCCGCAGCGGTAATTGGAAACGAACGATACACATTGATCCTTACACCCTGAGAGTCAATGAAACGCACTGATTAAAACAATTGGGAAGCAGTATCCAGTAGGTGTTTAAACGCGTCCATAAGCCCGAATATCTGCCATTGGTTAAATTGATTTTATGTTAAAAAGCTTTCGTGGAACAAAGCACACATATGGCATAGATATTTGGCATTGACTGATGAGTCAATATCAAAACACTTCCTGCTAACTTATGTCCTTATTCCCGATTGCTTAGTTTAAATTAATCGCGGATAGAGGATAAAAAATGAATGTAAATGTCACCAAACGCTCAGGACGTTTAGAGCCTGTTAATCTGGATAAAATCCATCGCGTCATCACTTGGGCTGCTGAAGGTTTAGAAAATGTCTCTGTTTCTCAAGTTGAGTTGCAATCACATATTCAACTGTATGAAGGCATGAAAACAGCGGATATTCAGGCGATTATCATTAAAACGGCTGCTGATTTAATCTCTGAAGAAACGCCTGATTATCAATATATGGCAGCGCGCTTAGCGATCTTTCACTTGCGTAAATTAGCTTATGGCGAATTTGAGCCTCCGCATTTACATGATCACGTTGAAGCACTGGTCAAAGCAAAAAAATATGATGCGCATTTACTTGATGACTACTCTCGTGCTGAGTTCGAGCAAATGAATACACATATTGATCATTGCCGTGATATGAACTTCACCTATGCTGCGGTGAATCAAATGCAAGGCAAATATCTCGTGCAAAATCGCGTTACCGGCAAGATCTACGAAACCCCACAAATGCTTTATATGTTAGTGAGCGCTTGTTTGTTTTCAAAGCATGACAAAGCAACACGTATGCAATACGTGCTTGATTTTTATGATGCGATTAGTCAATTTAAGCTGTCTCTACCAACACCAATTATGGCAGGGGTGCGCACGCCGACACGACAATTTAGTTCATGTGTACTTATTGATACTGATGATAGTTTAGACTCAATCAATGCTTCCGCATCGGCAATTGTCAAGTACGTCTCCCAGCGCGCGGGTATTGGTATTAATGCCGGCAAAATTCGTGCACTGGGTAGTGAGATCCGTCAGGGCGAAGCACTACACACTGGCTGCATTCCATTTTATAAATATTTCCAAACGGCAGTAAAATCATGTTCACAAGGGGGTGTGCGTGGTGGTGCGGCTACCTTGTTTTATCCACTGTGGCATTTAGAAGTTGAGTCTCTCTTGGTGCTTAAAAATAACCGTGGGGTCGAGGATAACCGCATCCGCCACTTAGATTATGGGGTGCAAATCAATCGCTTAATGTACCAGCGCCTAATCGAACAAAAAAATATTACCCTTTTCAGCCCTAGTGATGTACCAAGGTTATATGATGCTTTTTTTGCTGATCAAAGTGAGTTTGAGAGGCTTTATATTGCTGCAGAAAACACGCCCGATATCCGCAAAAAAACGCTTAAAGCCAGTGAGCTTTTCGCCCTATTAATGCAGGAGCGCGCGCAAACTGGACGTATTTACATTCAAAACGTTGATCATTGTAATACGCATTCGGCATTTAATGCGCAACTTGCTCCGATTAAACAATCTAATCTATGCATGGAGATCACCTTACCCACTAAACCACTTGAGCATATTTTTGATAAAAATGGTGAGATTGCACTATGTACTTTATCCGCATTTAATTTAGGTGCTATTGATTCTCTTGATGAGCTAGCGTCTTTAGCCACTTTAATTGTCACGGCTTTAGATAATCTATTGGATTATCAAAACTATCCGTTAGCGTCAGCTGAAATTCCCGCAAAAGCGCGCCGTAGTTTAGGGGTTGGCGTTATTAACTTTGCTTATTACTTAGCTAAAAATTATGTCAAATACAGTGATGGCAGTGCCAATAAGCTGACACATCAATCTTTTGAGGCTATTCAATATTATCTACTTAAAGCATCGAATAAGTTAGCCAAAGAAAAAGGTGCTTGCGCATACTTCAATGACACAAGCTATGCCCAAGGATTACTGCCCATTGATCACTATAAGAAAAGTATCGATGAATTTGCTGATTTTCCACTGCAATATGACTGGGAAGCCTTGCGCCAAGACATTCAACAACATGGCTTACGCAATTCCACTCTAAGCGCGATCATGCCATCAGAAACCTCGTCACAAATATCCAATGCCACCAATGGCATTGAACCACCGCGTGGTTTGGTCTCGATCAAACAAAGTAAAGACGGCGTATTAAAACAGGTTGTCCCTGAAATTCAGCGCTTAAAGCCCCACTATGAGCTGTTATGGCAAATGCCTAATAATACCGGTTATTTGCAACTTTGTGCGATTATTCAAAAGTTTATTGATCAGTCAATTTCAGCCAACACCAACTATGATCCGCTTAAATTTAATGATCACAAAGTGCCAATGCAAACCTTGATGTCCGATCTATTGATCGCTTACAAATATGGCTTAAAAACGCTTTACTATCACAATACACGCGATCACGCCAAAGAAAGCAAAGAGCCAACTAATCATACGATAGAAATAGCAGATATCGACGAATGCGAATCAGGGGCATGTAAAATATGACACAAAGTTACCATTACTCGACCTTTCAAACAACATCAAATAACCAACTGCATGAACCGATGTTTTTTGGCACATCAGTTAATGTTTCACGCTTTGATCAACAAAAGCACCCTATTTTTGAACGCCTGATTGAAAAGCAGCTATCTTTTTTCTGGCGTCCTGAGGAGATTGACTTAAGTCGCGATCGCGTTGACTTTCAGAAGTTCAATGCCATTGAAAAGCATATTTTTTTATCTAATTTGCAATACCAGACCTTATTAGATTCAGTGCAAGGACGCAGTCCAAATATCGCCTTTTTACCGCTTGTCTCGCTACCTGAGCTTGAAACGTGGATTGAAACCTGGAGCTTTTTTGAGACAATTCATAGCCGTTCATACACACATATGGTACGCTCGCTCATGGATGATCCAAGTCCTGTGTTTAATGCGATTGTTGATAATCATGAGATTAGGAAACGCGCACAGAACATCACTTATTATTACGATCATCTAATCATGCAAACACAGCTGTTACAAACACAAGGCGCTGGAAGCTATCATATTGATGGTAAAACCATTGAAGTCAGTCAACATAGCATTAAAAAAGCACTTTACTTGGCTCTGCATGCTGTTAATGCCCTTGAAGCCATTCGCTTCTATGTCAGCTTTGCCTGCACGTTTGCCTTTTCTGAGCAAAAGAAACTTGAAGGTTGTGGCAAAATTATGAAACTGATTGCACGCGATGAATCGGTGCATTTAACCAGTACTCAGCATATGATTAATATCATTCTCTTAGGCAAAGATGGCGACCCTGAGTTAACCGAGATTGCACACAATCTACATGATAAAGCACAAGCCATTTTCAAAGAAGCGATCGCACAAGAAAAGGCATGGGCAAAGTATCTGTTTTCACAAGGCTCTATATTGGGATTAAATGAGCAAATCCTTTGTCAATATATTGACTACTTAGCCAAAGAGAGGATGCACGCTGTGGGACTTAATACCGATGATATTATCGCGCCCAAAGGCAATCCCATACCGTGGATTAATCATTATCTTAATTCTGATAACGTCCAAGTTGCACCACAAGAAACAGAAATCAGCTCTTATCTTGTCGGTCAAATAGATAGTAATGTTGCCGATAATGCCTTTAGTGGTTTTGAACTATAACAATGGTTCGTATTAAACTTAATGATCAAATTATAACGATTGATACTAATAAATTAACGATACTTGAATGTCTTGAACAACAAGGTATTGCTGCCAATTTCCAATGCCGCGATGGTGTATGTGGCACCTGCCGCTGTCAACTGATCTCAGGAGAGGTTCAATACACCAAAGAGCCACTGGCTTTTATTAAAGAAGATGAAGTACTTATTTGTATTGCCAAAACACCACTGTAATAAACGCCTAATACATACTGTCATTTAGTGAAAGATCAAATTACATACGAGAAGCTTAACTATATCACTTTGATGCTTCAGTCATCTAACCTTTAACTCAATCATTTTAAAACTCTCTTATTACAGTGACCTCTGTAACTCCCGATTATCACAAGAAATACTTAAAAAACAACAATAAAAAACGATATATTAATCATAATTTAATATTTTATGATGTTATTTTATTGACAAACAGTAATTTATAGGCGAGACTACCCATGCCATTAACAACAAAAGGTAAAAAAAAATGAAAAATATAATTACACTTGCATTATTAACTGCTTCAGCGCTAACTGCATTTGCAAATACATCTCAAGATCAAAATCAGGAGCCTGTACTAGCCAAAGTATCTACAATTGAGGTATTTAAAGGCAATGTTGATAAAGAGACCCCAGATAGAACAATCAATACATACACAGCCCCAGGTTTTGAAAAATGTGCTGTGTATTTAAAATCAGGAGAAGAATCTGCCAAAATGCTTATTACATTATCTAGAACTGGAAACGAAGAAGGAGCTAAATACCTACTTCAGTGTGAACCAGTACATAAGAATACTGAAATGTAGGCAAACATAAACGTAAATTAGATCCCTACTATTTGAGTTCTTCATCAGTTCATCTAACTATGTCACTTAACTTAATAACAGAGTTAATGTCAAAAGTGGCGTATGACACTTAAGCGCTGTCAATTCGGACTATTTATGCTTTTTAATTTTTAAAAAACGTGTTGGTTTACTTTCCAACATATAATTCCAATACTCACTACCCTTTTCTTTAATGCCTTTTGGGGAAATGCTAAGAGGTATCCATTCGACAAATTCAAAACCAGCACTGGAAAAAGCATCTGTTATTGTTTTTTCGGAATAATGAGTTACTTGAATATCGCAAGGATTAGTTGTTAAAAATCTTAATTTAAACGTTTCACCATCCTTTAATGGTCTATCATGAAAGGCTTGTTCACTATATTGCAAAAGCATATCACTTTTCGCTTTCTCACCAATAAAATCAATAGTAGTTAATATAGTGCCATTATTACTTAGCAGAGAATATAATTTCTTGCATACCTGCTTAAGATGTAAAACATCACTACAATAATTAATCAAGAAACCGGCTGTTATCAAGTCAAATTCTTGGTTAGATTCAAAATCATTAACGCATGAGTGAATGAAAGATATATCATTATGACTCTTAAATGATTTTTCTGCCAATGCTAACATTTCAGCTGAACTATCAACACCTAGGACAGGGCTGAAACCATTAGCAAAGAGAATGTTGGTATAAAATCCATTTCCACAAGCCAAATCCAATGACCGACATTTCTTCAGCTCTCTAAGTTCATTTTCAATTAGCCATTTCTCGAGATACTCTCTATACGGTAATTCATCTGTTGTCTTATATTCAGTAGCAACTTGATCATATGTATGCATTTTACTTTTCCTTTAGTAATTGATAACACTCATAAATACTTCATAAGTCAATATTTATACCGCCCATAAACCATTTTGTAGTATAGCATTTTTTACTGAAATCTAGCCTTCTGCTCATTAATCCAATTAATATAACTAGGAATATAAGTGAATGCAGCATATGGATAGTGATAGGCAGGGAAAGCCATATCTTCACTATCAGTATGCCCAGATCTACTAGTAATACCTACTTGGTAAGGCTGCCCATTTTTATCAAACATCAAAATAGGACCACCAGAATCACCATTACTAATGTTGCTTATATGATCTATTGCTTGTGAAATACTCCGTGCACAGATATCTTTATTCTCATCAAACCCCCATGCATGACATCCCTGTGAAGAGTCATCTATTTGCACACGAGTTTTTTGCAAACGCTTTTTCCATAAACCAGTTTCTGTTCTGCCCATTCCAATTACTGTAAACTGTTCACCATCAGCAGGTTTGTCACTATTATATAAATTTATAATATCAGCATAAATTTCTGGTGGTACAGGTTTTTCAAGCTTATATAGACCAATGTCATCAGTATGATTATAGTAATCCGGTGCGCCACTATCATCGTGCAGATAGCTTGGATGCCTTATTGCTTGAGTGATCCTATAAGTATTTTCATCAGTTTGCGACCCAAACTCCTCTCGTCCAATCTGTAGAAGCACCTTATTAACATCCGTATTGATACAGTGCGCCGCAGTGAGCACCCACTGTTTATCAATTAATGTCCCTCCACAAAATTGTTTGAGTCCATCCTCAGTGTTAATAAGAACCCCTACATAAAAAGGAAACTCCCCTTTAGCTGCATCACTACCCCAGGTAATTCTGCTATGAAATGTAGGTTGGCTAATATTATTGCCAAATACAGTTGTAGAGGTTAACACAATAGATGCACACATTAATAATTTACGCATAAAAAATTTCCTTCTATTTATAGTTTAATAACGAAAATTAGCCCTGCCTCGTTATTGATCTAATTTACTCTTTGCGCATCAACACTCGTCTCATAGTTAAAACCAGTGAAACCAAGTGCCGTTTTACAGTTTTGAGGTTGATCACCTGTGGTACTTCCATTATAACCATCTACTTTCATTGTTATCTGAGAAGTATGCTCAGCACTGCCTATGTCAACTTCTGATGTATTTGGAGCGATGGTTTTTACACCGGGGTGATTGCCATTAATATTAACACTTACTGGAAAGTTATTAGGATTAGATGCAATTACATGTATTTGAACTGCAAGGTCGAAAAGACCAGGACTATATTGCCGACATTCAAATCTAAGACGAAGAGGTCCTGACTCAGGAAGAGCTTCAACACTTGCCTGATTACTAACAAAATTTTGTCCATCTTTAGTCACTGTTGCTTGAAGCTTATTGCTCTTCCAATCAGCATCAGCACTTTGAACCTTATATAACTGACCAGTAGCGATATCAGAGCATTGACCACCTGCCGTTGGACAGGCTTGCCATGAATAACCAAGGGATGCTTCTAATGGAAAGTTTAAGGTGCCTTGAGAAATACTTATCTCTTGATCTACTTTTACTGGGCTAGGAATTGATGGTTGACCTGATAATTGAGGATCATCATCTTGAATAACAAGTGTCGCACTCTCTTCACCAACTTTTATCTGATAATCAGAGGAACTCTCTAAATTAATTTTAATCGATTCATTAGGGTCATATATATTATCATCTATTACTGTTATATCTTTAATAACAGACGCTTGACCTTTCCGAATGACGACCTCTTTCGTGATTGCATTAAAATCTTTATTTTCTTCTGCAGTACTTCCATTAAGATTGACTCTAACTGTTATGTCATCTGATACCGCTTCTGCTGCATGAATTTCAAATTGACCATTGGTAGATGGCTCTGCAGGATTCTGTATCTTTACAATACCTATTTCTGGCTTATGTACTGTATTATCTCGAATGGTGATCTGAGCACTAGACTCATCGCTATCAACTAAATAATCACCACCAACCACATCAATTTTAAGATACTCATCCCCTTCTGATATCTGGTCGCTCTTAACCTTAACTTCAACATCAGCTTTATCATACCCTGCTCTAATAATTACTGGTGAGTTAATAGCTTCATAATCATCTCCATTTGTGGCAGTGTTATTAATCGTTTCATCAATGTTGATATTAACACTTAAATCTTTATCAAGACGCTTTGAACTATAAACAGTAAAAAGACCATTACTATTCGGCTCAGCACCATCTTTTTGCCCTTTGATTGAAATTACTGGTTGCTCCTCACCAATAATATCAACATAAACTTCTTTTAACTCGCCATCCAAGGCTTCATTATTTATTTTTGCACTAACTGTCACCTTCCCCGGCTTAACACCTGGTGATAAATGTATATAACACTTATTTTTATGCATCGGATCCGAATCTGGATCAGGATAAACCTTACTTGTAAACTCTCCAAGTTCTGATGGTGACTTAGTAAACTCAACCGTTGAGCAATCATCCATTGCAACTGAGTTTCCATTAGTATCGTATGCTGCAAGTCGTATCACTGAGTATTTACTACTATCTGAAATTTCTAACTCAGTACGCTCTGTTGCTACCTCTGACTTTGATACTGACACGCCGCCAAAACCACTACCGAACATACTACAAAGTAGCCCAATTGCTATTAACTTCTTTTCCATTTTTTATTTTTTCCTTCTTTACTCTATGCTTTCGTAGACAGATCACCACGAGTATTACCCATCGATGAATGAAACCACCTAAATCAAATACTCACTTTAATTTTGGCTGCTGCTCAAGTCGATAGACTTCACCCATAGGTATCAATACGTAGTAAACCAGTTTAAATCTTAATATGTAGACTTACACTCATGATGTTGTACACCAAAACTATTACCCCAACAGACTAATTCTTCTTCGCTTCTTGCTATCATCGCATAGTAGTCATTTATACCAGAAACATTCTCAATTGCATGCAAAGAAGTTATGTTTTTAATCTCTTCTGAGGTAAAAGTCAACTGACGCCCGTTTAGTATAAAGTCTTTTGCTGGTAACCCGCTTTCTGGCGCAAAAAAAACACTAACGTGAAATGAAGATCCTGCTGGAATTTTAATCTGAGCAGAATTATTATCACAATCCAAGGTCATATAAGATGAGCCAGAACGCCCCATAGCATCAATAGTTTTCACACCATTAGCACAAACTGCACCTTCAACTGGTTTTGTATCATCATCTTGAATAACAAGTGTCGCACTCTCTTCACCAACTTTTATCTGATAATCAGAGGAACTCTCTAAATTAATTTTAATCGATTCATTAGGGTCATATATATTATCATCTATTACTGTTATATCTTTAATAACAGACGCTTGACCTTTCCGAATGACGACCTCTTTCGTGATTGCATTAAAATCTTTATTTTCTTCTGCAGTACTTCCATTAAGATTGACTCTAACTGTTATGTCATCTGATACCGCTTCTGCTGCATGAATTTCAAATTGACCATTGGTAGATGGCTCTGCAGGATTCTGTATCTTTACAATACCTATTTCTGGCTTATGTACTGTATTATCTCGAATGGTGATCTGAGCACTAGACTCATCGCTATCAACTAAATAATCACCACCAACCACATCAATTTTAAGATACTCATCCCCTTCTGATATCTGGTCGCTCTTAACCTTAACTTCAACATCAGCTTTATCATACCCTGCTCTAATAATTACTGGTGAGTTGATAGCTTCATAATCATCTCCATTTGTGGCAGTGTTATTAATCGTTTCATCAATGTTGATATTAACACTTAAATCTTTATCAAGACGCTTTGAACTATAAACAGTAAAAAGACCATTACTATTCGGCTCAGCACCATCTTTTTGCCCTTTGATTGAAATTACTGGTTGCTCCTCACCAATAATATCAACATAAACTTCTTTTAACTCGCCATCCAAGGCTTCATTATTTATTTTTGCACTAACTGTCACCTTCCCCGGCTTAACACCTGGTGATAAATGTATATAACACTTATTTTCATGCATCGGATCCGAATCTGGATCAGGATAAACCTTACTTGTAAACTCTCCAAGTTCTGATGGTGACTTAGTAAACTCAACCGTTGAGCAATCATCCATTGCAACTGAGTTTCCATTAGTATCGTATGCTGCAAGTCGTATCACTGAGTATTTACTACTATCTGAAATTTCTAACTCAGTACGCTCTGTTGCTACCTCTGACTTTGATACTGACACGCCGCCAAAACTACTACCGAACATACTACAAAGTAGTCCAATTGCTATTAACTTCTTTTCCATTTTTTTCTCCTTTTTTGGTTGAAATTATTAAACTTCTTGATAACTGACTATAAAAACTAAAGATGAGGTAATCTCACCACCAATAGGTTTAATACCATTAAGGTTATACATAAAGGCATTAAACATCACTCTGAAAGGAGTTGATAAACTACCATACTTAGTTGTCTGATTAATGACGTTATTATCATTTTCATCGCGCACAGCTACTCCAATATTTTGGGGGCCAAATTGACTTAAGTTTCTTAATACACCCTTCGTACTTGACTCAAGACCAACAGTTGTAATTTCTGCAGATTTAACCGACCTACATAAATTGGGGTCTCTAGGACCTATATAGAATTTTGTTTTTGTTCCGACAGCTCCTTGAATTTCAGCATCACTTGGTTTGAGCTGCTCTAAAGAGATAATATTAGAAGGAACGTAGAGACCATTTTTATCAAATAATGCCACTTCACAGGTATCTGAATATGAAATAGCTCCTGTAAATTTAACATCTAGACTACCTTGTGCAAAAGATATCGTAATCGCTCCTAGTGGCGCCAAAAGAGACCATTTTATTTTATTTATTAATTTCATTATCATCTTCAACTATTTCTTAAAAAATTAAATTATTTTCTACCATATTATTTAAACTAATTATAAATCACTTCAAATGTAACTGATGAACTAAGCTCTCCATGGTAAACACTATTATTCGTTCTAAAATAATTAACGTAATATTCTACACTCGTGCCCTCATGTAAAATTGGCGACCCACTTATTACATATTGATTATTAGTAATATCTCTTACCACAAAAGCATAAGTATCATTTCCTGCATAAATTGCAGGACCTTGACTCACTTGAGTTGCATTCATTGTCATTGTAACCCCAACTTTACTATTACAATCACTGATCCCACTTTTTGGTCTAATACCAAAGTATTGTCTGTTTCTATCCTCAGCCTCATTGTTTAGAGCAATTGCGCCTTTTAAATTATCTAATCTAATCGTATTTGGATCGATTTGCCCATTCCAATATAATTCTGGTTCACAGGTCTGAGGCGGTGTAATGATGACCTGAGACTTATCAGGTGACCATGGATTAGCTACAACCTGAGAGCCTTGGCAACCAGATTCTCCATTATTATAAAAACAGTAATAGACTTTTGGGTAGGTTAAATAACTAGTTGTGTCTCCAGTACTGCCAATACGCTTAATCCAAAGCTGTGACTTCCAGTAGCGATTATGATCGGTGTCCGAAGAATATGGTTCTTGAAACAATTTCCCATTATTACAATTCACATTTTCTACTAAGACAGTGCTACCATCACTGCTTAAAGCCTTCAAAACAAATTCAAAATCATTATTACCACTATCAATCCCTGTGCCCGTATAGGATAAATCAGATTTATAACAACCGATATTACCATATGGACCAACTGGCTCATCAGCCGCAATATACAAGCCGATATCATACTGACCTACCAATATTTCATCGCCAACCTTCATTTGACTTAGATCAAGATTTGCAGGTGGAGAATAAATATCATACTGTGTCGTAATATGATATTCTCCAAAAACGAGGCTACTGCATAACATTATAGTTATTCCAGCTATAAACTTATTGAACATCATATGTGTATGGCTCCTCAGCGCCATAATCATTGATAAAACCAATAGTATATTTGTCTGCTTGTTTACACCCATTTAAAACAATTGTTTCATCTTGAGGCACAACCAATCTTTCCAGTGGTGAAATTTCTTTTTCATCAAGACTCAAGCCCGAGACAATTTTATTTATAGAGAAGAAAAACGGTGTTGGATTAGATATCACTAACACATCATTTTCACAACGCAATGTTATTTTAGACTCTTGCCCTTGACGATTATCTGCTAGAGCTTTGGGACGATAAAATAGCTTAACAACTATCCTCGGCGCTAAAACAATTTTATTTTTGCCTGCATCACTATCGTTTATCTCAGGAATCATTTGTAAATTCAGATGAAAAATTGACTCTCTATCTTTAGGTAACTGATCCTCAAGCATCATAATATCAAAGTCTTTCTCCTCTTGTGCATTAAATACAGAAACAGAGGGCGTTACCACAAATAGTGTTTCAGAAGTATATTTTTTGCGACCTTCTGTCTTAAACGCATATGGTTCAACCCACATTTGTCCACCATATTTTATGTCTAATGGATTTTTTACTGTTGAAGTTATACGTTTATCACCCTCAGTGTATACATATCGTGTCATATTCAATGTTAATGAATAGGCTTGTAATGTATAAGTAATAAAAAATAACATTAAAAATATTTTTTTCATTTAAACCCTCTCCAAGATTACTTTATTGTTAAACAACATGAGTACACTCAATACTACCTAGATTTAGAATTCCATCTGTTTTCTCCTCGGAGACTACTACTGAACAGCTGTATTGGTCATTTTTTAACACAACATCTAAGTTTGCACTGTTGCCTTCTAAATTAGTTGAAAATAACAATCCGCCATTATAATCAACAACAAAGTTTTCACCTTTCTTGTCATTCAATATTGTCCCCATTGGTAAAAACTTGCCATCTACTTTTAATCGCATATAAACTCGCTTTAATGTTTGTGCCTGAAAGTCGACAAAAGCGAATGATTTGCTTCCTGAGTAAATTTCCTGTTGATAATTAGGAATCAAGATATTGGTATTAACTGAACTAGGATTAATATGATAATAACCTTCTCGATAGCGTCCAGATGGATTGTTTAATAACACATAACCATCTTTATTTGTACCCTCTCCATTGACCTCAATACCTGAACGATTACCGACTTTTGCTATAACTGGATTTGAAAGATTCAAATCAGAAATCAGCATACCACTTTTATTAGTATATGCTATTGAGCCTCCGACATGTGCACTATAAGTTTCATTAGTATCTACCATAATATTGTAGTTAAATACATTATTAACTTTGCTAGATACAGCTAAGGATCCTTCATAATTTTCTTTATTATCACCACTATAGCCTATTGAATAACCATAGTTATCGTCAATAGTTCCATTAATTGAATTGGAGTAGGTTGTGTTACTCTCATTATCAGTCGCCATATTCATGTTGATATTATTTAATTTGAAGCCACTGATTGCTTCATCAAGACTAACAGAAATACTCAATCCAACTGCAAAAAGATTATTTTTGGGACTATAACTGAAATTCAAACCATAATTCACTGGGGAGTAAGAGGCAGAAGCATAGATATTAAGTTGTGATTGCGTCGGTAAATTATCATAATACTCATACTGGCTATAACTTAAATTTACTGAGGGAATAATAGTAGAAGCACTATCCATCATAACACTCGGACTTAATGTAAGGTTTAACCTATTTTCATTTCTTATATTCTGCGTTGGTACAACATTAAAAATTGATTCTTGCTGATTATTCAAACTAGGCAAGTAATATCCAGATGCATAAAATAGTGATGACATCGCAACGTTGAAGCCCTCAAATACTTGTTTATTAACACTAAGTCCAATAGCATCACCAGAGTAGGTTTTACCATTAATTTTATATTGTGAGTAGCTATATTCGGTATTAATAGAACTATCGATCCAAGATAAATAACTATCTAGTCCTAACTGAGCATTAAAGGATTGCCTTCCTTGAAAGTAGCTAATATAAGGCGTATAGCTACCTATACCATAGCCGTAATACATCTTAAAGAAACCACTATTTTGCCAAGTGTTTATATCATCGTCGGAATAACCAACATCCAGCTGATACTCACCATATCCACTTTTTAACAAACTACTATTGTATGGAACGCGTAGCGATCTAACTGTTTTTGCTCCAGATCTAGCTTCTTCTTCTATCGTCACTGTTGCATATGGTGGAAACTTTAAATCAGCGATTTGATAATAACCTGCGCTCATATAACGCATAGTAGATAATCCACCATTAACGTAAACCTTTACAGTTGAAGGCTCCACTAAATAACCATCTATAATTGGTTGATAATGTAAAGAGTCTTCCCACATATCAGCATCAGTAAATAAAGAGACACCATAGAAAGAATATCCAGATGTTAATAACTGAGATCTCGTCATTAACTGACCTATTCTAGCGCTAGAGTTAAGTGAATATATCGGATGCTCAACGTAAGCTCGGCTAATTTGAAAATCATCTTTGAAAGCATCATCATTATATACATCTGCATAAAAACTCCACAGACCTACATTTCCACCAAATTGTGCGGTAACGGGCAATTGAGCATCAGTCAAGTTGCCATTTTTAATCGCATTAGCGTTATAATTTAAATAGCCTCCACTAATTAGCGATTCATCGACTAAATCATCTAAAGATTTCTTTTTGTGTTGCAATAGTTTGGTTGGCACATAATAATTAATTTCACGGCGATCAAGGTCAAGCTTATAGTAAATACCATTATCTTCATCAAACTGACCACAATCTAATTGTTGCGGTTCTCTTATTGAACTGATATCTACTACATTGTTTTTAAATATTGATAAAGGCTTACAGACTAAAAAGCTACCTTTCTTTTCTTTAATATCAATACGCTCTCGACCAACAAAACGATCATTTACTTTGACAGTTAAATAATACACGCCCGGAATAACCCCATTATTATCTAAATATTTATCAACAGCTTTCGATGAAACAGAGTTGGTAGGTGTATAAAAGAAATCCGTATAAAATTTAGCTTCCACTATCTTTGTTGTTGATAAAGAAGTGAACATCCCACTAATAATTGAGATCGCTAATTTATTTCTAGACAGCATTATAATACACCAACAAACTCAACTAATAAAATTTAGAAATACGCAACCGTAAAACTGGCTGATGCAACAATAGTACCGACAGTAACAGGACTAGTAGAATCACCTATATGATATAAGCTTGCCTTATAATCAACGGTATAAGGGCCTCCCGTATTGAATGTATAGTTAGTTTCCTTACCAATTACTTCTCGATCTGAGCCATCGACAAGATGAACACCTATATTCTTAGCACTACCAGCATTTTTAATTACATCAGGTATTTGCTCCTCAGCATCTACCCAAATATTTGCACCAGTTGGTGTACATGTGCCACCAGCATCCTTTGCATATATTTTGAAATTTTTAGTAGTGTCAGTTATGATGTCATTATCTTTAGCACTAGCCATTGCTGCTGTGATAATATCAAAATCAATAATATTATTTGCAACAACACCACCATCATCCATAAGCCCTGGTTCACATGTGACATCTGATACCGCCCCACGAAACTTAACTTCAAGAGTAGGGCTAACAGCATAACTAACCACTGAAGTTGACATTAATAAGGCTACTGAAAGCATCAATTTATTTTTCATTATTTATTTCTCCATAATATTTCTGTTCAATTTAATTAATGACTAAGAAAAATACTTGAGCAAAATATATAAGCATATAGATTAAAAATACATAACCTTATCTTATACTTATGCAAATACCCAATTAAGAATTGTCCCCAATCAACAAGGGCATAATATCGCCAAACAAGAGTACAAAAAACATACCAGAGCATACGGTATGATACTGAAAAATATCTGATAACCACGCTAAACATCTTCTCATCATCCTTAAATAGTCAACAATCATAGAGCTCAGTGAATGTATCAAGCAGTATCTGACGATCTAGCACTTCATTCTGTAAGATAAATCCGATTAATTAGTACCAATTGGAGATATTTATGCGTACCAAGATTGTTAGCTTTACTGTAACCACTCTAAGCTTATATTTATATACCTCAATGGCTTATAGCGCACCATCCGCGGTGGCTGACAAGCCAAACTTTAAAAACATCAGTAATACACAAGAAAAAAAGCAAACATTTATCGATTACCTTAACCCATTTATCACTGAGGTTGCTCTTGAAGTGACAAAGAACAGACAGTTTCTTCAAACATTAAATCAAAAGATTAGTGAAGCAAAACCACTATCTACCACTGATCAGCGATTATTACAACAGCTCGCTTTAGAATATAAAGTCACTATTGATAACTCAAATTACAAAGCAAGCATTAATGAATTATTAACTAAGGTCAACATTGTTCCTGCAGGATTGGTACTCGCTCAAGCAGCTATTGAATCAGGTTGGGGAACCTCACGATTTGCAGAAGTGGGAAATAATTATTTTGGGCAACATTGCTTTACTAAAGGCTGCGGGATTGTACCAAAGCAACGTGGCAAAGGGCAAATATTTGAAGTACAAAGCTTTAACTCACCCAAAGAAAGTATTGCAGCGTATTATAAACTGCTTAACACGGGCAGTCAGTTTACTGAGTTTAGAGCATTGCGCTATAAACTAAGCAAATCTAACAACTATTTTTCCGGCAAACCACTCGTGGATACGTTAGATAACTACTCAGAACTTACTGGCAACGATTACCAAAAACGCGTCCTTGCGACGATAAATTATAACAATCTATGTCAATACAACCCTAAGGCTTAAGATTTCTTATTTTAGTTACTAAAAAGGAAGTGTATAACTTACTGTCACACCCATACTATAGTAAGCTAGCGCATCATTAGCTGTAATATCTTCGAATGTATCTGTACTTTTACCAAACACATAACGCAAGTTACCTGCTACAGATAACCCATTTTGCCATTGATAACCAACTTCAGCACCAATTCGAGGAGCTAGATTCCATTTGCTGTCATGATCTGAGCCATCACTAATATCTATTGTCCAACGTTGCACTTCAGCACCGGCCTCTACGGCAACAACCAAACCAAAATCAAAAAACTTTTTCGCTGCTAATAATATTGGAATATTAAGCATATTAAGCTTATAAGTTGCTGAACCCATAGAAATACTTGTAACATCTGCTTTATTAAGACTATCAAGATAGTTAACACCTGTTTTGACACCGAGTGTATAGCTTGGCAATATCGTATAGTCGTAACCAATATAAGCACCAAAGCCGATGCCTCCGCCATTAGTCGTTGAACCACTCGATGTAGTTTGTGACAGACTGTTAAAGGTATTTTTTGGTGTTGCATTTGCTGATATTTCACCAGACAATACAACATGATTTTGCTCGTTAGATAAATTAGCAAAGACTATACTTGATAAAGCGACAGATCCAATAGTTGCAGACAATAGTAGTTTTTTCATGATTATTTATGACCCTCATTTGATTGTAAAAAATATATTACGAACATTAAACCTCAGGATTTTTATTGCACTAAAACAGGAGGGCATAAATCGAGATAAAACATTCGTAATTGGTTTAAGATCATAATGATTTCATAGCTTCATGCAAGTAACTAAACTTGTATCTTAGATACCACTCGTATGAAACGATACTCATCAACAGTTAACTCATCTATATGAGATTACAATAAGACTAAATGTGTTATTAATAATCCGCCCAATATAAGCCATATAAATAGAATTAATGATAATAACAATGGTTTAAGACCTGCTTGCTTGAATTTAGAAAAATGAGTTTCTATACCAAGCGCTGTCATTGCCATCGTCAACATAAATTGGTCAACCACTAGAATGCCATGCACCAGTGATTCAGGTAATAGTTGCAACGAATTAAACCCTGCAACAACAATAAATCCTACAGCAAACCATGGAATAACCACTTTTACCTGTGCTTTATTATCACTATTATTAGCACTTAACTTCTTTGCTTCATATGCAATCCATAACCCAACAAAAATAAGCAAAGGAGCTATCATCATAACCCTAATCATTTTTACCGTCACTGCGATCACTTCAGCATTATGGCTTACTGCATTACCTGCTGCCACTACTTGAGCTACTTCATGTATGGTTGCTCCGGTAAAAATACCATATCCTGTATCATCTAAAAACAACAGTCCACTTTTCATTAAAATTGGATAAATAAACATTGCCAATGTTCCGAAAATGACCACTGTCCCAACTGCCATAGCTGATTTATAAGCTTCTGACTTTATTGCGGACTCTGCGGCTAGTACTGCCGCCGCACCACAAACAGAGCTTCCTGCAGAAATCAAAATTGAGCTATCTCGATCTAATTTGAAAACTTTCTCACCTAAGACTATGCCCAAGATAAAAGTTGTTGCTAAGACGATCAATGACGCCAATAGACCTGACAACCCTACTGAAGCAATTAGCTGAAACGAAAGGTTAAACCCAAATAATATAATCGCTATCCTTAAGACCCGTTTGGCAGAAAAAATCACACCACTTGACCACCGCAAAGGAGTCTTATGTTTTAATGTATGCGCATATATAATCCCTAAAATTATACCTATAATCAGCGGGCTAATGCCTAAATCCTTTATCACAGGAATCATGGCAATGATATAGGCTAATGCCGATATTAAAATAACTTTAGATAATCCTGCAAAAAAACCAAGTCTAGATTTCATCGTTTTATACCTCTTATTGTTTTAATTATCGGAGTTACGCACTTTTGTTATTTCAACACCCCACCTCGCAAGCTCGGCACCCCTCTTGCAAAGAGGGGAATTAAAATCACCGTCGCCCGATTCCCCTCTTTGCAAGAGGGGTGGCAGCCGCAAGCTGACGGGGTGTTTATAAAATCATAGTTTTTCTAAAGTGCGTAACTTCAGTTAATTAATCAAAGCTAGATCATAATAATCAGCAAGTCAATTCCAAAATATTATTATTGTTGTGATCTACCATTGGACTTATGACCACTCATCAAGCCATATATTCATATAGTCGAAGACAAGTAAATTAGTCCAAGTGTAATAACCTGTTTCTACAACAAACCCTACCGAACCAGCAGGCGTATTACCTATATATTTTCGAAAAGGCTTACCAATGCTAGTTCTTAGTAGTTTATTTGCATCAAGGGCCATTGCGGTAATACCATAAAGCACTGTGCCTGCTACAAACTCATTAACATTAAATTTATTTCCATCTGCCATATTTGCTACTTGCAGGCCTAGGTTAAATGCAACTGATCTCAACATCCCACCACCAGCTTGTACTATTGTCAAAGAGGACCTTTTTAGCTTGCTATTCATTTTTTTAACAGATTTAGTCATCATACCGAGAGAGACCGATGTTTCAAAAAAACCGGCTGCAATAAAATTTATCATAGCCGTCATAAAAAGGCTCCTACCATCATACTCTTCACCACTTATTAATGTTGGAACAATGCTTGCTACAGCCCAAATAGAACCAGCTCTAGCAACTGACGCAATATGTTCACTATTACTTATTCCTCTGATTTTATTGCTCGAAGCACTTCCAGAACTAGCAGCATTTCTAGCACCTCTTAGATTAGATGGCTTTAACTTGCCAATATTTGATGCAGATTTAATAACTGGCACAACTATCAATGCAGTTGCCGCACCAGAGACAAAATCACGCCAGTCTGTTCGTGTGCCAATGATTGGACCGGCTATCAACATTCTCTCAATTCCATCAAGCATCATGTTACCAAGCAGTGCTCCGAAAAGTGGCAATGTTTCGCTCAACAATATTCCACCCGCTGTCGTAATGAATGTGAGTATAATAGCTGCTGTAATTTTACCGCTATTGCCAGTTGCTTTTGCAACTTGCATAGAATTATATGTGATAGCAAATGCCATCGTTAGGGTACTTATAATTAGTGTCACAATACCAAAATGACCACTTGGGTCTTTATACATAATTGGATTATTTAAAGCATAAGAGTAGCCATTAATACCTCCTTTATCAAAAGGTGACATTGAATCATATTGCATAAAACGCTTTAAGGCCGGATTATATGCTCTATAACCATTACCTAAATATTGATACTTTGTTACGTAATCTGTACGAATACCATTGTAACCAATATGCAGTTTAGTAATATCATTAAGTTGTCTAGCAAAAACATCTTGTAAATAAAACTCTTTGACCACACCATAAGGAGAATAACTTCGTTGAGAGACTAATTGACTCTCATTTTTTGCGTTAATTTTAAAGCTTAGAAGTATCGATCCAGCAACATCTTTTAAATGATAAATTTTTTCACCATTAGGCATTAGTTGCCCAACTGTACCGTCTAACGACTGAAGATAAGTAAGCCAATTATCACCTTGTGATTCATGGATTAATTGTTCGCCTAAATAATACATATAAACAGGATCTTCACTATTAACTTGTTGCATTATTTGCTTACCCTGAGCATCATAAGCATACTTAACTGTTTCATTACCTTGAAACTGAATGAGTTGTCCCAATTCATTATAAATCAAGCGATTACCCTGATCATCTTTAACAATACTACCTGCTTCATTGTATTGAATATTTTGACTTCTTACTCCATATTTAGAATTACTGTTTTCATAGTAACTCAAACGTGTTGGATCACTTTCATTATAATGATATGTTGTCGTATTAGATTCGCCGTCTAGTGTATCTTGGGTCACTGTCGCAATATTATTAAATCTATCAAAAGTATATACTTGTTTTTCAATTATTTTGCCTAAAATATCAGCAGGACAGAGCCCACCACTACACTTATATGCTGATAAATTACCAATGTCATCATACTCATAACGCTCATCTGATAATTGCGTTTGACCGTTAACACTATCAATCCGTTCTTTTCTACTCACTGTTCCTGAGTAATAATTATCTTTATTTGTAAAGCTATACCTCAATAATTGAGTCTTGTCTGATCCGACTTTGTTTGTGAGTGTTAGATTTTGTGGCAGTTTACTATAGTCGATGCTACGTGTAACAGAAATATTGCCATCATTTAACTTAACATCTGTCACACGATAAAATGGATCATCATAATTAAATTGCATGTACTCATTATTTTGAGAGCCATTTGACAGCTCTAACTTAATTTTCTCAATTTTTTGATGCAAGCTATTGTAGTAATAGCTATAACGATTATTCTGATAATCTTTAAATGACAATAGTTGGCCATTGAGAGAATAATGATACTCTGCTGTTAAAGTCTGCCCTGAGGATGAACCAAATTTTGGCGTAAATGCCACTTTTGTTATTCTCTTATTACTCGAATAAAAATACTCATACTTTCCAGTCTTATCCTCAGTAGTTTTATTTACATTTGTTTTTTTGTCTTTGGTATAAGCTGTCGCAAATTGTAGACTTAAGCAATCAGTTCCCTCCACCTTATCACCGATATAGCTACAGTTTACCTGATTTGTTTTTTCATCACGTTTGATCACAAAACGCGTGTTAAACTCATTTAAAATGCTCTCTACATCACCATATTCTGTATACGTAGTTTCTTTTTTATAACCTTCTACATTTTCAATTGATAATAACTGCCCTAAAGCATTAAATGATCTTTTGCCTAAAAGATAAGCTTCATCATCCTTTTTATCAATTTCTGCTATTGAAATCGCAATCTCATTTCCCAGAAAATCGTACTGGCTTATTAATTTTGTCTTATTTGGCATAAGTTTTTTAATGACTTGGCCTTTTTGGTTGTAGTTATAAGTAACCACTCCCCCTAATGCTGAGGTTGTTTGATATATTCTACCCATTTGATCATAAGCACTTTCTACTTTACTTCCTATACTTTTATCTGGGTTTTCAATATATGATACAAGCACATTACCATCATCATCTGTCTTACTATAACTAATCTCTGTTTTTTCACCTTCTAAGTTTAAATCGTTGATATCAGGACAATCATCATTCGCCTTTTGTTGACGATTAATATTAACAGCATATTGTTTGATTTCATTTTTCATAAGATCACGTTCTATGACCTTTATTAGTCCTGAGTTAAGGTCTAGCGTCATGCTTTCGTCATTGAACTCATCATAATAGAAGCATTGCTTATTCTCAAAAGTAAATAACGTGCCATCAGGGTAACTTCCTTTGTCATATCCCCTAACATAATCAACAAGACCATCATTATTGTAATGTGTATCATTTATTTTAAAGAATTGATTAGTTCGTTTTCCCTCTTCATCTAAATCATCCACATATTGCGCTATTTCTTGACCTATGCCATTATAAACTGTCTTCACTCTATAAGACTGTCCATCTGGGCTATCAGAAATTTCAATAATTGAAATCTCACCTTCTACACAAGCATTATTAGTCTTTTTACCATTACAATAAATATATTTATTGACCATGTTTTTTGAATTATCTTGATTTCCTTTGGGATAAAAATAGTGATCTGTTAGTCGTCCCAAATCATCATATTCTTTATATTGAATATTGCCAAAACCATCTTCAGTTGCAATATCTTTATTATCATAAAGTGATTTATATTTAGTGCGCTTAAGCTGGCTATTTTCACCTTTTTTACTCACATTACCTGAAAATTGAGATATCTTTTTAACAGGTATTGCATTTTGTTGATCAAAAAGAACTGCTTCAAAATCATATTCATATAACTCATTGACTATTTGAGATCCATCAACTATCTCACTATCAAGGTTTTCTGTGGTTTTTTCTTTTTTTAATCCAAATAAGGGTGTATTAGCATCGCTCTCTTCGTCAAAATACGACCAACTACTCTTAGCTGTGTATATAACTTTAGCTTCATTATCACCAACGATTTTTTGAATAATTTCAGTAACATCTTGTATGTTTTTGGTATAATCAATAGACTCAGGGTCATATTCACTGATATGACCCTCTTGAAGTGTATCTTGAACTACAAGACCAGCTTCCTCATTCCTAAGCACTTTATATGTGAATTTTTTTAAGATAATTGTTTGATCAGGAGTTTTGTTTCCATTTGTTTTTGATGGCAATATTAATTCATATTGTGGATAGCGATTAAAATTAAATTTTAGCTGCTGATTCCCGATCATTAAGTAACCTAAAGAATTTCTTTCCTCTGTCGAATAATAACTTATCAAACGCATTCGTCCGTAGCTATCAACTTCTTTGATTAAATTGCCATACTCATCATAACTTTGATAGGTCGTTAGCTTTTTGCTATCTTGAGCTTTGCCATGAATGATTGTTGTGGTCTTAGTAGGCATATCATAGTTTGCTGGCATATTTGAAATTGGTGCCTCTAAGTCTGCAATATTGCCATATTCATTTTGAACTTCTTTCAGTAACACTAACTCATCAGAATAAAGTTGTTCAGATAATGAAAGATGAAATTTGTTATATATTTGTTTGTTTTTATTCAGTGGTGTTCTTTGACTTACTTCATAAGTAAAATTACCCTTTAAATCTGCAAGTTTATCACCATGAAAGCCAAACTCAGAAGCCTCAACTACAGGATAACCTGAAAAATTATTATCACTATGATCTGAATTGTAAGTGTAATATGTAGGCTTTATTATCTCATCACCTTTTGCTGAGTAGATACCATGTTCGCCAATAACACAAATTGTATTGATCTGCCCCTTAGTGGGTTTTGTCCCTGTTATCTCCAATGAGTTATAGGTTAATTTCTCATAAGCACCTGTTGGATAAATAATTTTACTCATCCCTGGCGAAGCAGAACTGCACGTACCGCCTTGTGGATTATACTCAAATTTATATTCCTGACTGATTTCGCTGTTAGAGGCATCTATGATACTATCTAAATGCTTATTACCCTCATCGCCGTCTGCTAAATTTAGCTTAACAGTTTGATATTTTTTTTCATTCTGACGTCGCTTAACATCTGTATAACAAATACTATCAATAATAACTGACTGATTAGAGTAACTTACCTTAATAGCTGTATGACCATAGTCACCATTTGGTTTTAGACTATAGATAGATTTGACCTTAGCTGATTGTATAGCATCCTCATAATAAAACTCTAATGCACTACCATCAGCATAATACCTTTTGTCCATCAAACCATTGTGAGCGACATGCTCTATTATGCCATTCTTGTAGATTATAAAAAAATATTCTGCATTATTTTCGTCTTGTACTAGTTGAATATCGTGTTTTCGATAATATTTACTGCCTAACGCTACATTTTTTCTATCGACCTCCAAAAGTGCTCCACCATCGGATAAATATAGTTTTTTTGTATCTTCATCATAATGTGTTAGATTGAAAGACCATCCTTCACCATAACCATAATTCTTACGTGAGCTACTGTTGTAATTCAAATTCAACTGAAATGCCTCTTTATCCGCAACTAGCATTCCAGCAACTACCTTTTTATACTGATAACTTCCAGAGCGCTGATTAACTTGCCCTGATGCAAAATTATAGGCATTAGAATTTGGACTACTTTGATCAGCCTTAGCAGTTACATTAGCAGCCGCTTGAATCTCCATTTGCTCAAGAGATTGATTTTCCACTGTTTTGGCATAACCCAAAGTAATTAACAAACACAACAAACTGTTAAGTAAAATAAATTGTCTCATTAGCTCTTCTTATCTAAAATTTAAAATTGGATATAACTTAGTTACATATACTTTATATGTGATTTTTACCAAACCCGATAACCTGTACTATCATATGCCATTTGATAATATTTTACGTCTTGAGAAAGGGTTGGCTCCCCTAATAAGAGAATCCTCTCGTATTTTGAACCAAACTGATTAGTAACAACTATACGCTGCGGCAAATCAGAAAAGATCGTGGGATATGAAAAAAATTGACCTTCCATGAAAGTCCCCGTGTATATTATACGCTTTGCGCGCTCTATTTTGATCTCTTTATCAACCCAAACTGTAGCATTCTCATCTGTAGTAGTAGCTACTTTATCTATATTAACCTTAAGCGCTGAGAATATCCCACTATTAATACCTAAGATAGATTGCAATCCACCAGGATAAACATAGCCAGGTCCGTACCCATTTGGACGAAAACTTAAAGGGGTATTATAATTTTTAGTCATTACAAAGTTATCATGTGATAAAATGTATTCTACCCCAAAGTGTCAATACAGTTTTTTAAAAATTCTTATTCCTATACATGTCATGCAACCTGCAATGTTTTTTGCGCCTGACTTTTAAAGTCAATAGCACCTTCTTTGTACACGTTCATTGG
>NZ_QLIQ01000027.1 GCF_003428165.1 Cysteiniphilum litorale | reverse complement strand
TTGATTTTTATAATAACCGTAGATTTCATGAAAGTTTGGGATACAAAAAACCAATGAACGTGTACAAAGAAGGTGCTATTGACTTTAAAAGTCAGGCGCAAAAAACATTGCAGGTTGCATGACATGTGTAGGAATAAGAATTTTTAAAAAACTGTATTGACACTTTGGGGTAGAATAGTGTACACGATGATTTTCTCATTTGACTGGTTACTGTAAGGCAATATTTTGCCTGAGCCTTGACACTTTTCACCATTCACAATTTTATTTTTTTGTCATTCTAAAAAGTGTTGTTAAATTGTAACAAAACCAATCAAGCGATATATTTCCTTATCATCGCTGTGTTGAGGTATTGGTTAATAACGCCTGCCAAAGATGTTAAATATTTGTAAAAAATAGCTCATATAAACACTGAAATTTAAACATTTTAACTAAAGTTTTCTCTCAAATCTCTTATTACAATAAGACCAACTTATTTAGCTAAACACTAATTAAGTAAATCCATATGAGATCTATCGGGATAGTCATCCTTGATGTCAGCAACTATGGGTTAAGCATCAATCATGAAAAATAAAAATATGAAAAACACAAAAAAGGAGTTTAGTATGATAAAAACATCTTTGAAATCACTCGTCATATGTCTTGGAGTAACTAGCACACTATTATTGAGTGCTTGCGGAGGAAATCATGGTGGATCAGGCTCTCGGGTCAATCCAGCACCTACTCCAACACCTACTCCAACACCTACTCCAACACCTACTCCAACACCTACTCCAACACCTACTCCAACACCTACTCCAACACCTACTCCAACACCTACACCGCCAACCCTTGAAGTAACTGAGGCACAAACACCAGGTGATACTATATTACCTTACAATAGCAGCTATAACGCATCTTACTGGATCTATCTTGCACCAAATAAGGATAGTTTGAAATCTATAGGTGACGAGCCCATCAAATACCAAATAACGGTTACATCTGATAACGATGTCATTAGCGCCGAACACATGACATGTGATGATAATCCAACTGATACGATGACTACCGGGCAACGCTGCAAAATTGATATCACATTCTCGACACCTGCCGCGGCTATCGATGACGTGAAAGCCTATAAAAAGCTTGACACAAATAACCTCATATTTTCTCTGTCTCAAACCGATCAGAAAGTGACACAATCATTTAGTTATTTGCTTTCTGAAGTGACGCAGCCTGCTGTTCTTTTTATCTATAAATATAACTATGCTTCTATTTACGATACCACAGCAAATAATGATCCGTTATCCTCAAACAGTAATCTGATTTTTAATTATCTTCCTGAGGATATAAAGTATGCGCGACTAAAAAACAATAATGACCTCATTGGCTTTGATAGCACAATGAATAAATTCACGCTATCGCAACTTACAACAAAATACACAGAAAATACCAATGCTGAGATTATGATTAGTAATCCACAACCTTTAGAAAGTGTAGGGTTTCCAAATGAAGCAGACTTTACAATCTATAAAGCACCACAAGCCGCTATTGTCGATATGCATACCAAAGACAATCAAATTGCCTTTTTGGTTTCCTCAGCAGATAATAAACAGCTGTCTATTTATATTGCTAAAGTTGATGATATAAAAAAGACACTAACATTTCAGCGTAGTATACAAAATGTATTAAGTGCAGAGGGCAATGATAACATTGGTCTGTCATTTTTAGATGATGGTTATTTTGTTTTAAGCTATCGCTCAGCGATTGATAGCAAAACAGACAATGGATCATTATTGGCGACTGAGATCTCAGCAAACGCCACAGATGGTAGTGCTGCAAAAACAATTACTCTCTTGAAAAATGGTGACAAGATCCCAGGAACGGATCAAACAAGCTATGCTATTAGTGATTTTGATTATGTTAATAGCAATAATAACAGCATTGTTTACGCCTATGTTGAGGATCAATCAACAAACTCAGAAAGTCATACTTATGTCACTAATCTCTTAAGCTACTCCTTTGATGATAGTGCAGAACCAAAATATGCTTTTATGAAAATTGCTGATAATCAAGAAACTTCTCCAACACCTACTATTACTAAGCTTGCTGATGGCAACCGCTTTTTAGTAAGTTATGAGGTAGCGTCTGAAACCTATGCCAGTAAGCTTGCACAGTACGCTAAGTATATTGATGTATCAACTTCAATGATGTTTGATGCGATAACTAATAAGGAAATTGGGATGGATAATGGCGTAAATCCTAATATAAATACTGAGCTATTAGCCCTTTAGTTTTGATGCATTAATGATGTAAGCTACGCCGATTGTCATTTGTAATAAAAACACACTTAGTTTATGGCTGCTTCTTCCGTTTAATACATGCCATAAGCTGAGCATATACATTAAATAACTACAACTTTGAAACAATTAGGGTAAATCACCCCCTATAAATCTACGCACTCAATGGAGGCTTCATGCTAAAAAAGGTAATTTCAAGATGAAATCAATAGAACAAAACAGTGACATTTTACATATAATATGTCAGCACTTGCAAATAAAGGACATCACCAACTTGCTTCTGACTAACAAAGCAATATATAAAGCAATTATTACAGAGAATAAATACAGACCCCTAATCATGAAGATGCTAGTACTCGACTACATCGCATCAGCATATACCAATACGAGTCAGGCACTTAGCGATATATGTGAAGAGCTTCACGTTAGCGCTGATATTAAAGATAATGCTAATCAGATGATAAATAATTTTTTTGCCATGTATCGATTGCAACATACTAAAACCAATGAATGGTGCTTGCATGAAGCGACACACAGCATAAAACAACTATCTTATGCAATCATGAAAAGCAAACTGGAGTTTCTTATGATGGACAATTTTGATACTCGGCTTTTTGACGGTAGGAAATACAGTAAGCACAGGGACTATCTAACTAATTTAAATAACAGGGTCCTCTCGCGACAAGAGGTCTATGATGAGTACTACTTACGTCCTATGCAAACACTTACTGATATAAATCAAACACCCCTAGCAATTCAGCAGATAGAGCAATTCAAAGTATTATATTTTGACATCAATACTACTCCGAAACTACTAAAAGTGACAAAGCTACGAGAAGCATTGATATGTCTGATCAATCTATACCATAAACACTATGGTACAGAGGCTACTGCAGAACTTACAAAAATGTTTAGCCAATGTAACAGTGCCAACTATCTTATTGATCTTCTTAATCACCCTAAAGAGAGTGTATTAATGATTCCTCCTGCCGAAGTAGATGAGGACATGATCAGAAAGGCAATTGACACAACGCTAAATATACCTAATTTTTCTAATGGAAATTACAGTTACCTACACCTCTTCAATAAAAAATAAATTTAAGTAAGGAGCACCCTAAGCGGCTTCGCCGCAACTAAACATGGGAATAACGAGGTCATCAGTGAAAAAAGAAGAAAGTTTAGAAGGTAATAAAAAAATGTTTAAACAATTAAGATCTAGTCATTTCAGAGAATTGGTTGCACCTTGGCTAGAAGATCCAACCGAATTATATATGATTTTAGTTGCTGATTTTAAAAAACTATTCTACCCCATATACGTCAAAATAGTTGACTCTAAAATTAGCACAATTAGTTCTTACGTTAATTGAATACCACTTAAGCGATGTGTTTGCTGACAAAAAAACAAATAAATAGCCGTCATAAACATGCCTAGTGCACAAAAAATCATAACATAACTAAACGCATGAAGCGTAATCGTAGAATGGGCACTAAGCTCAAACACATTGGAAAACGTTGCTAACAAAGTTGCCACCCACGCAACCGCAAAGGCACTTGATAACTGAATAACCGCACTCATAATGACACTACTAACACCGACCTCATCGTCACTTACTGTGCTATAAATACTGGAGTTAGTCACCATCGTAAAACAACCAAATGAAGCACCAATAACTGCTAACAAGCCTAAATACAGTGCAAAATCAAAATGACTAAATAACCATGCTAACCCTAGATAGCTAAAACACATAAGACCAATGATAATAAGCATATAACGATATAGCCCAAGCGCTTTTAAAATCGCCTTAACCACACGCTTAACAAGCCATGCAGGGATCATAAACGCCATAAAAGCAAGTCCTGCCTCAAAGGCACTAAAACCATGATGAATTTGCAAATACAATGGCAGCATAAACATCAGTCCCATCGTTGATAAGCGTACCATAACACTGACTAACACTAAGGCATTAAAGCTTTGATGACGGAAAATATTAAGGTTCACAATCGCACCTTGCCTTTTATATCGCGCATAGATCAAATACAACAGCAATAACACAATAGCAAAGATTAGAACCACGCCTTTCAGGCTATTTGAAATCGAATGATCAATAACGGTATCTAATACAAACATGAAAAATGCGATAGCTATGCCAAGCAAGATAAATCCCAGATAATCAAATCCAAAATCTTGTTTTTTGCCATCGATTTTAGGGATAAAGCGCCAAGCAAGTACTAATGCAAATAAGCCAATAGGCACATTGATAAAGAAAATATAGCGCCAATTAAGGTAAGTCGTAATCCCGCCACCAATCAAAGGGCCAAGCATAGGTCCTATGGTTAAAATACTCCCCATAATCGTCATTGCGTATAACAGATTTTTCTTATAGACACGCACCAGTATCATCCGCGCTACTGGCATCGTAAATGCACCAAAAAAGCCTTGTAATGCACGGGAGACTACAAGCATTGGCAAATTGGTCGATAAGCCACAAAGTACAGACGATAAAATAAACCCTATAGCTGAGATGAGTAATATTCTTTTTGTACCAAAGCGCTCAGCCACCCATGTTGATGCTGGCACAAACAGACCCAAAGTTAACAAATAGACGGTAATAGCAACTTTTAAACTAATCGGGTTCACATCAAATGACGCCGCCATTTGTGGCAAGGAGGTATTTAACGCACTGCCATCAACGAGCTCCATGAGCATAACAATAGCAACTGCATACGCCACAAAAGACTTTTGATCGCTCATAGTGCGCCTTCAAATCCTAATTGTCGCCATGCTTCAAACAGCATAATTGCCGTAGCATTAGATAGGTTTAAACTGCGACTATTTGCTAGCATCGGCAATTTGATTTGCGTTTGATGCAACTGATCCCTGACTTCTTGCGGTAGTCCTCGACTTTCAGGTCCCAAAAGTAAGATATCATCTTTTTGAAACTCAACTTGATGATAGTATTGATTGGCTTTTGTTGTACATGCCCATATTCGTTTATCAGCATGTGCTTCAACAAAACGTTGAAAATTCTTGTATCTAAGCACTGCGGCAAACTCATGGTAATCTAATCCAGCACGACGCAACTTCTTATCATCCAGATCAAAACCCAACGGCTCAATCAAATGAAGCTTTGCCCCAGTATTGGCGCACAAACGAATAATATTTCCAGTATTAGGCGGAATCTCAGGCTCATATAGCGCAATATGAATCATTTTTCAAAACTCTAGAGATGCATTGCGCAGTATTGTATACCAGACACAATACTTTTGCAGGCTTTACATGCTCTAAGCAATGATATACTGCTGGTAGCTGCCATTAGCTGTTTAGGCGTAGGCAGAAAATATGATACGATAGCCAAGTTTTATATATTTTGATAACAAAATTTAAGGATAGTGATTATGACAATAATGGTCATTGGTAGTGCCAATATGGATCTGATTATACAGGTTGAACATATTCCAAGTCCAGGAGAGACAATTTTAGGTGGACAATTTTTAACAGCCTCAGGTGGCAAGGGCGCTAATCAAGCGGTTGCAAGTGCACGCCTAGGTAGTGATGTGTGCTTTGTCTCTTGTGTCGGTGAGGATAGCTTTGGCGAAACACTTATCAATAATTACCGCAAAGATAATATTAATATCAAACATATCAAGCGCAGCTCTGAACCCTCTGGTGTCGCAATGATTTATGTTGCCCAAAATGGCGAGAACTCGATTGCTGTTGCCCCTGGCGCTAACACTTTATTAACACCTCAAGATTTAGATAAACTCACCACGCAATTTGCGCATAGTCAAATTGTCCTGACACAGCTAGAAACGCCCTTAGAAACCATTATGCGTGCTGGCGAATTAGCCAAAAGCAATCAATGCTTATTTGTACTTAATCCAGCACCTGCGCAAAGCTTACCTGATACGCTTTACCCACTGATTGATATCATCACACCTAATGAAACAGAAGCTGCATTACTCACTGGCATTGAGGTTAAAGACGAATCATCAGCGCTTATGGCTGCTAAAGTGCTCTTTAATCGAGGTGTTAGTAACGTTATTATTACCATGGGCGCACAGGGTGCTTTCTTCTATGATGGCAATACTGCAAAGCTTATTCCCACACACAAAGTAGCTGCCATTGATACCACGGCAGCAGGGGATACTTTTAATGGTGCTTTGGTCAGTGCGCTTGCTCAAAATAATACCTTGCTAGAGGCTATTGCATTTGCTAACAAAGCAGCAGCGCTCTCCGTCACTAAACTAGGGGCGCAAAGCTCTATTCCTTATCTTGATGAAATCACACACTCAACGAGTCACATATGATTGATCAAAAAGAGCTTAAAGCATATCTCAATCAACTATTAAATGTTGATATGATCAAGGATTATTGTCCTAATGGTCTACAAGTTGAGGGCATGAAAAGTATTCACACCATTGTCACAGGTGTTAGTGCCAGCCTTGAGCTAATAGAAGCCGCTATTTTAAAAAAGGCAGATGCCATTCTTGTGCATCATGGCTATTTTTGGAAAGGCGAGAACCAAACCATTGCCGGCATAAAATACCAACGCATCAAATCACTGATCAAGCATGATATCAATTTATTTGCGTATCATTTGCCGCTTGATGTTCATCCAACACTGGGTAATAACGCACAATTAGCTCAACTTCTAGATCTCAATGTGAGCGCTGAGTTTGATACAGGCACCACACCTAATTATGGGATTCTCTGTGATCATCACACGACATTAACTGAGCTTGCTCATCTTATTACTGCCAAATTGAAACGCACCCCTCTTATTGTCGGCAAGATGAATCAAAAAATTCAAAAAATTGCCATCTGCACAGGGGGGGCGCAAGATTTTATTGAACACGCCTATCATGCTGGTGCCGATGTTTATATCTCAGGTGAAATCTCTGAACGCACCACCTTAATTGCACGTGAGTTAGGTATCACCTATATCGCTGCAGGTCACCATGCCACCGAGCGCTATGGCATAAAAGCCCTTGGTCAACATCTTGCTGAGCACTTTGATTTAACACATCACTTTATTGATATTGATAACCCAGTTTAAGTCTTTTGCTTTTTTACTTTTTTCTTTCTCTGTCTTTTTAGATATTCTGCCAACATTGCCTAAAAAATAAAAATAGTGTAAATTCGCGGACTTAACCGATGAGAAACACGATGGATTTCACTTATGAAATTAGGACGCATTTTTTTTGGCGACCCTATTCCCAAAGCCCAAGCTGAAGAGCATGCTTTATCAAAAAAACATGCATTAGCTATTTTTTCTTCCGATGCACTATCCTCCGTAGCATATGCAACTGGTGAGATTTTAACTGTGCTTATCTTAGCAGGTACCGCAGCCCTAGCGATGTCGATGCATATCGCTATTTTTATTGCCATCTTGATTGTTGTCGTTGGCGTATCCTACAAACAAGCTATTGATGCTTACCCTGAAGGCGGTGGGGCATACATTGTGGCACGCGAGAATTTAGGCACCTTTATGGGGCTTCTTGCCGCAGGCGCGCTCATGCTTGATTATATTTTAACGGTGGCGGTGAGTGTCTCGGCAGGCATTTTAGCGATTACTTCGGCTTTTCCTGAAGTACAATCACATGCTGAGCTCATGGCTGTTATCGCGATTATTTTTATCATGTGGATGAACCTGCGCGGCATGAAAGAATCAGCTTCTGCCTTTATGTGGCCAACTTACGCTTTCGTTGTCGTTATATTATCGATGGTTGGCATTGGACTTTATCGCTATCTCACTGGCAATTTACCTCCTGTTGATTACTCACATGCGACAGACCTTATGGCGCCATTAACAGGGGTCTTAACCTTGACACTCATTCTGCGCGCCTTTTCATCAGGATGTTCAGCAATGACAGGGATTGAAGCCGTTGCTAATGGTGTGATGTCATTTAAACAGCCACGCGCTAAAAACGCATCGATCACCTTAATGGTATTGATCGTACTCTTGATTTCGATGTTTTTAGGAATCTCATTTCTTGCATCTAAACTAGAGTTACAGCCTTTAACCGATCAGAGTTTATTATCGCAAATCGGACACAATATTTTTGGTGGAGGCGTATTTTATTATCTATTGCAAACAGTCACTTGTTTGATCTTATTACTCGCAGCCAATACTTCTTTTGCGGGCTTCCCACTCCTAACCTCAATGATTAGTAAAGATGGTTATCTACCAAGACAACTACAAAACGTTGGTGATCGCTTAGCCTTTAGTAATGGGATTTTGGCACTTGCTGTTTTTGCTTGTGTGTTAATCATTGTCTTTCAAGCCAATACCAGTGCGCTTATTCCGCTATACTCCATTGGTGTATTTTTAGCCTTCACCCTCTGCCAAGCAGGTCTTGTGCGCGTATGGTATAACCGTCGTCGCACGGTCAAAAGCTGGTGGATCAAAGCAAGCATCAATAGCTTCGGTTGTCTTTGTACCTTCATTGCTGTAATTGTCGTTATTGAGTCTAAATTTTTTGAAGGTGCGTGGATTATCATCATTGCTTTGCCGCTATTAATTCTGATGTTTTATCGCATTGCTCACCATTATCGTTTAGCGGATCAAGAACTATCTTTAAGTGCTGATACCGGTTTGATTGAGACCTCATTACAAAAAGACACACAATTAAAAGTAATTGTGCCTGTGTCAAAATTACATAAAGGCACGATTGCAGCGCTTAGTTTTGCGCGCAAGATATCGCCTGATATCACACCAGTGACCATCAATATAAATCCTGAAAAAACCGCACGCTTACAGAAACAATGGAATGAATTAAACTTCCCTGAAGAGTTAGTTATTCTGGATTCACAATATCAATCGCTATCAAGACCACTTATCAAGTTTATTCGTCGCACGGATTTAACTGAGCCTGAGCGAGGATTGGCTGTCTTGGTTCTTCCTAAAGCAGAAACCACCAAACTATGGCATACATTCCTGCATAATCAAAAAACCGCTCTTTTACGTTGGGGCTTAAAAAGTGTCAGTAAAACCGAGACCAAAGGTCAAGCACGAATTATTGTTGAAGTTCCTTATCAACTAACTGTTTAGCACAGCTTTCTGTAGGGGCGTATTGTATACGCCCAGATATATTATTAATCTTCAATCACTCGATTTAAATCACCATGCTCTTTGCACATTGCAACATAAGACTTAGTCGTGATTAAGATATAAAAAATGACAGATATAATCGCAACAAACCAGATATTTGGCACGATGTATAATAACCATAGGTAAGCAATAAATGGCAGGATAAACAATAATAGTTTTTGCACGCCAACTTTGTGCTGTACGAAAGCATAGATAATCAACAAGATAGTTAATGAGCTATTAACTAACATCAGATCATGACTTGGAATCGTCAGCATGATAAGCCCTAAAATCACAAAGACGACCAACCCTAACCAACGTGTTTTAGGCGCAATTGCTCCCATACTAATCGGTGCTGCCATATATCCAACAACATGATAACCAGTGACCACAACCATCAACGCTGCCCAGCTCTCGGCATTAAATAAGACAATTGCTGCTAATACCCAGTTAATCATCATTGAGCGCTTTGAGAAGTTGTATACTGGATCAAGCTTCGCAATCCAACGCGGCATTTGCCCTTCTGCTGACATTGCATAAAGCATGCGCGATGAAGCACCAAGATAGGTATATCCCGTGCCCGATGGACTGACCACACTATCAGCCAATAACAAAATAGCTAAGAAATTCAAACCTAATAGCATCGCTAAATTTAATAATGGTGATGAAAAATTCATGCCTTGCCAACCACCATTTTTAACCAAAAGCTCATGTGGAACCGCTGCCATAAACGCATATTGTAAGCCCATATAAACGATCAAAATAACAAAGATCGACAAGATAATGGACAACGGCACATTACGTTTTGGATTTTTAATCTCACTGGCAAACGAGACACTGATCTGAAAACCATTAAATGAATAAATTAATCCCGCACCAATAATTGCCATCACAGCACTGCTAAAGCCATAATCACCATTTGTTGGTAAATTAAAGTTGTTACTCAATCCTGAATGATCAAATGCGGCAATTAAAAAAACAGCGATGGCAAATAATGGCGTGAAAACCTTAAGCACAGTGACCACATTGTTTACTCGTGTTAACAGCTTAATGCCATAAAAATTGACGATCAAGTAGACAAACAAAATACCTAAAGCTAAAAACTTACCACCATAAGTTAATACATGATTCTGCATCAACGCTTCAGATCCAATCGCTGCAGATAAGTACTGTGTTGTTGCTTGTGCCTCAGTGGCAATCACCACCATAATGCCAAACCAGTTAGCAAATGCAAACGGCATACCAAAGATGCCATTGTGTGATAACGCGCTTGATCGTGTTGTCGCACCACGCACTGGATAAACCGCAACAACCTTTGCCAAACATAAGCCAACCAATAAGACTAAAATAGCGGCTAGAATCCATGCAAGAAACGCCCAGTTTCCTGCGATTTTTGCGGTTAATTGCGCACTAAAAAGCCAGCCTGAGCCAACCATACAAGTGGCACTTAATAAAGTCGCACTTAATAGTGATACGCCTGATTTTTTTGGTGTGAACTCTGCACCCATATTCCTCTTCCCTCTTTTAATTCTATTATTTACATTCGTTTTTATACCTTATAAATATCACAGTGCTACAAACCTCCTTTAACGAGCATTGACGATAGATATATGTTTTAAAATACAGCATTATTTTTGTCAAATACACGCCGCCCCAAGCCGACAGACTATAGCGTTATTTTTATGGGTTGTAAATATGTAACAATATATAATAGATAAATTAACTATTTCAAAATGATTAACTTTAAATCAAATTGATTATTTATGAATCAGGATTATGCGAATTGACCAGCAGCCCACCCTGATGCCCATGCCCATTGAAAGTTATATCCACCAAGCCATCCGGCGACATCAACGACCTCGCCAATGAAATAAAGCCCTTTAATTTTGTGAGTTTCCATTGTTTTTGAAGATATTTCATCACAACTCACCCCACCTTTGGTGACTTCAGCTGTGCGATATCCTTCCGTACCACACGGTTTTATCTGCCATGATTGTAAGCATTGCATCATCTGCTCGATCTCACTATTAGCAAGATCTGCGAGCTTCTTGTTAAGTAATAATTCATCCACAAATAAAGGCAATAGCCTTTTAGGTAGGTAATTTTCTAACAGTGATTTTAAGAGTGTGGCACCTTGTGATTTTTTGTGCACATGAAGCAATTCACTTAACGAGGCTATTTCTGGCAATAAATTGATGTGCAAATAGTCTCCAAGCTGCCAATAAGATGAGATCTGCAGCATCACAGGTCCACTTAAGCCGCGATGTGTAAAGAGTAAATTCTCACGAAAGCTCTGATTATTACAACTGACCTCAGAAAATACAGAAACGCCTGAAAGCTCAGCATATTTTAATTTATCATGCTCACCAAGCACAAAGGGCACTAATGCCGCTGAAGTTGACAGCACGTGAAGACCAAACTGGCGCGCAATCTCATAGCCAAAGCCTGAGGCACCCATCGTTGGGATTGAGAGCCCCCCTGTAGCAATAACGACAGACTCGGCATGATAATCCCCTGCGGTTGTTTTAACATAAAACCTAAGCTCAGCTGGTGCAACTTGATCACATTGGCACAGCTGATTAACTGTCGTATTTAGTTTAATTTCAACCTGATATTTACGGCATTCATTTAGCAGAATATCAACAATTTCATGTGACTTACCATCACAGAAAAGCTGACCCAACGTTTTCTCATGGTAATTCAGCTGATAAGTGTCAACTAATGCGATAAAATCCCATTGCGTATAACGCGTTAAGGCAGACTTACAAAAATGTGGGTTTTGTGATAAAAAGCGTGCCGGTTCAACATAGTAATTTGTGAAATTACAGCGACCGCCACCTGACATGAGTATCTTTTTACCAACTTTATTAGCATGATCAAGAACCAATACTTTGCGCCCTCTTTTCGCCGCTTCAATGGCACACATAAGTCCTGAGGCACCCGCCCCAATAACAATAACATCGACTTTCATTATGACGCTTTAAATACTTGCTTAATCTGAAAATGCTTATCAACAACGACCAAATCAGCATCAGCTCCTTTTTTGATATCCCCTTTACAATGATGCATATTAAGACTCTTTGCGGCATTATAGCTCGTCATCTTAACAATTTCTGGCAAACTGCAGTCACTATATGTGAGCATGTTTTTTAATGCATTATTCATCGTCAACACACTACCGGCTAATACACCATTTTCTAATCGTGCTTCATTATTTTTGACAATTACTTTCTGCCCACCAAGATCAAACACACCCTCACCATGGGCTTGTGCTGACATCGCATCAGTGACCAACAAAATACCATCAGCCCCTTTTACGCGATAAACCATATCAACAATTTCAGGTGCTAGATGCACGCCATCAACGATCAGCTCGGCAACAACCTTCTCTGACATTAATAAAGCGGTTGCGGCTCCTGGTTTACGGTGATCAATGCCACTCATCGCATTAAATAAATGCGTCGCTTGAGAGCAACCTCGATCAATTGCTACTAGTGCTTCTTTTGCTGTGCAATTGGTGTGTCCAATCGAGGCAATCACTTGCTCACTAACACACCAATCAATCACATGATTAGCACCTAACATCTCTGGCGCAAGTGTGATTTTTTTAACAAGATGATTCGCCTTATGTTGCCAGCTCTTAAGCTTAGCAATCGAAGACTCCTGCAAAAATTCAGGGTTTTGCGCACCAATTTTATCCAGTGAAATAAAAGGCCCCTCTAAATGCACACCTAAGATATTGGCAAAGTGTCGACCATGAGCATGCGACTTATTAAAGTCAGCGACATTATTAAGTGCTTTACTAATTGCGGCTTCAGTTTGGGTCATTGTCGTTGCCAAAAATGAAGTAACCCCTTGGCGATACAAGGATGATGTAATCACTTTTAAGGACTCAATTTCACCATCCATCACATCACAGCCACAACTGCCATGAATATGGGTATCAATAAATCCCGGAATCACCTTATCACTTTGGTGGTATTCGACGATGGGCAAATGTGAAAAGCTCGAGTGTGGCTCACCAACTGCCATGATTTTGCCACATTCAACGGCAATTTCGCCTTCTAGGACAGCATCTTTAGTGACGATTTGGGCGCCTGTTATTCGATAACTTTGCATCACTTACACCGTTTGTGTCACTTTATTGAGATTCTCTGGCTGATCTGGATTTAAGCCGCGTGCTGTAGCAAGTTTTGCTGCCATGGTATAAAAGCTTTGAATCAATAAAATCGGATCTAACAACGGATGCAAGCTTTTGGTTGTTTCAAGGTTATGCGTAGTATCAACATGCTGTGATCCAGGCATCGCAAACATCACATTAGCACCCATTTGATGCATTTTTTGCGCCAACTCGATTGTGCCCTTAGCTGATGCATCATTTTGTGCAAAAACCAAGGTTGGGAATGATTTTTTAATCAAAGCAAATGGACCATGCAGCACTTCAGCCGAACTAAATGGCTCTGAGTGCAAGCATGCTGTTTCTTTAAGTTTCAAAGCGGCTTCTTGTGCGATTGCATAACCGTAACCACGACCAATAACATAGGCATCTTGTTCATCTTTTAACGCATCAATCACCACTTGCCAATCAAGATTCGCCGCTAAGGACAAATACTCAGGCAATGCATTAAGTGCTTCTTGCAATATCTTATCTTCCGTATAAATAGCGATAAACTGTGCCAATGCAGTCAAGGCACAAATATAGCTTTTGGTTGCAGCAACCGCCTTTTCTTCTCCTGCTAAAAGTGGCACGACAAATCTTGCTGCATTTGCCAGTGGTGAGCCTTCGACATTAACTAAGGCGACTGTCGTTGCCTGATTTTTTACACTTAAGAATGATTGCACTAAATCAGGGCTTTTACCTGACTGTGAAATACCTAAAAAAAGACTATTCGCCACCGCTGTTTGACTTTGATAAATCGTATAAATAGATGGCGCAATCGATGCCGTAACCAATCCTATTTTACTTTCTAGCAAGTATTTCGCATAGGTTGCTGCGTGATCCGAGCTGCCGCGAGCAACGGTTGCTGCAAATGCTGGCGGATATTTCTTAAGATGCGCGCATATTTCTTGCCAAATTTTTGTATTGTACTTTAATTGCTCGGCAACTTTTGAAGGCGCTGACAACGCCTCTTGATACATAATTGTTTTAGACATAAACCTTCCCCCTTAATAATAAGAGAAACTATTGTAGCAATTTAAACATAGCCATCACAAAACATTTTACAGAGTTTTTTTGTATGGCATTTTTCGCGCTTTTTAAAACGGTCTTTTAAGCATCTTTTCAACTTCACCAATATGCGTCTCTTCCTCAACGATAAGACCACGTGCATACTCTTCCAAAATGATGGATTTTGCTTCTTCTGCCAATGCTAAAAGCTCACGATATAGTTTTAACGCACCATGCTCGTGCTCTAAACTTTCCGTTAAAATCTCATCAATATTATGCTTATGTGTTTCGGTTAAAGGTGCGATTTTAAGTGATGGGTGCTCACCAAAATGGGTAATCATCTCACCGGCTTGCGTTGCATGCGTTAAGCTCTCTTGCGCTTGCGCACGCATCCAACTGACAATTGGAATTCTGCCATGACCAATAATCATTAATGAATAATGCGTATAACGAACAACACCTGCCATCTCATGCTCAAGGATTGCGTTTAAAGCTTGAAAAATTTTATCCTTTTTTGCAGCAATTAATTCCATTGTGTTTCTCCTGTGTATTTTAGTTGTATTCTTGCACTTTCAAAGTCTGCCACAAGCTGATTGCTAAAAACAAGTTAAAATAACTTAAAAATAATTGCCGTAGCAAGTTTACATATAATGCCATATGCATTTATCATTTGTGCCGTCATTATACATTAAAGAGGATACCTAGATTGGACGTTCCGCTGGAACTTATTACAAGCTTTTTAACCATCACCGCACTTGAGACTATCTTAGCGATTGATAATTTATTGTTTATTTATCTTGTAACTGCCAAACTTCCCGTTCACCAACAACGTAAAGCGCAAATAACTGCTACTTCATTGGCAGCAATAATGCGTATCGTCTCGTTGCTTTTTATCAGTCTAATCATGCAATGGACAATACCGATTTTTTCCATTTTTGGTAATGGCATTAGCATTAAAGATATGATTTTGATCATCGGTGGATTGTTCTTACTGTGTAAAGCACTACATGAAATCTATCTGTTATACCGCCCCAAAACCGTCTCAACACAGGTTGCCAAAAACATGCTAAGTGCAATTGCGCAGATTATTTTAATCGATGCAGTTTTTTCAATCGATAGTGTGATCACTGCGATTGGTTTAAGTGACAATATTTTTGTGATCGCAGCATCTATTCTTGCCTCATGCGCGATTATGTTATTGGCTTCACGCTTTTTAATAAAATTAACACATTCACTACAACTGAAATTAATCGCGTTGACTTCACTTATTTTTATAGGCTTGATCCTAATGGCAGCAGGCATAGACATCGTCATCGACAAATCATATCTTTTGGTAGCGCTTGGCTTTTCTATTGTTATTTTCATTTTTCAAACATCACTTAAAAAGAAAACTTAAGCCAAATGCCTATATATTTACCTTATATCTCTGCAGAGTATGCGCTGATCTCTTATGGCTAATCAGAAATCAACGGCTTGCATTAAGCTTTTAAACACTATAGTATTAGCTACCGTAGGTGCCAGAGAAAAACAAGCAGTAGCGCACTCCCCCTAGCGTGATTCACACGGATGTTTTCTGACTTGCTGCACCTACACAACTTAAACACACTTCCCATAAAAACATTCCATGACACAAGTATGAAAGCTATTTATAATACGTCTACATTAGATCCTCGGCTCAATGCAAACCAATAAAATGGCGTATAACTTAACCTACAAACAAATTCAAATTTTTTTACAAGTGGTTGAAACAGAAAACCTAACGGAAGCAGCCAACTTACTCCACTTAACGCAACCTGCCGTCACCAAACAAATCAAAAGCTTAGAAATGGACGTTGGCAAGAAGCTCTTTTATTTTAATGGGCGCAAGTCACTCTTAACCGCCGAGGGAGAAAGCTTTCTGCCCTATGCGCGCGAAATTCAAGCGTCATTTAAAAAGTTGCTATATCATTTATCGCATGAAAACAAAGACTATAAATTGAACCTTGTTGTCTCACCTATTTATGATGAATGGATTATTCAGATATTAAAGCAAGTGAAAAAATCACACCCTAAGTTAAATTATAATATCAACTTTACAACCCTTGATTACACGGCATTGTATGAGCGTTACGATGGTGATTTAATCATTGCCTCACGTGATATTTTGGATAAAAAATATTACAACGAAAAAGTCTGCAATTTAGAAAACTCGCTAGTCTGCTCAAGTGACAATCATGAATTATTAAACAACTTAAACATTGATAATATCTTCAAACAAACCTTTATTACGCTTAAACTGCAATCGCTACTTTATGAGCAAACAATAAAGTCCGTACCCAAAAACACAGACATCTCGATTTTCTCAAATGCGCAAGTTGCCAAAAAAGCCATTGTTGCTAATTTAGGTATCGGTTGGTTGCCTGACTTTATTTTGCAAAAGGAAATTAAAGATGGTCGTTTGATTCGTATTGCTGACGCATTAAAAGCCAAGGGTGCCTCTACCAATGATCTACAAAAAGTCACCATGAAGGGATTTACTGCCTATTTGGCATATCACCTGGATAAACCGATCAATAAGGTGATGCGTGAATTTATTCAAGCGCTGTTTGAGTTATCAACTTCGGCTAATTTAAATTTGAGTAAGACAAATATTTAACATTCGTCTTAAGGGCTCAGCCGCCCCCCACAATAGCTGATCACCCACAGTAAAAAGCTGAATATGTCGATCTGAAAGATTCGTCTTTTTCAAGCGCCCAACCGCAATATCCAAGGTATTGCTCACTGCCATCGGCGTTAAATGCTTCGCAGTTTGTTGAGGATCATTATCAACAAAACGCACCCACTCATTAGCACTTTTTATTTTTTGCTCTACTTCTTTCAAATCAATCATTTGTTTAAGTTCAATCGTCAGCGCCTGACTATGCGCTCTTAACACAGGGACGCGTACACAAATGCCATCAATTGGCAAGGTGGGTGATCGCTGTAAAATCTTGTTCATTTCTGCTTGCGCTTTCCACTCTTCTTTGCTTTGCCCATTTGCCAATGGTGCATCAATAAAGGGCAGAATATTATATGCCATCGGGGTCAAGAACTCCGTACATGGAAAATTACTAGCAGTCACTTTAGTGTGAATATTACGCTCAAGCTTCAAACTATCTGTCATATCAACATTATTAGCTAAAGACGTTTGCTTAACAAGCTCAATCATCGCCTTAGCACCGGCACCAGAAACCGCCTGATAGCTCATGACGGAAATCCAATTAATGAGATCTTCTTGAAGTAAGCCTTGAATCGCTAGCATCATCAAACTCACGGTGCAATTACCACCAACAAAGTTTTTAACTCCACTTGCTAAAGCGTGATCAATCACATCACGATTAATAGGATCCAATACAATCACACTATCCTCATCCATGCGCAGATGAGAAGCTGCATCAATCCAATACCCCTGCCAACCGTTAGCTCTCAATTTAGGTAGAATCTCAGCGGTATAATCACTACCTTGGCATGTGACGATAATCTCCATTTGCATCAAGCTATCCATGGCATATGCATCTTGTAATCGTTGAGTGCCAACACCAAGGACATCCACTTGTTGATCTTTTTGTGATGTGCTAAAGAAAACAGGATTGAATGACGCAAAGTCATTATTTTGATGCATGCGTTCAAGCAACACTGACCCAACCATACCACGCCAACCGATAAAGCCAACGCTCTTCATTTGTTTTTTAATCATATTTCCCTCATCAACTTTATCTAAGTAACTATGCGAATATTATCAGGTATTTTTTGGATTCTCGGATCAAGTCAGAGAATGACAATGAATCGTCATATTCGAGCTTGACTCGAATATCCATGATTACCAATAAACTATTGTTTAAGCACGTATTTCCGTACTCTACTCCCCATTATTTTTATACCAATTAAACTGCCAAAATGCACTGTCTTGTTTAAGGTTATTATCAAACTCGTCATAAACCCACGCTAAGAATACAAGAGCAGGTGGAAAGACAGCAGTTTGCGCGGCTATGTCTTTCTTTATTTCGGCTTTAGTGCTTGGTGATAAGTCCAAGCGACAGGTGAAGCCCTCTTTTGTTGTATGCGCATAATTATCCATCACAAAAGCACAAGCATATTGCTGATCATAATCACAGTTATAGGATTTGTAGCTCTCTGCCAATGGCTCATCATAGATTACCAGTAAGACTCGTGAATGCGGATTAAGCTGTAAATAAGTCAATGCTTCAATAACAGCCATAAAAAAGGTATCTTTGCCACCAGCAATTGAGTTGATATTGGTTTTGATCCCCTGAGATAATGACAAAAGACCGGACGCGGTATTATGCACTGATTGCGAAAAATCCATAGGGGATAACAGCTCTTTTTGGGCAATCTGCCTAAGTAGCGACTGCACACGATTAACCTCACCATGTTGTGAGGCAAACACCGTATAATTAATCTCGAGATTTTCTTCAGATTGCGCAAAACAAGCTAAAGCCACCTCTAGTGCTTGCTTGACACCCAAGCTTGAGCGACGCTTTAAGCTAGCAGGTATATGCGTCGTTGCAATCTCACCTGAGTTTGGCAGGTCTTGTTTACACGCATGCCATTTCTGCCATTCATCTACCGTGTTAAGTGTCGGTGCCATTCCACTAAAATGGCGCAGGTTAAAAGTAAAGCTGGTCATAAATTCTTAAGACATATTCTCTGTTTTTCGATAGTCTACACGATGTAGAATCAAATCTTTAACACAACTTTCATCTGCCAACGTCGAGGTATCACCGATTTGTTGCTCTTCAAAATGGGCGATCTTTCTTAAAATGCGGCGCATAATCTTACCTGATCTTGTTTTAGGCAGCATTGGCGCCCATTGAATTACCTTAATACTGGCAATTGGCCCATAGGTTTTCCTAACCCACTGAATAATCTCTTTTTTAAGTGAATCATCCGGATTAACACCCTTCTCTAGGGTGATATATGCATAGATCACCTCACCTTTGATACTATCAGGAATACCAACAACCGCAGTTTCAGCAACCGCTGGATGTGAATCGATGACGCTTTCAACCTCAGCCGTACCAATTCTATGTCCAGCAATACTAATCACATCATCTAAACGTCCAGAGATCCAATAATGATTATCTTGATCGCGATAAGCACCGTCACCAGGGAAATAATACCCAGGATAAACATTAAAATAGCTTTGCATATAGCGCTCATGGTCTCCCCATAAGCTACGCATCATGCCAGGCCACGGCTTTTTAATTACCAATGCACCATAATCATGCGCCTCTAATGCACCTTTGACTTCTTTAGCTGAGGTTTTATCTAAAATAGCCACATCAACACCCCAAAATGGCGTCATTGCTGAACCTGGTTTCTGCTGATGACTAAAATCAGGGCTAATCATAATTCCACCGGTTTCAGTTTGCCACCACGTATCGACAATAGCGCATTGTCCTTTGCCGACTTGTTCATGATACCAATGCCACGCTTCGCGATTAATCGGCTCACCGACACTGCCTAAAATACGTAAAGAATCACGCGTAGTCTGAGCTAAAACAGCATTATCACCTTCGGCTTGTAGTGCACGGATCGCCGTTGGTGCCGTGTAAAAAATACTGACTTTATACTTATCAACCACATCAAAAAACCGTGATTTTTGCGGATAACTTGGCACACCTTCAAATAACACACTCGTAGTCGCATTAACAAGTGGTCCATAAACCACATAGGAATGCCCTGTAATCCAGCCGACATCTGCCGTACACCAATAAACATCATTATGTTGAAGGTCAAAAATATGTTTGTGTGTTGTCGCTGCATAGACCAAGTAACCAGCGGTAGTATGCACCACACCTTTCGGCTTACCTGTTGAGCCTGATGTGTACAGAATAAACAATGGATCTTCAGCTTTCATCACTTCAACAGGGCAGATGGCAGGCACTTTATCAAGAAGCGCTTTGTAGTCAACATCCAGCGCATTATTCCAGTTGATTGGATTATTGGCGTATTTAATAACTAATACTTTTTCAACACTTGGGCAGTGCTTCAATGCTTCATCAACATTGGCTTTAAGTGCCACGGCTTTACCACCTCTAAAACCACCATCAGCGGTAATGATAAATTTTGATTGAGCATCATTGACTCTATCAGCAATAGCAACCGGTGAAAAACCACCAAAAATAACGGAATGTATCGCGCCAATGCGCGCGCATGCCAACATCGCAACAGGGGCTTCAACAATCATCGGTAAATAGATACAGACCACATCACCTTTTTTAACACCAATCGACTTTAAGACATTGGCAAAACGATTCACCTGCTCATAAAGCATTTGATAGCTTATCGATTTGCTATGCTCAGGGTTATCACCCTCCCAATAGAAAGCAACTTTATCGGCATGTTTTTGCAAATGGCGATCAACACAGTTGTAACAGGCATTTAATTCGCCCTCTTCAAACCATTTGATATTTCCCTCTTTGAAGCTACCACTACTAACAGTTTGCCACGGGCTTATCCAATCGATAATCTGACTTTTCTTTGCCCAGAAATTTTGCGTTTGTTCAATACTTTGTGCGTATTCTGTCAACCAGCCTTTTGACATAATCTATGATTCCTTAACCTTCCAATTTAACTCCTTAAAAAGAGTATCAAAAAAGCCATCGATTTCCTAACACTTATGCATAGAATGTCTCTTGTCATAGTACGGGCTAAGACTAAATACTCACCCACAGTGCCCACCGTTCCCTGAGCATCAGTCGAAGGGAAGCTTGGGGAAATCACACTCCATAGAGGCTTCGACTTACGCTCAGCCAACGCTTACACAATCAAAGGGGCAGAAATATAGTCATAGCCTAATTATGCTTAACCTACCATTGGTCAACAGTGCAGCTCTCATTAGCATATCTTATATCCCCATAACAACGCTTGATGCTCATTTTATCGCCTAAATACATCTTTTAACTTATGCTTTCCTTGTCGAGAAAACTAATTTAACCATCTATCGAGGAAAGCATGAAAAATAAAAAAACCTTATCGAAAGTCATTATTGCTAGCATTATGAGTGCGGGATTAAGTGGTGTTGCTCATAGCGCACATTTTACTTACCCTGAAAATATTGCCAATTATCAAATGGGCGATAGCGTAACGAATAACGGTAAAACCTATGAGTGCATTGGTGGCGCTTGGTGTACACAATCACATAATGAACCAGGTGTTGCCGGACTTGAACATTGGTGGCAATCTGCGTGGCAAGAAACCAGCACACCAAGCCCAGACCCAGAGCCAACACCTGATCCACAACCTGAACCAACACCTACACCAGAACAATGTATAGGTGACATCCCAGTTAATCCACAAGTATACAAAGGCGCTGATAGTGGATATTGGGGCGGATATAGCAAAGGTGACTTTGTCCTACACGATGATCAAATATGGCAAGTCGCTAGTAACTCTTGGTGGACAAATGACGTGCCTGGCACCTCAAGTGCTTGGCAGGTATGCGCAGGTCACATAGTGGCTGATCTTAAAGTTACGATAAGTGGAGACACCCACGGCATTGCCGATGATCATCAAATTGCTTTAATGATCGGTGATAAGCTGCATATGATTCCACTCTCAGGCACAACCATTGGTTTAAGCAAAGGAGAGCATGACTTTAGCGTTAATGATATTATTGATTTTGAAGATGGACATATCTACGTTGCACAACTAAGCACATCAAGCATTGATGCCAAAGACAAAGAGCACTACGCACTTGATATTCACTTTGATGTTCAAGAAATACCTTACAGTACACTTAATATCGATGTTGATTTTAATGGTGCCGCACCAATGGCATATCCAAAGGCATCAATAGCAGGCACTAATGGCAATCAATACCAATCAGATGCACAGCATTTACAGTTAGGCAATAATGCATTTAAAGTACCGAGCATTGGTAGCTATCAAATCAAAGGCGAAAGCTTCACTATGGATGGTCTAAAATACAGTGCAACACCGATTAGCATTATTGATGGCGTTATCCAAGGAGATGCCAAATTACAATATCAAGCAAAAGCAGATAAGCCACTAATGGTTGGTTATTTAACGCCTTGGAATACGCAAGTTAAAATAAGTGACGCCGTTGAACGTGGTTATAATACAATTGTACTTGCCTTTGCTGTAGTGAATGATGCTAATCCACTAACTATGACAGATCCTTGGAACATTTATGCCGATTGGCAAAATGGTGGTAACTGGCAAAACAATATGAAAAAAGATATTGAGCAAGCTAAACAAAGTGGCAAATTAAAACATGTGATCTTATCGGTTGGTGGTGAGCATAATACCTTTAAACCAAATGGTGCGGATCCAGCAGTTGTTGCACAAAACATTGTTAACTATGCTAAATCTCTAGGTGCTGATGGAATTGATTTTGATCTTGAAAATTTAGGCGGCATTGATGAAAAGAAAATGGAGTCCGATATCTATAGAACCATCCAAGCCATTAAACAAATTGATGCTGATTTTGTCATTACTGCTGCACCTCAGTTTAACCTAATCAACAATGGTGAGGTACATCTTGTAAATACTGGAACACAGCGTATTTATGAAAAATCTGTCGCGGCTGGATTGTTTGATTATATCTTTATTCAAGAGTATAACACCGGACACTACTGCATTGATCAATTTGGCATTGGCTCGATATGCAGTGGTGCCAGTGAAACAAATATTAACCAAATGCATCCTCAATTTGTGGTTAATAGCTTTGTGCGCTTAAAGCAAATTATTCCAGCTAGTACTAAAATTATCCCAGGTCAACCTTCGGATAAACCCGCAGCAGGACTCGCTACTGTTTACAATGGTGTTTACAAAGATCGTGCTTATAGTGAGCTATGTAAAGCATACCAAACATCCAGTGTCTTTAATGACCCACAATTTGGTGGTGCGATGAGTTGGAGCATTAATCAAGACGCTGCTAATGGTTACAAATTCGTTAATGCAATCTTTGCGGATAATTGTGATAGCGTGCAAAATTAAATTCTGACAAACAAACTGTGATCATGGATGATTTCTAACACGATAAGTGCTAATGTTAATGCGGTAATTACAGCAACAGGAAGGAAACACAACATGGAAGGTAAACGGCTATTTCAACACTATTTACAAATAACCAAGATAATCGTGCTTGGTATCTGCGCCATGCCAGCACTAAGCCGAGCACAAGAAAGTCACTCAACACTCAAGTTTTGCGCTGAGCCTTGGCCTCCTTATGACTACAAACACAACAATACTGTACTTGGCTCTGATGTGACGTTAAATAAGCAAGTACTAAAGAAACTTAATGTAACAACACAAGTCTATATCATGCCATGGAAGCAATGCTGGCAACTTGTCAAACAAGGTAAAATGGATGGTGCTTTGATGGTTTCTAAAAAGAAAGCTCGTGAGCCTTATGTCTATTATCCAGAGACAGCGACAGCACATCTCAAATACACTTGGGTTACCAACCAAAACCATCAAAAACAATATTTTGATCTATGCCCAAATCTCAGCACACTTAATATTACCATTGGACTTGTCAAAGATAACAGCTACTCAAGTGAATTATTAAGCTGTCTCGCCAAATCATATAATGCTAAGCACATCCAAACATATAACACACTTGAGCAGGCCTTAAGAATGTTAATTATGAACAAAGTCCAACTAATCCCAGCCATTCCCGAGGTTGTAGAACACTTAGATAAAGACATTAAACTTGAAGGGATTGTTATTCATCCGACACCGATTTTTAGTAAAACCTATTACACTGTATTTTCTAAAAAATCTAAATTTAGTAATGACAAATATCAAAATATAGAGGGATTGACTAAAGACTTCGCTAAAATGTTATCCTTAGTCAACAAAAAGCAGACGGTGTAGTCTTAAAAAAATCACAAAGTGCATAACCCTATTATTTAACTGGAGTTACGCACTTTTGCTATTTCAACACCCCACCTCGCAAGCTCGGCACCCCTCTTGCAAAGAGGGGAATAAAATCACCGTTGCCTAATTCCCCTCTTTGCAAGAGGGGTGGCAGCCGTAGGCTGACGGGGTGTTTATAAAATCATAGTTTTTCTAAAGTGCGTAGCTTCAGTTATTTAACGCGTGGGTCTAATTCACCCGTTTGATACATTTGATACATTTTCTCTAAAGAGATTGGCTTGATTTTATCTGCCATACCCGCAGCACCAAAAGCCTCATAACGCGCCTGACAAATATCACGCATTGCATCTTTTGCAACTGCATTATACTTACGTGGATCAAATTCCGCGCGATGTGTTGCCATAAATTTGCGAATTGCACCAGTAGCTGCCATACGTAGATCGGTATCGATGTTGACCTTTCTGACACCATATTTGATCGCTTCAACGATTTCAGCAACAGGCACACCATAGGTCTCACCCATATCACCGCCGTATTCATTGATGACTTTAAGCCAATCTTGTGGCACTGAAGATGAACCATGCATCACCAAATGGGTATCCGGAATACGTGCATGAATCTCTTTAACACGTGAGATTGCTAGGACATCACCTGTCGGTGGTTTGGTAAATTTATAGGCACCATGACTCGTACCAATCGCAATGGCTAAGGCATCCACTTTTGTTTCTTTGACAAATTGTGCTGCTTCTTCTGGATCAGTTAACATTTGATCATGTGATAAGGTGCCAACAGCACCTACACCATCTTCTTCACCTGCTTGCCCTGTTTCAAGCGACCCTAAGCAACCAAGTTCCCCCTCAACGGATACACCACAAGCATGCGCCATTGCAGCGGTACGTTTGGTAACATCAACATTATAGGCATAATCTGCTGGCGTTTTGCCATCTGCTTTTAATGAACCATCCATCATCACTGATGAAAAGCCTAATTGAATGGAGCGCTGACAAACATCTGGCGATGTCCCGTGATCTTGATGCATACATACTGGAATATCTGGATATTCTTCAATCGCAGCTAACACAAGGTGGCGAATAAATGGTGCCCCTGCATATTTTCTGGCACCCGCTGAAGCTTGTAGGATAACCGGTGCTTTAACCTTGCTTGCAGCTTCCATCACCGCACGGATTTGCTCTAAGTTGTTAACATTAAATGCAGGAATGCCATAACGATGTTCTGCTGCATGATCCAATAATTGACGTAATGATACTAATGCCATTTTCTTATCCTTATTTTTTATTTACGGAAGTTACGCCATTTTTTTCAGTTCAACACCCCACCTCGCAAGCTCGGCACCCCTCTTGCAAAGAGGGGAATGTACACTACCCTTGCCTAATTCCCCTCTTTGCAAGAGGGGTGGCAGCCGCAGGCTGACGGGGTGTTTTATTTCGCTAAAATGCGTAACTCCAATTATTTATACCACATTACCGGCTTGAATAACCTTAATCTTATTGGTGCCACCATGAACACCCATGTGATCACCACTGGTTAATACCATCCACTCACCCGCCTTGACAATACCACGCTTCTCAAGCTCAAGCGATGCCTCACGGTTCACATAAAAGCGCGCCATACGTGTTGAGTCAAACTCAATCGGTACAACCCCACGATAAAGCGTCATTTTGCCCAAAGTCATGCGATTACGTGATAACGCATAAATCGGTAGATGAGTATTAATACGTGACATCCATAACGCAGTAGAGCCTGATTCAGTTAATGAAATAATCGCTTTAGCATCAACATGATTTGCTAAATAAACAGCAGCACTCGCTACGGCTTCATCGACTCGATCATGGTGACGCGTCACATTATCTTTAGAGACGATATGCACCAAGTTGCTATTCTCAGCAGCTTCACACACACGTGACATTGCAGAGACCGTTTCAACAGGATAATCGCCTGCTGCAGACTCAGCTGAGAGCATAACTACATCTGTTCCATCTAATACGGCATTAGCAACATCAGATACTTCAGCACGCGTTGGTGTTGAGCTTGTAATCATCGATTCCATCATTTGCGTTGCGGTAATAACGACTTTATCTAATTCACGCGTTAAGCGGATAATCATCTTCTGAGCTGCTGGCACATTCTCGTCGCCGATCTCAACGGCTAAATCGCCACGCGCGACCATTATCGCATCGGATGCTTTAATGATCTCTTCGATATTAGCCACCGCTTCAGTGCGCTCAACCTTAGCAACAACGCCTGCTTCTGAGCCTGATTCTAGCAATAACTTACGCGCATACTCCATGTCCTTGGCATCGCGTGGAAAAGACACCGCCACATAATCCACTTCAAGTGCTGCAGCGGTTTTAATATCTTCTTTGTCTTTTTCAGTCAATGCTGGTGCGGTTAAGCCGCCACCTTTTTTGTTAATGCCTTTATTGTTAGAAAGCTTGCCACCCACAGTCACTTTACAATGCACTTTAGCACCTTCAACCTTGGCAACCGTTAACACAATCTTGCCATCATCTAACAGTAGAACATCGCCTTTTTTAACATCATTTGGTAACTCTTTATAATCAATCCCAACTGATTTCTCATCTCCTGCTGCCTTATCCATTTCAGCATCAAGGATAAATGTGTCACCATTTTTTAAGAGCACTTTGCCATCTTTAAACTTAGCCACACGAATCTTTGGCCCCTGTAAGTCCGCTAGAATACCGATATAAACGCCTTTTTCTTTGGCAACTTCACGAATCAGTTGCACACGTTTACGATGATCATCCGCCGTACCGTGTGAGAAATTACAACGCACCGCATTTAATCCGGCATCGACCATTTTACTTAGCACTTCTTTGGACTCGCTTGCAGGACCTATGGTTGCTAAGATTTTCGTTCTTCTCATGCTTTCACCTCTTGTGCACGTTCGCATAATACTTCAACACCAGGCAGGGTTTTGCCTTCAATAAACTCTAAAAAAGCACCCCCTGCGGTTGAAATATACGATACTTTATCTTTGATATTAAACTTCTCAATCGCAGCAATGGTATCGCCACCACCTGCAACTGAGAAAGCATCTGAATCAGCAATTGCTTTGGCAATCGCCTTGGTCCCTGCTTCAAACTCTGGAAACTCAAATACACCTACCGGACCATTCCATAAAATGGTTTTGGCTTTAGCAATTGTTGCTGCGAGTTTTACCTCTGTCAAAGGACCGATATCTAAAATCATATCATCCGGTTCAATCGATTCGATGGTTTTAATCTCAGCTTTAGCCTCTTCACTAAAGCTTTTTGCAACTCGCACATCAATAGGTAATGGAATATCAGCCCCCTTTGCGCGCGCCTTGTCGATCAAGGCACGTGCCGTATCAACAAGATCTGCTTCTATTAATGATTTGCCAACATTAAAGCCAGCGGCAACTAAGAACGTATTAGCAATACCACCACCAACAATCAATTGATCAACCTGATCAATTAAATTCTCAAGCACGGTTAATTTAGTTGATACTTTTGACCCACCAACAATTGCTGCTAATGGCTTTTGTGGATTTTTTAGTACTGCTTTAAGTGCGTTTAATTCCTCAGTTAATAAAAGACCAGCACAGGCAACTGGTGCGTATTTAGCAACACCATAAGTCGAGGCTTGCGCTCTGTGCGCTGTTGCAAAGGCATCCATCACAAAGACATCACATAAACTCGCGAGCTTCCGTGATAATGCGTCATCTGATTTTTTCTCGCCCTTGTTAAAGCGTACATTTTCACAGATCACCACATCACCGGCATTAACGTTAACACCAGAGAGATAGTCTTTGATAAGATTTACCGACTGACCTAGCTTTTGTGTTAAGCATTCCGCTACGGGTTTTAGTGAGTATTCTTCATTATACTCACCTTCCTCAGGACGCCCTAAGTGTGACATCAATATCACACTGGCACCTTGATTTAATGCGTATTTAATAGTTGGTAATGCGGCATCAATGCGCACGAAACTGGTGACTTTGCCATCTTTGACTGGCACGTTGAAATCAACGCGCATCAAGACTTTTTTGCCCTTTAGTGGCACATCCGTTATTGATAAAAAGTTCATTATTAATCCTTAAAAACAAAAAAGGCGTCTTCACGCCTTAAATACTTTTTTACTTATTTTACTTAGCTGCAAACCACGCTTTTGTCGTTCTTAGCATCTGATTTGAGAAGCCCCATTCATTGTCATACCAAGAAAGGACTTTCACAAGATTGCCAATCACACGCGTTTGTGTGGCATCAAAGATCGATGGATGCGGATTATGGTTAAAGTCCATAGAGACTAATGGCTCAAGATTATAGCCTAACACACCTTTTAAATTACCTGCTTCAGAAGCGGCTTTTAATAAACCATTAACTTCTTCCACAGAAGTGTGCTTTTTAGCAGTGAATGTCAAATCAACTACTGATACGTTAATCGTTGGCACACGCATTGCAAAACCATCTAAACGCCCTTTAAGATCAGGCAACACCAAACCTACAGCAGCAGCGGCTCCCGTTTTAGTTGGGATCATATTGTGCGCAGCAGCACGTGCGCGATGTAAATCACTGTGATAGCTATCAACAATTTTCTGATCATTAGTATACGCATGAATCGTTGTCATCAAACCTTCTTGAATACCGATACTATCGTTTAATACTTTAGCCACAGGTGCCAAACAGTTTGTTGTGCATGACGCATTAGAAATAACCGTCATATCAGAAGTTAATACATTGTGATTCACACCATAAACAATCGTTGCATCAACATCATTGCCACCTGGAGCTGAGATAACAACCTTTTTAGCACCCGCTTGAATATGTGCGCCGCACTTCTCTTTTGATGTGAATAAACCAGTACATTCAAAGACCACATCGATATCCAAATCTTTCCATGGCAAATCAGCTGGGTTACGCTCAGCTAAGATTTTAATGCGATCGTTATTGATCACCATTTCGTTATTTTGTAAAGAAACATCTGCGTGGAAGCGACCATGTGTTGTATCATACTTTGTCAAATGAACATTAACCTCAGGGCTGCCCAAATCATTAATGGCAACGATTTTAAAATCGTTTGTTAAACCCGCTTCATAAATCGCACGTAATACACAACGACCAATGCGCCCATAACCATTAATTGCAATTTTAATTGCCATCTTTTATTTCTCCTTTTTTAAATTAGCCGTATATGGCTTATAAACTTTCAACCGTTGTTTTAGATAGAAGCGTTTTGGCTTTAGCCACAGCGTTTTGTGCGGTTAAACCAAATGCCTCATATAATTTTTCAGCCGGTGCTGATTCACCAAAGTGATTTAAGCTAATCACATCCCCACCTGTCTTTGGCAATAAACGATACCATAAATCACCTTGTGCCGCCTCCATCACTACTGCAGGAATATTTTGTTTTATCACGGACTGTTGATATACATCATCTTGTTGCATGAATTTCTCAACGCAAGGCATAGACACAACGTTTACAGCAATGCCTTCTTTAGCTAATGTTTCCGCTGCCTCACACATGATACTTACTTCAGAGCCTGTAGCAATCAAGGTAATCTCAGCATTTTGGGCTTCTCTTAATAAATAACCACCCTTTTTAACCAGTTGTGCTTGGCTATTGCTCGCCACTAAAGTTGGTAGATTTTGACGAGAAAGTGCCAATAATGATGGTGTGCTCTGCTCTTCAACAGCACACTGCCATGCAATCGCTGTTTCAACAACATCTGCCGGACGCCAGACATTTAAATTAGGCATCACACGCAAGCTTGGTACGTGTTCAATTGGCTGATGTGTTGGACCATCTTCGCCCAAACCAATTGAGTCATGTGTCATCACATAAACTACTGGTTGCTTCATAATCGCACTCATACGAATGGCGTTTCGTGCGTAGTCACTAAACACCAAGAAAGTACCGCCATACGGTCTAAAGCCACCATAAAGCGACATGCCATTCATCATCGCTGCCATACCAAACTCACGCACACCATAAGATAAGTAGTTGGCATGCTTTTCATGATTATTAAGCCATTTGCTGCCTGACCAGTTGGTTAAGTTTGAGCCTGTTAAATCTGCTGAGCCACCAAACATATCCGGCAATACTTTACAGATTTCTTCTAATGCCATCTGTGATGCTTTGCGCGTTGCTACTGTTGGCTTGTCATTAAGTAACTTATTGATATAGTCATTTATCAATCCACCAAAGTCTTGCGGTAAGCTTTTGCTTAAGCGCACATTTAATTCATTAAACTCATTAGGATACGCTTTTTGATATTGAGCGAACTGTTCATTCCAGCTCTGCTCTAGTGTTGAACCCTTTTCAATACCTGACCAATCTGCATAAATATCACCTGGAATCTCAAAAGGTGAGTAATGCCAATCAAGCGCTTTACGCGTATTTATAATCTCATCATCACCCAAAGGTGCACCGTGCACACTATGGCTACCTGCTTTATTTGGTGAGCCTTGACCAATCTTGGTTTTGCAACAAATCAATGTTGGCTTTGAGCTTTCCGCTTGTGCCTTAGCAATGGCAGCATCAATGGCATCAAAATCATGCCCATCAACATGGGTAATAACCTGCCAGCCATAAGCTTCATAGCGCTTAGCAACATCTTCGGTAAACCAACCCTGAACGTCACCATCGATCGAAATACTATTATCATCCCAAAAAGCGATTAATTTGCCTAATTTCAACGTGCCCGCTAAAGAACTTACTTCATGTGAGACACCTTCCATTAAACAGCCATCACCCATAAAGACATAGGTAAAGTGATTAATAATCTCATGTTCAGGCTGGTTATAACTGTCGGCTAATAGCTTTTCTGCCAGCGCCATACCAACTGCGTTTGCAATACCTTGCCCCAAAGGACCAGTTGTTGTCTCAATACCTGGTGCGTAACCATATTCAGGATGACCTGCCGTCTTTGAATGTAATTGTCTGAAATTCTTCAAATCATCAATTGATAACTCATAACCTGTCAAATGCAATAACGAATATAACAACATCGAACCATGACCATTTGATAACACAAAACGATCGCGATTAAGCCAATGTGGGTTTTTAGGGTTATGTTTTAGATATTTACGCCACAGTACTGTCGCGATATCTGCCATGCCCATCGGCATGCCTGGGTGTCCTGATTTTGCTTTCTGTACAGCGTCCATTGAGAGAAAACGAATAGCATTTGCAAGAGTTATGTTTGAATTCATCTGCCTTCCAAAAGTTAATAATGTTTGCGGGCAAAAGTGTAACATAACTATTTGCTAAATGCAGTGACCTTCCGCCATTAAATATGCTTCGCTATCGCGGTTAATCGAACATTATGCACGCGCAGATAATCAACACCTTTTTTTATCAAATCACGAGAAATCATTGCTGTAGCGAGATCTTTTTCGGCATTGTCTTTGGTTGCAACATATGGCATGACAGATGATTTACGTGAATGTCCGACGAGTATTTTAATACCAAGAGACTCTTTAATTTCAGCAACGCCATCAAGTAGTTGTTGTGCTTGATAGGCTGTTTTACCAAAACCAATCCCAATATCAAAAATGAGTCTTTCCTTGCGTATGCCCGTATCTAAAAGTATTTGTATTTTTTCTTTAGCAAAAGCAATGACCTCAGATACGGGATCACTATCACTTGCCAAATACTTACCTCCGGCAACACCTAATTGATGCATAAAAACATAGTCAATCATTTTACCTTTAATTAAAGCGACAATACTTTTTACTTCAACTCCATAAATATCATTAATGATGTTGACACAACTGTAATTCAACGCCTTTGCTACCACCTCAGCATGATAAGTATCAATACTAACCTTAAGATCTAAAGGTAACACGTGCGCATTCACCAATGACTCGACAATCTCTAAATAAGGCTTTAATCTCTGCCAATACACCTCTGCAGTTATTGGCTTTACACCCGGCTTGGTGCTCTCAGCGCCTAAATCAATCACCTCAGCACCTTCATTGACAAGCTCAATAATATATTGTTCAAATTGCTCAAGTGGTATTACCTCTTCACCTTGTTGCGAGAAAGAATCACTCGACAAATTGACAATCACCATAATTTGACTACCTGCTAAGGTAAAGGGTGCTAACTCAAGCATTGGCATTTTTTTTATATTTTTTATATATTGATACAGATCACCCGAATACTGAGGATGGCGCCAACAAGGATAAACATCCAACAAAGGTTTTAACGCAAAGTTACGTTTCAATAATTCCTTATGCGGAATCGTTAAATACTCATTTTGATAGCTTAAATCTTCATAGCACAAAATATCAATATCGATTTCACGTGGCGACCAAAAGGCATGCTCAGGGTCTCGCCCTAGCGTTGTTTCAATCCTTTTTATTTCACTTAACAGCGCATCAGGCGCTAAATCCGTCTGTACCAAAACGGCTAAATTATAATAATCAATATCCCAACTTAGTGGTGCATTAGCTGGCAAAAGCGCTTTAGTTTGATAGATGGGTGAGATTTTTTGCACCTGACCAATACGCTTTGCAATCCAATCAACCGCTTGACGCAAGTTTGATAACTTATGACCAACATTGCTGCCTAGCCCCAAGACTACCTCGCACATACATACTCCACACAAAAGCTTGCCAATGCGACATTATCTAGCGGTGGCTTTTTATGTAACTCAAGATAAATATCCACTTTATATGCTTCGAGCATCTCTTTTAGCACATCAAGCAGCGATTGTGCTAAATGCTCGATTAATTGATAGCGCTTTTGTCGTGCAGTTTTTAACAATAATTCATTGATACTTGCATAGCAAATCGTCTCGTTAAGATCATCACTGACACATCCTACTGGTGCTTTATGATAACTAATGATCAGATCTAATTTAACTTGCTGCAATTGTTCTTGCTCAAAATCATAGACACCCAGATAGACATCCAAGATGACTTCAGTGAGTTTTAGTTTATACATAATATACCACCCAAAAAATATCAAAAATCTCTTCGACACGTAATACCGCAAAATTAATTTACAAACGGTATATGCCAATTCAGTAATGACATTCGCTTCCAAAAGTTGGTATTATCGACGACATCGTTAAAAATCGATAGTTTTAAATAGCGTTCACTGTGAAAAAATTTATTTTACTAGGTTATGCTTTAATAAGCACCATTACGTTTGCGCATGCTTCCGTGCGCAGTGAAATTCAATCCCTTGTTAAGATGTACCGCTTATCTGACGTCTCTATCGGCATTGCCGTTGAGCGTGTTAACTCAGGGCAGCTACTCTATCAATATGCTAAAGACCGCCCCTTCACACCTGCAAGTAACAACAAAGTTTTCACAGCAGTTGCTGCATTAACGGCATTACCAAAAAACTTTCAATTTACAACCTCTGTTTTTTATCAAAAATCACAATACAAAAATGGTACCTTAAATGGTAATTTGTATATTGAGTTCACCGGTGATCCAAGCCTTACCGGTGCCGCGTTATATAATCTGATCTCACAAACCAAGCAACATGGCATCAAACGCATCAATGGTGATGTTGTGTTAATAGCCAATCACTTCTCTGGCGATTATGTGCCTAACGGTTGGTCCAAGAATGACACCCCTTACTGCTTCGCTGCACCTGCGTCAAGCTTAAATATGAATAAAAATTGTTTTGTGATTAAGCTTATCAACACGAGTGGCACAAATACCAAAGTCAAAGAACTTTCTAATACCAGTAATATCACGATTAACAATACCACTCGATTAGCCACAGCCCAAGATCGCGGCAAATGCAAGTTTGACATTGACATGACTCGAAACAATGTCCTTAATCTCTCAGGCTGCATTCCAGCAAAAGCTGAGACTTACCTTAATCTTGCGATTGCTAACCCTGCCTTAAAAACAAAGCAAACGATTGATGATTTCATCTCACAAGTTGGCATCAAACATCGTGGTAATACTTTATTTGGCAACTTACCTAGTAAGTCAAGCCTAATTGAAGTTGCGAGTATCTCATCCGACTCTATCGATGCTTTGCTTACGCATATGCTATTGAAGTCTGATAACTTATATGCCGAAAGTTTTATGCGTACCATTGGTTATACACAAGCAGGTCAAGGCAGTAATGATGCTGGTACTAAGGCTATTGAATCCCTTATCCGCAAAACATATAAAGTGGATACTGGAGAGCTACACATGGAAGATGGCTCGGGTCTTTCCAAGCTTGATTCGGTAACGCCTCAGTTTATGGTAAGCTTATTAACCAACGTTTATAACAGCAGCATTGGCAAACGCCTATATAATGCCTTACCTAGCTCAGGCGAGGATGGAACATTGGCTTATCGCATGGGTGGTAAGCTACAAGGTCGCGTTCATGCCAAAACTGGTACATTAGCAGGTGTCTCAACGCTTTCTGGCTATCTTTTAACAAAACGTAATCACCTATTGAGTTTCTCGATTATGATAAATGATCTGACGCGTTCACAGCGCATTAAAGCGCGCATGCTTGAAGATGGCATTATTAAAGTGTTTTATGAAAATCTTTAAAAGATATTTAAAAACGCGGTAATCATTCCGGCATTAAAGAAGTCAATCAATACAGAGCCGACAATTGGCACCACAAAAAACGCCTGTGGTGCTGGGCGATTTTTAGCAACAAAAGCATCCATATTAGCAATCGCATTTGGCGTTGCGCCCATTCCTAAGCCCACAGTGCCACAAGTCATCACAACCGCATCATAGCTTTTGCCTAATAATTTATAAATCACAAAAATGGCAAATAGCACCATTAATACGACTTGTGCAAGTAAGATCACTAACATTGGAATCGCTAAGTTCACAAGTGCCAATAGCTTCATTTGCATCAATGCCATCGATAAGAAAATAGAAAGTGAAATAGCACCTAATACTTGCAACTCCGTGTGACTAATCTCATACCAATCGGTCATATCTGAGCAGTTACGCAAAATAGCCGCTGCCAACATCGCACCAATATAATCCGGCAAAATAATATTAAGTGACTTAAACCACGCCGAAAAAATACTGCCAAAACCAATGGCTAACGCAATCATAATCACCGCATTAAAGATACCCTCTTGAGAAATTTTACTTGGTTTATGTAGTTGCAGTTTCTTTAGACTTTCTGCATCCATTTTTGCACCCGTGACTTCTGGCTTATATTTACGCATCAGAAACTTTGCCACAGGCCCACCTGATAAACTGCCTGCAATCAGTCCTACCGTTGCTGCCGCTGCTGTAATCGTTGCTGCATTTTGCAAACCAAAGTCATTTTGTAAAGTCCCCGCAAACGCCAATCCTGTACCATGCCCACCGATCATCGTAATTGAGCTATTAGCCAAGCCAAAAGCTGTCGGCATATCAAGCAGCATTGCCAATGATACACCCAGGCTATTTTGTAAAACAACCAGCAAGCACATACAAGCAAATAGGATCAACACTGCTTTGCCACCAATAAATAAAAAGCGCAAGCTCGCGGCAAAACCAATCGTTGCAAAGAATATCAACATAAAATATTGTTGAGCTGATGCATCAAAATTGATATGCATATAATCAAAATAACTAAGCACTGCGACCAATATAGAAAAAAGCAACCCACCAACAACGGGGGCAGGTATAAAAAAACGACTTAATATATTCACGCGCTTTTGAATAAAGATCCCAACCAATAGCACTAAAATAGCAATGGCAACCGTTAATAAATTATTGACTTGTAGTAGCATTTTGCCCCCCTTTATCATTTCCCATTTTTCCCAAACGCATCGAGCATATAAAATACAATTTGATAAAACCAGTCTTTATGGCAAATAAATCGCCAATTCCATTTACAATTACACGGAATGTTTTACCATAGCCTCCTTAAGTTTTGAATAAATAGAATACCGATGACACAACCACTTAATCGCACCCTTTGTATCGCCCCAATGATTGATTGGACAGATAGGCATTATCGTTATTTAATGCGGCTAATCACCAAAAAAACCATGCTTTACACGGAGATGATTACAGCTAATGCGATCATTCATGGGCCTCGTGCGCGTTTATTGCAGTACTCACCAGAGGAAAATCCACTGACATTACAATTAGGTGGCAACAACCCAGATGACCTTATTTTTTGTGCCAAACTTGCTGAAGACCTAGGTTATAGCGAGATCAATCTAAATGTCGGCTGTCCGAGTGATCGCGTCTCACGCGGCGATTTTGGATTATCATTAATGTATAAGCCTGAGCTCGTTGCCGAGTGTGTTAACGCCTTAAAGCAAGCGGTTAACATCCCTATTTCAGTAAAGTGTCGTATTGGCGTTGACGATAAAGATAGCTTTGAAGAGCTTACACACTTTATCCAAGGTATTGTTAATGCTAAGGCTGATTTTATATGTATTCATGCGCGAAAAGGCTGGCTAAATGGCTTAAGCCCCAAAGAAAATCGTACAATCCCGCCCTTACAATATGACACGGTTTATCAAATTAAAAAATTATTTCCCAAGCAGTTAATGGGCATTAATGGTGGTATAACAACCTTAGATGACATCAACCAGCATTTACAATATGTGGATAGCGTGATGATTGGGCGCGAAGCTTACCACAACCCGATGTTATTTAAAGATGTTGATCAGCTTTTTTATAATGAGAAAAGTCATGACATCACCCCTTTTGACGTTGCTGAGCGTTTAATTCCCTATATTGAAGCAGAACTAAAGTCTCCTGATCGCAAGCTTAATCATATTACGCGTCATACGCTTAATTTATTTAATAGTTACCCTAACGCTCGTCTTTATCGCCGATTTTTAAGTGAGCATGCTACACATCCCGAGGCGGGCGTTCATACCTTTAAAGAAGCATTGAGCTATGTCAAAGGTTAAAACTGATTGTAATGGTGCTATACTCTGGGACATTGACAAAAGTTTAAGTGCCGCACGATGAAAACACTTCCTATCGGAATCTCAGGGTTTGAGAAAATAATTGCTGATGAGTGCCTCTATGTGGATAAAACCAAACACATCTATAACCTGCTTCAGCAAGGTGGCGGTTATTACTTCCTTTCGCGCCCGCGACGTTTTGGCAAGTCATTACTAATTGACACACTTAAACAGGCATTTCTTGGCAATAAGCAATTATTTACTGGTCTATTTTTGGAACATCATTGGAATTGGGACGTGAAACACCCTGTGATTCATTTTAATTTTGGCTCAAGCTCAAGTTTTAATAGCATGGAGCGCTTTTTTGCTGATGTGCATGAAACTTTAGATATCTTTGCAAAAACCTATGAAATTACACTAATTCAAACAGATTATGGTGCCAAATTTGGTGAGCTCATTAGACGGCTACACGAGAAGACACGCTTAAGAGTCGTGATTCTAATCGATGAATACGACAAACCCATCTTAGATCATATTGATGACAAAGCACAAGCCAGACTCATGCGCGATATCTTAGGTGGGTTATATGCCTATATCAAAAAGCATGACAGTGATGTTCATTTTGCCTTATTAACAGGCGTATCACGCTTTAGCAAAGTCAGTTTATTTAGTGATTTAAACAATCTTAATGATATCACACTTGACCCTAACTACGCCGATATCTGCGGTTATACACAAACCGAATTAGAACATTATTTTAATCCTTACTTTGAACAAAAAGATATTGATTATCCCTTACTGAAAAAATGGTATAACGGTTATAACTTTGCTGGAAACGAATCACAAAAAGTCTATAACCCATTTGATATTTTACTTTTTATCAATAAAGGTTTTCGCTATCAAAACTATTGGTTTGAAACAGCAACGCCAAGCTTTCTAATCAAAGCTATTGAAAAAAATCATTACTTCATCCCTGATTTAGAAGATATTGTCGTGAGCGAGACGATGCTTTCAAAATTTGACATCGATAGCATGCCTGTTGAAACTCTGCTATTTCAAACCGGTTACCTGACAATTAAAGAAATCACCATGCGCGGCAATCGTATGGCTTACCGCTTGAGCTACCCCAACTATGAGGTTAAATGCAGCTTAAATGAGAGCCTTGCCGTCATCGCATCAAATGAAAGTGCTAAAAATCAGGTGATTGATCACTTAGTTAATGCCTTTGAGCAGAATGACTTTAAACGCCTTGCAGTGATCCTAAGCAGCCATTTTGCTTCCATCCCACATGACTGGTATCGCAATAATAATATCCACCACTATGAAGGATTCTATGCCAGTATTGTTTATAGCTTTATTGTGGCACTTGGCTATGATGTTATTCCTGAGGACACAACCAATCATGGGCGTATTGACCTTAGTTTGATCATGCATGATAAGATCATTATTATTGAGTTTAAGTTAAACAAATATGGAAGTGCTGAAAATGCATTAAAACAAATTAAAGCCAAAGACTATGCCAAAAAATACGTTCAAGACCCTCGAAAAATTTACCTCTTAGGCATTAGTTTTGATGCTGATAACAAAAATATTGCTGACATTGCTTTTGAGCAATATCGTTCATCATCTTAACAGCTAACAGTAGCAAATTAATATTGGCAAGGATTAAAGGAAGCGACAGCTGAATGATTTTTTTATGCACAATCAGCTATGTTGATTAAAGTGTGTTTTCTAATAGCGGTTGTGATTTAACAATACGATCAATTTGTTGAAGCTGCATTAATAATGACTTCATCTTTTGAATTGGCAACGCATTTGGTCCATCACTTAAGGCCTTGGCTGGATCTGGATGTGTTTCCATAAATATGCCTGAAATCCCAGCTGCGACTGCCGCACGCGCTAGTACTGGCACAAATTCACGTTGCCCGCCTGAGACATTACCCTGCCCACCTGGCAACTGCACTGAATGTGTCGCATCATAAACAACAGGACAGCCTGTCTCACGCATAACCGCTAATGAACGCATATCTGAAACCAGATTGTTATAACCAAAGCTTGCCCCTCTTTCGCATGCCATCACTTGCTTGTTCCCCGTTGATTTGGCTTTCTCCATCACCTGCTTCATATCCCAAGGTGCCAAGAACTGCCCCTTTTTAATATTAACGGGCAAGCCTTGCTCGCATACGCGTACGATAAAGTTTGTCTGACGACACAAAAAAGCTGGCGTTTGCAATACATCAACAACACTAGCAACTTCAGCTAATGGCGTATCTTCATGCACATCAGTTAGTATCGGAACATTAATTTCTTTTTTTACTTTTTGCAAAATCTCAAGCCCTTTGTCAATTCCAGGACCTCTAAAGCTATTAATCGATGAGCGATTCGCTTTATCAAAAGAAGATTTATAAATAAACGAAATACCTAATTCGTCGGTTAACTCTTTGAGATAACCTGCTGTATCCATGGCTAGTGCTTCTGATTCAATAACACAAGGTCCAGCAATTAAAAAAAATGGCTTATCCATTCCCACTTCAAAGTCTAATAATTTCATCATATGATCCAATTTGGCTAAAACTTGAAGTAGTTTAATGCGCGAGAACTTAAATAGAAAGGGCTTTCACAGGATTAATTTACGATGCAATCACCTGAACATCCGCCAAAAATTTATAACCTTTATAGCGAATCGATTGAATCAAATCTTTACCGATCTTATTGCGTAAGCGATAGACATAAACATTAATCGCTTGTAATGACGCATCATCGGCATGACTCTCCAAAGCTTTGTGGATCTGCTCACGCGTGATAATCCGCTCAGCATTCGCGCAAAACAAACTCAATAGCTTCACCTCATACTCAGTCAAATTGAGTTTTTTGTTAATATTATTTTTATCAACCAGATTAAGAGCTGACGGTTCAAAATGCCAACGATCAAATCGGTAGTTTATTTGATCTTCTTGTGTTGATTGAGACAATGCGATTTGTGTCTTGCGACTGCGGCGCAAAATTGCTTCCATGCGCAATAATAATTCTTTTGGATCAAATGGCTTTGCCAGAAAGTCATCGATTCCAAGCTCAAAACTACGTATTAGATTGGCTTGGCTATCATGTGCCGTCACCATCAAAATCGGAACTTGTGATTTTTGGCGCACTTTTTGACATAGACTATGTCCTGTTAAATCTGGCAGTTGATAATCCAAAATAATTAAGCTTGGGATTTTCTGACTCAAATACTCAAGCATCGCCTTGCCACTGTATGCACTGTGCGTCATATAGCCCTTCGACTGCAAAATACTTTCAATCAGCTCGCAAATAACCGGCTCATCATCAACAATTAATATTTCATTTACATCCAGCATCGCACTTGAGTTCCATGGTTATTATTTCCTTGATAAGGAAAGTATAGACCAACAATATACTGATTCAATTATAAATAGCGGACTTTCTAGGTTGAATTTTTTGTGCTTTGCCGCAGAAATCACAGTTAACGATAATGAGGTTGATGATTGATAGAAATATCTGTTCAATAAATAGCAAAACCAGCCAGTTTTAGCAGAATTTTGTTGTAAGTTTATTGCAAATAAGTCACATTTCACTACAATGTCTACTCGGTTGGCAGATGCCATAAATTTAAAGACAGTTTTATAAATATTAATAAGTAAAAACTTAAGGAAACAAAATGAGCGCAATTCAAGAAAAAGTAAACGCTATCATCGTTGAACAATTAGGTGTTAAGCCTGAAGATGTAAAAGCAGAAGCATCTTTTATCGATGATTTAGGCGCTGACTCTCTTGACACTGTTGAATTAGTCATGGCTTTAGAAGAAGAATTTGACACTGAGATTCCAGATGAAGAAGCTGAAAAAATCAAGACTGTGCAAGACGTTTACACTTACATCGAAGCACACAACAAATAATCACTCATCTCTTCTTTAAAGTAACTGATGAATTTATGAGAAATCAGCATTAGTCGTAAGGTTAATGCTGATTTTTTATTTGTATAACCATACCGCTTGTAAATGATTTTGCGGTGTTTAATATCGAAGAAGTTTTTGATACTTTTGGGTGATTGGATTGCAGGTAATAGCTAGGACTATTGCTAAAACCCAATCATTCAAAAGTACGAGAAATTCAATGATAAAAATTTTGCAAAATGGTTTGCGAGCGGTATAAACATTTGGATAATGAAATCATGAAATCAGCAAGACGCGTTGTCATTACTGGACTTGGTGCATTAAGCCCGCTTGGTAATGATGTTAAAAGCACATGGGATGCGATTTTAAAAGGTCAAAGCGGTATTACACAATTACCTGAATTTGATCTTGAGCATGGACCTTCTATTTCTGAATTTAAGGTCACCATTGGTGGCACCATTAAAAACTTCGATCCTTTAGCACATTTTGATAAGAAAGAAATCAAAAAGTATGACCCCTTCATGCAATATGGTCTTGTGGCTGCCGAAGAAGCATGGCAAGACGCAGGCATCACGGTAACCGACGAGAATTGCCGCCGCATCGGTGTATCAATGTCTTCAGGAATTGGTGGACTTGGCGAGCTTGAGGCAACGCGTGTTGTTATCGACACCAAAGGTCCAAAGCGTATATCCCCTTTTTGTATTCCTGCAACAATCATCAATCTTATCTCTGGTAACTTCTCGATTAAACACAACCTAAGAGGACCAAATACCGCAATCGTTACTGCTTGTACAACGGGTGCACACAATATCGGTATGGCTGCGCGTATGATCGCTTATGGTGATGCTGATGTGATGATTGCAGGTGGTGCTGACAAAGCCAATACTGCTATCGGAATCGGTGGATTTGCGGCAGCTCGTGCGTTATCTGAGCGCAACCATGATCCAAAAGGCGCATCACGCCCGTGGGATAAAGACCGTGATGGCTTTGTTTTATCTAATGGTGCAGCTGCTGTTGTATTAGAAGAATACGAACACGCCAAAAAGCGTGGTGCTAAAATTTATGGTGAGCTTATTGGTTATGCCATGAATGCTGATGCATTTCACATCACCAGCCCAAGTGGCGAAGGTGGCTATGAGTGTATGCAATTAGCCCTTGAAGATGCAGGTATCAATGCTGATCAAGTGCAATATATCAATGCGCATGGCACATCAACGCCAGCTGGTGATGTCAAAGAAAGCCAAGCAGCTGAAAAGCTAATGGGTAATCATGCTAAAAATATCGTCATGAGCTCAACCAAGTCGATGACTGGACATATGCTAGGAGCAGCTGGTGCGATTGAAGCCATCTTCTCGCTACTTGCTATTCGTGATCAAGTCGCACCACCGACAATCAACCTTGATAATGTTGATGAAGGCTGTAATTTAGATTATGCAGCACACCAAGCAAAACCAATGAAAATTGACATTGCCATGTCTAATTCATTTGGTTTTGGCGGCACCAATGGTACGCTTGTGTTTAAGAAAATCTAAAACAGACACACCAAACATTTCTGATAAATCTATTTTGTATGTTCTTTGAGCGCCTAAAAAATAGTCTATTAGTAATCATGGATATTCGGGTCAAGCCCGAATATGACGACTTATATTCATTCTCGGACTTGATCCGAGAATCCAAAAAAAACATCGGATAAAATTTGCATAGCTGCTTATATTGAACTTATTTTTTATCTGTTATCCTCTACGTACCTTTAGACAATGACATGGAGAGTGATTGCAGATGTCCTTAAAGCGTTTGTTCCCTATTATCCTTTTAATTATCGGTTTAATCATTTTTTTTGCTTTAGGTGGCGAGCATTATCTGTCCCTTGAGACCTTAGCGATGCATTATCAAAACTTACAAGCGTTTACCCAACAATACTACTTTTTAAGTGTGCTTATTTTTATGCTTAGCTACATCATTATCGTTTCGTTCTCAATCCCAGGAGCGACGATTATGACACTGTTAGGCGGATTTCTTTTTGGTGTTTTCTTTGGCGGTATTTGGACCATTCTTGCTGCTACCATCGGTGCAACGATTACCTACTTAGCCGTACGTATGGCATTTGCTGAAAGTTTAAAACATAAAGCTTCAGGCAGTATTGCCAAAATGCGCGATGGCTTTCAGCAAAATGAGTTTAATTATTTATTGTTTTTAAGACTCTTACCTATCTTCCCATTTTTTATTATTAATATTGCCGGGGGTGTCTTAGGCGTCAGTCTACGCCATTTTTTTATAATACCCCAAGAAATTTAAACAGTATCTTTTGAAATTCATTTCCGATATATTGTTGAAAGTGAAATGAACAGAGGGCGTATTTATGAGCACAAAAAGGACAAGTTACTCATCCGAGTTTAAGGT
>NZ_QLIQ01000026.1 GCF_003428165.1 Cysteiniphilum litorale | reverse complement strand
CCCAATCATGAGCAGTCTAAGATTTATAAAGCCTGTAATGCCCCAGCTATTCCACTAAAGCAGATCATTACAACGCTATAGCGCATCGATCACGTCTTCACAAAAAATCAAAAAATCAAAAAAAAAACACAAAAAATCTGTAGTGCCTTAACTCAACTTTGTGTATGGCTCAATGCCTTATGCTGTCTACGTTTCAGAAATTTTGCTTACCAAGTTGGGATAAGGCTCCCCACCATATTGATCATATTCATCACGATAAATGCGTTTGAATAAATTTGAACCAGTAAAATCAGCACTATTTAATTCAAAGTCATCTAATAGCTCTTCTTTGGTTAATTCCAAAAGACAAATTTCAATATCTTTTTCATCAGCTGCTTCGTGGAATATGTCACGTAATGATAACCAAATAGACTCTAGATATTTAAAATCTTTATTTTGAATAATCTCATTAATCTGAGCATCCACTAACTCATCAATTTTCAGCTTAATTCGAGACGTAACATCTTTGGAGAAAAAACTGCTTTTATCATCTGACATCACTAACGTTAAAGCCGTTAGAAATTCTTGTAACTCAGATTCTTCCGTGACATTTTTCTTATCAACGGGGACAACATCATTAAATTTTGTCGATGAAATTAGTTCAGAGATGTCACCGGTTACATTTAAATTAGCTGACTCTACTAATTGGATAATTTGATCACTCATATATTACTCCTGTCATTGGACTTGAGCACATTATGATTGCTTTTCACCCCAATCGTTACCGCATAAATACGGGCGTAGTTTGATTTATATCTATCAAAAATCACTCTCCCTACCGAGGGGGTCGATATAAAGCTAATCACAGATTTTACCGTACTCAAACGGTAAATAATCTTTAAGTAGTTGATTATTATTTATCTTATTAAACACTAAATCGGGTGATACTATGAATATTCACTGGCATAATGGCATGGTGCTCTCAGCACAGGCGTTTATCATTGATGATCAGATAAAAAAAGCAAATAGTAATTGCAATACTTTGTTGGCAACTGATTTGATCGAAAAAGATATCTTTATCTCTTTGGAGTATGATGAAAGCGCACTTACTTATAATCGTTTTGTTATTAATAACTTAACGCTTTTATCTAAAACAGGTGAGGTGATTACTCACGAAAATTTGAAACGATGTAATCCAGTTGATTGTTTTAGCTATAATTTAAGTTTACTCGATACAAAAGAAGAAAATATTAGTTTATATTTACATCTAACAAAAAAACAAAGTCTATTGCACGATACTGAACAGTTAGAAATCAACGGCTATCAGCTACTGCTTGATATAAAACCGACACATAATGAACTCCTGGGTATCAAGCTAGCTCATTTCAGATACAACCCCAATAGTTTAAAATGGGAAATTCAACAAAATTATATCCCTCCAGTTTTTTATTTAGATAATCTATTCATGAGCCCAACACGCTATGCCATGCAAAAGCTTTTAGAGAGTGTTCAAAACTTTATTAGCAAAGAGTTATCTGCTCTTGCAATCACTGAAAGCACGACAATTACAATGCTTAACTTTATTAAGCAGACATGCTTTTATTTAAGTTATGAACTCCAAAAATTACAGTTGAGGCAAATGAGAATACGTATATGTGATATTTACGAGCAGTTTTATCGTCTCTATGTACAAATTTCTTTTATTAAAGGTATCGAGAAACCGAAAAAACTTTACTTAGATTTCAATGACTATTATATGAGCTTTCAAAATTTATTTGATGCCATCGCTGAAATTTTCTCACTCAAGTTAAATCATAAATCGTTTATCAATAGTGAATTAACAAATATAGCTAACACGTATCAATTTGCACTTGATGAACGTGCCCAGCTTGCACGTGATGTCTTTTTAATTATCAAACGAAAAGATTTGTCAAAAACATTGGTACAAGATGATCTTTATCTTGCAAGTAAATCGCGTCTTGTTCATATGAAAAATCTTGCTGTCTCTGGTATTGCATTAACCCATTACAAGGGATCTCTTAATGAGCAACAGGTTGATTTAAGCGTCTGCCAAGTCTTCAAACTTGAACTAAATCATAATGAATGGCAACACTCCATTAATGAGAAGAGCCTATGGGTTGAAGTTAATCCTGCATTTGATGACTGCATTTTATATCTCTATCTTGATTTGGCTCAAGCTTATGTAGAGATGGCTTAGGAGATAATCATGAAACCTATTGAAAAAGCAATGGATAAATTGAATAAAGTTGAACCAGCAAAGCATTTAATTGAGTCTTTGCAAGATCTTCTCAATAATCACTTTGCAACCTTATCCCATAATTTTGAACAACAAGTTGCATTGGAACGAAATGCTTATTATCTTAAACAATATCCTTGGTTTTTTCGCCATACGCCTTTTATATACCTTTGTAAAATCAAAGCTAACAGCTCTAACTTTCCTAAGCATATCGACTTTTCCCAACGTTTTCATTTTAGTGATGGGTTAGACACTTGTGAGATGCGATCCTTAAATAATCAAGAGCTTCATCACTTTGAACTTTCTAAATGCCAGATTAAAGATCATAATCTCTGCCTTGACTTTCAAGCCTCCCACAACTGTGACCTGCCTCAAACACTGCACTTGAATCTAATTAATTCAAGTATCAATCCTATGTATATCATTTGGTTCTATCAACTGCTAAGCACCAAGAGTTTTTGCCATGTGAGTACAAAGGCTCACACCCCCATCAAAGTCAAGCATGAAAAAAGCGCTTTAGCATCTCTTAACTCATTTGAGAATTTAAGATTACGTTTAAATCACCCTGAAAAAACACAAGAGTTAAGTATTCCCATACCATTTAAGCAAACACAAACCAATCAATTTACCATTTATTTTGAGCTTGAGCCGGATGAAGCAAAGCTAATAGATCCTGATATTATTCAAACGCTTATTCATACTAATATTTTTAAACTTGGGGCTCTAAGTCCCAATAACTCAACTTCACTATCAATTGATATTGATAAAAGTAAATATCCTATTCATTTTGAAGACAGTCGGGTTCATTTGCAGTCATTACTCGAAGTTCACGACGAAGAATATAATGCAATTAATGATCGCTACTATTCACTCCATACTAGTGACTATAAAAACTTTTCGCTTTCTCTTGCACATGGTTATGTTGAGGATGTTTTGGACAGTCTTATTGAATCCCAGCAGCGTTGGATACTTTCAACTATCTGTTGCTATAATTATCAATTTAGAAAACAGCGACTATCACATATGCAAGTCAGCTTGCAAAACTATCACATTTCAACCATGAAAATCGATTATTTTAGTCATATTCCCTTTGAGTTTGCTGATCTAAATAAAGTTGAATTACTAGACACTTTACGCAAGAATCATAAGCAGTTGAATTACGGTGATATAAAAAATATATGCCGAATATTCAAACTCACCAGTTGCCATGACTACTTTATCAATTATATTTCGCAACTTGATCAATTTAATCCAAAAGGTATATGGGAGCCCTTAAAAATCTACGATAAAGCAGATATGCAACAATCATTGCATCAATATTTTTCACGCCATCTTCAACGTTTTATTAAACTAAACCAGGTGCTTGTACAACATGATTAACCAAGATCAACAAAATCAGAAAATTGCAAGAATCAGGCGGTTAATACCTAAAATGTCCCCTGAACTATTGATGTCTGCACTTTATTTGATTGGTATCAAAAAAGAAAACATTGTATTTTGTCGTGAATCAAAAGCTTTATCTATTCACCCTGGCTTCACTAAAATAGAATGGCTAAACGATAAAGTCTATATTTATGCTAATCTGGCAACTATTGATAGACGGCTATATGACTATTGTACCCAACTCACCCACCTAGCACCCACCCAAACACAACGTATCAATCAATTGATTGATGATTTTCTTCGGGCTCATTTTCTTGGTGTGTTTCCCTGCTTAAACCCTTCAGTTAATACAACAATTGAACAACTTTTCTTAAACAGGCTATCGCAATCACCTTCAAAAATACTTATCGAAACACATATCAAACGTGTTATAGATTTTCCATCTAAAGTAAACATAAGTTATGGTATTCAGCCACAGTCAACAACACCAAATCATTTGCTTGGTAGAATAACAGCAAATGCCCAAAACTTTGATGTTATTCCTGTTATATGTGTTGCTATTTCAATCAACACAGGATCCTCTATAGCAAAAGTACAGCAGCAACAACAAAGGCTTCACAATAAATTAAAACAAATATTAAAGTCATATCAGCTTAAGCTTGAGATCTCTCATCCACAAGAAATCACCTACTTAAGAAACAAAAAATTAGGTCAAGATAGTTTACTTGAATCTAAATACTCAATTATGCGGACAGAAGGTATCTCCGATTAAAGGTTTTAATCTTATAATATAGTTCATACTTGTTATTGCATGAAAATTTCACTTTAAGTCGCTCAATATAATCATCAACCGTTCTTTTTGAAATTTCAAGCTGCTGAGCAATATCACTAGAACGTATAATATTGTCATAAATCATCTGAAAGCACTTTCTCTCCAAAGAAGTTAAAGGAATTATTTCCGCTGACTCCTTTGTATCTCTTTGCTGTACTTTGTCTGCGTAAAATAATGTGCCACTTTCTAGTTTGTTAAACTGACTATGAAACAGACTTAATTTGGGCTTAATATTATTTTTATTTATGTCGACAATAGAGTTGACGATAGTATTTTGCAGGTAAACCTTATTATTTAACAAATGATATCCAAACCATTTACTATCAACCCCAACACATAGAATAACAATATTATCAACATCCATGTGAGTTATGATAAAAAGCATATCTAAATTATTTTCGATCGAACTTCCTCGTGCAAAATGACAGTCTGAATAAAAGAACTGATCTGGTAGATTGGTTACTTGATCATAATTTAAAAACAGTGAGGTTAACTCTTTGTATTCTGTTTGAGCGGCTAATTTTATATTTAACTCTTTAATGCAATGAAAGGCTGTTTTTGCTTTAGTGACATGTATCAATGCCATGCCCATTGTATGATGATTTTTTGCTATATTTGTTAACTCTGGTGAAAGCAAACTTTTAATATCCATAATATACCCTTAAAAAATATTCCCGAACACATTATGTATAATATCCACTCTAAGCACTTCCACGCATGGGGGAGGGATACCCAAAGATAATTAATTATAAGATCAGCTTTATTGAATAACACCACACCACATTCTTGCCCTTCTATGATTACGATTAAGATTTATATTTTGATACTTTATTGCTGCATGAGCGCTGCCTTTACATACTTCTTATATTCCGGATGTGCTTGGTTAAATTGCTCAAGCATGATGGCTTGCACTTCCTTTGTCGCATGCACCAACCCGCCGGCAATATTATGTGCTAGCTGCTCTTTTTGTGATTCATTCATTAACTGAAACAAATCCCCCGCTTGTGAGTAGTTATCCTCAGCTTGTGCATCATAATAATCAATATCACCAGATTGTCTTAATGGTGGTTCTTGATATTGAGGCGCTTCAGTTGGTGCGCTGGTTTGTTGGTTAGGATAAAAGTTCACGTCACTATTTTGCGAGATATCCAAGCCAGTGCCTGCCATCGCACCATCACGTTGATAATTATGCATTGGACATTTTGGCGCGTTAACGGGTAGATGATGCGCGTTAACACCAACTCGATATCGATGTGCATCTTGATAGGCTAGTAGTCTTGCTTGCAACATTTTATCAGGAGAGGCACCCGTACCAGGTACGAGATTACTTGGCGCAAATGTTGATTGCTCAACTTCAGCAAAATAATTATCAACATTACGATTTAACTCAAGCACACCGATCTTTTGCAATGGGAAATCAGCATGTGGCCAAACTTTGGTTAAATCAAATGGATTAATATGATAATTTTGCGCCTCTTGTTCCGTCATTACCTGAATTTTGACATCCCACTTTGGAAAATCACCCTTGGCAATAGTATCAAAAAGATCTTTTTGCGCACCAAATCCAGACATTTTAGCTGCTTCTTCATCGGTTAGATTCTCTATACCTTGCTGGGTTTTAAAATGCCATTTAACCCAAAAACGTTCACCTTTAGCATTATACAAACTTAAGGTATGTGAGCCAAACATATGCATATGGCGATAGCTCTTAGGAATACCACGATCAGACATTAAAATCGTCATTTGATGTAACGATTGTGGATTCTTGGACCAAAACTCATACATCGCTGCAGGGTCTGGTAAGTTGGTTTGCGGGTTTTTCTTTTGTGAATGGATAAAATCTGGAAATTTACTCGGATCCCTTAGGAAAAATACCGGCGTATTATTGCCGACGATATCGTAATTACCTTGCTTGGTGTAAAACTTAATTGCGGTACCTCTTGGATCACGCGCATAATCACTTGAGTCCTGACCGCCTCCTACCGTTGAGAAGCGAATAAACACATCTGTTTTTTTACCCTTGCCCTGTAAAAAATCAGCAATGCTTAAATGTGATAAATCTTCTTCCAAAGTAAATACACCATAGGCACCAGAGCCACGCGCATGTACGACACGCTCAGGAATACGCTCACGATTAAAATGCGCAAGCTTCTCAAATAACCTGAAATTATCAAAGGTTAACGAGCCACGCTCACCAGCACTAATACTGGTATTATCATTAGGAACCGGTGCGCCATTATTGGTTGTTAAATGTTTCTTGTCCATCTTGAACTCTCCTTATTGTGGTTATGCAACTTGTTGAAAATTTTTATACTTCCAATCTTATCTTCACCTCATTCTCATGAAAAATATATTATATTTTTATTTTCAATATATTTTACTTATTATTATGCAGTACTAAAAACCTAATCAACTGATAACGCTCCTTGCCACTTTTAAACCGATCCTTAAATAACCACAGCTTTAAACGCTTCTCCTGTGCACATTGGCATTCTAAATATAGCGTGCCTGCGATCATAATGCTACGGCGCACTGTTACATTATTATGCCACTGAGCGCCGTAGTGCAGATTAATTTTACGCGTATGCGCAGTTTCAACTAAAATAATTTCGTTTAATTTCCTACTCGATAAGTAATGTAATAACATGCCAATAAAGGTAATAACCCATAGTATAAAAGCGCTATAAAAAAGCGCTGCATGTAAGAGCTCAAAAATAATAAAAAGACAAAAACTAAATAATAAGATGATGACGATAAGCTGGATGAAAGATCGTTTTAATGCCACTTTCACCGTCGTCATTGATTTACTCTACTGTTTTCAATGTGGTTACAGTCAACTTGGTGGTTTCTTTGGTTGACTTACAAAACGTCTCTTTAATCAAGAAAATACTAATTAATACACCAATAGCTATCACGGCAATAATTAATAAAAAGCCATGCTGATAATTAACAACACTTAAAGCCTGTCCTTTTGACAAATAGGCAAGCACTCCACCGATCAAAGGCGCCATCAAAGAGGTTACAAGCATAATCATAGCATTATTAAGACCCAAGCCTGCTGCTAGATAGTTGTTGTTGCATTGCTCCGCCATAATCGCAAAGCCAATACTCTGACCACTGGCGCCAATACCAAGACCAAAAAAGGCAATACTAATGACGATAATATTGACCGGAAAATAGGTAATGCATAAAACCGACAACACACAAACAACTGCGGCAAACACCATCATGCGTTTACGCTTACTGGTGCGATCTGAGATAAAGCCCAAAAATGGGCAGCCAATGGCATAACCTAACCATGATAGCGTTAACATATAAGATGACACACCCGAGCTAAAGCCATGCAACATCAAGAATGCTTTACCACTATTTTCAGAGAAATATTCTATGGCGAAATACACACATGCTGAATAACAGGCAATATACCAAACCTGACGTTGACGCATCAGCTGCCAAAGATTGACTTGCAATCGCTCTTGGCGCTTTAAAATACGAAAGCTTCCCGTGTAATCCGTATTATTGCGAACGATGAGAAGCACAATAATCGCAATCACAATACCAATTGCACCTAACGCATAAAAAATATAACGCCATGGCAACTCTGAGTGTGATGATAAGCTATTTAAAGGACCTGCTGCCAACATCGGTCCCATCGTACCTATGAATTGCGATAAGCCAATAAACAATGCAATATGTTTGCGTGGCATCCAGTCATATACAGCCACTAACAAGCAGATAAAGCCGAAAGATGAACCAAGCCCCATTAATACTCTAAAAACAAAAGCACTATCAAAGCCAAAGCTCATGCCAAAACCAGTAACTGCCAACGCACAGAAAAATACAGCTACGAATAATGCCTTTTTTAAGCCTAAGCGATCGGTAATAATACCTACTGGAATTTGCATAATGCCATAAACCAGCTGGTAAGCGGTTGAGCTTAGAATGGCAAATGTCACAAGATTTAAATTAAGATCTTGAATAATAGGATGCTCAAATGTGCCCAAAATCGTTCTAAGTAAAAACTCATACATGAAGAATAATGCACACACCAACCAAATGATCGTGCCGATAAAACTCATTTTTTGATTTTGACTCATATTATTCGTCAACCTCAGGTTTATTCTCTTCCCATTCCTCTAGAATTTCCTCAGCCTTTTGGTTATCAATAAAAGATGCCACCTTAAAGATAGAAACGCCCTCTTGAATCAATGGTGAGCGATTAATCCCTACAATCACCCCATCAAGATCTGATTTAATTACTGTTGCATTCTCATTGCTAAATGGATCCGTCAGGCGCCCAATTTTATCACCTTTCTTGATCGACTCACCCAATGCCACTTCACTATGCAAGACACCGGATGATGATGAAATAAGCCAATCATCATCCTTTGAGAATACAGGTGTCACACTATCATCGATCTCACCACTGAGCATCCCAAGTTTGCACATCACATTTTTAATACCATCTAAACCAACCTGAATAGCCGTTTGGTCAAAACGTTGCGCCTCGCCTGCTTCATACACTAACAAAGGAATATTCAAACTCTCTGCAGTGACACGAATACCGCTTTGCTTAGTCTCAACCTCAGTAATCACTGGCGCTTGGAATGCTTTGGCTAATTTCTTCGCCTCGACATTATCAAAGCTGCAATACACTTGTGGCAAAATCTCATGGTTTAGCGAGCCCGTATTTAACTCAATACAGCAATCGATCTGTGTCAATATTTCTTTGGTAAAGATATGTGCAATACGCTCACCAAAACTGCCATGCTCATCGCCTGGAAAACAAGCACTTAGTCTCACACCACTTGGCGTTGGCTTGGGGAAATGTGACAAACCATAAACATTTAAAACTGGGATAGCGATCAATGTCCCCTGCAGCTCATCGGCAGAGATATCGTCATATAACTGATTAGCGATTTCCAAGCCATTAAATTCATTACCATCGACCATTGCAAAGACTAAGAGTTTACGTCCACTTTGTTTGCCATTGATTACTTTGATTGGCATATACATTGGTGAGCATGAATATTGCTCAGGCAAGGGCAATGCCAATGTCGCTTTCTCACCAGGGTGAACACTGGCATCACAAATTTTAAAACTACTATTTTTCATTTTTTATTACTGACCTTGTTTGTTTTATTTTAATTTCAACAGCAACTGAAATCCTATAAAAGACCTTAAATATCACATAATTGAAATCATTGAAAATCATGTAGAAAGAGTATAGCCATTATTGACATAAGCTAAACAGTAAAACACATAAATTTTTACTTTTTTAATATAAAAAGAGCATTAAAGTACCTAGATTTTTTCACATAGACCATCATATTGCCCAAGATCATTATGACGCATAACGGTCTTTAGAATCGTCGCATATTCGTCACCTTTCAAGCCTGAATAAGACTGCAAATAATCTGCCAAATCATAACCATTTAACATAATTAACTGCGCTCGTTGCTCTCTGAACTCAGCATAGGGCGCCAAAGTATTAAGCACTCGATAATAATCTGCAATGCCAGCACTTACATCCGTAAATTTACTGACTTCATCAATCACTCCTGGTGTTGGGTATTTAGGCGCGATACCACAACCTTGTGAGAAACAATGTAAGCCGAAATAATTCTTACCATGCACCGCAAAACGCGAACCACCCCAATTACTCTCAACAATTGCCTGTGCCAAAGTCAAGCTTTCAGGAATAACATTCACTCTTAACAACAGATGATTAATCAAACTGCTAGCGTTTTTTGCATAAGCTTGAAGCGCATAAACATCTGCCAACTTGCGCAAACGTACTTTATCTTGACGAGTAATACTAGGCTTTGATTCTAATGCTAATAAAAAGTCTCGATCTTTGAGAATCTGTCGGTTGATCGGACACATCTTAGTAAGCATCGTATTAATAAATGCTTGCTTTGGCAGTCGCAGCGCTTGTGAAATAGATAAGTCATTATCCTCAAGGTTATTCATCTGCACAATGCAGCCAGATGAAACACCAATACGATGAGCAATCCTATCAATCGCATCACCCTTTAATACCAAATACTTATAAGCACTATCATAACTACAACTTGGTGGCAAATTCAGCGTTGTTAAAACGTCATGCTTATTAGTATCTATATTTCTTTCAGCATGTATTTGCTGTTTTTGCGTTTTTTGCTCTTTTTGCGCCACTGAATAACTTGATGAATCTGGCATATTATTTACTGTTGTGCACGCGCTTAAAAGCACGACCATAAATATAATGCTGTTACTTTTAATACTTCTAATACTATTTATTCTTGCCATCTCTTTTCTCTTTACATGCTATGCGGACATTTTACCGCTTAGAGTATAGTCGCCTTAGACTTATTCCGCTTTTATTTCTGTGCGTTTTGGCTCTTTTATCAGGAAAACCAATAGCAATGAAATGCTAATACATATTGGAATAACGATATAAGCACCACGAAAACTTAATGATTGCTCAAGCATGCCAAAGCCAATCTGTGCTAAGGCACCGCCGCCCATAATAATTAAAGAGCCCAATGAAGTTGCTGAGGCAGCAATCTCTGTTGGGTTTGACTCAGCAATAACAGGATAACCAATATTTTGCGCTGCAGTTAACGCACCGATAAAAAAGAAGATTACAATCAGTGCATGATAGCTAAGATTTGCATTAAGCAATAACAAAGTCACCACCAATGAGAGGCTCGCCCCCAACAACATAAAAGGCTTGCGTGAGCGATAATAGTCTGAAAGCTTGTTCCATAAAGGTCCACCAATCATATAACCAATACTGATGATCCCCGCAATCATCGCCGCATCTTGTGCGCTTATGCTAAAGCTATGCCTTAAAAACGCCTGCCCAAAACTAAATTCTAGAATCATCACAGGGAAATTCATCAATGAAATATAAAGTGCCGCTAGCCAGTTTTGTTTTTTGTTCACCACATAACGTAAATTTTTAAACGCACGCCAAATTGACTGTTGCGCTTCATTATTTTGCTCATTTTGCTCATTTCTCTGTGGTTTCTTTTGAATCAGCAGTAATGCCAAGACAATAATCACGAGCCCCATAACAATATTAGTGATTTGCACGACCTGACCAGAGCCAGAATATACCAACAGCGCATGCCCACCGGCATTTCCTAAGTAACTTCCTAAAAAGGCAATCGTAATCGCCATACTGATGGGGAACCCGACTCGTCCATGCTCAAACCAGCTCGTTGCCACACGCACACATGATAATAAGGTAAAAGCACCGCCAAATCCGACTAATAGCATACAGGCGTAAGCAATAAACTGATTACTGACAAATGTCATGATTGCCACACTAATCAACATTACAATAAGTGCCGACACAATTACTCTTTTGCTATTATAACGATCCAAAATTACGCCTGCTGGAATAAACATCAGTACATTACCAATCAAGTACATCGACGTAAATAAACCATATGAACCGATTTGGTAACGCGCAATATAATAGTCAATTAGCGTGTTATTAAGTGATAACTGAATAAACCAATAAAAAAAGAAAAGTGCTGCGGCAAACATCGAAAGCCACGCACGTAATGAGTAGTTTGTATTTTTATGCATTTTAAGATGCGAGATAAAATTAATTTGCGCCGACTTTACCGTGATATTTTAAGATGTCAAGCGCCTTGCTTTCTAGGATCGACTTTGCTAGGATGCACATGCTTTTATACAGTATTAGCTTAATGAAGTTTCTGTAAGGGGTGTCCGAGTTAGACCCTCGAGCTGCGAGCTAATGAGCGCCTATAGCAGGAGCGAAAGGCTGGGTTACTTAACAAGATCACGATGATCGAGTTTAGTAACAAATCAACCACGAGTTGAACAAGTTAATTTTCTGGAGGGGTGTCCGAGTGGTTGAAGGAGCACGCCTGGAAAGCGTGTATACGTTAACGCGTATCGAGAGTTCGAATCTCTTCCCCTCCGCCAGAATCAATTATTTTCAGCATTACTCAAACCCATATATATCAACACATACAACACCATTTAAAGGATAAAATAAATTTTACGATACCGTCAAAAATACCGTCAAATATTTAAGCGTAGAATGATGCCGACACGTCTGACAGCACCATAGTGATGCTTGCACGGGAACAAAATGCAAAATCAATGCAAGCGTTGACAGTTTGCAGCAAAACCAACAGCGAGTTTGTGTAAATATTTTGTTTTTGCTTACACAATCTTTTTGACTTCTAAGCTAACTTGTTTATTTTTTGGTACCGACATCAATGTCGGTAGCATCACTCTATTGCTGATTGTAGCGTCAATTGCGCGCTGGTTTGATAGCCCTGCTTGCTTAACGAGTGCGTTGCCGTTTTGACATACCATTCCTGTGGAATATCCTCACGTAATCCTTTAATTTCAATTGGAACACCCGCAATAATCGCTGGATTGCCCACCGTGGTGATATTAATCGAATCGGTATCAAGTGAATAACCATCTAATACCTTCTTAGCCATCGCCTTTGCCGCTGTCTCGTTTTCGTAGGTGTAGGATAATAAAAATTCAGGTTGCCCATTACCCATTGTGATTTTTTTGGTTTCAGCAGTATCAACATCATGATATTTAGCAGTGACACTTCTGAACTTGGCTTCTTTTTTGCTGCTATAGCTTAGCTGTGAAATCTCTTTTAAATCCAAGGTGACGGTTGGCATATCTTCATTGTTGGCATTCTTACCCTTGGCATCTAAAACAACGAGTTTGGTATGCGTTGGTTTTAAGGTGCCGCCGTATTGTCTGACCACCCGATACAAAAAGCCGATATTGCCCTCATCGGTTTGGTCGATGTGCTCAATAGTAATTTTGCCTATTTCTGGTGTAACTGAGGATTCTAAGCCATGCTCTTTGGCAATCTGCTCAACTAAACCTTGCACGGTGGTGTTATCAAATGAGCGCGTTTGTTGCGTTTGCATGGCTTTATATGTATTGGATGCAGCAAAGGGCACGCTGTTGGCATTTAAGCTTAAGACACTCGGTGGATAGCTGTAGCTCATCGTATCAACAAAGAAAAAACCAAAATCATGCAAATTATCTTTATAGCCCAAATGCACGTTAAGCTTGGCACTTGATTCAGGAAACTTTAACGAGTCAGTGTAATCAGCTAATCGCAGGCTTAAGCCATCCGCATGGTCGCCTGTTGTGTCAGTTATCGTTAGACTCACCAGTGCCGCCTTTATCTTCTCAGTAATATCTTTATTATCGGCTAAGATTTGATAATCAATTACCATAACGTCACCTTACGCTTTGCCGTTGGTTTTTCAATCTCAGGTAATTCAATACTGATGCCTGCAGGCAAAACAGCGCCAAGCTTCGCAAGCTCACGATTTGCCTCAAGCACTTTGCTTGTAATCTCTGTCGTGCCGTAGTATTGATAGCAGATATAATCGAGCATATCGCCGTTTTTGGTGATGTATTTAGCCATTTCCGGCTCCTTTGACATACGCCTTTGCCTGATCAATTGCACTGGACTCTGGATAACGTGCCAGACTGACACTATAACTTGTGTTACTGTTATTGGTATCCTCCTGCTGAATATTGGTTATTGCCCACTTGCCATAGATAAAGCCATCTAAATCAAACAAGAACTTGCTTTCCTGACTTGCTGCCAACTCACGCAATGCCATTAAGGCACCTTTTGCTCCAAAGTTATCATGCGGGAAAGTCACACCCGATATAGTCATCGTCTCCGACTGGTCACCCGTGTTTTGTAATGCAGGGCTGTTATTAACCCGCTCTTGTGTTGCCCAGTTGCTTGAGTAGCTTTTGCTTATTTTGTTATAGGTTGCCGTGTTGACGCTAAATGGTAAAGCGCCCAACACCAATGGAATAAATGCCATCTACACACCTCCTAGATTAAAATCATACAATGCTTTTTGTGTTGCCTGTTCTATACCTTGCATCAAGGTGTTTTTATCGCCATTGCCTTGCACAGTGACTTGATTGGTAATGGTGACATTATTGGTTCTATTATGGTTATTGGTTTGTTGATTGGCAGTTTGAACCTGCTGCTTTAACTGTCTGAAATCCTCAATCTTTAAAGGCTTATGCTTATTCCAATCAATTTTATTTTCAGCATCTGGGTCAAAGTTTGACTCTTTTATACTAACAAGTGATTTTTTACTTGAGATTTCCTTGGTTTTATTACCTTTATCCTCCTTTTCACTTCCACCGAATCCAAAAAATTTAGCCACTGAAGTAGCTTTTTCGGCAACCCATTTAATCATTTTAACCTGTGGCTCGAATAACTTTGCAATAAAATCAATCGCACTGTTGAATATGCTTTTGATGCCATCCCATAATTCGGCAAAGAAATCCTTTATCGGCTCCCAATATTTATAGATCAGTAGCGCTGCTGTAGCAATGCCTGTAATTGCCAAACCAATAGGATTGGTTAAAAATAACTTACTCACAAGCTTAAAGGTCATGCCAAGCCCTTTAATGACTGAGCCAAGATTAACTATTTTATTAACCAGACTAAACGCAATAGTACCACCGACTATTTTGAACGCATTATCTAGTCCAATCGTTGATTGGATAAAACTGCCTATTGTCTTAATACCACTGAAAACTGAGCTTATCATACTGCTAAAGCTTTTAACCCACTCACCAATTTGCCCACGATTTTCCGCAATCCAATCCGTGAGTTTACTAAACATTTCTGTCAGTTTTGGCATTAGCTCATTGCCGATTGAAAACCACATGCCTTTGATACTGGTTGTCATATTTAAATAAGCATCGCGATTCGCCTCAGCTGCGCGCAGTGACTTTTCATTAAGAACATAACCGACGCGATTGGCTTCTGCTCCCATCTCTTTTAAACCTTTGGAGCCATCTCTGAGCATGTTAACCATACCTGCACCCTCGCGTCCAAAGATGCGAGTTGCCATGCGTAAGCGCTCTTGATTATTCGTCACCCCTTTCATGCGATCAGCAATTAAACCAAGTGCTTGATCGGGCTTTAAGGATTTAAGCTCATCAGCACTTAACCCCAGTTGATTCAGTGCATCTTTTGCCTCACCTGTGCCTTGGGCTGCATCAACAACATTCTTCTGCATAAACTCGAGTGATTTATCTAGTTTATCTGTCGATAACCCAGCACGCTCAGCGGCATAGCGCATTTCTTGTAATGAGGTGGTACTAACGTTTAACTTGTCCGCTGTTTTGGCAACATTGTCGCCATGCTCGGCAAAGCTATTAACCGATTTCATCGCAGCCGCACCCATCGCCCCAATCGCAGCTGTCGCACCAAGGGCTGCATATTTTAACTTGCTTACGCCACTGCCCAAGGTCGACAGTGTTTTGCCTTTTAACTTGGCATGCTTTTGTGTTTTCTCCAGTTGCATTTGCAGGCGTTTTTCTTCGCTTGTGAGATTTGCCGTATCAATGCCTGCTTTTTTAAGACTGGTGCCTAAATTCTGCAAACCTTTGCGCTGCTCGCTTAATTTAGCATTGGTTTTATTAACCTGTTGCTGCTTCTTGGAAATCTTGGCAGAGAGTGTAGCATCTTGCCCACCTGCGGCATTGTAGGCACGCTGTAAAGCTTTAAGCTCGGCAACTTGTGTTTTATAAGCAGTATTGGTTTTCGCAATCGCCGCTTGATCAGCTTGCAGCTTACCGATAAGCGCCTTATTGTCTTTTAAGGCTTTCTCTTTTCTGCCAAGCATGCCTAAGCTTTTAGCTGCATCATCAGTTGCCCTGCTAAAGCTTGGGTTAATGCTACCACCTAACTCAAGGCTAACCTTTTTATTCCAATTGCTCATTTTTACTTATCTAACCCGCTTTTTGCTTTTATCCAATCCACTGCATACTGGTAATAACTGATTAACTCAGACAGTGGCAGTTTGTCTAGCTCACTGATCTGCCAACCGGTTTGTGTTGCCACAACAAAGATTAATTCGTTATAGGCTTTGGGTCATAGTCAGCGTCCGTAATCTCACTTAATCCCTGCTGCAACTTGGCACTGTCTGCCATCACTACATCATCAAGTGAGGCAATGGATATACCCGTTAGCCGACTGATTAACATATCTTCTTTGGCAATATCATTATCGATATTCGCCACTGCCTTTAAATCGCCGCGCGTCGGCTCACGAAAGTGGATAACATTCGTTTGCTCACCACTGGTCAGTTTGACTTTATTTCTCAACGTAACTTTCATGTTTTTGTCCTTGTTGTTCACATCTTGCTTTTTAATTTTTTTAATTTCTTAATTTGAAATATTGGCTAATACGCCTTCAAGCTGATTCGTACCATTTAAACTACGTACGTTATTAATCGGGTCGATTTCCACCAAGTCCTCACCATCAGCATTAAAGCGGTAATAACTGACAGACAAGGTGAGCGAGGTTTCTCCCGTTGACTCGGCATTAATCGTGCCATTGTCATAACTGGTCACCAACCCGCGCATCTCAACAGTGAGTTTCTTTTCGGTGCCATCTTTGTTGCGTAAGCTGCCACGAATAATCAGCGGCGCTTCTTTATTACCAATGACTTTAATGGGGTCGGTTTGTAAGCCTTTGAACTTAATCACCGACTCCATCGCTTCCATTTTACCCGTATCAACTTTAACCGTTCCAGACATGCCTGCGGCTGTCCACTCTTCGGTCTTAATTGCAAGATTAGGTAACTGCACCTCACTAGCCGTGCCTAAGTAGGCAATGCCATCCAGATACACACCAAAGTTAATTAAAATATTGTTAAACATAATGCTAAGCTCCTACTGTGCTGATTGATTAAAATATTTCGCTGATATAGTCATTCACTAGATGACTATTAAACGTGATATGTTGGCTTGGATAAACAGGGGTGAAATCAAAGCTAAACGTAATATGACCGTTTGCAATCTCATTCTCACTGTTTAACTCGGGATCAGCCCAGCATTTGCCACCCAAGATGCGACCCTGCGCGACAAGCGAGCGCAAAAAGCCGTTAACACTCATCACAATGTCATCAACAAAGGTCTTGCTAATCCCGCGATCCACTGCCCAGTTATGCGCATAGAGCAATGATTCGTTTAACATGTCCGCCGTTCTGCGCACACTTAAAAACTGCCACTTGGGATCATTTGAGCAGGTTAAATTACCCCACAGCCTAAAACCACTTTGATTAATGATCGTCGATATCTTGTTTTCGTTTAAGTAATTCGCACGACACTCACCATTTAACTCGAAATCAATCGGACGTTCCGTACCTGTTACACCATAAATCTCGTGATTCGATGGTGAGTAGTGCCAACCGTATGTCTTATCAATGCGTGCCATTAACCCCGCAACACGTGGCGAGGCGGGCTTAGCCACCTCGACACCATTGGCTAGCACCATCACCCGTGGATCGATGACATAAACACGCGCCGAACCAAAGTTTTTCTGGTAGGCAATTGCAGCAGTATCTGTGGTGCTTGGGGCTTCGGCAATAATCACTGCCTTTAAGCGCTCAGCAATCCCCATTAATTCCTGCACAATACCCACTTCATTACTAAACTGTGGCGCGATTAAAATGCGTGGCGTTAACCCCAACTTTGATCCCGCATCTAAAAACGCCTGCACCCCAGTGCGTGCGCCTGTCGTTGCATCAATACCGCCTTGAACATTAGTAAGCATTTGTGCGTTGTCATCTGAATGCTCAACACGCACGACGATCACCATTGCCCCGATTTGGTCAAAGATGCCATCAATTGCATCTGGCAATGTACCATTACTGCCAAGCTTTGCCGCCTCTGTCCGGTTGCCTGCAATCAACACTGGCACGTTTAACGGAAATGCGGTACTATCAGCATCTGGTGCCGTACCAATTAAACCGATAACACTCGATTTAACCGTTTGAATCGGGCGCGCACCGCCATCAATCTCAACAACTTCAACCCCATGGTAAAAACTCATAACTCCCCCTTTTACCTTTTGCTCTTTTAATAACTTAATTAATTACTCCAAATGCGATCTAACTCAGCTAAATCCTGCTTATCCTGATTCGCCAAATACAGCGCTTCACGGGTTTTTAAATAGCATGTTGCAAGCTTTAATTCGTTTTGAATGCTGCTACAGCCATATACCAAGCGCTGCTCCATTAACTCCGGTGGAATATGTCCAGAAACACGTGCAGCAGGAAACAACGAGCAACCATTGATAAAAATTGTCACAATGATGGTGAAAATAGCTAAAAATAACCGCATCACTTCTCACCGCTTTGGTTTTTTAAGCCCTTGGGTGGCGTGAACAACATCTTTTGCACTTCTTCGCTATATGTTTCAAGCCATGGTTTGCGCTTCTCTTCAGGTAAGCCATGAATATAGCTGGTAAAATCATCCATCTGCTTGCCAAATATGCGGTTAATTTTAATCTGTGCTTGCTGATTTTTCACTGTCACCTGATTAGCTGATAGCCACATGTCATTCATCTTGTCGAGCTTACTATTTAAGTAATACGCACCACCTAACACAAAAAATAAAATAATCACACTTGGCAGTGCACTCAAAATCCCCTTAACAACATTCAAACTATTAATCCTCCCCCTCGTTTGATTCCTAGTGTAGTGCTAATAATTGATTGAGATTGTGCCAATTGCTGGCAAATGGTGATTAAACAAAAAAGCGCACAAACCTACTCCAAAAAGGCTTTGACGTTGATTTCTCTAATGACAAGTAACGCAAGCGATTACTCGGACGCAAGTCATTGGGTGTTAAGCGATACGGCATGTAATCCTTATTGGTCAATGGCATACCGACACGTTTGAAGCCTGCGTCAATTAACTCTGAACAAAACCACTTGTCTTCATTATTCGCCCAGTTCTTGCGTAAAAACCCCAAAGCCAACGCAGGCAGATAGTCATAACTTTTACCAACTTGCGCCTCAAGCCAGTCTCGCAGGTTAGCAGCACGCCAAAAGCTCGGATTGGCAAACGTCCATGTTTCAATCACATCTTCGTTTTCAAACAGCTCGCGCACTGGCTGCTTATACACGCCTTTAAATGCTTTGGCACCATAGCACATGCCGTCAATCTCAATTTCACAGTGTGAGTATTTTGATGCCGTCATCAAACGCACCGCATGTGACATTAAGCTATTGCGTCTGATGAAATGTAACTTGACAATCATAATTAAGCCTCACCATAGGTTTTAATATTTTTTAAGCTCTCTTCCGCTTCAGTCTTAAATTGCTCAAGAAGTGCTTCAACTTCTGCAATATCTTTAGCGTGTTGAACCGAATCAATTGCCTTAGTTTCTAACCCGTCAAGTTCGGCGTTTTGCAGTGCTAGAATATCCGCCAACTCGATTTGTCTTTGCGCAAGCTGTTCTATCGTCTCACCAAAGCCACGTTTACTCGCTTCAATGGTCAGCTGCTGTTTATCTGCATCACTAGCAACACCATCTAGTACTCGCCTTGCGCGCTTTTCTTTTTCTACCCAACCCACCATTCTTTCAGCTTCTGAATGATTGGACAGCAATTGTCTGACTTGCTTTGTGAACGCCAAGATGCGTGTAATCGTTTCTTCTTTGCGTACGTATAATTTAATGCGCATCTCTTCTTCAGCGCTAATATCCAGTTGCTCTAATTGATCAACGGGGACGCTCTTTAATACATCAGCATTACGCAAGGTAACACTTGGGATAATATTCATCATATGATTACCTCATGATTGAAAATACAATTAATCTTCTAAACGTTCTAAATAGGGCAAATAGCCCCACTTTGGATTATTTCTATCTAATGGAAAGCAGCCTGCCACATTGGCAAGCATGCAAAATAAAACCTCACCTGATTGTGTTTCTGAGTACGGATGTGGGTGCGTATAAGACGTGCCTTGTAAATCCATGGTGCCACCACACAAGCCCCACGTACTACTAATATTTTCAAAGGCATATCCTGAAACATCTCCACTGATTAATTTGGCATAACATGCACTGGTGATAATATTGTGATAATTTATATATTGATAAAAAAGCCAGTATTTGCCTGCACTCCAATCTTCAGGTATTGCACCGCTCCACCTAATGCGGACAACATGAAAATAACTAGGCGCAAAATAACGCTGACCATAACGCCCCATAGCCGTTAATATTTCTTGCTCTTCAGCGTCACGATCTGCCCACGGCACATCTGAATGAATCGTTTTATAAACTTCAAAACTGATGGTAATATTCGGATTAATAACAAAATGATCTAATGCGCCATTGGTTATGGTGCCTAGCTGATTGCGTGACAATCGCCAGTAAGGATAACCATAAGCCTTGTTATCAACTTCCGTTTTTTGATAGTAGCGCTCATCATGCTTATGCTCATTAAACGTTTTATAATCCACAAAACTATCTGACGGCACCGTTAAAGACACGCTGCCCGCCTCGCTAAAGGTGAGATAAATATTAATCTCAGCCTCAATATTTGCTGATTGTGTGTATTTAAAGCTATTAATCAAACCATAGGCAAAGACATCGTTTTGCTCATCATAAACATAGCACTTTTGCACAACGTCATTGACATTAAGCCCTGCTGGCATTAAACACTTTACGCGCAAAGTCGTCGCATTTTCATTAGCAATACTTGAAATGCCGCCCTTGTAAAGACAGTCCCCTGTTGCTTCAAGGCTCGCGTCAAGACTATTGGTGACCTCAAACTGCCCTAATTTTATCTGCACACCCGTTTGTTGTGCCGTTGCTAATTTAGCAAGAGCGCTTTCGGTTAACATTAACTGTGGCATTTTCTTTCCTCTTTTTTCTTTACTTTATTTAAACCGTAAACACACCAAGGTAATACAACCGATAAATGCATAGGCTTTATTAAACGGTACACCTTGGCGCAAGGTTACCCTGTTACCATTGCCCAGTGTGATGCTATTGCTCACTTCATTTTTAACCGATAATACGCGGGCAGTTTGGACATTTTTATTGGCGTTAATGGTGTTATTGATTAAATCAATGTTAAAAGCACCAGATGATTGTTTAGTAATATCGACTTTAATCGTATGTGGTGTGCCGTTATACTCATACCATTCGTTGACTTTGATGTCATAATCAGCAATGTTTAAGGCTTTTTTAAGTGCGCCTAATGAACCTTTTTTGCGATGGATTTCAATTGATTTTTTAATATACTCGCGCTTTTCTGCTTCGATTAATTGGTTATAAATCGCAAAATCGACACTCAAAGCGCTTGCCAGATAAGGCAAAAACTCATACGGGCACAAATCGGCATTCCATAGTGTCTGGATTAATAAGTCCTTGCTATCAAGCACTGATTGAAACGCACCAACAATTGCCTTTTCTAAATCACTACTATTAGGTGGCAATAAACTCATGTGCTCGCCTCGACAATATTAACACTTGTACAAAAGGGTGCTTGGTGTTTACCCGCCTTGATATTGGCTTTAGGTTCATTTAATTGCTCAACCACTGAAACACCTTCAATATTTAAGCGCGCATAAATTTCTGACAAGGCAATCTCGGCATTGATTTTATGCTTTTGCGCTACAAGCTCAGCAATGGCATCAAGCATATGCAGCTTAACCGTTTCAATATCAGCAGTTTGATCAAACTTGACGACTGCATCAATTTGATAATTTAACGCAGCCACACTATTAACAATCACCTGCGCACCTAATGGCTTTCGATCCTCATGGTTTAGGTAGTCAGTAACCGCTGTAATAAGTGCGCTATCTGCTTCGCCATTGTCACTGACATTCGATTGAATCGTTACAAATGCCTTAGCAGGTTGTGTAATATCATCATACGCTTTGACATCAGCGACACGCGCGTCAGCTTCTAAGCTTAATGCTTCATAGGCTTCCGCGGCACCCGCGGTACTGGCTTTATCCAAAGCGGTTAAAATGCGTATTCTAAAGCGATCATCCTCCTCGTTTTCTTGGCGTGCTTCCGCTAATAGTGCGCCTAAGTTATCTAAATCAGCCCCCTTAGCAAAAGCAATCAGTATGGCTTTGATTTGGTCGTTGCGCGCTTGATCCTTCAGTGTCAATAAATAAGCGCATGCCTCAAATATCTTAATCACAGGGTCAGATTCTAAATAGGCGTCATACTCAGGCATAAGCACCTTAAACTTATCCAGTAAGGCATTAAAATTCGCTTCATAATCAACCGCACTAATTGAGGCAGGCAGTGGCAGATTCGCCAGATTAAAAACACTCATAGCATAACCCCGCGCAATTGCGCTGGTTTGCCATTGGGCTGATAGGTGAACTCGACGTCAATGTTTAAACGTCCGCTATCACTCACCGTTGGCAATACCCGTGTGAGCTTAACCCGTGGCTCCCATGTATCAATTGCCTCGGCACTCGCGAGAATAATCTGAATGACATTTTCGTTATTCATTGGCTTATCGATATACTCAAACAGTCGACTGCCATACGCGCGCAACTGCACACGTGTGCCTATTGGTGTGGTTAAAATATCTTTGATTGATTGCTTAACGTGCTCGACATCATCTAGCACACGCCCGCTATAGCGGTCTACCCCATGCATTGCTTACCCTCCCCCGATGGTATACAGCAAGGATAAGCGTTAAATCGTGTTAGGTTTGTGCCGCTTCACAACTTACGACTTGACAAATACCCATTAAATGAGTACAATCATGCAAAGCTTACAATAAATGGATTCGATGGATGGAAACGTATAAAGTTGAGCTTAGCAAACAGGCTCAGAAAGACTTACAGAGAATTCCATCTCATATCATCAAAAAGCTTCGACTATGGGTGCACGATGTTGGTGAATATGGCATTTTAGAAGTAAGAAAAACACCTGGCTACCACGATGAGCCTTTGCACGGTAATCGTAAAGGTCAACGATCAATCCGTTTAAATAAAGCTTATCGCGCCATTTATACCGAATATGATAATGGCAAAGTTGAGCTAAACTATATTGAAATCGATGAGGTAAACAAACATGAATATTGATGCAATAAAATACTTAGATAACTTAATTGGTGAGCCAGAAACCATCGGTAATACACTGCTTGCTTTACGTAAATGTGAGGAAATTACACAAGCTGATTTTGCAAAGCAAATCGGTATTTCCAAACAGCAGCTGTGTGACATTGAACACGGGCGACGCCCTGTGGGAATTAAGCTTGCTATTAGCTTTGCCAAAGCGCTCGGCATGAATCCTAAAAGCTTTATTCGTTTAGCTTTGCAAGATGTGATTAATCGTGAAAATTTACACTATACTGTTGAGCTTGCATAGTTATTATAAGGATATTAATCATGGAGGAAATTTAAAATGATAAGTATATTCATAATTCTAAGCGTCACTTTATACAATCTGGCTGTCCTAATTATTGGATTTTTGATATTTAGGATCGGCATCAAGTATTTAAGGTCATATCATGACAGAACAATGGATATAGAAATACGCAGCAAATGGATACCAATTTTCAAAAGTCAGCAACTCCCTATAGGGATTTTTATAGCTTTGCTCGGTGCAGGTATAATAATATACTCAATTTTCAAAGATAAATCATTTACTTATAAAGAATCTGAATCAACTAAAGTCTTAAAAGCATCCTATTTTCAACCTAAGAACTTTTACACTGGCGCAGACGTACTGCCACCACTGTCACCCATATGCGTATGCCCTTTAACGGAAACGCCACCAGCAATCACATCCTCAGTTACGGTAACCTTACCTTGAATGGTTGCTGTCGTGCTGCCACCTTGGTTAAACCCACTCATACCCTGCATATAGGTTAAGCCACCTTGCACCATGAGATTACCCGTGCAGATCGTATTAGGTGCGTCAATCCTAACTTGTGCAGGGGTTTTAATATCAATATTGCCTACAAAGTCAATGCTTAGTGTCTTGGCACCTTTAACCGTTACCTCGCCAGTAATATCTGCTATTAGCGTCTTAGCCGCTACGACTTCAACATCACCAACACAATTTATTGAGAGTTTCTTTTGCTCATAATCATAACTCACCTTGGTGCCATCTTTATAAACCGTCATGTGTTCATTGGCGTTTAAAGTTGGCTGATTTTTAGTGTATATCGCAGGTAACACCACACCATTGTTTAGCTCACCCGATGGGCTTAATACCATCACTTGCTCACCAACAGACGGCTTCCACCATGTCACGCAGTCACCGGTTCTTTGTGTCAACCACGGTAACCAACCACTGGTGTTATCACCTATTTTTACTTTTAAACGAGAGGGGTTCGTCTCAATGACGAGCCCCACCCGAATCAGGTTATTTAAACGCCGTTGCATATCAACGAGGTGTTGTGTAATATCGCTCATAACCTTACCCATTTATTTAGGAATATAGACATCATGGACACGCCCATACCTGCCCAACCTAATTTACCACCCCAACAACCTGTAAACATACCAAGAAAGCGCAGCTTATAGCAGTTATGGCGATTGTAACAATAGCGCCTGTAAAGTACATTGCTTTGCGTGCAAGCTTATTTGAATCATACTGGACATCTCGCATATTGATATGGATAAGGTATTTGTAAAAATAAAGCTCATCATATGCCAAGCTTTCACTATCCAGAATATTATCAGGACAACTGCCTTTACCCATAAACCCACGTGGCAAAAGCGTTATTAACAGCAACAACATACTCAATGCAATGCCTGATATCATGCAGATTAAAACCTTAACATGAAAGTAATCATGTACTGCAATAATCATTGTTAGCGACGCTGACAAAAAGGACAGCATAGCAAGCGCCTGCGTGTTTATTAGCTTTACGTCATCTGCTATATTGCCAAGAACTTCTTGCGCTTGTTCAACAGCATACTTAGCCATTGGTAAGGTGATATTACGCCAGTTTTCCTGCGATAATGCCAGTACGCGTAATGCTTTCTGTCTTAACATGAATGGGCTTCCTTAATTTGATTAGCAGACATCTCTATACCACATTATTATTTATATTTATCTCAACCTCAGGCGAGGTACCATTTTCTTCATACACCGAATCACCGTAGTAAAATGGAATCGAAAACAGAATCTCCCAACTGATAAAGCCATCGACCTCTGGCGCAAAAAAATCCTGTTGATTACTGATGACACCCGCTGCTTCCAATTGCTCACAGTTAAAATAATTGCCATTAATAAACGTGCTCATCGCAAGCGCTGCATCACGAATATTAAGCTGCCCAAGTGGTGTATCATTAAATAATAATCTTAGTGCAAATGTGCAGGTAACTGTATTCAAGTCGGTAGTAATCTTCGGGCTTAAGTCAAAGCTTTGCAGCTCCAAGTGGGCAATCGGTAGCTTAACGCCACTTAGTGTCTGTACCTCAGGATATAACTGCCAATTAATCCGTGACTCATGTGCTTTTAAGGCATCTAAGATATACTCACTTAATGCCCGCGTGTTTTGTATTTTGTTTTCCATTAGTTCCCACCAAACTTAAATTTAACCAACTGCGTGAACTCTTTTTCAAAGTAATAATAAAAATAGTAAGGCAACAGCTTCTGCAGTAAATCTTCTGCTGACTCATCAATTGATAGCACTGCCAACTCGCTTGTGCCACGTAAGCGCACACGTCCGGCTTTGGTGATATAGGCATTACTTGCAGTAATCCCTTTAACCATCACATCAGCACCACTTCGTTTGGGTCTGCCTAAAGCATCTAAGGGCAAATCATTCAAGCCTGCCCACACCTTGCATGCACCCTTATGATCGGCTTTCTTAAAAACAAGCAGCCGTTTTCTTAATAGCTTTAATGGAATATCTAAACGGCTAGCTATTTCACGCGTCACACGTTTACTTGCGTAATTTGCCGCACGCCCCATCGATTGATGATAAGCATTAGCAAGCTCTTTCTCGCTTGCCTTGATGCCATCAATGGCATCCGTAAGCGCAAACGCCTCTGCTTTAGAAATCGATATACTCATTATTCACCGCATCGCTTAAAATCAACTTGACCAGTCCACCACCATCAAGCATCTTATGCTCAACGCGATAGGTCTGTGCACTGTTTAATAAAGTCAGCATGTCATGGCGCTCGACTTTGTTTTTATCAATAAACTTAAGCCATGCCACCCCTGAGCAGTTCTTGTATTTCGCTAGACTCAAATCATGTAAACTCTCGATTAAGTCATGTTTAACAACTAAGTTTTCACCCGTGCGCTCAATGCGTGCAGGCTCACCAAAATCATTAAACAAGCAATCAAAATTATCCAAATACAATGCCATAGATTACTTATCAGCTGCTTTGGCTTTCTTTGATGTTTTCTTCTTTTCTGGCTCTGGCTCTGGCTCTGGCTCTGGCTCTGGCTCTGGCTCTGGCTCTGGCTCTGGCTCTGGCTCTGGCTCTGGCTCTGGCTCTGGCTCTGGCTCTGGCTCTGGCTCTGGCTCTGGCTCTGGCTCTTTAGGATTATGTAATTGAACTAATCCACGCGCTGCTAAAAAATCAAACTCATGCTCGCTTAATTCCACCACATCACCCACCTTGCGCGCTTTACCTGCGGCAACAATCGATCGTAATAATTCTGCTTTCATTTTTTTAAATCCCCTCATTAGATAGCTATCAAGACAAGCCCCACCTACTTGCCTTGAATTTACTTACACCACAACCTTTTTATTGGCAATCGCAAACGACTCCGGACGACGCACCGCAAAATCAACACTTTGCATCACGACCACACGAATGCCACCGGACTTATCTAAAGCGTACGGGTTAACGGTTAAACGCAAACCATCCCACAGCCCAATAATCAGCTGACTAAAGTCACCAAAAATCACCTGATTATTTGCAATCTGATTGGTTACCTCGACATTGTAGCCATTAATGGTATTGCCTGACTCCCATACGGTCATTTCACTGTTTGGCAATCTTGGCGTGGTTTTAGCTGCACCCCTTAGCGCTGGATTAAGTAAATAACGCATATTGGCAACATCCGCATTTTGCAGCGCGATACTCGTTTCTAAGCCGATATAATCCGCCAATGACGGGCTTGCTGCATCATATTCAACGGTCGCAATACCACTGGTTTTTGTTAAACCAAGTGGTTGCTTATCTTGTCCTGTGCCATATAAAGCAGCAGTATCAATACCTGTTGCCAAAGCTGCTAATAAATCATTACGCACCATGGTCTCAGCATCAAGTGAGCTATTGGTAATTAACTCACGCGACACCTCCAAATACGCACCCAAGCGCTTAGGTGATAAATGAATTTGATCGGTGACAATATTACCTTCACCTACATCCTCTTTTTCACCAACCCAGTAGACATTGGAGCCTTGGGTTTGGCGTGGAATTGATAAGTTACCACGCAAACCTGATAACCGTTGCGCAATGCTCATCATAATTGACTTATTGCGCAGCATATCAATAAAACTTGACGCCCTAAGCTCAGTACCCACCAGTGCGTTACCTCCTCCGGCAACCGTGAAATCACGTTGCAAAACGTCGGTAGGGATAACAAAAGAGTCATCATAAATACCCATTTTACGCTTTGCCGTTTCCGAGGCATCAAACTCAAGCTTGGCATCTTCACGCGCTTGTGCACTCATTGGCTGCGACATCGCGCGCATCGCTTTAGTTAAGCTAAACTCACGCGTTTCTTTGTCACTCATGCCAATATTATTAGCACAGGATTGCACCGCATTAACCTGCGGGCTTTGCTGCTCAAGTGTTCTTAATCGTTCTCTTTGCGTGGACTGTACATGCAACAGTAAATCTTTTTGAAATGATTCAAAGCTTGCACCATTATCGATATAGCTTCTGGCAAAGTCTGCTTGTTGAAACTCACGTGCTAAGCTGCCGATTTGCGCAACACGTTCACGCTCGTTTTTAATACCCTCATCAAATGAGCGTACTGCTTCTTTTGCAGAACTCACCCCTGTTACATCCCCTTTATTTACATGGTTTAGATTACTTACTTCGTTACTCATTCTCTCCCCCTCAGGATTAGTTGTAGTCATGTGATTTAAAACCGCCTCTAGCTTAGCAGTTTCTTGATTAATACTTTGTGCTGTGTTTCTGCCAATGCCAACCGTGACATCAGCCGGAACACTAACCAATGAAATCTCAAACGGCTGCCACTTAGTTACGCGTACCGCTTTGTTATTGTGATCTGGTTCTGCCTGATCAACTTTATAACCCACCGACACATTGGCGATAATCCCATCTTGGACATCTTGGAAAAAGTCCTGTGCTTCTTGACGTTTTGAGAACTTCACTACCGCTCGCGCCTTATCGCCATCGATATAAGCATGCTCAACCACACCAATTTGGCGATTCCAGTCATGATTAACCAATAGTGCGCCTTTATTATTTAAGCGTGATAAATCAATCGATCCCGCTCGATGCTCCAATACTTCATTAGCATCTTGCCAGCGCTGATAGGGCGTGTTACTTGAAAAACTTAACTCAACGGTACGTTTCTCAGTATCTATCTTGCTATGCGTGGCATTGAGCGAGTAATCCCGCGTCAAACACTCACTTTCTTTAATCGTCTTGATATAATTCTGCATTACTTATTCCATCCTCTATCTGCTTTTGAATATTCATCTCATTATTGTCATCAGGCACACTCTGCATGACAATACCGAGCTCTTTTAGGCGTTCGTTATCCATCGCAATCTGGTTTAAGGTATCCTCGGGATCACCACCGGCATCTAAAATGGCTTGTGATAAACTGATCGTGTGATTATTAATGCTTTCCGTGGTGCCCTTGGCATCTTTCAATGGATCAATCCACGCCCACGCGCGCGTTTGAAAACGTACGCTATCGATTAAACTATCAAAACTTAATACGCTGATATTACCCAACCTACCACTGGCATACTCAACCTCTAACCAACTTTCAAACACTGGGCGCATCAACGTATCAATCAGCAAAGTTTGCAGCATACGCCACGCATCGCGCTCGCTTAACAAGCCTTGTCTGGCACTTGAATAACTGACACCCTTTAGATCATTACCCAGATTAATGTAATTAACGCCATAGCCTAAGCTTGAGCTAATCGCCTTTAAAATTGACTCTTTAAAAGGGGCAAAGTTGGTGCTTGGGAATTGCGCATCAAATCCCGTAAAATCGTAACCTGCTTCAATTACGTGAAAGCGCGCAGCATCGTCTAAGGTTTGAATACTAAACTCGTCACTGGCTTCCCCATCACGATCGGCAAACTGCTCATAATCAATCACCCCTTCAGGCTTTTTGAAAAAGCCCATTGATTTGGCATTACTTCGCGCATTGTCCACTGCTGCGGTTTCAAACTCTTTTAATAACCCTAGGCGAATTAACGCCGTAGCAATCGTTGAAATACCCCGCTTTTGTCCGATATATTCAGAAATAAAACCATGAATGACATTTTGAGCAGCAATGCGTGTCGTTTCAGCGCCATCGTCATCAACTAAATAATAGGCTTGCGGTTTGCCATAGTGGTTTAATTCAACGCCATTAATCACCTTATTACCATTGCTTAATGTTGCACGTTTGGTCACATCAATGCGCCCACTGTCAATTAATTGCAATTGCAACTGCCCATCAATCACGTGTTTAAGCACAAAAAACTCACCATCACGCAACAACGAACGCACGCAAGATAATTGCACATCGATCAATGATAACTGCCCAGTGACATCACAGCGCCCACGACGTGCCCAACGAGAAAAGCTAAGCTCAACCTTATTGTTTAACGCGTCACTCTTGCTTTTACACTGAATGCGAATGCCTTTGTGCCCAATAATGTTGGTGCACGCCATTGAAATATAGCCTTTGACGTAATCATTATTGGCATACGCCTCACGCGCACGGCGCAAAATGGCGCTTGATTGTGATTCAATCATCTCATCAATATCACCACCTGAGAAAATATCCCGTACCAGATTGGAGCGCGCTGCCTCATACATCCGCTTTTGCATAACGTTGTATGTCTTGCGCTGCAGCGCATGCTGTGCTTTTGTTTTATCTTGTTTAAAAAGTGATAATAACCCCATTAGCGCACCCTAAACCCTGTTGACATAAAGCTATTTGCTTTTTTACCTTGCTGAATAAGCTCCAACTGATTAATTGCAAAGACAAGCCGTGATTCTTCCGCACGCAAGTCTTTCATCTCGCGATAGGTAACCGAATTACCCGCAGCGCTATATGTGCCAATATGCGCATTACTAATCGCTTTATTGATTGATGCGCGAATGCCCTCTAATTCAGCATATTTCTGCGCTAATTCTGTTTCAATATCCATAAAAAGCATAAGACCCCCATCTTTAATAAGGATATTGTATGCGTAGGGATAGAGAGAGTTTGTGTAAATTGTTTTGAAGTAAAGCAAGCTAAAAGTTTGAAAATTTATTTTTAAAATCTATTCTTAATTCAAAATTTGCTTCAAATACCAAAGAGGTGCTATCGTCATGTATGATATATTGCATAATTTTCTTAATTCCTTAGTAGAAAATGAAATCAGCTATTTGCTCGTAATTCTTATCTTTACTCTATTTTATAGTTTTTCCAAAATCCGCAAGAGTTTAGACCAGCTGTGTTATTTTCAAAGTCAAAATGCTGAGATGCTAAAAAAGCAAACTGAATTATTGAGCCATATTGCAGACACATATGACCAAATATCTGAGAACTGTTGCAGCATAGGTGAAATCGAATCTGACATTTCACAAATTCGACATACAATGGACGTTATTCATAAATATCGCCTTCCTGATAAAGAAGAGCAAGAACTTCTCGATCGTATAAAGTTAGATAATGAGTTCTCAAAAAAAACAGGCTTATAAATATACTCACTTTGATAAGTCTACCCTTGTTAAAGCTTATAGCCTTTTTTAGTGCTCACTTTCTTGAGCTTCTTTGTTTCTTTCAATAACTGCTGCAGTTTTAAGTTCAAATCAATATTCGTAATTCTTAATGCAGCCAGTGCGTAGATATAGGTATCTAACGCCTCGTTGCGCTTATCAGGGGCAACATTGTGCCATTCGTATTTGGGGAATCCTTTTTGATAACGCAGCAAACGCTTTTCAGCGGTCAACTGCCCAAAATAGCGCTCATCACAAATATTAGCATCAAAGTGGATCACGCTAGCGCCTTGGCTATCACTGAGCTTTAAGCGATTGTATAAAATACTTTTGCCCTCATCGGTGCCAATGTTATATAAATCAAAGGCTTTTTTATTGGGCACACGCTTACGACTGGGTGCGGATACAAAGGGATGCTCACCACCGCGCCCCTTAATCGCAAACGGCAAACCAATTCGACTATGGCGCACATAGTCATATGCTTTTGATGTCATGTTATTGGTGCCACCAGTATCCAAACAGGCAAAGGATATAGGTAATTGTTTACCGCAAACATGTAAGTAACGCTTACAAGTTAGAAATTGTGTCAACTCACGCCAAACCTCATCCTCACTGGTTTCACCATGAAAGATTTTGTAATCAATAACCCAACTCTCTTCATCTACACCCCAACCAACGGCTTGCAGCTCGATTCTATCCTGCTGCACATCAATGCCTGCGGTGATTAAAGCAACACCTTCTGGCAAGGCTTGCCAATGCTCAACGCGGGCAAGTAAACTGCCTGCTTCGACCTGCTCACCTTCCTCCTCCCACGTTTCGGCAAGAGATACATTAACAAAGGTTTTTAAATCACCCGTTTGTTTTTTCTCTAAGAACGATTCAACAATATCAGCAAAGGTTCTAAACGGACTGTACAGCTCGTTTAAATGGAAACTGGCATGCCCAGTAAACGCCATATTTGCCCGCCATTGCCCTTTACGCAGCATCGCAAGTTTTTGCCCATCATTGATTAAGCTGCCACAATGTTCACACGTATAATGCGCGCTGTGTATATCATGCTTGCCTTTGTCACTGTGCCATGTAACATTTGCCCACTTAAGCGTTTGATATTCCTCACAATGCGGGCATGGCACATAGTATTGCCGCTGATCGCCTGATAGATAACTCATCTCAACAAAAGATGCACCTTTGTGCGTTGGTGTGCTCGTGATTAATAGCTTGCGCTTACTGCCAAAGGTTGCCGCACGTTGCCACAACAAATTAACAGGATGCCCCTCACTGGTGCGCTCATAACCGTCAACCTCATCGGCATAAATCTTCGGTGCTGAACGTCCGCGCATGGTATTGGGTGAGCCTGACCAACTGAGCATTAAAAAGCCACCATGATAGGATTTCATCTTTTGATTATTAACGCCCTCACGTCCGCGCGGCTTTGCTAAGCAATCGCGTATACTTGGGCAGTTGTCTACCATCGGGTTGAACTTTGTTTCAAGCCAAGTTTTAACATCCGACTCTGACGGCTGCATCACAATCTGTGATTCTGGTTGATGTTGAATATAGTAACCCAAGCTGTTGTTAAGTATTGAGGTTTTACCTAACTGTGCCCCAAACATTAAGGTAATCTTATTGACCTTGGGATTTTCAATCGCCTCAAACACCCCTTTTTGGTATTCAATAGTGCGCCATCTGCCAGGCACGGCAGACGTGCCCGCAGGCAAATAAACATGTGACTCTGACCAGTCACTAATGCCCATGTCTTTAACTGGCTTAAAGTGCTGTTCAAAGGTTTGCTTGATTAGTTCAGATAGCACGTTAGTCAAAAATAATGCTTTCAAGTCTTTGGTATTCTGCGTGTGTAATGTCATCTGTCACAAGTAAATCACCAATAATCATCACGGCAACATCTCGCGGTAGCGTTTCAACATAGTCCACTAGAATCTCTCTATCAGCGTCTTTTTCAGATAATATTGATCTAAACAGTTCTGTAAATTTAGTTGTTGTCGTATATAACTGCCCACTCAGGGACGCATACCTTAAGCCAGAAAGATGCAAAGCATCAACATACGCTCGTTCTTTTATTTCGGCAATGTTTGGAATCAAGTCATTTTCTTCATTCATATCAATCATTATTCTGTTCTCCTGTGGTTAGTTTATCTAATGTTTCATCAATACCATCGCATGCGGCATACATCGCATCTTTAAGCTCGGCAGTGAGGATTTTTTTGAACACGTCTTTATCGGTTTCGCCTACTAACGTGGTTTCAACACGTTCGGGAATACCTAATAGTTTATTGCGCATCATGCCTAGCACTTCTGCCAACGCATGCTCTAACTGCTCAGCATCGATTGCTTTACTAGATGCCAATCGCGCTTTGATTTCTTCGTTTTCAGCTTGGGCATCGGTTAAGCGTAAACGTGCGATCTTAATCTTTAAGTCAAGCTCCTCGCCATTTTGTAAGTCATCATATTTATTGGCTTTTCTTTGTGCTTCTTCTTGTAAACGCCACTTAAATAAATCCGCTGTATTAAATGACCACGCTTTACCACGTCCACCTTTTTTAACATATGGGCAACCACGCCTCACCCAGTTATCAATTGTAATAACGTCAAAGCCAAAAGTATCAGCTGCTTGCTGTCGTGTAACAATATTCCCCTTGATTATTGTCGGCATCTAATCCCCGTAACTAAACCTAAACCCCAAACTCAAAAAACCACGCAGAAAGTGTTTTCTGCGCGTATCAAACCTGCCCGCTTTCAAGCCTCCGGAAGTACCTTAAAGCCTTTGATATCAGGGATTGTAGCAAGTGACTGTCTAGCAGTTTGTGCAATGTCTTATGAAATGTAGAGTGATTGTCGCTTTTATCATACGCAATGCAAAGCCATACACTACAAGGGTTTTAATATGGGGTAGTCGACCAATCACCCCATATTAACCCTATATTTATTTAGCATGAAATATTTATCATTTTTGATAATTTTTCCTTGACGTTTTTATCATTTTTGATAAACTAAAAATATAGCAAGCACGGAGCGTCATTGAATGAAGTACAGTGAGTTTAGAAAATGGTTAAAAGACAATGGCGCGACATTCAAAAAAGCAAAAGGCAGCCATTTCAAAGTATATTTAAATGGACGCCAGACCATCTTCCCTGACCATGGTGCAAAAGAAATCGGTAAAGGGTTGGTTGAAAAAATAAAGAAAGACCTAGATTTGAAATAATGCGAGGTGACCTGATGAAATATAATATTAATATTCAAGAAGATAGCAACGGCGAGTACTTAGTTACATTCCCTGATGTGCCCGAGGCAGTGACAACTGTTGAGAAGCTAACAGAATTGCATACCCAAGCAGCTGATGCGCTTGTCTCTGCCTTTGATTTTTATATTGAAGATAAAAAGCCCATTCCAATACCTCAAAATATTGGCGTCGATTACATTACCTTACCAGTTGGTCTGGCTGCCAAAGTATATCTTTATAACGAATGGTTAGCGTCTAACCTTAAAAAAACAGACATTGCTAGTAAAATAGGGATCGCGCCATCAAATTTAGATAGACTATTCAATCTGCGTTATCGCTCTAAGATTGAAGCAATCGAGCAGGCTTTGGGTGCTTTTGATAAACATTTAGACATCAGGGTTATCTAAAACAACTCAGACTGTTTTTTATTCTCGGGCTCAATAATATGACCCGTTACCTCTAAAACAGTGTATTTATCGCTATTTGCAACAATCTCACCTTTTGAATTCAAATCATATTCCATCTGCATTATACAAGGAACTTTAACACCTGCATAAAGGCGGCGAATCTCGCCTTCTTGCACTTTCCCTATAAATTTCTTATCTAAAACACTTGCTTCAATTTTCTTATTATTATAAACAAACTCCCACTTTGATGAGCCAAGAAGGTCTGGTTTTTTTAATGCTAACTCTACTTCTAATGGCTCCATCTTGACAGTGTTATAAACATTCTCAACTACTGCTTGGGACATTTCGTGGTAATCTTTACTAACGATTTCAATATTTTGAGACTTTGTGCTCACAGACACGTGACTACGATCACTGCTTGCGACATTATTAATAAACTGGATGGTTAATTGATCAATTTTATTATTTTCAAAAAACGCTTCACCTATATTTTTAGGCACCTCAAAGACCGCATTCTCTGCATTTTTTATCAATGCACTTTCATCATTATAGGTAATATCCTTAGCTTTTCTGCCTTTCAAATGCTTTTTAATTTGGAGGAAGTTGACAAATCCTTGCAGAACTTCATTTGCAATTGATGTGCATGCTAGTATATCAGGAATATATTTTGTGATCACGTCAATGATTGTTTTAAAGCTGCCTTGCTCATTTGCTTTAATCTCAAGTCTAACAAAACAGCTAGGGTCAACCACTTTTGCGCTCTCTCGAACTAAGCCAATAGTGTCCTTAATCAACTTGGAAAATATCTCAGCATCTATTGTATTTGCGCCACCAAATACCACCTCAAAATCATCTATGCTTTCTGCGAACTCCTGTTGCACCCTACCACTTCCATTTTGCAAAAAAACTTTTATAGGTGAGAATGTAGCAAAATTTTTATCTTTTAAAAAGAACATTACGACACCATCTATTCAAAACAAACACAACTGCCGTTGACCGCTCTTATCAACGGGCTTTACTCTCTGCTCAACATAACAATTAAGCACCGTCTTTTTAGTCACGCCTAGCACTCTGGCGATGGTATCGGCAGTTGCTCCGGCTTTAGCTAGAGTGCGTGCCGCCCATTCTTTTTCCTTAGCGTCATCAATCTTTAAATTATCTTTTCGCACATAGATAGCTTGACCGCCAAAGTGATCAGAAAGCTTTCTAAGCACATCATGCGGCAATACTTTTTTAAGCGCACCACAGGATTTATTGGCATACATCGGAAAGTAGATTTTATTACGCTTATTGGTGCACGCCACATCGTAAATGATATCAGCGTATTTCTCGCCAACCACATTACGAATCATTTTGTAGCCTACTGATAGTGTTAACTCCTCCATAATACCCTCCTGATACTCCAGTCATTCAATTAATGGTAAACAAAGTTAGTCGTTGGTAGCCTGAGCTGTAGAAATTTAGCCGTGTGTGAATTTTTATAGGCAATTTGCTTTTGGACTTCTGGTGACTCCAAAGCAATTTTAGCGGCTTCGCTTGTACTGATTTTACGTTTATTCTTCATTGATGACAGTGTGTTAGCGGGCAAGTTGTAATGAATTTCAAACTCGCGCATGTTCTTAAAGTAAACATCATTGACTGTAAAATCGGTATGTTTGACTGACCTGTTTAATGTGTAAGCGCTGCCAATGTACGCAAGCGTTTGCTCAATGTTTAAATAATTCTTTGAGAAAGCTTTAAGAAAATAGCCATGTGAGCATGAAATAGTGCCTTGCTCGCGCAAGTGTGAAAAAAGCATTTTCTTTGACTTAAATTGTTTGTTGTCATATGTATACATCTGCCTAACTCCTCCCTTAAAACGGTATTGAATCGTCATCAAAATCATTTAACTGCTGCATAGTTGGCTGTGGTTGCGACTGAGTGCTTACTCCCTGCTGTTGGGTGTTGTCACGCGGTGGAAATACCGCTAGCCATACGCTACCATCATCAGCTTGCTGTAATGCCGCTAAATTGAAACTTGCATCAAGCTTTAGCTTTATCCCATGTTGCGTTTGGAATACTTTGCCAATCGTTTTATTGATATATTTCTTTTGTCCGTCTTGTCCGGTGTAAGTGCCCGTTGTGGCAACAATATTATGATTATGCATGCTGTTGATTCCTGTTATTCCCGTTTTTCCCATTCTCTTTGTTAATCACCATGAAATATTTTTTAATCACTGCATTAGGGATTTTGAGCCATTGCAGCGGTTGTATTTCTCCTTGTTTTTCCATCTTTGCGATAATCCGCGCTGCTTTCCATTCTTGATTTTTTGCAACCTCAATCATGCTCTGAAGCTCCTATTGCTTTAATTTTAACGCTACAACTTCCACCTCGTTTTTTAGCTAACATACGCACATACAGCGTTTTGATTTGACTGTCATCGTTAATCATTCGCGCTTTCTTAATCCCATCAAATAAGGACTTCAATGCGTTATCAACATCACGGACGCGGTTATCCGGTGGACTAAGCAAAACGATGAGCTTAGCATCACCAGTAATCGGCTTAATAACACGCCCGCATTGCTCAACAGCATCAAAATAAAGCTGATTTCTAAACTTTACATGTCGCTTTGATAAGCACTTTTTACCGCTTTTGGTGGTCACATAAAGATTATTGACACTTGGCGGGTAATCCGTTGTGAACGCATACTGCATAACTACGCTGCTTTCTGTTCAATCAAAGGCAAAACAGCTGCTGCTTTTAATCTGTCATATAAAAATAAACGCCCCTTCTGCGTCCACTTCGTTGTCATTTTGATTTCATCAAGACCGTTATTGTGTTTGATATTAATTGTCTCGGAATGTGTATAGCCTTGTGCGTGATACTTGCTGTACAGTAGCCACTGCCCACTTTGGTAATATTGTATGCCCAAGTCATTCAACAGCTTATTCATAGCGCGACCGCTTTTGCCGTAATCTTTAGCAATCTGAGTAATGGTAACCAATGAAGTCGACTTTAAAATCATATCGACATAATCAGCCTTTGGCTTATATTCACCTATTAACTGATCTTTTTTGGTGTTTTCGATTAGCAAACTTTGATTCTGCTCATATTGCAACGCCCAAGCTCTAGCTGCTTCTGCCGGATTGCTAAAGTTTGGTAGGTTTGATTGTGATTTAGCTTCTAACTCTTGCCAACGGTCAACAAGTCGAGCTGTAAACTCAGGGCTTAGTTGAGCCACTATGACATAGCTGTCGCGCTTGCCTATTAGGTAAACCTTTTCAACCACACCATTAGCCGACTTTTCCCCATCCTCAATTTGAGGACAGCCAATAAGTTTTTTCTCTAGCAATGTGTCTATAGTGCGCTTAACATTATCATGCCTTTTTTCTACTAAAGCAGCAATCTCGCGGCTAGACATCGTTAACTTATCATTATTCAAAACGGTTAAATTTTTCACTCTAGATTCCTCCAAACATTATGAAATTTTGCACTAATCATTAGCATTGCCATCGTTGCCAGTAAGTAAAAAACTGTGCCTATCAAAAGCGGTGAGCATACCCACCACCATGACCATGCAATTAAACCGATTACTTTTAAGGTTAAGAAAATTAAAAATAGTACGATAAACATTTGCATTTCCTACTTAATCAATACACTCGGCTCACCATATTGCAAACAAGCTCCAGTAATTGCCTCACCGTTTTTAATCGCGCGCTTTAGCTCGACCTTGTTAGCATCAACGCTGATACGCTTGTATTTCTCTGGCAGCATATCAACGTTAGACACATGCACTTGCTCGCTTGGCATGCGCCAACTCACCATGATTTGCGCGTCTTTGAACTTCTCACCCTCTGCCATGTTTTTAGCCAGATAGGTTTTAATCGACTCAATACGCTTTTTAAGCGATTGCTCCCACTTCAAAAACTTTGTTTTTTCATTGTTTACAGCAGTCAATTCAGCATCTAAATTTTTAATGTATTTACCCAAATTGAGTACTTTTTCCTTACGCGCTATCTTAAGGTCTGTTAGCTTTTGGGTATCTAGTTCTGCAATTACTTCACCCGTTTCAGCGTCAACTGCTTCGCAGACAATCTGCATAATTTCTTGATTAATATCATATAGCTTCATGATCGATTACCTTTGATTCTTTGTATTGCTCTAATATCTCAGCAAAGTTATTGAATACGCGCGCACAACTATCTGCGTCACTAGATATAAGCTTTGCATATGCAGCAAACTGCTGCATTTGTTTAGTGTTCATCCCTTCAGACTTCAATTTTGAGAAAATCTTATTTGCTGTTGGATGTGTTGCTGGTTTTTGCTTAGGCTGCTCATTCTGTGGCGTGACATCGATTGGCTCACTTGGCGGTGGTAACTCCTCTTTCGTATATGGCATGCCACCAAGCTCAACACTAAATGCACGCCTAAATCCTTGTGCTATAACGACTTTTTCAAGCATTGTTCTAGGTTTTGATGCCCACATTTCATTTTCCTGCGCATATTCACTTAAGTGCACTTTGTGCTTATACGGCTTATCCCAATCTTTTCGATATATTTCAATCTTTGCCACCATGTCACCAACAGGATAATTAACCGTTACGTCAAAATACTCACCTGTTTTTTTATTCCTGCGCTTGATGGTTTTGCTTTTAATTTCGCAATTGCCTTCTGTCCATGCATACCAACCATTTAACTGACCGCTACGCTCAGCACGTTTTATATAAACTTCATAGCCAACGATAATATTGAAATTATCACCATATTTGACGCCATATATCTCCCTCGTAAACGGATTGAGATTAAACGCCTTAGCAAGCTCAATAAATTGTGTTCTGTGTACTGGATTTAAATCATTACCCATTGACTCCAGATACTTGCCAATTTGCTCATCGGTAACAACTGTGACCTGATTATTGACGGTCTGCACTTCTTGACTCATCGCCTCCCTCCCAAGAGTTTAAATAAATAAATTACCTTCGTTATCAAGCCAAGCCTGAAGCGCGTCTAAAGAGGAAAAAGTAAGCTTCCCATTAAAGACGCACTCAGCCCCCACCTCCCCGCTGGCGTGCAAAGTAATGCTTGATAAAGTTTGACTTTGTAATAACTGCTGCTGCGCTTTCGTGAATGCTGTGTTTCTTGTTATACTCATTGCTTAACCTTAAAAATGGAGTTTTCACTATGGCTTTAAACTTGACTGCCCCAAACCCTAGACCTGTACCAGATGGATGGGATAGAGGCATGCCACCGCCAAAATAAGTGTACTTAAAGAAAACCCAACAAATAGGCTGACAATCGCCAATTTATAACATTTGCTTTTACTCTGATTAGATTTGATATTTTCTGAGATCGATGCTTGAAAGCTCATTGCATCCGCATACAAAAACAATCTGTAGGGTTCATCAATAACGCCTGTGCACATATAATCACTTGGTTTTTCTGCTCTTGCTCGATACTTGCGCGCATACACACCAAGCAAACAAAACAACATGCAAACCAAGAAACCTATCGCAATGATAAAAATCGCTGCCGATACTTTTGTGAACTGCATAGCCGTAAATAATGCTGGAATAGCAACAATTGAGAAACTGAGCAATTTGAATAGCTTGTCGTCTAAGACTTTTTGCGTCTCCAGACTTGTATCTAGCTCTTTTTCTAACTGCGCAAATATATGCTTCGCTTTATCTGTTGTAACATACTTCCAGTCTGTTATTTTCTGAAGTTCATTCATTCGTAAGCATTCCTTTTTTGTTGTGAGGTCAATATTACCAACCTGCTTCACTCAAGTTTGTGTAACTTGACTTCACAATCCATCAGCTAAACAAACCCAAGCACGTCACGCTTGAGCATTTCTTTGACAAACTCGCTCACATCAAAGGCTTTAAGCACTCGAGTTAGCACCTGCTTTTTTGATTCTGTCTGCTTTTGTTCACAGACTAAGGCAAGCAGTACAACTTGCTTTAGCTCTGAGAACTCAGAAAATGTGATTAAAGCCCTCATATTAACCCTGCAAACCGCTAAACAAATGCGCTATAACGTCAACCGTAAAAGCATTGCCTAGTGCTTTGTAGCGTTGTGTATTGCTCACTGATGCCGTATATCCTCGCGGTAATGTTTGCAAAGCTTCGCATTCCTCTGGTGTGTATCGTCTTGTTTTACCATTCACCAGTAGTAAATCCATATCACTATGATTACCGCCACTGTGACCACCACCGGTCAAACAGGATGCTTTAAGTTGATTGTTTTTAGGCGTAAGCTTTTTACTTACTTTCACATAACCAGAGCCGACAATATCAGCTAATACAATGCCTTTATCGCCTGGCTGTTTTACCGCAGGAATATTAGTCCAATAAAGCCTAACTCTATTTTGAGCACTCACCAGAGCACTATTAATTTTGATAGGCTTAACACCTAGCTCTTGCGTAATGACGTCTTGATGCTTCTGCTCCATGTTGACATTTTCAAACAAAAAATAGCACGGCTTATTTTCTTTAAGCACTCTCGCAAACTCAAAAAACAACTTACTTCTGTTGTCATTAAAGTTTTTCTGTCTCCCCGCAAAGCTAAAGCCCTGGCAAGGTGAGCCGCCAACAATCAAATCATAGTCCTGCGCAGTAACCGTTGTTACACAGCCAAGCTGTTTAGTCATCGGGTAGTTAGACTGTGTTACTTTGATTGCATGGCTATCAACTTCGCTAGCATGGTATTCTGAGCAAGCAATACCCGCTCTGTTTAGAGCGACTTGTGCGCAACTAATACCATCGAATAAGCTTAAAACTTTCATGTCCTGCCACGCCCCGTCACACCTAAAGTAACATTCTCACATCTAACCCAATGGATATCCTCAGGCTCACATTCATCTACGTTTGGATCGCACAGCCCAACCAGACATTCAGAAAAACAAACCGTTGCAACAGCGTGCATAGTTTGTTCCTTCGTGCGCGGGTTTGAATATGTACAATACATCTCAGCTGTCCACTTTTGCTTTTTAAACTCTTCAATAGTCATAACTACTCCTTAACTAATTTATAAACCGCATACTTTTTGCTACTCTCAGAAATCTCCGTTTTAATCGGGTAACCTTTCTGGCGTAGCTCAAAAATCCGCGCACCAAGGCGCATACAGCCATATTTGTGCAGTGCCTCAAGTGGCGTGATACTGCCGTTGTCTTTTAAGTGATTTAATATCTCTAGTGATTGGTGCATACCATTCCCTCCTAACTTTGCTGATAAACGCTCTTGGCGTTTGAATATCCAAGCATATACGCCTTAAACAACTGATTAGCCTCACCATCTTGGTACCAATTACCTTTTCCCTCGCGCATTTCTTCTCTTGACTCCCTGTCTAACCTACATCTAAAGGCGCCATAGCGCATGGCGTTTTCAAAACCTACAAGTACAGCATCAAATTCTTTTGTTCCGAACATTTCACAACCCCGCATTTCGACGTAAATAGGGCGCCAATGAACGAACACCATCCTTTGGCTGTCTAACTACGTATTTTATAAAAAAGTCGCTTACAGGCGATTTATGAGCGCTTTTAACGTTCTCAGCCGCCTCAATCTCTTCACGGTCAATATCAATCAATCGCTTAGTGCGGTATTTCAACATAGCATTAGTTGTTTTCATGGCTTAGCCTCCACGCTTTGCGTAATTCTAAAATTTGTTGAAAATCTCCTTTTAGCCTCAAGCCATGACATCTACCGCATACCCGATTAATTAATTTGCCGGGACGACCCCTGTCAGGAACTGTCGCAGGATTTAGCCCACATATTTCGCATAATCTCTTTTTAGACATCGCTTAGCCCTCCGTGGTTCCATTTTTAACTGTATACACTTCACCCTTTTTGGTGATATCAACAAATCGTTCAATATCTTCGCGTTTCCAAAATACGCGACTACCCATTGAAATTTGCGCAGGAAAAGCGTTTGCATGCATTTGTTTGTATATCCAGCACTGCTTGCGCCCGACAATGTTTTCAACATCACGCAACGACAAAAGCTCTTTTTTGATTCCTGTCGTGCCCCTAGCTGTTTCTAGCCTTTGAACTTTGTCAGCTAAATATTCAACCATTTGGGTTAATCGCTCAATATTTTGTGTGATTGGCTGAACTTCCGCTGATACAACTCCTCTGAAAGCATCTTCAAAACTCATGCTGCACCTCCTTGGATTTCCTTAAGCGCAATTTTATTTCTTATCTCTGCCATAATTTGCTTAGCACTGCCTTTGTTGCCAGAGACATACGCAAGCTGTTTGTTGACCTCTGATTCGCTGAGATAACTACAGCTAATGCTGTTAATGGTTGCTAAACCGTTTTCTCGGTCACAAATTCCTGTGAAATATGGTTTCGTTTCCATTGGTGTTCTGCTATAGCTAACATAGGCTTTCATAAAGTCTTTCTTCAAAAACTCCAACTGCTGAATCGTGCTGCAGCATAAATGATGCCAACCACCTACAGCCCCTAGCGCCATATGGATAACCTTATCGTCAAATGCCACCGTAGCATATGCACCAAAGCGCGCTATCGCATCGTAAACTGATTGCCATGCCATAATCGCGCGACTATCGGCATCAATTAAGCACGCATTGCGAAGCTCGGCAATCGTTGGGAATGAGTTGTAAACTCTTTGATTCAACAGTTTTTTCACGCCCGCCTTAAAATCAGCGCTATCAATATCACTTAGCAACTCAAAATAAATCTCTAGGACTTACGCATTGATGACAGCGTGATTATGTGCTAGTTCCCCTGTATACTTACCAAAAATGGATGTTGATAGGCTTTAACCAAGCATGACAAGAGCAATAACACGACCACCAACAGCTCAATGT
>NZ_QLIQ01000025.1 GCF_003428165.1 Cysteiniphilum litorale | reverse complement strand
ACATTGAGCTGTTGGTGGTCGTGTTATTGCTCTTGTCATGCTTGGTTAAAGCCTATCAACATCCATTTTTGGTAAGTATACAGGGGAACTAGCACATAATCACGCTGTCATCAATGCGTAAGTCCTACAATGATTTATTTCCTTCAAAAAGTGCTTTCAATGTATTAATTGTCAGACTTTTGCCAAAGCGGCGTGGACGCGATAAAAAATAGTATTTTCCAGAGCTTACCAAGTTGGCAATATGCTTTGTTTTATCAATGTAGATCGCATTATTCTCTCTGATTTCTTGGAGCGTTGAATAGCCAATAGGCAATTGTTTGTAAGGTCTGGTCATAAGACACAACATCAGGTGCTTGGAGCTTATTCAGTAGTGTAGCAAATGCCCTTTATAAAGGTGAAGTATTTTCTTCAGTGGCAATTAATTTCACCGCAATACATAGACCTTGCTCATTAGATGTTGCCGAGATTTCACCTTTATGTAGTTCAATAATTTTCTTGCAAATGGTAAGCCCCAAACCGTGTCCTTGACTGTTTTGCTCGCTATGTAAGTTTTTATAGTGTGCGAGAAAAAGCTTATCGATTTTATCTTGAGGGACACCAGGTCCTGTGTCTTGAAAACGTATCACTAACCTGTTTTGTACTACATCACAGTCAATGCTGCAATGCTTGGCATATTTAATCGCGTTATTGGTGATATTGCTAAAGGCGCGATAGAGTAGCGTCTCATTGCCGTGCACAATATAGTCTTGTGTTGTGTTGATGCTGATTTTTTGAGGGTGTTGCTGTTTAAGGCGCATGAAAATCGTATTGATCTTAAAGCTCGTATCTTGGGTGCTTTCTTGATAGTAACTCACAGTAGCTTTAATAAGCTCATCAATCTCATCTAAATCAGCCGGCACTTGATCAAGCTCATACTCTGTTTGTAAACGTACTTTGGCGCGCGCTAGCGGTGTTTTGATATCATGAAAAAGAGTGGCAAGAATCATGGTTCGCTCAGCGATAAGGTCTTTGACTTTTTGCTCTAAGGCGTGCTTGGTTTTGCCAAGGAATGATCTGTTGTTATTACCATTGCCAAGTTCATAAATGGATTGTCTAAATAGTTTTAAGCCGCTATAGATAATTAAATAAATGATCATAAACATAAAAATAAAACGCAATATAATGGCAATGATAACCACTGGATCAATCCAAGGGTTGTGGGGCTTGAAGTTGAAAAATACCCATTTATCAGCATTTGGATAGTATTGATCAAAGGAGAGTTGTTTGTGTGCTTTAAAATACTCAATCATCTGATCATAGGTATGTAGCTCTGGGTGATCACTGATATGCGAATGTGCTTCAATAGATACTGAGTTTCGAGTAATTTGTTCATAAGTTTGAATGGCAAGCTCAAGCTCACTGGCATCGAGCTTTACCATGGCGTCACGGATAGCGATTAAATCTTTAATCACGCGATAATGATGTTTTTGATCGATGACATCTTTATATAAGCTTTTAATCATCAGTGTGCTTTGGATAACCAGCACGATGCAAGCACTTATAAAAATACATAGCATCCAGATTGAATAACGCTGTTTTGAGTTTTTCATCATTCTTCCTACTTAATCCTGCTCACAATTTCCCAGTGACTATGACCGTGCACAGTATAACAAAATTTTAGCAAGGTTTAGCAAAGTTGATACAATTATATCCCGTTTGTAAATGATTGTGCAGAAGGGTGTGCGGGCTTAGGCTTAAAGCAATAAAGGCTGTAAAATAGACCGTGGTGAGTATACAATAGCAAACTGCGTATTCAACCTAAACGGTGAAAATAAAGTCATGCAAGCACAAGAAAAGCAAGAAAAGCAGGAAAAGAATGTTATTCATACCGATATTTTGGTAATCGGTGGCGGGGTTAATGGTACAGGGGTGGCTGTTGATGCCGCATTAAGAGGTTTAGATGTTACATTATGTGAAGCAAAAGACTTTGCTTCAGCGACATCATCGGCCAGTAGTAAGCTTGTGCATGGCGGGTTACGTTATCTAGAACAGTATGAGTTTAAGCTCGTCAAAGAGGCCTTAAAAGAGCGTGAAGTATTACTCAAGAAAGCGCCACACATTATCCACCCTTTGCGTTTTGTTTTGCCGCATGCCAGGCACTTGCGTCCGGTGTGGATGATTCGTATTGGTATGTTTTTATATGATTTTCTCGCGGGTAAGATGTCATTGAAAAAGTCGCAAAAGATATCATTAGTGAACACGTTAGAAGGTGAGAATCTGATTGATGATTTCAGTGTTGGTTTTGCCTATTCTGATTGTCGAATTGATGATGCGCGCATGACGATGCTTAATGCACAACAGGCCAAAGCGCATGGCGCTAAAATCTTGATGCCATATCAATGTGTCGAGGTGAAAAAGGTGAAAAAGCTAAAAGAGGTGAAGAAGGCAGAAAATAGCTGGCAAGCGAAACTTGTAAATGACAAAGGTGATGAAGTAATTGTGCTTGCTAAAGCCGTTGTTAATGCCGCAGGACCTTGGGTTGCGGATGTTATTCATGACGTGTTAGAAACGAGTTCTAAATCGGCAGTGCGCCTGATCAAAGGCAGTCATATTGTCGTGCCTAAGTTGTACGAGGGTGATCATGCCTATATCCTGCAAAATGCCGATGGTCGGATTGTCTTTGCGCTACCATATGGTTTCACCAGTGAACATGATAATGAATTTACCTTGATTGGCACGACGGATGTTAATTATCAAGGTGATCCACGCGATATTGCCATTAGTCAGGAAGAAACTGATTATTTGTGTCAACTGATCAATGGTTATTTCAAAAGCAAAATTGCACCAAAAGATATTATTTGGAGCTATGCTGGTGTGCGTCCATTGTATGATGATCATGCTAAGGATCCGTCTAAAATCACGCGTGAATATCATCTAGAGCTTGAAGATGATCAGGGTGAATTACCGGTATTATCAATCTTTGGTGGTAAGATTACGACGTATCGCACTTTATCCAAACATGTTGTTGATAAGTTAATTCCTTTTTTCCCAGAAATGAGGGCGTGTACAACGGATAAAGTGGCAACACCAGGCGGTGAGGCAAGCTCATTTGCTGAGATTTTGATGAAGCTAAATGCCGCTTATCCATGGCTTCAAGACAAACACAGTTATCGCTTGGCATCATCATATGGTATGCAAAGTATTGATGTGTTAAAAGATGCAACATCCTATGATGATCTAGGTATATGTTTTGGTTATAACCTTTACCAAAAAGAGGTTGAATATTTGATTGAACATGAATGGGTGCGTGATATTGATGCATTATTATGGCGTCGCAGTAAGCTTGGGTTATGGCTGAAAAAAGATGAAGTAGCGCAATTGACACAATGGTTAGAAAAGCATTTAAACAAAGGAAATTAAATGGAAAGCAGTTTTAAAAAAGTCCCGAAAACTGGAGTGATTTATGTTATGTCCAAGGCGCAAGCGCATGGTTTTTATTATGGTAATCCTGAGTGGTCTAATTTAGGGCAGGGCGCACCTGAAACCGGAGATATGCCAGAGAGTCCTGCGCGTTTAAAAGATATTTCATTAGATCAAATTTCAGCTGAGTATAGCCCTGTCGCAGGTGATGTTGAGCTTAGAAAAGCAGTGGCTGAGCTATATAACCAGCGTTATCGCTTTGATAAAAAATCACAATATACTTACGAAAATGTCGCCATTTCGTCGGGCGGTCGCTCAGCGCTTTGTCGGATCGCTGCGACGATGAATAATATTAATCTTGGGCATTTCCTGCCAGATTACACTGCTTACGAAGAGTTATTAAATGTCTTTGGTGGCTTTGTGTCGATGCCGGTTTCTTATCGCATTGCTGATGGTTTTAAGCCTGATGTTAATGAGATGGAAAAAGCAATGATTAATATGGGCTTGGGGGCAATGCTGTTATCTAATCCATGTAATCCAACAGGACAGATCATTATTGGTGATGAGTTAAAACAATTGATTGATTCAGCAAAAAAGATTGGTTGTGCGATGATTTTTGATGAGTTTTATTCACATTATTTATATGATCAAAATCAAAAAACATTAAGTGCTGCTGCATATATCAAAGATGTAGAAAAAGACAATATTCTCATTGTCGATGGGTTGACCAAAAACTGGCGATATCCAGGATTACGTATTTCATGGACATTGGGTCCAAAAGAAGTCATTGAGGGTATTGCTTCAGCTGGGTCATTTTTAGACGGTGGCGCGGTACACGCGATACAAAAGGCCGTTGTGCCATTGTTGGATCTTAAACATGCTGATCAAGAAGCGGATTCGATTCAGAGTGAGTTTGTTAAAAAACGTGATTACATGGTATCACGTCTTAAGGAAATGGGCTTTGTGTTATCAAGAGTGCCAGAGGGTGGTTTTTACTGCTTTGCCTCTTTGGAGAACCTGCCAGAGAGTCTTGCTGATGGCATGAAATTTTTCAAAGCTTTATTACAATACAAAGTGATCTGTGTGCCAGGTGAGTTCTTTGATGTCAACCCCGGTCAACGTCGCAAAGTCGTAAATACGCGTTTAAAGAAATATGTGCGTTTAAGCTTTGGACCAAGCTTTGAGGAAATTAAGCTTGGCTTGGATAGAATACAACAGATGTTGAGGGAAGCTGTTTAGTTATTATTGGCTTGGCTATTCTTTTGACATGCTTTTGCGTTGATCAGTTTCTGTCAATGCTTGCAATAAAGAAGTATTAAGGAGCGTTGACAGTGATTTTTTATGTTCAAATAAACATTGATAACTAATAGTGATATCAATAAGCTCTGGTTTATCAATATCCGGCTGCTCATAAAGACTAACTGTTGTTGATGTCAGTGTGTTTAATTGTGACTTATTCAGTGTCTTAAGATAGTTAGTAAGCTCTTTATCTAGCGTGGTTTTCAACTCGGTGATCTTAAGATGTGTATATTGTTGATAAGTCACTTTAAATTGAATTTTACCTTTAAAAGGAACCGCAGGTTGTGAGTAGTTGATAATAATGCCAGTAATGGCGGTTGCATTCGGGATGCGAATGTATTTGCCCTTGGTCTTTTTGTCACTTGGCGGGTATTCGGCTAATGTGTAATATAAAGGTCCCAAGCGATAGACATACCCTTCTTGACCTTGCACTTCGATATAATCCCCCTCACTAAAAAGATCGCGCCACATGATAATAAACGAGCCAATAAAATTCATAATGGTTTCTTTATTGGCAACCACTAAACCCGCACCGACCAAGCCTAATGCTGTGAGAATGTGACTAAAATCACTGATCCATATTTTAACCAAGCAAAAGACAAAAATGGCAATCAATAGATAACGGAGGCGGGAAAGCTTGCGTTTAAGCTTGGTTGTGTTATCAATTTTCCGTGTAAAATACCACCGCAAAAACCGATATAAAAAATACATCAATAGCGCAATAGCGATGCTTTGTATTGAGCCAATAATTAAGTGATGTGAGAGAAAGCTATAAATCGTCACACTAAACTCCATGTTGTAGATATGCTCAACAGTATAGATCAGAAATAAACTTGCTGTAAGTGATTTAACTCTGCTCGTTCATCCAAGTCTCCAAAATAACACAAGCGGCAAATGCATCGACTTTAAGGTGGCGGTTAGATTTGTTTTGTACTTCCTCTAGGCGCCAACGCGCCTCACGCGTTGAGAAGGTTTCTGAGATTAAATGCACGGGCTTTTGATATCTAAGCTCAACCTTTTGTGCAAAGGCACGTGCTTCTTCAGTGATCTTCGTTTCTTGATCTTTAGCATCAATCGGAAGTCCCACAATAATATCACTAGGGCGCCATTGTTTAATAATCTTATCAAGCTCATGCCATTCAGGTTCGCCTTGTTTGGCGGCAATGGTTGCAATGGGTGTAGCAGTTTTAGTAATCATCTGCCCACTGGCAATCCCTATGCGTGACTTGCCATAATCAAGTCCGATTAATTTAAGCATGACCAAATCCCATAAAGCTCATGGCACCCTTATCATTATCTTCGTACATGACAATGACAGAACGTTCAAATGCATTATCTTGCAAATTAGGCATGGCAATTAGAAATTGCTTTGTTAAGCTATGCGACATGTTTGATTTATTTAAGTGTTTGTTCATTAGCGATGATTTTAATCAAAGTTGCTGTTGGAGTCATATTAAATGACCAAAAAAATCAAGTTTTTTTAACTAGGCGTAAATCTACTCAGGATTTAGCCGGACTTTGGGAGTTCCCAGGCGGCAAACTTGAAGCGAGTGAGGCGCCACATGCTGCACTTAAGCGCGAGCTTAAAGAAGAGGTTGGCATTGATGTCACGAAGTTTGAACCATTGTTGGTTAAGGCGCATCACTATCAACATAAATCCGTTGAGCTTCACTGTTTTGTGATCATGCAATATCAAGGAGAGATTGCGCCTCAAGAAGGGCAAGAGGGGAAATGGGTGAGTGTTGATAAGCTCAATGCCGAAATTATGCCTGAAGCAAATCAAGAGATTATTAATGTACTTAGACACTGGAGTTACGCACTTTAGAAAAAACTATGATTTTATAAACACCCCGTCAGCCTACGGCTGCCACCCCTCTTGCAAAGAGGGGAATTAGGCAAGGGTTATTTTATATTCCCCTCTTTGCAAGAGGGGTGCCGAGCTTGCGAGGTGGGGTGTTGAAATGGAAAAAGTCCGTAACTCCAGTTAGACAGTATCTATTAAGTAAAGTCATTCATTCAGGCGCTTGATTATTTACTAAATATTTCAGCAAGAACGCTGTAAATATTGCGATGAAATCTAGTTTCAAGCAAGCCCATATTCTTTTTCAGACGGATTTTGTCAATTGTTCTAATTTGATCAAGTGCGACTTCACCTGTTTTTGCTTGATGCTCTATTTGAACACGTGTAGGCCAGCCGCGTAATGAAGTTGTCATTGGTGCAACAATCACTGTGTTTAAATGATTATTCATAACATCAGGTGATATTACCAAAACAGGTCTAAAACCTGATTGTTCGCTGCCTTTGGTTGGATCCAGATCAACACCCCAGACACTAAATCGCTTGATAGCTACCATTGCCATTCGTTCTCATCAAAATCATTATTGCTTAGATCATTCAGGTGCAGGGGCTCATGACTTACATTTTGCCATAAATTAGCGTCATTCCAGCTTGATCGTGGCGTCTTGATCACTTTGACAATGTTAATTTCAATAGTGTCGCCAATATGAGCAGATAGCGTTTTTAATTCACTTGCGGGAATGGTTATACCAACACTATTACCAATCGCTCTTAATTTAGTTTGCATATGACTGCTCCTGATGATTGAAGTTATAACAATGTTATAATGTGATGTTTGTTTTGTCAATGTCGGAAATTTATTATGGCTTGATAGAATATTGGTTTATTTTGATGGGCGTATGCAATACGCCCCTACGTGATGATTATGGGCGAATGTATTGCTATGATTGATTTTATGGTTATTGGCTTTTGCCACGCAAATTAATTGACCAGATATCGGTAACAATATCATTTTCTGTAATATAAAACTGATCAAATAAATTAATGGTTGGATCACAATGTGGTACCACCATTTCGATCACGTCTCCAAGCTTAGGTAGCACTTTGCCGGTAACTTTGCCATGCTCATCGCCAAAGTAGTCCCAGTCATAATAAAGATTATCATGACTAATAATCTGTGGTTTGGTAGGATCTTTATAGAGCGCTTTAAGTCCTGCATCAACGGTGACATGTGTATCATGATTAGCACTGATAACTGTGCTTAAAAGCGTCATTGCTGGCAGGAAACTGTTGATTGATTCGATATCGAAATACTCTTTATCCATTACGGTATATGAGCCAGGCTGAATTTCTGTGACGGATTGAATATTACAGTCTATGGCATAAGTGCCCGTACCGGATCCCGTTTGAATAAGGTTTTTAAGTCCTGTTTGTGCTTCAATTTGCGCTTTAATCTCTCCAGTCTTTTTAAGCAGCAATGAAGAAGCCTCTTGGCGTTTGTTATAGTCAGTGATATGTTGAAAATGACCGGCATAGCATTGAATGCCTTTTAAATTCAGGTGTGATAATTCATGGATATGTCGTGCCAGTGCTACAGCATGCTCAAAAGAAACACCTGTGCGTCCAATGCCAGCATCGATATCAACGATAACATTCATATTTTGCTTTAAGTGATTTAAAGCTAATTGGTTTAATTCTTCAGCATTAGCAAATGAATCACAAACAACCATGGTATCTGGTGCCAGTTGGCACACCTTGCTTAGCATATTAAGTTTACTATCTGTAACGACAGGGGAGGTGATCAAAATCCCCGTGATGCCATGCTCAGCCAAAACAAGTGCTTCACTAACCTTGGTGACACATATGCCAATGGCGCCTTGTTGTCTTTGCAATTTGGCAATTTCAGTACATTTATGCGTTTTGGCGTGAGGGCGCACAGATTTGTGATGTTTAAGGGCAAAAGCTTGCATGTCATTGATGTTTTGTACAAGTTTATCTTTATCAATCACAAGGCAGGGTGTGTTTAGTGTTGATTTATGTTGTCCAATCATAATTTAATCCATTTTTTACATTATTTAATCGTAATTAGTAAGCAAATAATCTTCCAAATCGCCACGGACGTCATTCTCAGAAATGGCAAAATCGCAAGCTGAAGCGCTTGCCTTGTGAACGCTGTTTTTATCTTTGGTAATCAATGGATGCCAATCAGGTAAGGTTTTACCATGATAACGGCGCTTATAGGCGCAAGTCTCAGGCAGCCAATGTTGAGCATGCTTTAGGTGATATAAATCCAGTTGCAAACAATCAGGTACCAGTTGTTTGCGCTTGGAGTAATTTGTGCATTGGCAGGTGCTGCAATCTAAAAGCTTGCAGGCAACTTTGGTGTAATAGATCTCATCGGTTTCATCATCTTGAAGTTTATGTAGACAACATAAACCACAGCCATCGCAAAGCGCTTCCCATTCAGCATCATTTAATGCTTTTAATGGATATAAGTGCCAGAAATTATCACGTAAAGACTTAGAAGGCATAATTTTGAGCTGTTAGTGTGTACGTTCAACGGCAATATGCGCTAGTGCAATCAGTGCATTTTTGTATTTAGATTCAGTGAGTATATCTAGCGAATCAATCGCCGATTGAGCGGCTTGTTGCGCTTTGCTAACAGCATACTCAATCGCACCGCTATGCTTAATAATATCAATAATCTTTGCCATCTTAGGGTGGTGACCTTGCTCAATCGCTTGACGAATAAGTTGTTGATCTTCAGTTTGTGCATTTTTGAGTGCATAAATCACAGGTAGTGTTGTTTTGCCCTCGGCTAAATCATCGCCAATGTTTTTGCCAAGTGTCTCACTATCGGCAATATAATCAAGCACGTCATCTGCAATCTGAAACGCATTACCAAGATGCACACCATATTGATGTAATGCTTTTTGCTCACTGTCACTGGCATCTGCCAGAATACTGGCAACATCACAAGCCGCTTCAAATAGTTTTGCGGTTTTGCAATAAATAACTTGCACATATTGCGCTTCAGTAATATCTGGATTGTTGCAGTTTAATAGTTGCAATACTTCACCTTCAGCGATTTTGTTGGTGGCATCTGCCAAGATCTGCATAATCTGCATTTGATTTAACTCCACCATCATCTGAAAGGCACGCGAGTAAAGAAAATCACCCGTTAGGACTGAAGCGGCATTGCCAAAGACATTGTTGGCAGTCTCTTTGCCACGACGCAACTCAGACTCATCAACCACATCATCATGCAATAATGTGGCTGTGTGAATAAACTCAATAATAGCCGCGGCTTTAGTATGATTTTGCCCTTTATAATCAAGGGCGCGAGCGACAAGCATCAGTAATAATGGGCGCAAACGTTTACCACCACTGTGGATAATGTATTGGCTAATTTGATTAATTAAAACGACATCGGAGCTTAGTTGGTCAATGATGACTTGATTGTTTTGTTGGATGTCATCTGCCGATAACTGTTGAATTTGCTTAAGTGTTAACATTTTTGTGATTTGATCTTCAAGTAAGTCGTTGAGGATAATTGTCATTGCTTTTAAGGTCAAGCAGATTACTGGAACTTGCGATGTAAAAAACTACCAAGAATGACGGTAAAAATAAGCGATAAAATAAAAATGCCAATGATGGAGAGCCAATGCATAGTGACAAAAATGCTTAATATTTTATGGGCAAAAACTGTCAGAATGGCACTTGGTGCAATCAGGCGCAAGCTTAAATTATACAGTGCAGAGAGTTTGATTTTTGTGGCTTTATGTAATTGGTAACTTAACTTCTGCGCATCGCAAATCCAGCCGAAAATGAGAATCTCAATATAAGCAATAAAAAGAATAAGGCTAATAATAAGCTCGGATTGAATGACTTCGTGTACTTTGTCTGCTAATACGTGTTGATAGATGATGGATGCAGCCAAAAGCAAGATAAAAAACGGCAGATAAACATACCACTTATGCTTTGTGGTGGATGTGTTTAAGCCCTTAAAGGTTTGGCAAAGCAGTAAAGCCGTGGTGAGTAAACAAAAGAAAAACATACCAAAGGCTAATAAGTTGAGTGTATAAGCGTATTGAAAACCTAATACATCAGAAGCGGATCGACTGCTGTTGGTATATAGGCTTTGCATGAGCATAATGATGATGACTGTTATAATGCTGCCAATAACAAACGACCAGCTAAAGCGTCGAATAGAGCATTGTGCATTGAAATACATGCCAAGTACGGAGTTAACACCTAAACCAATGAGCCCTGAGAAGAGTGAAAGGCTTAATGCTGATTCCCAGACATCGATTGATGCCAGTAAATGAAAATTAGGTGTGAAAAAAGCACTCGTTGTAAGGCTAGTGTTAAAAGTCAGCGCATTCATGATAAATAAGCCAATTAAACAGGCAAGACCAAGAGTGGCAAATGCTGAGCTTAGTTTTAAAAAACGCTCGCGTGTCTGTGAGAAGCCAATAATGATCACGATAATGGCGCTAAAAGTAATACCAATCAGTAAGGTGTAATTGTCAATAAGATGCAGTGTTTTTTCTGCCGAATGCGTTGTATACCAAAAACTGGTATAGACAAGACTTGAGCTTGTCACCGATATGCGTGCGATTACCATGATCAGTAAAATCGCTGCAAGCACCATCGATAAGAGCCCAATGAAGCGTAAACGCTGTGAACGCGCAGCAAAATACAGGCTCCCTGTTAGCGGCTTTTTACTTAAAAATCCAGAGATGGTTTCAGAGACGAAAAGCGGCATGCTGATTAATATCAGCATCACTGCATACGCAAAAACAAAGGCAATGTTATTGAATGCTTGTGGATAGCTGCTAATCTGCCAATAGATAAACACGCCAATACTGGCAGCGACGATGCTTAAAGCGTACAGCGCTGAACGTATCGTTGTAGTTGGGTTCATGTTAATTCCTATCACTAAAAAATAAGCTTATGATAACAATACCATTTTGCTTGTCATCTAAAACCGTGCAATATTTAGCGCTATACTGTTTACATTACACTTAAGGGAGATTTATTACGATGACGAATTTACTTTATAGTAAGCGCTACTCATTGATCAATGCATTAAAGGCAGTTGTTGCTAGTGCTATTGCCTATTTGGTGGGGCATTTATTGGGTGAGTGGCTTAATGTTGGACAGATGTATGCGTGGATTGTGATTACTGTTTTGGTGGTCATGTCAAGTCAGCCGAATTTAGGGGGGGCATTAGAAAAAGCCAAAATGAGATTTTTAGGAACTCTTATTGGCTCAATATGCTCAATCATTGTGGTTTTGATTTTCCCTGAGATGTCGATGGTTCAGCTCATTTTAGGGCTTGGCATTATTGCTATCGGTGTTTTTACAGCAACAAATTCCAGTAAATATACCTATGCTGGTGTTTTGGGGGCTGTGACGGTTGCTATCATTTTGTTTAGTAGTGATGTAAGTTTAGCAACCGCCTGTTACCGTACACTTGAAGTGCTGATTGGTATTACTATTGCGATCATTGTTAATCGGTATTTTTTTCCTATACACGCTTACAAACGCATAAATCAATCTTTTTGTGATACCGTTAACTGTATTGCTTCGTTAAACAATCGGCTCTTTGCCGGTGGTGACTATGACGATGTCTTGGTTGAAATATTTAGTCATTTTTCAAAGCAAATCGCATTACAAAAAGAGATAATGCATGAAAAACCAAATATTGATCTTAAATTGTTAAAAGTGACAACGCGCCATTTGCGACAGTTATATCGTTATACCAGTGTCATTTATGATTATATTGAAACCTATCCAGAAAAACGGGAGAAATTTCAGCAAAACCCTGCGTTTAAGGCGTTATATGATGAGATCAATCATACTTTTAAAATTATGAGCATCAGCTTTAAAAAGAATGTTTTTGACCAAGGGGAGCATCAAAAAATCATTACTAAGCTAGAGGAACTCCTTAAGACCTTTAGTCAGTCAATGAGTATTCAAAGTGAGTTGCGGCATGCCAGTGTTGTGATGTTCTCGTTTAAAAAGCTTATTGATACAATGCGGATGATTGAAGAGAATCACAATCTGATTAGTGAAAAACGCTATTAATCAGTAGTGCATAAACAAAACAGCTGACACAGAAAAAAACAAAACCGCAAATAACGGCATTAAAGTATTGATCCCTTTTGGTAAGCGATTGACCTTTTTTTATATTTAGGCGAAATAAAGCGCGTGCAGCAAGCCAAGTAATAATTATCGAGGCTAATAATGAAATTAAAAAGCTAACGAGCATATAAGCCTCCATGTTTTGTCATTAATCAAGACTTGGCAGTATATCTAGAATTCTTATTATGTAAAATCAAAACATATGATGGCGCTAAAACTTCATGATTTTAATAGTTTTTTGTTAAATCTTTGATATTCTATTTTCTCTACATGGTTATCAGGGAATTTATATGACTCAAATTGAGACTCAACCCAAATCACTTTATTACGCTATTGCGCTTAATGTCTGGGAGTACTTTAGTTACTACGGTATGCGTGCACTGTTGGTGCTTTACTTAACACAAAAGCTTTTATTTACTGATAACCATGCCTATGCGTTATATGGTGCTTATACAGCGCTTGTGTATGTTACACCTATTATCGGTGGTGCGATTGCAGATCGCTACTTAGGATATTACTGGGCAACCTTTTTGGGGGCTGCTACCATGGTGGCAGGGCACTTGGTGCTAGGTTTAGATGGTGGCGGTTTGTACTTTGGTCTGGCTCTGATTATCTGTGGTTATGGCCTATTTAAAACTAATGTATCTTGTCTTTTAGGTGCGACATACTCGAGAGAGCATACTAAACGCGATAGTGGTTTTGCTTTGATGTATGTTGGCGGCAACATTGGCTCGTTTATTTCACCGATCTTATGCGCATGGGCAGCGCAAACATGGGGTTGGCATTATGGTTTCTTATTAGCAGCAATTGGCATGGCAATTGGTTTGGTGATCTTTATGACAGGGCGCAAACATTTTGTTGCTGGCAATGATCCGCAGTGGAGAGCATTAAAAGAAAAAGGCCTGCTGAGTATCAAAGTATTACCAATTACCGTTTTATTAATCGCACTTGCCGCAGTGTTTTTTAGCTTTGCCTTGTATTATTTATTTGCCGGTTGGATTTTGCTTGCTTGTGTCATCGTTAGCCTTTATTTTTTATTTTTCTTGTTTATTAAACTTGATGGTAAAGATAAAAGATCATTGTTGGCAATTTGCTTTTTTATGATTTTTGGTTTGATTTTCTGGGCATTTGATCAGCAAGGCGGTAGCTCGATTAGCTTGTTTATTGAGCGTAATGTTATTCGTGATTTTAATGGATTTACCATTCCCGCTGCGGCTTTTCAATCGATTAATCCATTTGCGATCTTGATTGGTGGTGTGATCATGTCATACGTTTGGTATTGGCTGATCAAAGCAGGTGTTAGATTAAGTGCGTTATTTAAAATTACGTTTGGCTTATTATTTCTAACCTTTGGCTTTTTTATGATTATGATGGGGGCGAAAATTGCAGCGACCACAGACGGGCATGCTTCAATGATGTGGGTCGTTGTTGGTATGGCAGTTATTGGCTTTGCTGAGTTGTTTGTCGATCCCGTTGCTTTATCTGAGATCACACGTTTAAACCCAGGCGGTTCGGTTGGTTTTCTGGCAGGTCTTTATATGTTGATCACAGGATCAATTGCCAATTATGCCGCAGCAGAAATTGCTACCTTGACAAGTGTTGAAACGGTCAAAACTGCGGGTGACTTTTTGGTTAAAAGTGCCAGTAACTACTATAATGTCTTTGGTGCGATTACTAAGGTTTCAGCAATTGCTTGTATAGTATTGATCATTATCTCTTTGGTAATGTATTTCGTCAGAAAGCAAAAAATCTAAAGTAGTTGAAAAATCTAAAAACTGTTGCACTTTATGTGCAAGCTACTAATTCAAAAGAACGAGAAATTCAATGGAATAAATACTGTAAAATGCTTTGTGATATGTATAGAATAGATCAACTTCAATCAAGGTGATTTTTCATGATTCCAGCAAAGCTTGTTTTACAGACCGGGGAAGTATTTGAGGGCAAAGTACCAACATGGGTTAAAGGCATTAATTACGGAGAGATTGTATTCAATACAGGCATGGTAGGGTATACAGAAGTATTAACTGATCCTTCATATAAAGGGCAGATTGTCTGCTTTACCTATCCGATGATTGGTAACTATGGTGTTGAAAACCAAGCGCATTGGGAGTCCGATCAGATTCATGCCGCGGGTATTATTGTCTCAGAATTGGCACCCTTTTATGCGCGTGTCCAAGGCGAGTCATCATTGCAAGCATGGTGTGAAAAATATAATACACCGATTATTGCTGATATTGACACACGTGCCTTAACTAAAGTTTTGCGCCATCATGGTGTTGTTTCAGGTGCTATTGTCGTAGGTCAAGAGCTGCCAAAAAAGTATCCCAATATTAGTGATCTTGATTTAGTTGCGGAAGTAACGATTGATAAGCCTGTTGTGCATGGCGCAGGTGATAAAACAGTCATCGTTGTTGACTGTGGTATGAAGGCAAATATTTGGCGTTACCTATGTGAGTATTCTAATTTAACGTTGAAGCGTGTGCCTTATGATTATGATTACACCAAAGAGTCTTATGATGGTGTATTTATTTCAAATGGTCCAGGGGATCCAGCGCGTTGTCAAACGACTGCTAAAGTGTTAAAAGAAGCAATGGATAAAGCGCCACAAAAACCAATTTTTGGCATTTGTTTAGGTTCACAAATTATGGGCATTGCGATTGGTGCTAAAACCTATAAGCTTAAGTTTGGGCATCGCGCGCAGAATCATCCTTGTTTATTAGAAGGAAGTAACCGTAGTTATCTAACTTCGCAAAACCACGGCTTTGCAGTAGATGAATCAACGATGCCTGAGAATTGGGAAGTCTGGTTTAGAAACCTTAATGACAATACCATTCAAGGGATCAAGCATAAGGAGCTGCCATACTCATCGGTGCAGTTCCACCCTGAGGCAGGACCAGGTCCCGTTGATACGGCATGGCTTTTTGATCGATTTGTCGAGCAGCTATAGGTGGTGATATGATGCAAACAACGATTGAATTAAAGTTATTACGACCTGAAATTTTCGCCGCGCTTCCTGAATATGGTACAACAGGCTCTGCAGCGATTGATCTAAGAGCTGCAATTGAAGAAGATATTCAGTTAAGTCCAGGACAGTGTGAGTTGGTGCCAACGGGAATTGCAATTCATATTGCAAATCAAGGACTTGCTGGCATGATTTTGCCGCGATCTGGTTTGGGGCATAAAAAGGGACTGATCTTAGGTAATAGTGTTGGCTTGATTGATTCGGATTATCAAGGCGAACTAATGGTTTCTTGTTGGAACCGATCAAATGATGTCATTACCATTGAGCCATTAATGCGTTTTGCGCAATTGGTAATTGTCCCCGTGGTTCAAGCAAACTTTGTCTCGGTTGAAGAATTTGGTGGTCAAACCACGCGCGGTGTGGGCGGTTTTGGTCATACTGGGGTATAAACAAACTTGTCGCAAGCTAAGTGCTTTGCTACACTGACAACGTCAGCTAAGAAAAGGGTTGTAACGAAGATGATCTGGACAGTGCCAAATATATTAACCATGCTACGGATATTGCTAATTCCTTTTTTAGTCGTGGCATTTTATGTTCCTTTTCCGCATCATCATGGCGTTAGTGCCACTTTGTTTTTATTAGCAGCGCTAACCGATTGGTTAGATGGATTTCTCGCACGTTACTTTCAGCAGACGACAAAACTGGGTGCTTTCTTAGATCCGGTTGCAGATAAGTTAATGGTTGCAACAGCACTTGGGTTGTTAATTGCACTTTATCCGTATCCATGGGTGGCGTTACCTGCGATTATTATTATTTGTCGCGAGATTATTGTGTCAGCATTACGTGAATGGATGGCAGAAATTGGTCAACGCTCAGTGGTTAAGGTTTCTTTTGTTGGTAAGGTGAAAACAGCAGCACAAATGGCAGCAATTTTTATTTTATTATTAAAGCCAAAAGACTTAGGTAATATCTGGGTTATTTTGGGATTTGTATTGTTATATATTGCCGTTATCCTAACGGTTTACTCAATGTGGTTATACTTATCTGCCGCCTATAAGGCGATTAAAGCCAGTGGTGCTATTAAAGACTAGCACTCAATTGTATGGGGCTTAAATCTCGAAAAATTCCAATAGATCAACACTAGGTGTTGAATATTTCTTGAAAATAGTGCATGATTCACACGCTTATTTTATTGGGTGCTTATAAAAGCGCTAAAAGTTGAAGATATAGAGAGATTTAAACAAGCAATGGCAAAAGAAGATTGTATTGAATTAGAAGGTACGGTAGTTGAGACATTACCAAATACCATGTTTCGCGTTGAGCTTGAGAATGGGCATATTGTTACGGCACATATTTCAGGAAAAATGCGTAAAAACTATATTCGTATTTTGACAGGGGATAAGGTCACTGTTGAAATGACACCTTATGATTTAACTAAAGGTCGTATTAAGTTCCGTAATAAATAGCTGTTGCAGTAGACTGATATCCAACCATAAATGCTTTTTGAAGATAGCAAAATCATTTTAACTCCACGAGTTGAGGAATTAAGCTTGGAACAAATGCTTGCTGAAAGTCCAAAAGCAAGTTTTAAACTTTTAGATGAAGACAAAGAATGGATGCACGACAAACCTAAAGGGAAAGAGTTTTGAAAAAATACATTTCACGCAATGCAGAGAAGATAGAAGTATGTCCAAAAGCATACCTTGAGCAAGTCTTAAAAATATCAAAAGTGATTTTGTCATAAATATAGCGCTGCTTAATTTAAATATATGAGTGAAGGTAGTGCACAAGGTCACGCCTAGGATATTTTCAAATTTGATAAAGTCTGTAGAGTTTGCGAGTTAGCTGGAGTTTTTTGGGAATTTAGCAAGCTCTTCCTTGTATACAAGCGTATGGCTCAGTAACATTGCTTTTTAAACAAAGCATCGCTATCGGTGTTTAATAATGTTAAGAGAGTGTATAAATTGAGTTTGACTTTATTGATTGTACTTATCTGTTTGGTGGCGCTTCTGGCTGGATTTGTTTCTGGTGTGTTTGGTGGAGGTGCTGGTCTTATTAATGTTCCTGGCTTTTATTTATTGATGCAATATACCTATCCGACAAATGACCATTTAATGCAGGTTGCGATTGCTTCAGGTGTGAGCTCTAGCGTATTACTAGGTTTTTTTGCCACCTTTAAACAGCATAAATACAAGCAGATTTGCTATCAGACCTTGCGTTGGGCAATGGTAAGTGTGTTGTTGGGTGGTGTTTTAGGTGTGTTTCTCATGACCAGGATCAGTAGTAATGATCTGAAGATTATCTTTGCATTGATTGTTATTGTTATGGCGATTTGGATGTGGCGCAAGCTTAAAGTTGTCTTAAAAATTTGGCAAGCACCATTAGCATTAAAAGCATTGAGCGCATTTTTGGCAGGTATGTGTACGATGCTTTCAGGTGTATCGGTTTTCTTTGTGCCATTTTTAACAAAATGCGGCTTAGATATCCGCAAAGCAATTGGTACATCAACAGTGGTGACCATGGTCTTATGTTTGGTGATGTCTGGCTTTTTTGTGCTATTTGGTTGGCATGCTGATAATTTGCCACCGTATAGTATTGGCTATTTGAATTTAGTATTCTTCTGCGTTGCCCTGATACCAAGTGTGATTGGTGTTAATGTTGGTGTTAAAGTAACGGCACTTATTTCGCATAAGTATTTACAGATTATCTATATTATTATGATGCTCATTGTTGCCATCACCATGCTTGTTTAGAAAAAAAGGAGGACAGTGTGAAAAAGGAATATCAAACGGTTAATCCAAGTAATGCAAAGCTACTTGAGACTTATCCGATGTTAACGTTGCCTGAAATAGATCAAACGATTAAAAAAGTCAAAAATGCGCAATTATTATGGCGTGATTATGCGATAGATCAGCGTATTGAATGTGTGCAAAAAATCAAAGCACTATTGCTGCAAAAGACTGATCAATATGCGCGCTTAATTACAAATGAAATGGGTAAAACATTGAAAGAAAGTATTGCTGAAATTAAGAAGTGTGCTTTTTTATGTGATTATTATGCAGAATATGCAAAGGCAATGTTAAGTCCACAAAAGATTAACTATCAACGGTTAAACGCTGAGCGTGTTTTCGCACCATTGGGTGTGATCTACATGATTATGCCGTGGAACTTTCCATTCTGGCAGGTCTTTCGCGCAGCGATTCCTAGTATCTTAATTGGCAATGGTATCGTATTAAAGCATGCCGAGAATGTCATTGGCTCAGCGTGCGCAATTGAAGCGTTGTTGACAGAAGCAATAGCATTACCATTGTTAAAAAATTTTGTTATTGATCTTGCGCATTCTGAGCATATTATTAAACATTGTGATATTGCTGCGGTAACACTTACCGGTAGTAATCGCGCAGGGAGTGTTGTTGCCAAACAAGCCGGAGAAGTTTGTAAAAAAACTGTATTGGAGCTTGGTGGATCTGATGCTTATATTATTCGCAAAGATATTAATGTTGAGCAAGTTGCTAAAGATATAGTTAATGTCAGAATGCTTAACAGTGGGCAGGTGTGTATTTCACCAAAGCGATTGATTGTTGATAAATCTATTAAAGTAGCATTTGAACAAGCGGTACTTAATGCCGTTAACGAGATTGTTGTTGGAGATCCGTTGGTAGAGAGTACAACCATGGGGCCTATGGCTAGAGCTGATTTGCGTGATAATTTACATCGTCAGATTGAAGAAAGTATTGCCCAAGGTGCGAAATTATTAACCGGTGGACATTTCTTGGAAACAGATAATGCAAAGGGTTTCTATTATGCGCCAACAGTATTAACGGATGTCACACCATCGATGCAGGCATTTCAAGAGGAGTTATTTGGTCCGGTCATTGCAATTAGCTATGCAGGCAATGATGAAGAGGCGATTGAGCTTGCAAATAACTCGAAGTATGGCTTAGGTAGTGCGATTTTTACCAAAGATATTAAATATGCCAAAGAAGTAGCAGAAAAGCGTATTGAAGCGGGCATGTGTTTTATTAATCAGTGTGTTGCCTCGCATCCGGCGTTACCGTTTGGTGGCGTTAAGCAATCAGGTTATGGTCGAGAGTGTTCACAAGAAGCATTACGTGAACTTGCTAACATTAAAACGGTATTAATCGGATCATAAGCTCACTAACAATCAGAAAATTTTGCTGCTTTTTTTAGAAAAGTCGCTAGAATGTCACAAACTCATCAAATCATGTACTCGGATGCAAAGTAATAAAAGTATTGTCATCATTGGTGTTGTCGGCGGTTCCGGTTCTGGAAAAAGTTTATTATCTAATACGATTGTTGAAGAGCTTGAGGATTTAGAATCCGCAAGAGTGACGGTATTATCTGAGGATCATTACTATCGTGATAATAGCCACTTATCAAAAACACAGTTAGACAAGTTAAATTATGACCATCCAGATGCCTTTGAGCACACTTTATTAAAAGAGCATTTAGAGTCACTCATTGCCGGTCAAAATATTGAAGTGCCATTGTATGATTATGCAACACATAGTCGGGTGAAAGGTCAGACTCTGCCGATTAGCGCGCAGACGAGCATTTTGATTCTAGAAGGGATCATGCTGTTTACTGATGAGAATATACGAAAGCTTATGGATATTAAAATTTTTATGGATACGCCGATGGATGTATCCTTTATCCGTCGTTTGGTGCGCGATCAAAAGGAACGTGGTAGAACAGTCGATAGCGTGGTGACACAATATTTAGAAACAGTGCGCCCGATGTTTTTACAGTTTATTGAGCCTTCTAAGCGTTATGCTGATATTATCGTGCCGCATGGTGGCAAGAATAAAATTGCGATTGATGTGATTCGTTCAAAAGTCCGTGAATTATTAAGACATAATCACGCATGACAAAGTGTTAATACACTTATTTTCTCAATATGATTTTCTGAAAAGTCTTGAATGCATGCGATAAGCGCCTTGAGGGTTGCCCCTGTCGTATAGACATCATCAATAATTAAAAGGTGCTTTGCTGTGATCGCACGCTTTTGCTTAAAGACATTATGCATTTGACGTTGCCGTTGTTCATAGCTTGATTTGGCTTGAGGTTTGGTATATTTGTGGCGCTTTATCGAATGTAGATCAACTATGCGATAAGTTGAGGCTAAATGTCTCGCTAAAATTTCTGCTTGATTAAACCCGCGCACAAGAAAACGCAAGCGATGACTTGGTAAAGGTAAGATATAATCAATATTGGCAAGTGAATGTAAACGTTTAAAGCTTGTTGCAAGATATAGCCCTAGTGCATTACCCGCAATATGATTGTTTTGATATTTAAATAAAAAGAGCAATCTGCGTGTTAAACCTTCAAAATGATTCAATGCATAGAAAATAATAGGTTGTCCATTAATTATCAATTGTTGGCGCTTATTGGTGTGTGATTCTTTGGTGAGTGCTTCTTGGCAGTCATTACAAAGCCCCTTGCCTGTTATCTGCTGGCAAATAATGCACTGGCTAAAAAAGGCGATAGTTTTGAGCTTGTGTGCATAATCACGCAAATACATTTATTCCTCCAGTCAGGTTGATGAGCTTTGATATAACCTACTCCCCAGTTAAGCAGATTTTTGGAAATATGCATTTTTGCTGATCGTGTATCAAAAATGAAACAGCCGAATACTTTGATGAAACATCTATTTTGCAAAGATAAGTGTAAAATTCAATCAATTTAGCAGGTGGTAATAAATATTTAATCGCTAAGAAATAATGACATAACCAGTCAAGGAGAATAACAATGAGCATATCAAACACGACAAATACTTCAAAATGGGCGAAATTTGCAGAAGGTTATAAAAAATTCTGTGACCACCAGACTAATATGGCACGTAAACGCATGGGTGTCTAGGTTGAACTAAGAAAAGTATTTAACTTTAGGCAAGTGCCAATTTTTGTAAATGGCGCATAATCTTAGGCTAAAACCAATAGCAATAATAATCAGCGCACTGATGAGATTATCCATTTTAAAATACAACGTTAATGCGTGGAGTATGCCAACCAATGCTGCAACAAGGGCGTAGAGCTCCGCTTGGAAAACAAGGGGGACATCGTTGCATAATACATCGCGCAGTACGCCGCCAGATACTCCGGTGATAATCGCCATTAATACGGCAATGATAAAGCTGCCAAAAATCATAAAATGGTCATTGTTTACCGCGTGCTGTGCAACACTATAGCCAATGTCACTGCCCAAATAAGCAAAAGTAACAAGCCCCAATGCATCAACAATTAAGAAAAATTTATGGCGCTTAACAATGTGGCGCGCGATAAAGATAGCCAAGATAGAAGCGATAAAAGTCACCAGAATATACTCAGGATACATCACCCAAGTCAAAGGGTAGTAACCTAGAAGTACATCACGCACGGTGCCACCACCTAATGCGGTAATGGTTGCAATGGTGACAATCCCAAAAATATCCATGTTTTTCTTGCCGGCTGAAACCGTGCCGGACATGCTTTCAGCGGTGATACCGATCACATAAAGGATTTGAAAGACGATTACTTTATCAACAAGGAAGTACATTATTTGCTAAAGAGTTGTTTATGCCTAAATTGGTTTGCCATAATAAACCTAGATAATAAATAGGCAAAGCTTTTTTTAAATGCAAGAGAACAGCTCTATAAAACATTACGCAAGTGGTATATAATCACCAGCACTTTCAGCATTCTATACAATTAATATGAGAAATATTCTAGTTACTAATGCATTGCCATATGCCAATGGTCATTTGCATTTGGGGCATATGCTTGGCTATATTCAATCAGATATTTGGGTGAGATTCCAAAAAATGCGTGGTAATCAGTGCCACTTTGTTTGCGGTAGTGACACACATGGCACACCGATCATGCTTAAAGCAAAAAAAGAAGGGATTAAACCTGAAAAATTAGTTGAACAAATGTCGCAAGCACATCGCGATGATTTTATCGATTTTGAGGTTGAATTTGATAACTATCATTCCACCCATCATCCATTGAATCAGGAGATTGTTGAAGATATTTATTTAAAGCTTAAAGCAAATGACCTGATTAGTACGCGTGAAATTGCGCAAGCTTATGATCCAAAGGCTGAGATGTTTTTGCCGGATCGTTTTGTCAAGGGGACGTGTCCTAAGTGTAAAGCAGAGGATCAATATGGTGATAGCTGTGAAGTCTGTGGCGCAACCTATTCGCCAACGGATTTGATTAATCCCAAGTCTGTGGTTAGTGGTGAAACACCGATTCAAAAAAACAGTGAGCATTTCTTCTTTAAGATCAGTCAGTTAAGTGAAGATATTCAAAAGTGGATGAAGCACAACAAGGCATTGCAACCTGAAGTGCAGAATAAACTCAAAGAATGGTTTGAGTCAGGCTTGCAAGATTGGGATATATCACGTGATGCACCATATTTTGGGTTCCCAATTCCGGGCACGAATAATAAGAAGTTTTTCTATGTATGGCTTGATGCGCCAATGGGATATATTGCAAGCTTTAAAGACTTATGTAATCGCGCAGGCATTGACTTTGATGCCTATTGGCGTCAAGACAGCAAGGCTGAGCTTTATCACTTTATTGGAAAGGATATTATTTATTTCCATGCGCTTTTTTGGCCGGCAATCTTAAATGCCGTAGATTATCGAACGCCTACAGGTGTTTTTGCCAATGGATTTTTAACGGTTAATGGCAAAAAAATGTCAAAATCGCGTGGTACGTTTATCGCAGCCAGAACCTATTTGAATCACTTAAAAGCAGATTATTTGCGCTATTATTTTGCCAGTAAATTAACGCCTAGAATTGATGATATTGATTTGAATTTAGAAGACTTTGTGCAAAAGGTGAACTCAGATGTGGTCGGTAAAGTCGTCAATATTGCCAGTCGTTGCGCGGGCTTTATCAATAAGCGCTTTGATGGCATGTTATCTGAGCATATTCATGATCAGGAGCTGATTGAGCGCTTTCATGCGGTACATGAAGAAATCACGATGTTTTTTGAAAAACGTGATTTTTCACAAGCATTACGTGTGATTATGCAGCTTGCTGATCAGGCGAATCAATATGTTGATGCCTATAAACCATGGCAGTTGATAAAAGAGGAAGCTCAACTGCAAACCGTGCATGAAGTTTGCAGTTTGGCGATTAATCTCTTTAAAATCATTATTGGTTATTTGAAGCCAGTAATGCCAGAGTTAGTGTTGAAAGCCGAGCACTTTTTAAATATCAATCAATTGCAATGGGCGGAGATTCCAAACGTGTTATTGGGGCATAAGATTAATCTCTTTAAACCATTAATCGCACGCGTTGAGCCAGAAAAGATTGAATTAATTATTGAGGAGACAAAAAAAATGCAGTCAGAAGCAGAACAAGTAACAGAGGTTGCGCCTGAGACTGAAGTGAAAAACAGTTTAAATATCGCAAATGAGATTAAAATCGATGATTTCTTCAAAGTGGATTTGCGTGTTGCGCAAATTATTGAAGCGGAGCATGTTGAAGGTTCTGATAAACTATTGCGTTTGAAGCTTGATTTAGGGCAAGAACAAAGACAAGTATTCTCAGGCATAAAAGCAGCCTATAATCCAGAGAATTTAGTAGGTAAATACACGGTAATGGTGGCAAACTTAGCACCACGCAAAATGCGTTTTGGACTATCAGAAGGAATGGTATTATGCGCCGGTGATGGTGATTCACTATATCTACTAGAGCCCGATCAAGGGGCAATTCCCGGGATGCGTATTAGCTAAGTTTCTAAATATGTTGATTAAATGCTGGTTGGTAAGGTGCGAGTTCCAAACTTTCCAGTTTTTTAGTTGCTTTTTGACTATCATATGATGCCTGTATTTTTAACATTAGTGCTGAGCTGATGTTAAAGACTTTCTCAATGCGTGCAGCTAGATCCGGTGTAAGGCTTGCTTTGCCATTAACCACTCGGGATAATGCAACGCGAGTAATGCCTAGCATGTCTGCTACTTTTGAGATATTGAGGTCTTTGTCTTCATCAATCACAAGACTTTTAAATACAAGGCCAGGGTGTTGTGTATGTTTGCTCATTTTCATGCTCCACGTTTTAGTGATAGTCTCTGTAGTCAACGATATAAACATCGCCATCTATTAACTCAAATGTTAAGCGCCAATTGCCATTAACATCTAAGGCCCATGGTCTTGTTTTGCCATGGAGTTGGTGAGGTCTTAATCGATAAAACAAAGTTATAATTTCTTGCTCATTACTGATATGATCCAACGCAGTTAACAGGCTAAGCAGTTTATCTGAATGTTTGGGTTGAATACCTTTTGTAGTACCTTTTTCCCAAAGTTGTTTTAAGCCTTTGTGCTTGAATGATTTTATCATAATCGGCAAGTTTTATTTGTATATTGAAAGTATACGAAATAAACAAGGAATGTAAATGGTTGCTATACGATTTGTTAAATTTTCTGCTTTAAAATCAGCGTGTTGTTCTTTTGGATCATCTCAAGTTGTTTTAATGCGCTCATGCCCAAAAGAATAAAATCATCATCTGTTTGAGGGTTGATGCTAGCGCGAACATTGCTCAATGTGATATTGCCAATACGCAATTGATCAATCATTGTCTGATAAACGGTGATATTGCCATTAGCAGTACTGGCGCTATAGCCCAAGCCTTTTTTAAGTCCAATTTGCTTGGCAATATGCTCTGGAATGGAGACGGAACTCGCACCTGTGTCGACCAAAAATTTGACTCTGATGCCATTAATAAAGCCAAAGCTGACATAGTGATGATTGTAAGCATTTAATACAACTGTTTTTTCAAGCGCGTTTTGTTGTGATGTTGGTGTTAGATTTACTTTTTCTTCATGTTGTAAATAAGAATGCGCAAGATAGGTGATAAGAATAAAAATGACAATCCAAAAAGCATAGATAAAGCGCTTTTGCATTGTTTAACCTAGGGTTTCTTTTAGTAGTTGAAAAATCTGGCGATAGGATTTCCCGGGGTTTTGTTGAGATACTTCTTTGTGGTGATTACGAATCAGTTGACGTAATTGCTGAGTGTCAGTATGTGGGTGATCACTCATTAGTTTATCAAGTGCTGCCTTCATTGTATGATCATTCACAAGTGCATCGCGCAATTGCTCTAAACGATGAATCTTAGCAATTTCAGCCTGGTTTTTTTGTGTGTAACCATCGTAAGTGGCATAAGCTTCATGAAGATCAGCATTGCGCATCAGTTTGCCAATGTATTGCAACTGACGTTTCAAGGCGATGCGTTGCATGGATTTTGCTTTGATGATTTCATCAATGATTTTTTCATCTAGCGGCATTTTTTTAATGCGTTCTTCACTTAGTTCAGTTAATTTCTTACCGAAGTCGGTGATATCATGCGCTTCTTTTTTAATTTTTGTGCGACTTTTTTCTTCAGTAAAATCATCACTGTTATGATCTTGGTAATATTCTTCAGTCATTGCCGTTTTTCAATAGGATTTTGTGATAATGATGTGTAGAATGATACACCAAATTCCTAAGTTATATAACCTTATCTTGGAGGATACATCGATGTTTGATCGCCACGTTACCGTTGCCCAATTTGATCCGGAATTATTTCAAGCCATTGAAAATGAAAATAAGCGTCAACAAGAGCATATTGAGTTGATTGCTTCAGAAAATTACGCAAGTCCCGCTGTGATGGAAGCGCAAGGCTCACAGCTTACCAATAAATATGCCGAAGGCTATGCTGGTAAGCGTTATTATGGCGGTTGTGAATATGTCGATGTTGCTGAGGAGTTGGCCGTTAATCGCTTAAAAGAGCTATTTGCTGCGGATTATGCTAATGTGCAGCCGCATTCTGGTTCACAAGCCAATGCTGCCGTTTATTTTGCGCTTCTGCAACCAGGGGATACCGTGCTTGGCATGTCTTTAGCACATGGTGGACATTTAACGCATGGCGCTAAGGTCAGTTTCTCAGGGAAATTATTCAATGCCATTCAATATGGTTTAGATCCACAAACCGGTGATATTGATTATGCAGAGGTGGCGCGTTTAGCGAAAGAGCATAAACCAAAGATGATTATCGCCGGATTCTCTGCATTTTCAGGTATTGTTGACTGGGTGCGCTTTAGAGAAATCGCCGATGAAGTGGGCGCTTATTTGATGGTTGATATGGCGCATGTTGCAGGTTTAATTGCTGCAGGTGTTTATCCAAATCCTGTTCCTTTTGCTGATGTGGTAACAAGTACAACACACAAGACATTGCGTGGACCACGTGGCGGGATTATTTTAGCTAAATCAAATCCAGAGCTTGAGAAAAAATTCCAATCAATTGTTTTCCCAGGCACGCAAGGTGGACCATTGATGCATGTTATCGCTGCCAAAGCAGTTGCCTTTAAAGAAGCATTGCAACCTGAGTTTAAGTTTTATCAGCAACAAGTGGTTAAGAATGCTAAAAAAATGGCGGAAGTATTAATGTCGCGTGGTGTGGATGTTGTATCAAAGGGGACTGAGAATCATTTGATTTTAATTGATTTAATCAGCAAAGATATCACCGGTAAAGATGTTGAAGCAGCTTTGGGGCGCTCGAATATCACTGTTAATAAGAACTCAGTGCCGAATGATCCGCGTTCTCCTTTTGTCACCAGTGGGTTACGCATTGGCACACCTGCTATTACTACGCGTGGTTTCAAAGAAGATGAATGTGCGCAAATCGCACATTGGATGTGTGACATTATCGATGATCTTGGTAATGAAGCAAAAGAGCAGGAAATCAAACAAAAAGTCATCGCACTTTGTGCTAAATTCCCTGTTTATTCAGAAGATAAAGCAATTGAATTTGCGTAGCTAAGTACCAATACAAATATTATCAGGTATTTTTTGGATTTTCGGACAAGAACGTCATGCTCGGACTTGATCCGGGCATCCGAAAATGATCGCGAGTTGTTATATTCGGGCTTTACCCGAATATCCATTATTACCAAAAACTATTGTTTAGGTACTTATTTCTGCTTAGGATGATAATACTTCGGAGTAAAGTTAATCCCATATTTTACATACATCCACATTTTGGAAACAAAGGCTTGTAGCTCTGGTGGATGCATACTTAATACATACATTTTCTTAATCATGGCTTCTGTTGGATTGACGTTGGGGTCTTTGAATAAATCATTCAAATATTGACTGTTATCAACAACACCATTGGGTTGATAAATATAATTGCTATTCATTGCCGCAACATAAGGATCCATATTAAAGTTCAAAAAAGCATAGGCAGCATCAAGATTTTTGGCACCCTTAGGAATCATCAGCATATCAAACCAAATATTCGTTCCTTCTGCGGGTAAGACATATTTTAAGATCTGATCGGGGTTGATCTCTTTAGCGCGCTCAACTGAACGGACAACGTCACCTGAGTAGCCCATAACGACACATAAATTACCGGCAGTGAAGTCATTTTGATATTTATTGCTGTCAAAATATTTGATATAAGGGCGTACATTTTTTATTAAATACAGCGCTGCTTTTTCATAAGCTGCCTTATCGGTAGTATTAGGATCAATGCCAGCATAGTAAAAATAATTACCAAATACCTGCTCGGGCTCATCAAGCAGTGAAACACCACACTTGGATAGCGTTTTAAGATAGGTGGGATCAAATAAGTATTTCCAGCTGTTTGGTACAACAGGATGACCAAAGACTTTGGCGACTTCTTTGACGTTATAGGCAATGCCTGTTGTGCCATAGGTATAGACAACAGCATAATTATTACCTGGATCATTAATCTCAGAAATCTTATCATAAATGGCTTTATTGCGATGTGCCCAGTTGGGTAGTTTGCTTTTATCAAGCTGAATGAGCGCATGTGATTTGATCTCACTTGGTAGGTAAAGTGCACCTTGTTCAATAACATCAAACCCAGAGGCACCAGTCATGACCTTGGCGCGTGTCATATTGTCATCGGTGGTATAGCTTAAACGCACACGGGTATTAGAAAGCTTGCTAAAGCAGGGGATAAGATCCGGTGACATATAATCTGCCCAGTTTGTAAAATTAAGCGTTTGTTTGGTTTTAAATGGGGTGATGGGTGAGCTTAATAATTTTTCATTACATTGAAAATCAGCAGCAGATAGTAAGCCAGAACAGCCAATAAATAGTGCAACAATATATGAAGTCTTTTTAAGTTTCGTCAATAACATAACAAAGCCCGTAAAGTTATAAAATTAAAATATTAGGCTATTGTAGCGATAAGTGATAGCACTTGATAGAACTTATTGTTTGTTATGCTGTTGAGTGAAAATATTTAGCAACTAAGTGATTTCAGTGATGCTAATTAGGAAATTAATCTGATTGGAGCGGGAAACGAGGTTCGAACTCGCGACCCCAACCTTGGCAAGGTTGTGCTCTACCACTGAGCTATTCCCGCTTGAATATGGCGCACCCGGAAGGATTCGAACCTCCGACCGCCTGGTTCGTAGCCAGGTACTCTATCCAGCTGAGCTACGGGTGCGTATTGAGTTTTCAACTGTTTCGTGAAAACGAGGTGCATGATAGTGCTTTGCGGCACCCCTGTCAATGTCAAAGTAAAGATAAATTAAAAATATTTGGCTTTTTTTGCTTTGAAATTAACAGCTGTTTTATTGTTGATCATTGCTGTTTAAACTTGCGTCACTAAACGCAGTTCATTCAGCACTTTGCTCATAATACTAAGTGCCTCTGTTAGTTCATGCTCACTAATATTTAAAGGACATAATAGACGCAAAACATTTTTATGACTTCCCGAGCTTAATAAAATCAATCCATGATGTAATGACTGATAAATAAAGCGCTTTAGCATCGTTGGGTTGGGTTGATTGTTATGATCAATAAACTCAACACCGATCATCGCACCAAGTCCTCTGATATCACCAATAAAGTCACAAGTTTTCTTATGCTCATTAAAAAAGTCACGTAATACTTGACCAAGATGCATAGCTTGATCAGCAAGATTTTCTTCTTTAAATATTTCAAGAGAAGCAAGTGCTGCGGCACAAGCAATAGGATTGCCTGAATTAGTACCTCCCAAGGATGCCGTGGGCATGTCTTTAAGCAGGGATTTTTTAATGGTTAGTGCACTTAATGGTAAGCCTGAAGCAAGCGATTTCCCCATTACCAAAATATCGGGTGCACAATGATAATGTTCCATCGCAAAAAGCTTACCCGTGCGACAAAAGCCACTTTGGATCTCGTCAGCAATCATCACGATGCCATGCTCATCGCAAAGGTGGCGCAAATATTGCATAGCTTCAATACTTGCCGGAATAAAACCACCTTCGCCAAGCTCAGGTTCGATAATGATTGCAGCGATATCCTCTAATGCAATCTGATTCGCGATTAAATCATTAATTAATGATTTAAAGTGATTAAGATCGCAATGCATGTCAGGGTAGGGCAGGCGATAGATGTTATTAAAAAGCTCACCAAAACCCTGTTTATAAGGCTTGACTTTAGCAGTTAAAGACATGCTCATAAAGGTTCGACCATGGAAAGCGCCATCAAAGCAAAGCACGGCTTGGCGTTTTGTGGAGAAGCGTGCAACTTTAATCGCATTTTCAACCGCTTCAGCGCCACTATTGCAAAGCATTGTCTGCTTTGCAAAGTCACCGGGCGTTAAGGTATTTAAGGCTTGTGCAAGCTTTAAATAAGGCGCATGAATCATCACATGAAAGCATGGCTGGATAAATTCATGTGTCTGCTTGGTGATTGCTTCAACCACTTTAGGGTGATTGTGCCCAACGTTCATAGCGCCAATACCTGCGGCAAAGTCGATATAGGTTTTACCATTAACATCAGTTAAGGTCGCGCCTTGTGCCTTTTTAACGCATAGCTTGGTATTATTACCAAGTGCTTGAGGAACCTCGCTTTCACGCAGTTGCCATAATGATTCGTTATTCATCATAACCTCGATTATGCATTAACATTGGTGCTTTCAAAGATCTTATCCGCAGAAGCTGCCACGAATCCTTGATAAAGTTTACCTGTGTGATCTGGGTAGCGTTTAGCAAATTCATAATAGCAGCATGGAATTTCCTTCGTGCCTTCAGTAAACTCCACTTTAATCATGCCTGATTTAGTACTTGATTGCTCAAGCAAATCGCGTGGTGTGCCTTTGACTTCACCGCCTGAGCTATTTAAATCAAAGCCGTGTTTTTTAAGGAAAGTATTGACTTCATGGACTTCATCAAATTGATCTAATGCATTGATGAAAACGGTAAAGTGATTCGCTCTAAAGCCAAAGACATAGAACCATGCTGCATATTCGGATTCAGCTAATAGCTTTTGGTAAACTTCATGACTTGGTTTGCCCCAAGAGTTGCCAGATAGTAATAGCTTTTGAGGATGATCAAGCAAGTCTTGTGGGATTTTGTTAATGCATTCATTAATGGTTTTTTGTGCGAAAGGACTTAACTCTTCAAGTAACAACTGGCTGATAAATACCTTGGGCTGTGATGTGTCGCTATATTCATAATGCTTAGCGTAAAGTTTCTTAGCTTCAAAATGATAATCACCATTTTCAAAATAACCTTCATCAATAAAAGGTTTAGCTAATACGTCAAGATTAATGCGCGGGTCATTAATCGTGCGTAGTGCGATGTGGTCATTAATCACTTGTGCATTATGATCACAAAAAAGATCATAAATTTTTTGCACATGTGGGTTTGTGTCAACGTACTGTTGCCATAAGTCTTCTAAAATGATGATATGTGACATGATTATTCTCCTACTCTGTAAGTGAAAATTTGATTCCTTGTGCAAGAGGTAATTCCTTGCTCCAATTCATGGTAACGGTTTGACGACGCATGTAGGCCTTCCATGCGTCAGATCCAGCTTCACGCCCGCCACCGGTGTGTTTCTCGCCACCAAAAGCGCCACCAATTTCAGCGCCTGATGTGCCAATGTTGACATTAGCGATACCACAATCACTGCCGGCATATGATAAAAATTGCTCAGAATGGTCAATACGCTGCGTGAAAATGGCAGATGATAAGCCATGATCCACTTGATTATTGATTTTAATCGCATGCTCAAGATCATCAAATGGTATCACAAAAAGGATAGGGCAGAAATTTTCTTGATTAACAATATCCCAGTCAGGTTTAGCCTCAATGACTGTCGGCTCAACATAGTTGCCTGGCTTATTAATCACATTGCCACCAAAAAGGACATTGCCACCCAACTCTTTAGCGCGAGCAACTGCTTTTTGATAAATACCAACAAGATTTTGATCAATCAAAGGTCCCATAAGGTTTTTAGTATCTAATGGATCGCCAACAGTGATTTGCTTGTAAGCATTTTGTAGGCGTTTAATAACATCTTGATAGATGTTTTTGTGCACCAATAAGCGACGTAGTGAAGTGCAGCGTTGACCCGCTGTGCCAACTGCACCAAAGACAACGGCAGGAATTGCTAATTTTAAATCAGCAGATTCATCAATGATTGCGGCATTATTGCCACCTAATTCAAGCAGTGATTTACCAAAACGCTCAGCAACACGTGCGCCAACCTCGCGTCCCACGGCAGTAGAGCCGGTGAAAGACATAAGGGCTATGCGTTCATCAGCAACCAGTGCTTTAGAAACATCAACACTTTTTGAAACCACGGATGTGAAGACATTCGGGAAGTTATGTGCTTTGGTCACGCGATCACAAATCTCTTGAATCGCTAAGGCACAAAGTGGTGTTTTAGGTGATGGGTTCCAAACAACTGTGTTGCCACAAATCGCAGCAATAAAGGCATTCCATGACCAAACAGCAACAGGGAAGTTATAGGCTGAGATTACACCGACAACACCAAGCGGGTGCCACTGTTCAAACATGCGATGATCTGGGCGCTCTGAATGCATTGATTTGCCATACAGCATGCGTGCTTGACCAACGGCAAAATCAGACATATCAATCATCTCTTGTACTTCGCCATCACCCTCTTGTTTGGATTTACCCATTTCAAGGGATACCAAACTACCTAATTGGTCTTTATGCTTTCTTAGCTCTTCACCAATTAAACGCACAAGTTCAGCGCGTTGTGGCGCTGGGATCTTACGCCATTTTGTAAACGCACTTTGCGCTTCACTAATCGTTTGCTGTAAATGTGAAACGCCTAAGCTTGGTACCTTAGCCAGTAACTCATTATTGGCAGGATTGAAGCTTTCAATATATTCACCGGTGTTGTGCTTGGCAGCATATTGGCTTAGTTGTTCTGTATAGCTTGTCATGCAAGTCATTATATTATGTTCTCCGATTTCGTTTATTAAATTTAGATATATTCTCTTTTGCTTGGATTAGTACCAAGCTCAGGCTTTGGGTTGTCAGCGCAGTTGTCTAAAAAATTATAACGATAATAATGCCCAAAGCGATTATCCATCATTTGTGCCAAAGTGATATCTTCTTGCTTGGCAAAGCCTGCTTTAAAATGCGCTTGTTTTAATGCAAGGTCAATGGTGACACATAGACCACAGGCTGTTGTTAGTTGCAAAGCGCTCCACTTTTGTCCAAAGGCTTCTTGTGAGTGGTATTTCTTGGCAAAATGACGCTCACTATAAACGCCATTAATTGTGCCCTCAACAGAAACATAGACCAAGACCACATCGTCTTCAACACGTGGAATAGCATTGTTGAATATCTCACATAAAAGCTCTTGTTTGTTCTTAAGCTTAAGATCATTAATTAAGAAGCGTAACTTCTCACAATGTCCTGGGTAACGCACACTTTTGTAGTTGATATTACGCACCTTGCCTTTGTAGGTGTCTTTGAGTGAGCCAATACCACCTGAAGTATTAAATGCTTCATACGTTAGTCCATCAATTTTAATTGTCTCAAGATCATCAAGTGGCTCGATCGTGACATTTTTGAAATCTTCGATCGCTTCACATGGCTTGACATATTCATTGATCAGGCCTTCAGTTGACCAAGTCAGTGCATATTGCAGTGGATGGCTGATATTAACCGGTAGCGCGCCTACACGCATCTTGACCGTTTCTGCCTCATCAAAAAGCTTAACAAGATCATTAGTGACAACACTGATAAAGCCAGGCGCTAAACCGCATTGTGGCGCAAAAACTTTGTCGCTGCTTTGTGAAAGTGTCTCAACATATTTTGTTGTTTCGACATCTTCAGTTAGATCAAAATAATTGGTATCACAAGCTTTCGCCATTTCAGCTACTTTTTTGGTTAAAAAGTAAGGAAGAGCGGCAGCTAGTGCCGTAATATTGTGCTCTTTGATATACGCTTTAACATTATCTTCTTTCATAATATCTAATACGCAGTGTGTTAGGTTATGCGCATGCTTACCAAGGGTTAAAGGCTTTCTATCGGCTTGAATATCAGCAATATGCACATGGTAATCACCACTTGATGCAAGCATAGCACCTGTAAGTAAGCCTACTCTACCACTACCAAATATAAGTATATTGATCATTAGAATCCTCCTTTTGCTTTGTATTTACGTTGCTTACCTTGAGTTTAAAGATAGGCTGTTTTAATGTTTTTGGTTAATAAATTTCATTTAAGCGCATCCGTTTCGCTGAAATAGTTATTAATGATACCTAAATGATGAAGTTATTTTACATATTGATGGTATTGTTGCAATCGAAATCCAGCAAAATTTAATAAGCTTTTTTCGTAAAAGCACTTTATCTTCACTATGCTAAAAGTATTGTTTGTTATTTGAACTTTTTTATGCGTAGACGTTTGGGTTTTTGTTTGGTCATTCTGTTGCTATTGCTTATCACAATGCATGGGCTTTGGGTGCTTTATGGCTATGCTAAGAAATATCCTGAGAATCAATTAAATAAAAAAATCATGATCGAGGGTGTTGTTGCCAGTTTGATTGATCGTGATAAAGCAGTTAGTAAATTTCTATTTGCGACAAAGGATGGTTTGATTCGCTTGAGTGTTTATCCAAATAAAAATCTAAGACCATGGCAGTTAACACCCGGTTCGCGTTGGCGCTTGCATGTTAAATTACAGATGGCAAAAGGCTTTAGCAATCCGGGTGTTTTTAACTATGCCAATTGGCTTAAACGTCAGCAAGTTAAGGCAGTCGGTTATGTGAACACAACTGAAAAAGCACAATTTCGCGGGATAGATTATCGCTATTTTGTTGAGCGCTTGCGTTATCGGATTGAACGCATACTGCAAAAAACGATTAAAGATACACAATCAAGAGCATTGGCTAGTGCATTGTTAATTGGCAATAAAAATGAGCTTACGCTTGAGGATAAGCGCCTTTTTCAGCAAACAGGTACATCGCACTTGATTGCGATCTCAGGGCTTCATATCGGCATGATTGCATTGTTTGCTTTTTGTTTGTTACGCGTTTTATGGTCATGCTCAGTGCGCTTATGCCAGTGGTTGCCAGCGCAAAAGGCAGGATTGATTGCCGCTGTTATCAGTGCCTTTGGTTATAGTTTATTAGCCGGTTTTGCAATCCCTACGGAACGCGCTTTTATTATGGTGCTTGTTTTTTCTGTTGGGCTTTTTATCAATCGCAAGATCAATAGTTTTTATTTATTGCTTGTGGCGGGCGTTATTATCGTGCTATGGCAGCCTTTGTCGTTATTTGAGCCTGGGTTTTGGCTGTCGTTTATGGCGGTATTTTTTCTGATTGTCATTAATCGCAGCTTATTATCACTCGCTAAATTTAAGCGCTATCTTTTGATTCAATTGTTATTAATGATTCTGCTAATTCCGCTGACTATTTTCTGGTTCCAAGGTTTTAGTATGGTTGGTGTTATTGCCAATTTGGTTGCAATTCCGTGGGTGAGCTTTCTAGTGGTGCCAAGCTTATTTATCAATCTGCTGTTATCATTATTCGGTATAAATCTTTGGTTTATCAGTGCGTATTTAATTCAACTTTTAGTGCTATGGCTTAATCTTTTACCTATTGATATGTTGTTCTTTTATTGGCATAGCATCTCAATGTTAGCGGTGATTAGTGCGGTTATTGGCTTAACTTTGCTGCTTTTCCCTTTGCCATGGTATTTACGTGTATTAAGTATTGCACTCTTTTTGCCAATTTTTCAAAAAGCGCGCTTACCTTCAGATGTGGCGTTTAAAATGACCGTTCTTGATGTTGGGCAAGGTCTGGCAATTGTGATCCAAACGCCAGAAACGGTCGTTGTCTATGATACCGCGGGAAGTGACGGCAAAAAGTTTATCGTTGCTGAGCAAACACTTATCCCTTATCTTAAATATCAAGGTATTCATCATATCGATACACTCATTATTAGTCACAAAGATAAAGATCACAGCGGAGGTTTGGAGCATGTGCTTAATGAATTTACGGTAACGAATATATTCAGTAATGAAAAAATCAGCGCGGTGAATGCAGAGATTTGTCACGAGGGTTTACAGTGGCAAGTTCATGGTGTGAGATTTCAATTTCTGACTGCCAATCATCTTAAGGGTAACAATGGTTCTTGCGTGTTAAAGGTGAGTTTTAATGATCAATCCGTTTTGTTAACGGGTGATATTTACAAAACAGCTGAGCGTTATCTACTTAATAATCATCGCAGATTACTGCCATCGACTATTTTGCTTGCACCGCACCATGGCAGTTCAAGTTCATCATCTAAAGACTTCATTGAAGCAGTGAGTCCAAAATACGTGATTTTTAGCAGTGGCAAGCATGATGGCTTTAAACATCCGCATAGTGAGGTGGTGCAAAATTATCAAACTGCAGGTATAAAAATATTAAATACCGCACAAAATGGTGCAATCACGGCTATATTTAAAGATAATGGCGAGTTGGTGATAGAAACAAATAAAACTGAAGAAGAGTAAATAAGTGGAGTTGCGCATTTTTTAAAAAACTATGATTTAGAAACACCCCGTCAGTCTGCGACTGCCACCCCTCTTGCAAAGAGGGGAGTTGGGCAATGGTGATTTTATATTCCCCTCTTAGAAAGAGGGGTGCCGAACTTGTGAGGCGGGGTGTTGAAATAGAAAAAATGTGGGGCTCCAGCTAAAACAAAACTAAAAGAAAAACTGGAGAGCAGGTGTGAAAAAAGTATGGCATATTGCAGTTGGGGTCGTGCTGTTGCTATTGTTAATCATTAATACGATTATTTTTGGCGCACCGGTGATTATATTGTCATTATTGAAATTAATTCCGCAAAAGGCTTGGCAAAATACGGTGGGGAAAATGTTAATGTTCTTGGCAACGTCGTGGATGACAATTAATAACAAAGTGAGTTTATGTCTTTTGCCGACAAAATATATTGTCAGTGGTTATCAAGATTTTAGTATGTGTCGCTCGTATTTGATTTTAAGCAATCATCAAAGTTGGCTTGATATCGTCGTATTGCAGCAGGTGTTTTTAAATAAAATCCCCTTTGCCAAGTTCTTTATGAAAAAAGAGCTTATCTATGTGCCAATCATTGGTATTGCCTGTTGGGCGTTGGATTTTCCGTTAATGAAGCGCTATTCAAAACACTATCTTAAAAAGCACCCTGAGAAAAAAGGTCAAGATTTGCTTGAGACAAGACGCGCTTGTCAACGCTTTAAAAATCGCCATGTGTCGGTTGTTAACTTTGTTGAGGGAACGCGTTTCACGCTACAAAAGCATGCTAAAGGTGGTAAGCAATTTAAGCATTTATTACAGCCTAAAGCCGGAGGTGTCGCACTTGCATTAGATGTCTTGGGTGATAAGATCAAAGGGGTTTTAAATGTGACAATTGTTTATCCTGATAATTTCCCGAGTTTTTGGGATTTTCTATGTGGCGTTATTCATGAAGTTCGTATTCATATTGAATTGATTGAGCCAGAGGATATCCCGTATCAAAATTATTACCAAGATGATGCAGCAAAGATGCGCTTTCAAGCGTGGATTAATGAACTATGGCAGCAAAATGATGTCATGATGAGTAAAATATTAGAGGATAAATCACTTAACATTAACAACACAAAACAGTAAGATGTGCGCCATAATTTGGACGAACCCACTGTTACAGGTGTCAAATGTTAATTAGTAAGCCAAAGAGCCAAGAAAAGAGTCAAGAGATGTCAGAATTAGAATACAAAAGATATATGTGTGTGGTATGTGGTTGGATTTACGACGAGGCCGAAGGCTGGCCAGAAGATGGTATCCATCCAGGCACCAAGTGGGAAGATATTCCGGATGACTTTGAATGCCCTGATTGTGGCGTTGGTAAAGAAGATTTTGAGATGATGGAGATCTAATCATCATCCATTTCAATAAGCCGATCTTCGAGGAAGTCGAGGTTGATGGCTTAGCATTTATTATTAAACGCGATGATTTAATTCATCCGCTATTCTCAGGCAATAAGGCTTATAAGCTCTATTGGCTTATCAAGCATATCAAGCGCAATCCACATATCAAAAAAATCGTATCGTTTGGTGGTGCGCAATCCAATTATATGTTGGCATTAGCGCAATTTTGCGCTTTACATAAGTTGTCTTTTGATTATTGGTTAAAACCATTACCTAAGACACTGAAGAATATGCCCTTTGGTAATTATAAAGCGGCATTATCACTTGGGATGACAGCGCGTTGTACTGATCAAGTATTAACTTTAGCAACTATCAAAAATCATTATAAAGAAGATCCAGATATCTTGTTTTTAGCTCAAGGTGGCGCAGATAGGCGCGCTGAAGAAGGCTTGAAACTATGTGCTAAGAAAATTAATGATTACCTTAAATCACGCAATATAAGCCAAATAAGGCAAGCGAGTATTGTCATTGCTTCCGGTACGGGAGTGAGTGCATTATATTTACAGCAACATATCGATCAAGCTTATCAAGTTTATACCGTGGCTTGCGTTGGTGATAAGGATTATTTATATGATCAAATGAATGCGTTGTCTCAGGGAAAATGGCGTTTACCAACAATACTATCACCTTTAAAGAAATATCACTTCGGCGTTTGCTATCCTGAGCATTTGGCAATGTATTATAAACTTAAAGAGCAAACGGGCATTGAGTTTGACTTGTTGTATGATCCATTAACTTGGCAGGTAATGCTTGAGTCTTATTATGAACTACCTCAACCCATTATCTATCTGCACTGTGGAGGTGTTAGTGGTAATGAGAGTATGCTTAAACGTTATTATCGATTATCTGTGCGATAATTAGGCTGTTGTTGTTAATGGCTTATGGCTAATCTCGCACATTAGATGAGCTTATTTCGTTTTTTACTAAATTAAGCTTAAAAAACACTATTTTTTTCGATAACTTACTTGCGCAAAAAGCAACTGTGAGCTAGCTTTCTAATACAAAAAGCTCAAGCGCTTATTGTGCCCCCAACCAACATGAAAAACATGAAATAAAAAAGATAAAAATAAAGAGGAGAATAGTTATGGACATTAAGCAAATTAAAAAAATGAGAAAGCAAAAAGGTTTCTCATTAATTGAATTATTGATTGTGATTGCGATTATTGCGATTTTAACAGCAATTGCGGTTCCAATGTATACCAGTTATACAGCTCGCGCAAAAACAGCTGAAGCCTATTCATTTATCGGTTCAGATAAAACGTATGTCGCTGAGCAGATTAACGCTAAAGGGATTACGAGCGGTACTATTTCAGGATTAGCGACAACAGGTGGTACCAAGACGGGTAAATATGGTGCAGTAGCATCAAATGCAGCAGGTGTGATCACCTATACATTTGGTACAGCTGCAGGTAGTTTAAATGGTAATACATTATTCTTTACCCCATCAGTCGGAAGTGCAGGTGTAACTTGGGCATGCTCTTCAACAGGGACTTATGACTCATCTCCTTGTGATGGTATCTAAATTTAAATAGCCGTTTGATATAAAAACGGTAAGATAAATAATAAAATAATCAACACAAAACAAAGTGCCATCACTAATAGATGGCATTTTTTTTGCGTGCTATTTTGAATCCCTTGATTGTTTTTCATAAGCTCAGGTATAAAGGATAGTAACAGTCCCATAGCAAATACTAAGCTAAATTGACTTAATTGTAGTTTAAAGAGATTACTGACAAGTGCATGGGTCATCCCTGCCAATACACTAGCAAAGGCAACAAAATATAAGGCCGATTGTTTATGACTCGGCATATATTCACACGCACGACGAAAAGCACGCAAACCAACGAGTAGAAAACACATCAGTCCAATAACACCCCACTGGCAGGCAATCGTTAGGATAATATTATGCGGATAGTCTTTAAGATAATACAACGCATTTAATTCACCGACACCAAGTAGTGGGTAATGTGCAGCTAATGCCAGTGATTTCGCCCATAAGCTCCAGCGATCCTGATTGGCAAAAATATTGCGTGCGAGTACCGTCTCACCACCAACAATGTTGTGAATTATATAAAACAGTAGGGCGCCAATAATAACTGCCAAGACTTGCCAACCAAGAAAACGGATCAATATTTTATGGTTTAAAATGCCAAGAACAAGCGTGATAACAATGTACTCGAGAATTAAAGCGCGTGAGCTATGTGCGATAACGACAAACCACAGAGACGCCATCGCAATTAAGCTTAATACTTTAAATGCACGACTATAATTATGACTTAATAACGGTAAGCATAAAATTGGCAAAAACCAAGTTGCAAAATGATCAAAAAATCGCGGATTAGCAAAGTTAAATTGACGCAAGAAAAACTCAGGAAAATTAAACTGTGCAATTTTCGGTGGGAAATAAAAGTGCGCAAGTAACACATTGAGTATCAGCACAAATAAGTAGCTAATAGCGCAAATAATCACAACGCCAATAAGCCAACGAACATGATCGGGAAATCGACTAAAATAATGCGCTAAGAATAGCACGCTAAGTAGCAGTGTGATGTCGATTGATATGCCTTTAAAAGCAGTCGCCGGATGAAATGCTAAGCTTGCTGAGATAATACCAATGCAAAAGAATAAGATGATCAGACTTTTAATCCAAGTAGAAAGTGCATTAAATGTCGCTAAAATACCATTTCGTGCGTCACGACTTGCGGTAAATAAAATCAAAACCACAATCCAACAAAAAAGTGCGGTAATCCCACGCCAAACGTAGAGCATTAATGTGTTTTCCATTGAGATTTTCATCATACCAATCGGACTCCAAAAGACCAGAATGAGTCCAATAAGCATCACGCCATAGATAAAATGCTCAGTGTTATTGGATGAAAGAAATTTTTTGTTTAGCATGTTATAATTTCCTGTCTTATGTTCCTACTTGTTGTTACTTATTGGAGTTACGTACTTTTTCTATTTCAACACCCCGCCTCGCAAGCTCGGCACCTCTCTTGCAAAGAGGGGAATATAAAATTACCGTTGCCTAATTCCCCTCTTTTCAAGAGGGGTGGCAGCCGTAGGCTGACGGGGTGTTTATAAAGTCATAGTTTTTCTAAAGTGCGTAACTTCAGTTACTTATTTAAAATTGTATATGCCTTGACTTAGGTGTAAGTTGGAGCCTTTATAAGCTAAGCTTTCTAATAATGATGAGTTAGTACCTATCCCCTTGCGGGATTGCTCGTACAGCTTAAGCTGTACGGGTGAGGGGTGATTAAAGCTCAATTTATTCCTAATCCTTTACCTTAAATATACCCTTCGACTTACGCTCAGGGTACGGTTATTTTAATTATGTTTATTGTTTTTGGGCTTAAACAAAGCAAACCCAAACCAGCTAATGCTTGCCAATATGATCCCAAGAACCAAGCCGATAATCACGCATCCTGTTATCAGTGGCATAAAAATACTGTGGATATGCGTAATCATCTGATGCCACGCAAAGTTCTCCTCATGAAAAAGTGGTGTTTTATTTAGAACAAAGCAACCAAATAAATAGGCACCATACATCATTGGCAGCATGGTAATGGGATTGCTGATCCATACTAATGCAACGGCAATAATCAAGTTAGCACGTAGAAAAAGTGCCAAAATGGCGGCAGGCACCATTTGAAATGGCATCGGCATCATACACATAAAGCCACCAATAACACAGGCTTTGCTGACACTGCTTTTATCAAATTGCCATAAGAAATTATGATGCATGTGTTTGTGTAAAAAGCGCAACCATTTATGTTCTTTCAATTCCTCTTTGCTGGGCAGCCATTTGCGCTTCACGATGTATTTCCATTATTCATAAACTTCGGAAATCATAGCAAAAAGTGATGATAAAAGCTGTTGAACACCGGCAAAAAAATAAAAAATCTATCCGCGATGCCAAGATCTCTTTCGTGCAAAAAATCTTGATTAAAATGACTTTTTTGTGTATTTTGTTTTGGTTTTTTGAAGTGGATCATGCAAAGTTATGATCGTGTTGTGGGTCTATGTGTTAAACACATTAACGTAATGTAGAGAAAAATGATTATTACTCAAAATGTTTTCTTGATTGGGCCAGTTGGTGCTGGCAAGAGTACAATAGGTCGTCAATTAGCAAGCGAGCTTAAGCTTGATTTTGTCGATTCAGATCGTGAAATTGAGCAACGTTGTGGCGTTGATATTGATTGGATTTTTGATATTGAGGGCGAAGAGGGCTTTAGAAAAAGAGAGCAGGAAGTGCTAGGTGATTTAGCGACTCGTCAAGGTATTGTTTTGGCTACTGGTGGGGGTGCGATTATTCTGCCTGAGAATAGAACGCTTTTGTCATCACGTGGCAAAGTAGTCTATTTGCAAGCCTCAATTGAGCAACAATTAGAACGTACAGCCAAAGATAAAAAGCGTCCATTATTACAAGTCGATGATAAGGAAGCACAACTGAAGAAATTAATGGCAGAGCGTGAGCCGTTATATCAAGAGATTGCCGATATTACCATTGAGACAAGTGAAACGACCGTGCGCAATGTAGTGCAAAAAATCACAAATCTATTAATGGAAGAGGCGGTGTGATCACCGAAGTTGTTGTTTCTCCTAAGGGTAAGCCAAGTTACCCTGTCATGATTTCGCCTGATATTGATTTTGCAAGACTTATTTCCTATATCAAAAACAAAGAAGTGTTGGTTGTCACCAATACCACAATTGCTGATTTGTATTTATCACAATTGGATAAAGCCATTAAAGGTGAATGTTTTAAATATGCGCATTGTATTTTGGCCGATGGTGAAGCGCATAAAAACAGTGATTCTTTAAATACGATCTATCAACATTTGCTTGAGCGTAATTACACGCGTAATTGCGTGCTTGTTGCCTTAGGTGGTGGCGTTATCGGTGATATTACAGGTTTTGCTGCGGCTACGTATCAGCGCGGTACCAATGTTATTCAGATTCCAACGACTTTATTGTCACAAGTAGATTCGTCTGTAGGCGGTAAAACAGCGATTAATCACCCACTGGGTAAGAATATGATTGGCGCTTTTTTCCAACCGCAATTGGTGATGACGTCAACACAATTTTTAAAGACTTTACCTCAACGTGAATTTGCCGCAGGTATGGCAGAAGTGATCAAATATGGCTGTATTATTGATGCGGATTTCTTTGCATGGCTTGAGCAAAATGCTCAACTATTAATAGTGTATGATCCAAATGCATTGATCTATGCGATTGCCAAAAGCTGCGAGCTTAAAGCGCATGTGGTAAGCCTTGATGAAGAAGAAAAAACGGGTGTGCGCGCACTTTTAAATCTTGGGCACACCTTTGGGCATGCCATTGAGTGTTGTCAAAACTATCAAGGGTTAAAGCACGGTGAAGCGGTTGCTATTGGCATGGTAATGGCTGCAGAATTATCACAATCCTTGGGGTTTGTTGATGAATCGGTTGTTCAAAGAATACGCGCATTACTGCAATGCTTCTCACTGCCAGTGGTGTTACCACAAGGCTTGAGTAAGACACAGTTTATCGCAGCAATGTTGCGTGATAAGAAAAACACCACAGCAGGTATTACACTTATTTTGCTAGATGAGATTGGTCAGGCAAAAGTAGATAAGTCCGTTTCAGAAAACGCTTTATCAGAATTTTTATCAAGATATTTTGATTGATTTGTATTCTGTGTTGCTTTGGGTGCTGTCGTTAGGCTATAAATTATTAGAAAAGCCTTAAATAATATTTGACATCAGATGCCCTTTAGCTAGAATAGCACCTGTTCTCGCGATGCGAGAAGCTCAATTTATCATTCACACGAGTTTGTGTGCCAGAGTGGCGAAATTGGTAGACGCAGTGGATTCAAAATCCACCGGTGGCAACACTGTGCCGGTTCGAGTCCGGCCTCTGGTACCAAAAAGATTTTATAAATTAAAATGTCGAATATCCGTTATGCCGTTAGACTATTTGTTATTTACTGTCATAATGGTTAAAAGAATTTGATATCATCACTAAAGTCAGGACGTTATGGTTACAGACGAGCAAACAATCTCAAAAAGCCAGGCTGATAAGGCAGGAAAAATCCTGAGAAATCATGTAACAGATGAAGCTTTACAAGCACTATCTAACTGGAGGGCAATGCATGCACAGCCACTAAGTGTCGCCTATAAATTGCTAAAGCAGAAAGCTAAGATTTTGAATAAAGGTGCTATTTTGAGCCAACGACTTAAGCGGACTCCTTCTATTACTGCAAAGCTGCAGCGCTATTTAGAAATGAAACTCAGTAGAATGCAAGATATAGGCACGGCTGTCCCATCTAAAATATGTTGACTTTTGCTAAATTTATCTTTGAAGTTGTCATCAAAGGAATCTATTGTATTAGCTATGACTCAGGAAATATCCACCACTTTTGAAAATCACTTTAAAGAT
>NZ_QLIQ01000024.1 GCF_003428165.1 Cysteiniphilum litorale | reverse complement strand
CATCATTATCTTCACTTAATATCGTTAAGCTATCACTGCCTGTAAAATCTGGATTGCCTGCGTATATCAAACCATTTAATGCCGCATTAATATCAGTAATGCTACCACTAAACTTCATGCGACTTTCGCCATTACTACCAATCACAAAGGTCAAACCCGTCGTTTGTGACAAGGTCAAACGCCCCTTGGTTACCGTTAATGTCACACTCAATGCTGCATGATCAGCATCTGCTACACTGATCAAGTTACTATTAGCAGTGTTAAACACCAACGTGCTATCCTCATCAACTGACTGTGCCCCAGGCACTGTATTCACTGGCGGATCATTCACCGGAGCCACATTAAACGAAATCACTTCAGCAACCGAACTATTAAGTCCATCATTGACTACAAAGCTCACCTCTTTGCTGCCTGCAACACTGATATTTTGATTTGACTGATATGTTACTGAGCGCAATACCGTTTGATAATTCGCAATCGTATCATTACCACTTAAACTTAATACACCTGTTGAGGCATTATAGCTCCCAGTAATATTACCCAATGCCGTGAAAGCTAAAATATCCTCTGCGGCATTAAAACCATTGCTAATCGATATCGTTGCAGAAACTAAATGGCTGCTATCAATATCACTAATCACTAAGCTATTATCAATAATTTGTGCTGGATCATCTTCATTGTAAGTATAACCTGACCCTGAATAGTTTACCTGAAATACTCTGGCTAATCCGGCATTAGTAAAGCCCGTGTCATTTCCATAATACCCCACCACAAGACGTTGACCATCTGCTGACAACGTAGTGCCTTTATTGTTATATCCACCTCCGGCTAAATCATTTGCTGCAATACCAGATACTGTATCTAATAACTGCCAATCACCATTAAAACGATAAAGATAGACTCTACCAGCATCAGTTCCTCCACCGTCATTATAAGAAGAGCTCACACTCAATGTTTCACCATCAGCGCTTAGCTGAACAACCGATCCAAATCTATCAAAAGCTGCAGCGCCTAGCAATGCTGTACCTTTTTGTACCCAACTTGAGCCATTCCAGATAAATATTTTTACCTCACCTTGAGAGTTAAATACCCTGTTTGCAAACTCTGCGCCTACGGCAAGTGTTAAACCATCAGCACTTAAGGAAACCGAACTACCAAAAAGATCATTTGTCAGTGTGCCTATTAAATCAGTGCCCAGTTGATTCCAACTGCTACCATTCCATTGATACACCTTAACGTGTCCGCGATCTGTTGCTCCTTGATCGTAATATTTACCACCCGCTGCGACAATGGTGCCATCAGCACTTAACGCAACTGAAATACCAAAGTAGTCACTAGTGCTTGAAATATCACCCAGTAAATTACTACCCATCTTGATCCAACTATTTGTGCTGCTGTTATATTCATAAATACGCACAGAACCTCTATTGTTGGTACCGGTATCATCACCATATGCCCCAACAGCAACTCGATTACCATCAGCACTTAAGCTAACACTGTACCCAGCGTAGTCACTGAGATTCTCACCAAGAATTGAATTGCCCTTTAATACCCAACTGCTGCCATTAAAAGAATATACATCAACTCGACCTGCATCCGTGGCAGGACTATCACTATACTGAACACCTATTGACAATGTTAAACCATCAGCACTTAAACTGATCCCATTAGCCCCAAGCTGATCATAAGCGACAGTACCTAAAATCGCTTGCCCCATTAACTCCCATGTGCCATTATTATCCCTATAGACACGAACCCGCCCTGCATTTATCGCATTGATGGCATTATTTGCATCTGATATCGCAACTATTGAGCCATCAATATTACTTGCTACGGCTGAGCCAACGTTGATGTTACTATTATCTCCTGTAATATCACCACCCACCTGCGTCAACGTTGCTGAGCCTTGACTAGTAGCTATTGACGGTGCTTGAGTGGTCAATTCAATATTAGCATTTAACGCGGTTGAATTATTCATACCATCATTGATGACAAAGCTAACCGTCCGTGTTGCCGTGTTGCTAAAAATCGTATTGCTATAGCTCACTGAACGCAGTACTTGCTGGTAATTTGCCAAACTATCAACACCGGTTAGACTAAGCACTCCCGTTGTTGCATTAAAACTTTTAGTGATGTTAGTTCCCGTGACCGAAGCATCTAAAACGTCTTCCCCTTGAACATAGTTACCACTTATCGTTACTAAAGCTGATACTAAGTTATCAACACTAATATCAAAGACGCTTATGCTATTATCAATAACCTTGCTGCCGCTTGTTTGATTATAACTCAACAGCAGTTGCGTATAATTAATATCAAACACTCGCGCTAATCCGGCATTAGTAAAGCCCGTGTCATTTCCATAATAACCCACCACAAGACGTTGACCATCTGCTGACAACGTAGTGCCTTTATTATTATATCCACCACCTGCTAGATCTTCTGCAATACCAGATACTGTATCTAATAACTGCCAATCACCATTAAAACGATAAAGATAGACTCTACCTGCATCAGTTCCTCCACCGTCATTATAAGAAGAGCTCACACTCAAGGTTTCACCATCAGCGCTTAGCTGAACAACCGATCCAAATCTATCAAAGGCTGCAGCGCCTAGCAATGCTCTACCTTTTTGTACCCAACTTGAGCCATTCCAGTTAAATATTTTCACCTCACCTTGATAGGTAAATGCCCTGTTTGCAAATTCTGCACCCACGGCAAGTGTTAAACCATCAGCACTTAAGGAAACTGAACCACCAAAAGTATCATTTGTCAATGTGCCTATTAAATCAGTGCCCAGTTGACTCCAACTGCTACCATTCCATTGATAAACCTTAACGTGTCCGCGATCTGTTGCTCCTTGATCGTAATATTTACCACCCGCAGCGACAATGGTGCCATCAGCACTTAACGCAACTGAAATACCAAAGTAGTCACTAGTGCTTGAAATATCACCCAGTAAATTACTACCCATCTTGATCCAGCTATTTGTGCTGCTGTTATATTCATAAATACGCACGGAACCTCTATTGTTGGTACCGGTATCATCACCATATGCCCCAACAGCAACTCGATTACCATCAGCACTTAAGCTAACACTGTACCCAGCGTAGTCACTGAGATTCTCACCAAGAATTGAATTGCCCTTTAATACCCAACTACTGCCATTAAAAGAATATACATCAACTCGACCTGCATCCGTGGCAGGACTATCACTATACTGAACACCTATTGACAATGTTAAACCATCAGCACTTAAACTGATCCCATTAGCCCCAAGCTGATCATAAGCGACAGTACCTAAAATCGCTTGCCCCATTAACTCCCATGTGCCATTATTATCCCTATAGACACGAACCCGCCCTGCATTTATCGCATTGATGGCATTATTTGCATCTGATATCGCAACTATTGAGCCATCAATATTACTTGCTACGGCTGATCCAACGTTGATATTGCTATTATCTCCTGTAATATCACCACCCACTTGTGTCAACGTTGCTGAACCTTGATTACTGACTAAAATCGGCGCATCTTGATCATTGATAACCTCATACACAATAATATGACCTGAATTACTGCCATTACTGTCATTATTCTTTGCACCAACCACCAAGCGGTCGCCATTAGCATTAAGCGCTAACGGTAAACCAAACTCATCTCCAGCTGCCTCGCCATTGATATTGACACCAAACTGCTCCCACTGTGAGGTCGTTGCATTCCAATCAAATAACCTGACACTCCCTGAGTCAGCACCATTGCCATCGCTAAAATATGCACTAGCGGCTAAACGCGTGCCATCAATGTTCAGTGACACCCATGACCCAAAGTTATCATCAGCAAACTCACCATCAATATCTGATCCAATCTGTTGCCACTGAGATGCACCACTATTCCACTCAAATACACGAACATGTCCAATATCATTCGTACCATTTAATCTCGCACCAACCGCTAAACGCGAACCATCACCACTGATGGATGTTCTAAAAAACTGATCTCCAGCTGCCTCACCAACCAACACACTGCCCATTTGATCCCATTGCGATGTCCCGCTATTCCATTGATACACCGTCACACTACCTGAGCTTGTCCCATTAGCATCACTTAATCTAGCACCCACGGAGAAACGCAATCCATCGTCACTTATCGATACTGAACTACCAAAGTTATCACTATCTATAAGACCATTAATCTGATTTCCTTTTTGCACCCATGCCGATCCATTCCACTCATATACTCTTACTTGTCCTGCATTACTTGCAATCTCATCATTAAATGGTGCGCCAATCACTAAAATCGACCCATTAGCGCTTAATGAGAGATCAAAGCCAAATTGATCACCGGCTGTTAGACCATTGATTACACTACCCACTAAATCCCATTGCGATGTGCCACTATTCCAATCATATACTTTGACAGAGCCTGAGTTTACGCCATTGTTATCATCATATTGTGCACCAATCGCTACACGTGAACCATCCAAATTCATCGTAATGGAGTTACCAAATAAATCATTCGTGCCATCACCATTGATTGTTGAGCCCATCTGATCCCACTGAGATGTGCCACTGTTCCATTGATATATTTTGACATATCCAGGTCCTGTACCATTGCCTGTCTCTGACGCACCAACTGCCATCCGTGTTCCATCTTGACTCATCGCAACAGCTGAACCAAACTGATCATCAACACCATCACCAACAATCTCCTGACCAAGCTGAGTAGCTGTCAATTGATGTAAATATTGACTAAATGACAAAATGGCGCCATTTTCAACATCCTGTGTGTATTCCAAAATGCTATCACCGCCCAGATGTTCTGCCCCTGTGATATCCTCTGACGCTGCAATATCAGCGCTGGTTAATGCTCTTAATTCATTGATAAAGGCTTGCCCTTTATCCCCTTCGGCTACATTACAACCATAGAATAAAATATCCCCTTGCTCGGTAAGCGCTTGACCCCATTGTTGTAATTGCATTTGGTATTGTGCTAAGTTATTTGACGTTAAATCAACACTACCTAGCTCAAGTTTCGCCTGATCACCATGACTGATAATATGCACTGCATCAAGATTATTGTATTTAGCTAATAACTCAGCAATCTTATCAACCCCATCCTGATCAGGCAAAATTACCTCAATCGCTGCTTTACGCGATATACTGTCAATCAAAATATGCGGATCTTTAACACGTGCATCAACAATCACCACTTCCTTGAACTTACTGTAATCAGTTTGAAATCCTTCAACATTGGCTTCTATTGCCTGCAATAAACTCTCTGTCGCATGCGCTTGTTCATTCTGATCAATCGCATTGAGAATATAGATTTGCTCTTGTTCAGATACACCATCAGCTAAATCTACCGTTTCAATCGCTGCACCGTCAAACATAAACCGTGGCTCAAGCTCTTGTAACAAAGATGGATACTGATCCGGTAGACGCAACAAAGCCTTATCGTTGCCCTTTTTCTTCTTGAGCTTATTAATATTGACTTTATCGACACGCTGTTTAGCCTCCATTGCCTCTACGTGTTTTTGCTTTTTAAGAAATATGCTATCGCTTAGATTGTTTAATTTCTCTTCAGACAGCTGTTGACGTATTATTTGATATACTTTCTTAATCATGGCGGGGTACCTCTTTTTTGCATGCCTAAAAGCTTAGGCAAAATATATACAAAACTTCGATACCAATAAGTGTAGATGCTCATCATAAAAACAATTATAGACAAAGGCTATTTCTGCTTACGTGATATGCAAAACAGGCTGTACGTCCTTGCCCATTTTGTCTGTGAGCTTTTTGCCATTCAATCTCTACACCCGTTATAAACCATTCTGTACAGCTAAATTTTTATTTTGATAACTTAGATTTGATTCAATTCGGTGATTCGTACCACAAAATATACTCCTTGCTTGTCTTCCCAACTTCGACTAAACTGCTATGCTTTGAAAATAGACAAAAAATCCTACTATAACTATGGAAACAAAAGAAATTCTAGATCTCGCCGTCAGTGCCTTAGAAGATGTCAAAGCTGAAAACATCACTGTAATGAATGTGGAGCATTTAACTGAATTGATGAGCTATGTTGTGGTTTGTACTGCAAACTCTGGCACTCACGCCAAAGCGTTAGCCAATAATCTTGAGATGACTGCCAAGAAGAATAATGTCACTATTTTGGGTATCGAAGGTGAAGCTAAGAGCGACTGGGTGCTTGTTGATCTTGCGGATATTGTTGTCCATATTATGAAAGAAGAAACCAGAGAATTTTATCAATTAGAAAAGTTATGGGATATCAAACCAAACTCACCTAAAGCAGTTTAAGGTCTATTGTTAAGGTTACACACTGCTTAATAACAGTTTCATCTCCTCAGGGGATACAAACCCCGCTAGACGCTTGGTTCTTTTACGAATCTCAGTCACTGGCAATACCATATGACATAGTCGATCTAAGAACATGGCACTTGATTTGCACCCTCGTGCTGCGGCTAATTTCATAATATAGCGCAAACGCTCAAGTGTCTTCTTATCTTTACTGGCAGCTTGGTTAAATGATTTAAAATAATTTACAACCCAATCAAAGGTGAGTAAAAATTTTCCTTTTAACATGCGAACTCCTTACTTGATCCTTAAGTTCATATCCGCTTAAATAATGGCTTGAAGATTAAACAATTTCAAGATTTACCAGCAAATTAATAGACATTAATCAACAATCTACGCTGTATTATTTTATGTCAATGGCTATAATCCATTGCAACACTCTTTGAAGATTAAGAATACCATTGGCAAAACGTAATTTAACTAAACAACAGCTGCGCAATATCAAAGAACATAAAGCGTCTTATGATGATTTATCACATGCTTTGTCAGCGCTTGTGATATCACATCGCGGCAAACTCATTGAGCTTGAAAGCCAAACAGGTGAGATTATTTTTTGCCAATACCGTCAAAACCTAGGCGCTATTGTTGCAGGGGACAACGTGCTTTATCTGCTGCAAGACAATAGTGAGTATGGTGTTATCTGCCAAATCTTACCTCGAAGTAATGTGCTCATTCGTCCCAGTAAACTCGCACACAACCACAAAACGATGGCAGCAAATATTGATCAGCTGATTATTATGCTTGCCGTTAACCCGCCGCCAATTGAGCATTATATCGATCGTTATCTCGTCGCTGCACATCATATGAATGTCAAACCGATTATTGTGCTCAACAAAATGGATTTATTTGATGATGCTGACAATAAGGTACAGCTAGAGGCAATTATTCATCTTTATCGCGGATTAGATTATGAACTAATTACTTGTTCTGCTTTATGTCATAAAAATCTTCAAGCCCTTAAAACGCTTTTACAGCACAAAACATCGATTATTGTTGGTCAATCAGGTGTTGGCAAATCTGAGATGCTTAATGCATTATTTGGCACGAATATAACGCTTACAGGTGAAATTTCCGAGCAAAACAGTCGCGGCAAACATACTACAACCAGCGCGCGATTATTTCATCTAGATCAAGATACCAATATCATTGACTCACCAGGCATTCGTGAATTTGGTATTTGGCATTTGGATAAAGCAGATATTTTTGCAGGATTTAAAGAGTTCACTCAATTAGAAAATGAGTGCAAATTTAGAAACTGTGAACATATTGAAAATACAAAAGGTTGCGCGATTAATGAAGCTGTTGCCGCTGATAGAATCAGCAAGCAACGCTTTATCAATTATCATCGATTAATTCACGAATATTTAGATTATAAAAATTAGATTTCCAACAACATTCTAGCTGGATCTTCAATCAATTCTTTAATCGTCTTTAAGAATTTAACTGAAACACTACCATCGATGATTCTGTGATCATACGACAATGCCAAATACATAATCGGACGAATCACGATTTCACCATTTATAACTACTGGACGCTCAACGATATTGTGCATACCTAAGATCGCGCTTTGTGGTGCATTAATAATTGGCGTTGATAGCATTGAGCCATAGGTACCACCATTGGTGATTGTGAATGTACCACCTTGCATCTCTTCTAATGACAATTTGCCATCGCGTGCTTTAATGGCCTTCTCGATGATTTCATTCTCGATCTTAGCAAATGATTTTTGATCTGCATTGCGAATAACAGGAACGACTAAACCGCGATCTGAGCCAACTGCTACACCAATATCAAAGAACCCGTGATAGACAACATCTGTGCCATCAATTGATGCATTAACTTCAGGGAAACGCTTTAGCGCCTCTGTAGCTGCTTTTAAGAAAAATGACATAAAGCCAAGCTTCGCATCATGTGTCTTTTGGAAAAGATCTTTATATTGCTTTCTTAGATCCATCACAGGCTTCATATCAACTTCGTTAAACGTCGTTAAAATCGCGTTGGTATGCTGTACTTCAACCAAACGTTTTGCAATTGTTTGACGCAGACGTGTCATGCGCACACGCTTCTCAGGTCGATCCCCTTCAAAGCTCATTACGTCAACGGCTTGACTTGCTGGTGCTTGTTTTGCTGCTTGTGTAGATACAGGCGCACTGACCACATCTTGCTTGGTAATGCGCCCATTTTTACCTGTACCTTGTACGTTATTCACATCAACGTCATTAGCCTTAACCGCGCGACGCACCGCAGGCGATAAATGATCTTGCGATTGAGCTTCTTTTACATCTGCTGCCACTGGCGCAACTGTTGCTGTAGCACTCATGCTACCCGCGCCAATCTTAGCAACTGCTTCAGCGCTTAGCACCGTGTCACCTTCATTTTTAAGTTTCTCAGTCAATACACCACTTTGTGCTGCGGGCACTTCCATCATCACTTTATCAGTTTCAATCTCAACTAAAGTTTCACCTTCTTCAACCTGGTCACCAACATTTTTATGCCATGTTGCTACCGTACCTTCAGCAATTGATTCAGGGAAAGTTGGCGCATTAACAATAACAACTTCGCCAATTGATGAAGCCGCAAAAGTTGCCGTTGGCACTGCTTCAGCAGACTGATCAGCAGCTGGGGCATCACTTGCCACACCAGCCGTAATTGAGCCAATCGTTTCTTGAGAAAGAACCGTATCACCTTCGTGCTTAGTAATCTCACCCATTGTACCAGCCGTCATTGCTGGGACCTCCATTACCACTTTATCTGTTTCAATCTCTGCCAATACATCGCCTTCTTCAACACGATCACCTGGTTTTTTATGCCATGTTGCGATTGTACCTTCTGCGATTGATTCCGGAAAAACAGGAACTTTTACCTCTGTCATGGTTCACCCTTAACTTTTTTATTTTACTTATTTTTATCAACATTATTTAATTTACTAACTTCAAAAGCGGATTTATTTATCTAACTTCAATGCTTTAGCAACTAACTCACTCTGTTGTGCATGAAATAATGACGGATAGCCTACCGCAGGTGCCGCCGCTGCTTTTCTGCCAACATAAGATAAATTCTGGTCTTTACGCAATACTTTACGCAATTCGTGCTGAATCATCCACCAAGCCCCTTGGTTTTCAGGCTCTTCTTGTACCCATACGATATCATTAACCGCTTCATAAGGTGCTAACACTTTATCAAGATCCGCTTGCGGGAATGGATAAAGCTGCTCAACACGCACAATCGCAATATCTTTGGCTTCTTTCTCACTACGCTCGGCAAGCAAATCATAATAGACCTTACCTGAGCAGAGAATCACGCGTGATACCGATTGTGGTTTGATATCTTCAACTTCAGCAATAACGTTATAGAATTGACCATCGGCTAATTCATCGAGTGTTGAATGCACCATTGGGTGACGCAATAAACTCTTAGGCGACATCACAATCAATGGCTTACGATAAGGACGCAACATCTGACGACGCAACATATGGAACATTTGCGCAGGTGTCGTTGGCACACATACTTGCATATTATCATGCGCGCATAGTTGTAAGAAACGCTCTAATCTTGCTGATGAATGCTCAGCTCCTTGCCCTTCTTGACCATGCGGTAAAAGCATCACCAAACCTGATAAAATGCCCCATTTTTCTTCTGCAGCTGCAATAAACTGATCAATAACGACTTGAGCGGTATTGGCAAAATCACCAAACTGCGCTTCCCATAAGGTCAATGTTTTAGGAGCTGAGCAGCTATAACCATAATCAAAACCAAGTACGGCATACTCTGATAGTACCGAATCAATGATATGACATTGTGCCTTGTCATTAATATGCTGTAATGGCGTATAATCTGGCAATTCTGTTTTGCTGTAATCATAGTTATGTAACACAGCATGGCGATGTGAGAATGTGCCTCGTCCTGAATCTTCACCTGATAAACGAATGTTATATCCCTCTGCTAATAACGTAGCATAGGCTAAATTCTCAGCAAATCCCCAGTTTCCAGGGATTTCACCTGCTGCCATTTTAATGCGATCATCAATCGCCTTTTTAACTTGGGGTTGCAACGTCAAATCAGCCGGTAAATCATTTAAGCTTTGAGCCAATTTCAGCAATTGCGCTTTATCGATGCGCGTATCAACGACTTGATCCCACTTTTGATTGACATACGGGCGCCAATCAGCAACACACTTACTATGACGATCATGCTTACCAGTAATAATATCGGCAACTACTTCACCTTTTTGTAAACGATCACGATATGCCTTTGCCATTTGATCAGCTTGTGCTTTTGACACAACACCTTCACTTTCAAGTTTATCAGCATAAATGGAGCGCGTTGTTGGTAATTTTTTGATAATGCTATACATCAATGGCTGTGTGCCTGAAGGCTCATCCGCTTCATTATGTCCATGACGACGATAACACACCAAATCAATAACAATATCCTTGCCAAACATCATGCGATAATCCATTGCAAGACCCGCAACACGCAGTACTGCCTCTGGGTCATCACCATTAACATGTAATATAGGTGCTTCAACCACTTTGGCAATATCAGTGCAATACAGGCTACTTCTATTATCTTGTATCTTATCTGTTGTAAAACCCACCTGGTTATTGATTACGATATGAATCGTACCACCTGTACCATAGTATCTGGTTTGTGATAAGGCAAAGGTTTCCATCACCACACCTTGACCGCAAAATGCAGAATCACCATGAATTAAAATCGGCACCACCTTACCATGTGGATTATCATCCCCAAAACATTCCTGTTTGGCTCTAACTGCACCCTCAACAACTGGATCAACAGTCTCTAAATGTGATGGGTTAAATGCCAGTGCTAAACGCACTTCATCTTTTGATGTTTTATGCCAAGACGCAAAGCCCATATGATATTTAACGTCTCCTGATAAGAACTTCTTATCCTGTGAGCCTTCAAATTCTTTAAATAAATTCTCAGGTGATTTACCCATGATATTGACAAGCACATTTAAACGTCCGCGATGCGCCATACCAAGACCGATCTCTTCAACAGCAATCTCTCCTGCTTTATTGATCATCTCATTAAGGGCCGGAATCATTGATTCGCCACCTTCTAATGAGAAGCGTTTTTGACCGACGTATTTCATACCAAGGTATTTCTCTAAACCTTCAGCAGCTGTTAAACGCTCTAACAACCACACCTTACGCTCAGCAGATAAATTAGGGATCTGTTTTTCAACACGCTGCCTAAACCATAGCTTCTCAGCCATGTTATTTAAGTGCATAAACTCATAGCCGATACTACCAGTATAAACATGCTCTAATTTAGCAATGATTTCTTTTAGTGGTAATGCTTGATAATCAGAAAATACACCAACATTAAATTTTTCATTTAAGTTGGTGTCATTAAGCCCATGAAAATCAAGCTCAAGCTCAGGGGTTTCTTCAGACCTTTTGAGCTTCAGTGGGTCTAAATTCGAAACCTTGTGACCAATGCTGCGATACATATAAACAAGATCCATCACCGCTGAAACCTTATCGCCACCATCAGGATAATTCCCTGAATCAACAACCCCCCCTTGTGGCGTTGTCAGCGCAAAGCGAAATGGATTTTTACTTAAAGCAACAAAGTCTTCACGAACTTGCGCATGCGAGACTTCATGTTTATTGTCACGAATCGCGTCAAAATACTGGCGCCAACTACTATCTATCGAATTAGGGTCTTGTAAATAATCCTCATAAATAGCATCCAAGTATGCGCTACTACTACCGGATAGTTGCGAAGACTGCCACCATGAAGACATTGATTCTTGGGTTTCACTCATAGTTTCTACTCTTTTACTTTTTTTTAGTTTTTTACTTTTTCACTAGTTCAAATTGGAATTACGCACTTTTTCTATATCAACACCCCGCCTCGCAAGCTCGGCACCCCTCTTGCAAAGAGGGGAATATAAAATTACTGTTGCCTAATTCCCCTCTTTGCAAGAGGGGTGGCAGTCATAGGCTGACGGGGTGTTTATAAAGTCATAGTTTTTCTAAAGTGTGTAACTTCAGTTCAAACAAAAAAGCACTGGATCTCCAGCGCTTGATTTTCTTAACTACACGTTATTTTTTAACATCATCGATCTGAGTTTGCCGATCGCTTTGGTTGGGTTAAGCCCTTTTGGACAAACACTCACACAATTCATAATTGTGCGACATCTAAAGACGCTAAACGGATCTTGTAATGCATCCAAACGCTCTTGTGTTGCACCATCACGTGAATCAATCACAAAACGATAAGCTTGTAGTAAACCTGATGGTCCAATGAATTTATCTGGATTCCACCAAAATGATGGACATGATGTCGTACAACATGCACATAAGATGCACTCGTATAAACCATCAAGCTTCGCACGATCTTCTGGCGATTGTAGACGCTCTTTGACTGGCATATCACCCTCTGCAGGGATCAGATACGGCTTAACTTTCTCATAGTTTTTGTAAAACTGGTTCATATCAACCACCAGATCACGAATCACTGGCAAGCCTGGTAAAGGTTGCAGCTTAATCGGTTGTGATACCTCACCAATAGAGGTAATACACGCTAAACGGTTTTTGCCATTGATATTCATACCATCTGAACCACAAACGCCCTCACGACATGAGCGACGCACAGCCAATGTTGGATCTTGTTGCTTAATGAGCTCAATCGCCGTTAGCACTTTTGTGCCCTCATTTTCAACCGTCACTGTGTAGTCTTTGTAGTAAGGCTTTTTATCGACTTCAGGATTATAGCGATAAACTTTAAATTTAACTTCCACCGTTATCTCCTTAGTAGCTTCTTACTTTTGGTTGGAATGGTTCTAATTTTAATGGTTTCATATTCACATCACGCGTTGATGGACGATCTCCTTCTAGGAAATAAAGCGTGTGCTTCAACCAATTCTCATCATCACGCTCAGGATAATCTTCACGTGAATGCGCACCACGCGACTCTTTACGTGTCAATGCAAGAACAGCCGTTGCCATTGCCGTTTCCATCAGATTATCAAGCTCAAGCGCTTCGATTCTCGCGGTATTAAATACATGTGAGTGATCGGCAAGAGATGCTTTTTGCACACGCTCACGCAATGATTTCAAACGCTCTAAACCATCTTGCATTTGTTGTTCTGTTCTAAATACTGAGAAATCAACCTGCATTGCTTTTTGCAGCTCAGCACGCAGTTCAGCAACGCCTTCACCGCCTTTGTTATTTTCCCAACGGTTATAACGCACCATCGCTTGATCTAATGCTTCATCAGTTACATCACGTTGTTGCATACCAGCACGTAATGCATCCTCAGCATGCATACCTGCCGCACGCCCAAATACCACCAAATCCAGTAATGAGTTAGAACCTAAACGATTCGCACCATGCACAGAAACGCTAGCACACTCACCAACAGCATATAAGCCATCGATAATCACATCTTCGCCACTGGCATTTTGTGTTAATGCTTGACCGTGTTTATTGGTAGGAATGCCCCCCATCATATAATGACAAGTTGGCACTACAGGAATTGGCGCTTTTAATGGATCAACACCTGCAAAGGTCATTGCCAATTCACGGATACCCGGCAGACGCTCTTTAATCACACTTTCATCTAAATGCGTTAAATCTAAGTGAACACAGTCAACGCCAGCAAACTTAAGTCCTCTGCCTTCATTGATTTCTTGTTGTGATGCACGTGATACTACGTCACGCGATGCCAAATCTTTGGCATTTGGCGCATAACGCTCCATAAAGCGCTCACCATTTTTATTACGTAGAATTCCACCTTCACCACGGCAACCCTCGGTTACTAACACCCCGGCACCTGCGATACCTGTTGGGTGGAATTGCCAGAACTCCATATCTTGTAATGGAATGCCAGCTCTTAACGCCATACCGACACCATCACCGGTATTGATATGCGCATTAGTGCTTGATTCGTAAATACGTCCCGCGCCACCTGTGGCTAGGATCGTTACTTTTGACTGGAAGAACACGATTTCACCGGTCTCCATATTCATCGCCAACACACCAGCAATTGCGTGTTCTGAAGACTTCACTAAATCAAGCGCATACCACTCGTTAAAAAATTTAGTTTCATGCTTTAAATTACCTTGATAAAGCGTGTGCAATAACGCATGCCCTGTTCTATCAGAGGCTGCACATGTTCTTTTGGCAATATTGCCCACATCATAATTGCGTGACATCCCACCAAAAGCACGTTGGTAAATTTTGCCGTTTTCTAAACGTGAGAACGGCATACCCATATGCTCAAGCTCAATAATTGCTTGTGGTGCATTCTCACACATAAACTCAATTGCTTCTTGATCACCGATATAATCAGAACCTTTAACCGTATCATAGGTATGCCATTTCCAATCATCCGATGGGAGACCATCATCATATTCAACATTACCTAATGCCGCGGCAATTCCGCCTTGTGCTGACACCGTATGCGAGCGCGTTGGAAAAACTTTTGAAATCGCTGCGGTTTTAAACCCAGATTGAGCTAATTGAAATGCTGCCTGCATTCCAGCGCCACCGGCACCAACAACGATTGCATCAAACTGTTGTACTGCAATTTTCATTATCAATACCCCTTAAAATAAAATACAAATAAGCCAAATAAAACACGCAAGATAACCAACAATTGCAGCTACTTGCAAGAATCCACGAATGCATGCGCACGTCACATAATCAGTGAAAATCGTCCACATACCAATCCACGCATGCGCCATTAATGACAAAAACGCTAAAATCGTAAATATTTTTACCCACGTGTTTTGGAAAATCGCAAGCCATGTATGATATGAACCATCACCGGATAGTGTTAAGACAACAATCACGACAAAGATTGCATACAACATAATAATGATTGCGGTAACACGTTGTAAAAACCAGTCTTTCAAACCTGAACGTGTGCATGAAGTTACATTACCCATAACCAAAGCCCCCAGAAAATTGTTACTAATACACCCAGCACTAAAACAGCGATTGAAGAAGCTCGAGCCACACACATTTCTTCACCAAATCCTAAATCCATAATCAAGTGGCGAATGCCCGCGATCACATGATATGACACCGCTGATATAAAGATCCAAGCGACAATACTCCATGGTGAATGAATCAACAGATCCTGTACATAATAAAAGTCGCCACCACAGCGCATTGACAAACTAAAACCCCATATTAAAAACGGCAATAACACGACCATTAACACACCGGTGATCCGGTGAATAATCGAGCTTATTGCCGTAATAGGGAACGAATAGGACTTTATTGAGCCAAGCCCTATATTTCGTGGTCCTTGATGTTTCATTGCTTTCTCCTGCTTATCAAGAAAATTAACGTGTTAAACACAAAATCTTGCGTATTCTAGCACAAATAAATTGAAGTGCTACCGTGAAGAAGCAAGCAATCAGAATTAATCTAAGCCTAACAAAAACAAGGTTTAAATGTAAGCATTGAAGTATTTTTTAAGATCAAATTATTTAATATATTTCAACTTGGTAAAATTCAGAAGGTTTGCCATCATTGTCACTTACCAAAAGAGCATCACCTCCTTGATATCTAATGCCTTCTATATCTTATGCACATTAATGGTAAAGCCTTGTTGCTGCAACGCCTTATAATAACGCCTTGAAGCTTGCAATCTTAATGGCTCTTGATCAACAATTTTCACCAAATGTTTCAATTCATTGCTAGCGGGCATGTCACTTAAAGTCAAATCAATCAATATATCTTTGTTAATACCTTTAAGAGAGGCCGCTTCACTCACAAGCACCACCGGTAGCTTTGCATAATCTGGTGACACCTCAGCCATATAGGCGTGTGGCAAAAAATCATCCTTACCATTAAACCACAATCTAGCATCTAGCTCCTTACACGATAGATCCTCTGCATAGATCACAACCGTTTTCCCTGCTTCATAATAGGATTTAACCTGTGTGCTTACAAACTGATAAAATTGCTCATCATCTTGAGTAGGCAATATAAAAAAATCAATATTCAAAAAAATCAACCCTTAGCATTTATCGCACCCTGATCATAAATCGAAGGATGCATTTAAAAATATATCGCGTATATAGCCACTAAAATTATTCAGGATAAAATCCATCATCTAATACCTGATCAAAACTATAACGACAGACCTCTGGCACTTCGGCTTTTTTAGGATCAATGCCTGTCTCATTTTCAAAGTCCAATAATGCTAACTTGTAAGACTTAGGAAGCGTTTCATCAATTTTACTTTTCAAGCTAGGGTTATCCTGTATGAGATCCTTTAAATCATCCCTTTGCGCAATAATTGTATTTTCCCAACTTCTACTTCTATACGAAGGTTGATATTGCCACTTAAGCAGATGCATTAAAAGAACACGCAGCCTACTTTTTAATGCGTGCTTTTGACTTGCACCCATACTTTCCAACTCCTCTGTTAAGTGCTCAATATCAACTTTATTAAATGCTTTAGCTCTTAACGCTTGAACAGTCTGAATCGTCCAAGCATAAAAATCTCTTTCATAAAGTGTCTTTGCCATATTGATAACTCCAAACTTAGGTTAAATATTAATACGCAGCATAAAAATGCTAGCAGAAACAATGGTTAATAGCCAATCATTATCCACATGTCAGTTTACAGAAGGAGAAGCAAGTTAGCACTCCTTTATTTTCTACGGTTAAATATTCGCGCAGAAGCGCTTATCGCACCCTGAGCGTCAGTCAAAGCGGTGCACTGAGCATCAGTCGAAGTCGGTACGTTTAGAAATATATTGCTCATAATGGCTTCGACTTACGCTCAGCCAACCATTGCATAATATACACACTATTTTATTTCAAAAAATACTCTGAACTTACCACAACACGCACCAGTTTATATGGGTCACCATCCCCATAAGAGGCATCTTGATTACTAATCGTAAAGGCACCTTGTGATGCTTGACGAATACTACCTAAAGCAGTTTGCGCATTTTTAGCAAATTGTAATGCCGCGGTTTGTGCATTTTGCGTGGCATCTTCGAGCATCTTTGGTTTGATGCTATTAAGCCCTGTATATTTATAGGCGACATTGCTACTACTAACAACAACACCTTTGGCGACCAAATCACTGGTTTTTTGTGCCAAACCTTGCACTAAATCCACTTTATCTGTCGTGATCGTCATACTGCCATAAGCACTGTAATTTGAGGTATTAACCTGATCTTTGCTGTGTGAATTTTGATTTAGCGAAATACTGCCATATTGCAATGCTTTAACATCTACACCTGCTTGACTTATAAAGTTTTTCACCGCTAACTGGTCTTGATCAACCTTTTGATAGACTTCTTTTAAGCTATTGGCATTAACAGTATAACTGATACTCCAAATCGCTTTATCCGCCTTAACCGTTTGCTCTGCCAAACCTTTAACCGCAACATAGCGATTAAATGCATGAAAGTTCAAAATCCCATACGATATAAAACCACCAGCTAACGCCATACCAACACCAATACTTAAGTAGCCAAAAAACTTTGCTTTATCAATACACTTTTGCTCAGTCATCACATTTTCGCCTTATATAAATTACGCTGAATACTCGTTAGCGCCTTATCATAAAAATCTTCAATTTCATCATTATCTGCCACACCAAAAGCAATCTGCTGCAACAATCCATTCGATAGTGCATAAACACAAGCATGAACCATCACTTTTTGCCCTCGCTGCCACGCATCTTGGATCACTGTGGTTTTGGCAACGTTAATGACCTGCTCAACCACATTAAGCTCACACATAACCGCATGCTTTTGCTCTTTGCAATCGATCCCTTGTGCTAAAGCCTCACATTCACCATGGTCAAAAGGTTTTAATAACTCCTTATGCTTATAATGCACATCCTGAACATGCCTTAACCAGTTATCAATCAATCCATGTGATTCATTTAATGTAGCTGCTTTAATACCACCACAACCATAATGCCCACAAACAAGGATATGCTTGACCTTCAATACATCTACCGCATATTGCAATACCGATAAAAAATTCAAATCAGAATGAACGACAACATTAGCCACATTGCGATGCACAAAAATGTCACCTGGTAACAACCCCAAGATTTGATTTGCTGGCACACGACTATCCGAGCAGCCAATCCACAAATACTCTGGATTCTGCTGCTTTGATAAATTTTCAAAGAAGCCGGGCTTTTCTTTATTTGTATCTTCAACCCATTGACGGTTTTGCTCCATCAACTTCGTTAAATATTTCATAGCGTTATTTCTCCTCGCAAATCTTTATGTAGTGCTAATTTCACTTCTTCTTGTGTTAACCCCGGAATACTCAAAAGATAAAATAATTTTGTCAACGCTGCCTCATCGGTCATATCATGTCCTGAGATGACACCAGCATTAACAAGACCTACACCTGCCTCATATGCCCCCATTTTGACACTGCCCTTTACACATTGTGTGCAGTTAATGATAATCACGCCTCGCTGACATGCCGCGATAAGCTCATGCAGAATCTCAGGCGAGTTCATGATATTACCTGCACCATAGGTCTTTAAAATCAATCCTTGCAACGGTGGCTGTAATACTTTTTTTAGGATATTTGCATCCATGCCTGGGAAAATTGATAACACTGCAATCTTAGGCACGCCTAGAGTTTTAAACTCAATCTCAGCGGGCTCATTATGATCACACGGATACAGATAGGCTTCATTTAACTCAATATCAATACCCACTTGCCCTAATGGCGGATAATTAGGTGAGTTAAATGCATCCATTCCTGAAGCATTAACCTTGACCGAGCGATTACCTCGTAATAGCTGCTTATTAAAATACACACAAACCTCAGCAATACGCTCATCCGCTGCCAAAATCAAACTATGCAATATATTATCCGAGGCATCTGATCTTAGCTCAGAAATCGGAATTTGTGAGCCTGTGCAGATCACTGGCTTGTTTAAGTTCTTCAACATAAATGACAAACTCGATGCGGTATATGCCAAGGTATCTGTGCCATGCAACACCACAAAGCCATCATATTGCTCATAATGATCAACAATATCCAATGCGATGGTGATCCAATCCTCTGGTTTGATATTTGCCGAATCGATTAATTGTGGATATTCATTGATCTTAAAATCGGGCACATCATTATGATAAAAATCTTTGATCGTTTTAATTTTATCCAACAAATAACCTTGCTTTGGTGTATAACCTTTGTCGGTTTTGACCATGCCAATCGTGCCACCGGTATAGATTACATAGATCTTCTTATCTTTAATGGATTTCATGTTCACTGTGCACTACCCCTTTATTGGCTAACTCATCGGCTCGTTCATTTAATGGGTGACCATTATGCCCTTTAACCCAACACCATTTCACCTGATGTTTATGGCGCAACTGATCAAGCATCTGCCATAAATCTTGATTTTTTACTGGTTGCTTATTTGCGGTTTTCCAGCCGCGTTGTATCCAGCCATCAAGCCATTCATTCACACCTTGCTGCACATATTTGGAATCAGTGTAAAGCTCGACATCACACCTCTCTTTTAATAGCTGTAATGCCTTAATTGCTGCCAATAACTCCATGCGGTTATTGGTAGTATTATCTTCACCGCCATAAATCTCTTTGGTTTTGGCTTTGTATTGCAAAATTGCACCCCAACCACCGCGCCCAGGATTGCCTTTGCACGCACCGTCGGTATAAATGACAATTTTTTTTAATTTATTTACTTCGTTGTTTGTTTGAGTATTCATCTATTTATTTGTATCTTCTTTTTTAGCACTTACACTTTTTTACTAGCCTAATCAAATCGTTTCACACGTCGATGACAGACATGCAAGTGCGCGTGTTTATTAAAATATTGTTGATGGTAGTCTTCAGCCAACCAAAATGGGTGAAGATTAGCATCAATTAATTGTGTTGCAATCGTTAAACCTTGTGCTTCAAGGCAATCAATTACTTGTTGGCAAGTCATTTTTTCCGTGTCATTGGTATATAAAATAGCACTTAAATATTGCGAACCAATATCAATACCTTGACCATCTTGCTGTGTTGGATCATGAATTTCAAAAAAGAGTTTCACTAAGGTTTCATAACTCACAAACTTGCGATCATACTCAACTTTAACGACTTCCAAATGCTCAGTTTGCCCTGTTTTCACGTTATGATAAGTAGGATTCAGCGTTTTGCCCGCCATATAGCCAACTGCCGTTTTGACCACGCCTTTTTCTTTGGCAAAGTAATGCTCAACACCCCAAAAGCACCCTGCTGCAAAATAAGCAACATCTAGCTGATCTGACACTTAAAACTCCTCCAAGCACGGTTTTGCTTTAATATTTTGATAGATCATATTAACACTATTGATAAATGTTTCTAGCTCATTATCGACAATATTAATGTGCCCCATCTTGCGTCCTGCTCTTAAGCTCTTGCCATAACTTTTGGCATGGCTATTAACAGGTAGCTGTATATCTGGCACATCTTCAGCAATGAGATTAATCATTAATATATGTTGCGCTAATGTTTTTATAACCACAACATTTTCACCGCTGATCGCTCGCATATGGTTTTCAAATTGGCTGACATTAGCACCATTGATTGACCAGTGTCCCGAATTATGCACGCGTGGCGCCATTTCATTGGCAAAAAGCTGATTATTTTTCACGAAAAACTCAACCGCAAATGTGCCGACATAATCAAAGTGCTCAAGCAAACGCCTCACCGCTTCTTGCGCGTCAATACTTAGTTCATTTTTCTCCATCAAAACATGTGTTTCGCGTAAAATGCCATCGCGATGCTCATTTCTAACCAAAGGATAAAAGGCAATATGCCCAAACTGATCACGTGAGGCAATTTGTGAGACTTCATAATCAAATGGCACGAAACTCTCCGCAATGAGTGAATGCCCACCCAAAGCCTCCCATGCTTTTTCTAAACACTCCGGCGTTTTAATAACATACTGTCCCTTGCCATCATAGCCAAAGCGTCTTGTCTTAATAATAAATGGTAAACTTAATAACTTGGCAGCCTTTTGAAGCTCAGCGAAAGAATCTACCGCCATATAATCATTGGTGTTTATATCAAGTCGTTTAAAATTATCTTTTTCTAACAAACGATCTTGCGCAACACTTAAGGCTTCAATCGCTGGAAAGACACGTGTTTTTTGTGATACTGTTTGCAATAGATCAACTGAGATATTTTCAATCTCATAAGTCACAACATCATAATGCTGAAGTTTATCCTGCCAACGATTTATTTCCTCTGGTGTGCTCTTACCATAGCGATCAATCTCTGGCAAAGGATATGTATCAATGCTTACATTTAAATCTCGAGCACTTTCAATCATCATCTGTGCCAGTTGCCCATTTCCTAATATCGCGATTTTCATTTTTTTTAATACCCTAAGTTTATTCCACAAAGTAATGACCTAATAACCTCTCCCCTTGCGGGAGAGGTCGCATTGTGTCGCAATGCGGGTGAGGGGATATCTCACTAATCAGTTTACTTGTAGCTCATCTTCAGTTATCACTTTAATACCAAGCGCTTGCGCCTTGGCTAATTTGGAACCGGCCTTTTCCCCTGCAATGAGAAAATCAGTTTTGCTTGATACACTGCCACTACACTTAGCACCCAATGCTTCAAGCTTTTCTTTAAGCTCATCGCGCGTAAACTCAGCAAAACTCCCAGTAATTACAACGGTTTTACCAAAAAATGGATTATCAACAACAGTTTCTGCTACTTCAGCCGCAACTTTTTTGGGCTCAATGATCGTAATGCCTACAGCAATCAGTGCATCAACAAGCTCAATATTTAAAGGGTCCTGCCAAAAAGCTTTAACATGACTTGCCATCACCTCACCGATATCATGAATCGATATCATCTCTTCAAGTGTGGCATTTTTAATCGCCTCTAGTGACCCAAAGTGATTAGCAAGTGCTTTAGCACTCACCTCACCGATATCTTTAATACCTAAAGCATAGATAAAACGATGCAATAGCACGGTTTTGCTTTTTTCCAAAGCATCTAATAAGTTTAATGATGACTTACGCCCCATACGCTCCAACTGGCTTAAAACAGGCAAATTCAAAGCATACAAATCAGCTGGTGTCTTTATTATCTCTTTATCGACTAGCTGTTCAACGATTTTATCCCCCATGCCATCGATATCCATCGCCTTGCGTGAAGCAAAGTGCTTAATGCGTTCTTTGCGTTGTGCCCGACAATGCCATCCGCCTGTACAACGCGCAATCGCCTGATCGTTAATATACTCAATATTTGATTGGCACACAGGACACACTTTGGGCATCACGATCTCTTGTGTTGTATTAGCATCGCGATACTCAGGCAATGAACGCACCACCTCAGGGATGACATCTCCCGCACGGCGCACAATCACGCGATCATGCACTTTAATATCTTTACGCTTAATTTCATCGATATTATGTAATGTTGCATTTGAAACAATCACGCCACCTACGGCAACGGGCTTTAACCTTGCCACCGGAGTCACCGCACCCGTGCGCCCGACTTGAAAATCAACGGCTAAAATTTCTGACTCGACTTCTTCAGCGGGGAATTTATGCGCCAATGCCCAACGTGGTGCTTTGGCAATAAAGCCCGCTTTAGTTTGTAAATCTAAACGATTTAATTTATAGACCAAACCATCAATATCATAAGGCAAATCGGCACGCTTATGACCCATGCGGCGATAATAATCAAGTAAACCCTCTTCTCCATCAACCACCTCGACCTCATCGGTTAGTTGGAAACCCCATAGCTTTAATTGTTGCATTAGCTCATATTGGGTTTGGGGTAAAGTAAATCCGCTATATGCACCAACACCGTAAGCATACATCTTTAATTTACGCTTGGCAGCAATGCGCGAATCAAGTTGCCTCACACTGCCTGCTGCAGCATTTCTAGGATTGGCAAAGACCTTGTCATCACGCGCTTCAGCGATTTGATTAAGTGCTAGAAAATCCTGCTTATTAATAATAATTTCACCACGCACTTCAATCTCTTTGGGCAAATTATCACCTTTCAATTGCAGTGGTACATTACGAATCGTTTTGACATTCTCAGTTACCTTTTCACCCTCGACACCATCGCCACGGGTTACGGCATAATCCAAACGACCATTTTTATAATGAATGCTAATGGCCAAGCCATCTAACTTGGGTTCACATTCAAAACTTAACGCATGCGTTTGTGTAAGCTCTGTTAAACGTTTATAAAACCCTGCAATATCCTCATCATCAAAGCCATTGGATAGTGATAACATCGGCACCTTATGAGCAATGACTTCAAAGGCTGTTAACGGCTTACTCCCTACACGTTTCGTTGGTGATAATGAAGTATCTAAAATATCCTGATATTGCGTCTCTAGCTCAACAAGGGCTTGATACGCCTTGTCATATACTTGATCACTCACTAAAGGCGCATCCAAAGTATGATAAGCATAATTATAACGATTAATTTCCTCACATAGATTTTGGTAATATTCTTGAATTTCAATAGGGTTGTTATTTTTTTTAAAAGATAAATCAGACATGTCAAAAAGGACTTATACAGCATGCGCCCATCATACTAAAAGGGGAATAAGATGAAAAGCAAAAGCCCATCACTTCACATAGCTAATCATACTTGCGCTTAATAAAATTCATAGCAAATCGTCTTAAGCCTTTGTTATCATACTCACACATCATTGACAGAAAACTGTTTGAAGGAATCAAAATGACGATATTAGGTACTGCCTTAACCAAATCACAAACCAAGATCATGCTTTTAGGTGCAGGTGAGCTTGGCAAGGAGTTCGCCATTAGCGCACAGCGCCTTGGCATTTATGTTATCGCTGTTGATCGCTATAAAAACGCACCCGCCATGCACATCGCTCACGAGGCATATGTGATTAATATGCAAGATGCCAAAGCGCTACATGCCTTGATCCAAGAGAAATCACCTGATTATATCGTGCCCGAGATTGAAGCCATTGCTACGGATGAACTTATCAATCTTGAAAAGCAAGGATTTAATATTGTGCCTTGTGCTCAAGCCACTAAACTAACCATGGATCGCCAAGGCATTCGCGCACTTGCAGCTGATAAGCTTAAGCTTCCTACCTCAAGATTTGCTTTTGCTGATAACAAAAAAGATTACCTCATCAAAGCACAAGCCATTGGCGTACCATGCGTTGTGAAGCCTGTGATGAGCTCTTCTGGCAAGGGTCAGTCGATTATTAGATCATTTGATGAGATTGAAGCTGCTTGGGACTATGCACAAAGTGGCTCACGCGGTAATAGCGGCGATGTGCAAAAAGTGATTATTGAGGAGTTTATCACTTTTGATTATGAAATCACCTTACTCACCGTACGTCACAATAAAGGCACATCGTTTTGTGATCCTATTGGTCATATTCAACAAGATGGTGACTATCGATTATCATGGCAACCACATGCGATGAGTGATGCTTTATTATTCCAAGCGCAACATATTGCCAAAACTATCACCGATGCCTTAGGTGGACATGGTATTTTTGGTGTTGAGCTATTTATCAAAGGTGATGAAGTGTATTTTAATGAAGTATCCCCACGACCACATGATACGGGCATGGTAACGCTTATCTCGCAAAATTTATCAGAGTTTGACTTACATCTACGCGCTATTTTAGGATTACCAATTCCCAATATCGAAACACGCATGCCAAGCGCTTCAGCGGCGATTTTACTTGAAGGGAAATCACAAGCACCAAGCTTCACAGGTTTAAATGAAGGTTTATCCCAGATTAATACGGATATTCGCTTATTTGCTAAGCCTGAAATCTCCGGCAAACGCCGCATGGGTGTTGCTTTGGCATATGATACGGACATTGAAACAGCTAAAGCGCGTGCTCAATTTGCTGCAAATAGCATTAAGATCCATGCTTCATCGTCCCAATAACTGCATGCCACAATGGGTTGTTTTTATCATAAACATAATACTTGTTAGCTTTACCATAAGTAAGATTTGGGAAAAGATTGGTTTTTTCTTCATCCTTCCAGAATTGCCACTTCATTGGCTTTACGCTAAGCTCATAGTTCATACCCGTCCACTCATCGCCACGATAATTGTAAAACGCCCAATGCCAGTTATTTTTATTAGCAATATTCACAATATCTTTGAGGTATTGAGTGGCTCCTTTTGTCATACGGTCAACGCCAAACTCCTCCAAAATGATCTGTTGGCTAGAAATGTGATAGCGTTCTTGGAAATTAACAATCGGTTGTAAAAACTTCTCAAGGGTTGCCTTATTCCAATCACTAAATTGATCATTCCCCGTCGCTATTTTTCCTGGATAAACATATTTGCCATTGTTGATTTTGCGCGTGGTGTAAATATATGGCTCATACATGTGAAAGGCATAAAGGATATTTTTAGCATCAATCGGTTTAAGATAATCCGCAGCAGGTGGCTCTGCGTACCAACCAGCATCAACAATAATCGGTGTATCAGGATCAACATGACGAATACGTTTAACCATGTATTCGTAAAAGGCATTTAAATCCTCACTTGTGCCAACTACTTTCTTGTAGTAGCTCGTAAAATCAACGTTAAAAATGGCACTATTGCTATTTTTAAGTTTTAAAACTTCAGGATGTGGTTCATTGAGAATATTATACGCAACAATATTTGGATTCGCTTTATAACGCTTAGCAACAGCAGCCCAAAAATCCCCCGCTGCCTGCCAATGTTTTTTATCTTGCCATAATCTTAGATCATCATGATTACCATGTTGCTGCTTCCACACTGAAAAAGGCAGTGATAAGAAGCTCAAAATAATCGGAATACCTGTGATCTTCGCATCTTTTAAGTTTTGATCAAAACTTTTTATTTCAAACGCGGTTAATTGGGTAATATTATCTAGCTTAACCGGATACCCAAGATAAGCATCTAGCGGGATGCGGAAAAACTCAATCCCCACTTGCTTAGCATCTTGCCAATCTTTAAGTGATGCCGGATGTTGCCTAAAAAAATTCGCGCCTTTCTTTTGTGTTTGCCAGAAGCTATCCGTCATCGCATTGTTTGCAACAACGTTGGCAAAAGAAGATTGTATTGACATAGCGCTAATTGCTACTGCTACCATCATTTGCAACCCAGTTACCCATTGTTTTCTATTATTCACCACAGTTCATCCCCCTTTTTATAGTTAAACGCATAAATGATATCGCCTTACACATACAAACACATCCCAAATTCATATTATTTTTAGCCCGAGTTTATAACAAACAACAGCGGCTAAGATTAAATATTCACTTACAAGTGCTCACCGTACCCTGGGCGTAAGTCGAAGCGATGCACTGAGCATCAGTTGAGGTGGCTAAGCTTGGGAAATCGTGCTTCTAGAGGCTTCGACTTATGCTCAGCCAACGCTTACATAATCAACATGGGCTAGAATATAGTCATGATCACAAAAAAATTGTTCACTTATCACTCTAACTCATAAATAAAGTCACATTTTACACTTTATAAATTGCAACAAATCTATCAGAATATGGGCACACAAACCTTCTGCACGAGTGGAAAGATGTTACAACTTTTTGGCAATGACGCATTATCTTCGTTTGATCAACAAAAAATCTTAGCTAAATTACAGGACATTGATCCTCGTATTGAGATGGTTCAAGCGGAATATATTCATTTTATTGAGCATAGTGATGCATTAAAAGACGATGAGTTAAATAAACTCTCAGCTTTATTAAATTATGGTGATAAAGGGCAGCTTACTGATAAACAAGGGCAAGTCATTATCATCACACCACGTTTAGGCACAATCTCGCCGTGGTCATCAAAGGCAACGGATATTGCGCACAATTGCGGATTGAATAAGGTCACACGTATTGAGCGCGGCATTGTTTATTATTTAAAAAGTCAATCATCCTTAGCACAGAACGATTTAAATCTATTAGCTGCTAAGTTACATGATCGTATGATGCAAACCGTTAGCTTCTTAATTGCAGATACCAATCCATTTATCAGCACCCACGCTGTTGGCACGCTGCAAACCATTCCACTATTAAGTGAAGGTCGTAGCGCATTAGAGAAAATCAATCGTGAGCTTGGTTTGGCATTATCTGATGATGAAATTGATTATTTGCATGATGGTTTCATCAATCTTAATCGCGATCCTAATGATGTAGAGCTGATGATGTTTGCACAAGCCAACTCAGAGCATTGTCGACATAAAATCTTCAGAGCTGATTGGATTATTGATGGTCAAGCACAGCCTCTTGGGCTATTTCCAATGATCAAAAACACCTATGAACATCACAAAGAAAATATCCTCTCAGCCTATCACGACAATGCCGCAGTTATTGCCGGTTATGCTGCTGAGCGTTTGCAGCGTGATGATAATGGACTGTATCATTTCAAACGCGAACCAATTCATATTCAGATCAAGGTTGAAACACATAATCACCCAACTGCTATTGCTCCGCATCCAGGCGCTGCCACAGGAGCCGGTGGCGAGATCCGTGATGAGGGTGCGACAGGACGAGGTGCTAAACCAAAAGCAGGACTTACGGGTTATACGGTCTCTAACTTAAATATTCCTCATGATATCCAGCCGTGGGAAACCCCTTACGGCAAACCAGAGCGCATTGCCTCGGCATTAGATATTATGATTGAAGCACCTCTTGGGGGCGCTGCTTTTAACAATGAGTTTGGGCGTCCTAATCTATGCGGGTATTTTCGCAGTTTTGAGCAAAACGTAAATGGTGAAGTCTGGGGCTATCACAAACCGATTATGATCGCTGGTGGCTATGGCAATATCAAAGAAGAACATATCGAAAAACGTAAAATTCCTGTCGGTGCCAAAATTATCGTTTTAGGAGGCCCTGGGATGCTGATTGGTCTAGGCGGAGGGGCTGCCTCTTCCGTTAACTCTGGGCACTCTAATGAGGATCTTGATTTCGCCTCTGTGCAACGTGATAATGCCGAGATTGAACGTCGCGCACAGGAAGTGATTGATAGCTGTTGGTCAATGGGACTTAATAACCCAATCATTAGCATTCATGATGTTGGTGCGGGCGGTTTATCCAATGCATTACCTGAGCTAGTTGCCGACTGCGAGCGTGGTGCTATCTTTGATCTTAATAAAATTCAAGTGGCTGAAAAAGGTTTATCACCCCTAGAAATCTGGTGTAATGAATCACAAGAGCGCTATGTACTTGCTATTGCTGAGAATGATTTAGCTACCTTTGATAACATTGCCAAGCGCGAGCGTTGCCCTTATAGCATTGTTGGTGAAGCCACTGAAGAACAAGTTTTGATTTTAAAAGATGATAATTCGAGAATTGATCCGATTCACATGCCATTATCACTGTTATTAGGTAAAGCACCCAAAACATTGAAAAATGTGACCACAACTGCCAATGCCTATAGTAATTGGGATTATAGTGATATCGATTTACAAGATGCCGTTAAGCGCATTTTACGTTTACCCGCCGTTGGTAGTAAGAAATTTCTAATTACCATTGGTGATCGCACAGTTGGTGGGATGACGCAACGCGATCAAATGGTTGGTCCATGGCAAGTGCCTGTAGCTGACGTTGCCGTAACTGCAGCAAGCTTCACAGATTATCATGGCGAGGCAATGGCAATGGGCGAGCGACCAACGCTAGCGATGATGAACCCAGCTGCTGCTGCTAGAATCACTATTGGTGAGGCGATTACCAATATTGCTGCTGCGTACATCTATCACTTATCTGATGTCAAACTTTCCGCCAACTGGATGGCAGCATGCTCGCATTCTGGTGAAGATGCCAGACTTTATGAGATGGTTAAAACCGCTGGCATGGAGTTTTGTCCAGCACTTGATCTAACGATTCCTGTTGGCAAAGACTCATTATCGATGAAAACCAAATGGCATGATAATGACAATCAAGAAAAATCAGTAACCTCCCCTGTCTCTCTTGTTGCTACTGCTTTTGCCCCTGTGCAGGATATTCGTCGCACATTAACCCCACAATTACGCTTAGCATTTGAGACTGACCTTATTTTTATCGATCTAGGTGTAGGTAAAAATCGTTTAGGCGGCTCATCATTTGCGCAAAGTTATAATGAGCTTGGCAATGAAACACCTGATATTGAACCTGAGCTTTTGCAAAGCTTTTTTGCCGCCATCCATCAATTGGTTAAAGATGATAAGATTTGCGCTTACCATGATCGCTCAGATGGTGGTTTATTTACTACGCTGTGTGAGATGATGTTTGCCGCTAAGTGTGGCTTAGATATTGATATCGATGCGCTTGGTGATGATGTTCATGCCGCACTCTTTAATGAAGAGCTAGGTGCAGTGATTCAAGTAAGAAACACTGATCGCAGCATCGTAATGCAAGTCCTTGCAAGCTTCCAGTTAAAAGCCCACGCGATTGGGCGACCTAATACTTCAACTGATGATGCCAAGCTCATTATTAGTCACGATATTGATGAAGTCTTCTGCATGACACGCGCTGAGCTGCAAACACTTTGGTCTGAAACTTCTTATCAGATTCAACGCATGCGTGATAATGCACAGTGCGCTGATCAAGAGCATGATTTGATTAATGGTCATAACGATCATGGTCTTTTTGCCCAAGTTTCGTTTAATTGCAAAGAGAATATTGCTAGCCCTTATCTTAATCTTGATAGCAAACCCAAAGTAGCAATTTTACGCGAACAAGGGGTCAATAGTAATAATGAGATGGCAGCAGCCTTTACCTTAAGTGGCTTTGATGCCATTGATGTGCATATGACGGATTTGCAAAATAAGCGCATTAATCTTAATGACTTTAAAGGGCTAGCCGCATGTGGTGGTTTCTCATATGGTGATGTGTTAGGAGCCGGTGGCGGTTGGGCAAAGTCTATTTTATTTGACACAACGCTTTTAGAACAATTTGCGCAATTTTTCGCACGCACGGATACCTTTACTGTTGGCATGTGTAATGGCTGTCAAATGCTATCACAACTAAAGGATATTATTCCAGGAGCTACGCACTGGCCACGCTTTGTGCGCAACCTTTCTGAGCAATTTGAAGGTCGTTTATCAATGGTCGAAGTATTAAAAACACCATCGATTATCTTTGAAGATATGGCAGGCTTAAAGATGCCTATTGTTGTCTCTCATGGTGAAGGACGTACGCAATTTCAGCATCAAGATGACTTACAGCATTTAATTACCAATGAGCAAACAGCCATGCGCTATATCGACAGCCACAGTAAACCAACTGAGCATTATCCATTAAATCCAAATGGCTCAGAGGGTGGCTTCACGAGTTTCACATCACTTGATGGACGTGCAACCATTATGATGCCACATCCAGAGCGCGCCTTTAGGCTCGCTCAAATGTCATGGTATCCCGCGGATTGGAAGAATAAAGATATTGAATACTCACCATGGATGCGCTTGTTTATGAATGCGCGCAGATGGGTTGGGTAAACTTGAGCTAGCAAACCCAATTACCATGAGTAACGCTATTGATTTCATTAGTAAATTCATCATCTATTCCTTTATATCTGAAAAACACACTATTGAGTCTAGAAAAGAATCAATTATTTATCAGCTATTTATTATCCCTTATAGTTAATAAGGTTTTCATAGCCCCTCTAGCAATCTCTCGTTATAATGCAGCCAACTTAATTTTGCTAAGAGAAGGCCTTCGCTGTTTTATGGATTTGATACACTACCTTGTTGACTTTGTACTCAACCTAAATGTTCATATGAACACACTGGTTAACACCTTTGGTCTTTGGACTTATGCGCTGTTATTTTTGATTATTTTTTGCGAGACCGGCTTGGTGATTATGCCTTTTTTGCCCGGCGATTCTTTGTTATTTGCCGTTGGCATTATTACCGCAACCACCAATCTAAATGTTCATTTAATGGTGTTTGTCTTAGCGTTTGCTGCAATTTTGGGTGATAACGTCAACTATTGGGTGGGTCATTTATTTGGTGAGAAGCTTTTTAAGCCTGATGCTAAAATTCTTAAAACCTCTCATCTTGAAAAAACCCATCAGTTTTTTGAGAAATATGGTGCCAAAGCCATTATTATCGCGCGTTTTGTGCCAATCATTCGCACCTTCACGCCATTTGCTGCTGGCATGGGTGAGATGCCCTATCGTCGCTTTATCACTTTAAGTGTTATTGCCGCATTTATTTGGGTCGGATCAATCACCTATCTTGGCTATTTCTTTAGTAATATTCCGTTTATGCAAGAAAACTTCAGCTACCTTGTTATTGCGATTATTCTTGTTTCAATCATGCCTGCAATTATTGAAATAATTAAAAAGCGTCGCTCACTTAAAAAACAAAAGAGCAATTAACTTCACCCACTTCAGGCGCAATACATTTTGTATGATTCGGTATGTTTATTAATTAACAGATTATTGATAATCTAACCCCATCTTAGCAAGTTCAAAGAAAGCTAATATACCATTTACGATACTCTGGGGGGAGGATAGGGTGTTTAGCAAAGTTAAGACAGAAACAAGATCTTAATTTTGTTAAACTTGCCCTTAAAAGGCGTCAAATTTTCACTGTTTAGATAGATACAGCGTTTGCAAGATATCGTCTTGTAACTGTAGCGCTTGCTTTTTCTGTGATGCAAGTAGATTTCCAATCAAGATCGAGAATACATATTGCTGACCATCCTGCGCTTTGATATAACCAGATAACGCTATAGATGTTGTTCCTGAGCCTGTTTTGGCAAAGACTTTACCCACCAGTTCTTGATTATTACGCCATTTTAAAGTGCCTGATTGTCCATAGACTGGAAGTGACATTTTAAAAATACTGAAGCTTTTCTGTGATTGCATTTTATAAAGCAAATCAACAATAAAATCAGCATTTAATAGATCACTTTCGGACATACCCGCACCATCTTCCAACTGAATATTATTAGTATCAAGTGCAAGCTTTTTATGCAAAATCTCAAACATGGCATTTTTACCACTGACAAGACTGCCCACTTGATATATTTTATAACCTAAAGTTCTTAACAAGCTTTGCGCATAAAGATTATCAGAAAGCACAAGCATATGCTTAAGCAAAGCAGATAAATCAGGCGAATTATGCAGATTGATAAGTTTAAGGTTAGCGGGTTTACCATTGATTTCTTTGATACTACCTTTGAAACCCACATCCTGCTTTTTAAGTTGCTGTTTCAACACTTTCTCAAACATTTTGTGAGGGTTGGTAATCGCAAATTTAAAGGTGAAATCTCCTTTTGGCAAACAACCTGCTAAAATAAGCTTATTTTGCGCAGTCATACTTGCATTAAACTGGCACGTTTTAAGCATATTATCGTCAGCGGCTAACAGCTTATTGTCATAATCTATTGTCTCGCCACCAAGCTTGTCCACCTTGAAATAATTTTCGTGAGATTGAAGCTTTAAAACCACTTGGTTTTCATTCAAAGTATATGCCGAGCTTTGCGCGCCAAAGCCAAACACACTATCACTTTGACTTTGATTAATTGGATAATCACGTCCTTGAAATTGTTGATTTATGAGATAAACATTCCCCGCGATTGATTTAATATGATGCTGCGAAAGACCCTGAAGCAACGCTGCCAATGCTTCAGATGTCAAACTCGGGTCACCGGATAAATCAATATATACATTATCAACGCCTTTTTGATCTTTACGATCATAATAAAGTTTCGTTTTATATTGATAATTTTGCCCCAAGCTTAGCAATGCCGCTGCCGCTGTCAAAAGCTTGGCATTACTTGCTGGCATTATGTTTTTTTGACTATTGAATGCTAGTAACGTTTTACCCTCTTTTGCATTAATCACTTTTACCGCAACCAATGCACTCTCTAAATGATAACTACTAATGGCTGAAGTTAGTGTTCTCTCAAGCTGAGTATTAGCAGGACTTAACTGTGTTGCAGCAACAGCTAAAATTATTGTGAATATCACACGCATACACGTGCTCCTTATGTTTTTTCCAAGTAACTCCAGTTACTAAATGATTTATGAACGGTATAAAACTATCAGGTAGATCATACGGCACAGGTATTTATAACCGACTCAACCCACTGGCTAAAATCATCTTTAATGCGCGCTAGCGCTTCTTCGCTATCTGCCTCAAAACGCAAGACTAAGCATGGTGTGGTGTTTGATGCGCGAACCAATCCCCAGCCATCTTTAAACTCAACACGCACACCATCAATGGTAATGACTTTTGCATTATTGAACTTTGTATCTGCCTGCTTCACTAAGCTATCAACCACCGCAAATTTTTGTTCTTCGGTGACTTCAATATTGATCTCAGGGGTATTGATACTTTGTGGAATACGTGCAAATATTTGATCTAGAGACGCATCACTACTTGCCAGAATGTCTAATAATCTGACACCCGTGTATAATCCATCATCAAAGCCAAGCCAGCGATCATTAAAGAACGTATGCCCACTCATCTCACCTGCAAGCTCAGCACCCGTTTCTTTGATTTTCTTTTTAATCAGCGCATGTCCTGTTTGTGACATAATCGGTTTACCACCTAGGTTCTCAACAAAGCTTGCAAGATTCTTAGTGCACTTAACATCAAACAAGATGGTCGCTTGTGGATGTGCCTTTAATACATCTTCGGCATAAAGCATCAACTGACGATCTGGGAAGATATTCTCACCCTTAGGTGTGATCACACCTAAGCGATCACCATCACCATCAAAAGCCAGACCAACATCAGCATTGTGTGTTTTAACCGCAGCGATAAGGTCTTTTAAATTAGCAGGCTTACTTGGATCAGGATGATGATTCGGGAATGTACCATCAATCTCACAAAATAGCTCAATGACTTCGCATCCTAGCTTTCTAAACAATTTAGGAGCAATTTCACCTGTGATACCATTACCTGCATCAATCACAATTTTTAACGGTTTAGCGAGCTTTTCTTGTTTGGCAATATAGTCAATATACTTATCATCAATCGCAAGTGATTGATAAGTACCCACTGTATCGTCTTTTGCTTCACCCTTTATAATGATTTTTTTTAATACTTGAATATCATCTTGTGCTAAGGTGTGCCCGCCAATCATCATTTTAAGACCATTGTAATTCGCGGGATTATGACTCCCTGTCAACATAATCCCGGTACCATTGCCTTGTGTTTTAGCAGCAAAGTAAAGTACAGGTGTCGGCACCGCTCCAACATCAATCACATCACAGCCTCCGGCTTGCAACCCTTCCGCTAATGACTTTAATAAGGTTGGGCCTGATAAACGACCATCACGCGCGATAAAGACCTTTTGTTCACCGTGTAGACGTGCTTGTTGCGCGAATGCTACACCGATATTAAACACAACGTTCTCATTTAGATCTTCAGGATAAGTCCCACGAATATCATACGCTCTAAAAATATGCTCAGATGTTAATGCATTTTCTTTAAACAATTTACAACTCCTTTAACTTTTATATCTTTTACATATTTCACAATAAATAACTTACATCAATATCATCAAATGCTTCAATCACATCATCATAGTCAACAGATAACGCCATGACTTTAAAATTCTCAGCTAACTCAGTGCTTAGTGTCAGTAATTTCAATTCTTGATTTAATCGTAATTTCTCTTTTTCATTTAAATCTGTTTGCTGCTTTTCATAAGCACACATAATCCCTGCTTGGCTTAAAAAACTGCCTTGTGTGGCAAAACCATCAAGCACAAAGCCAAGGCTTTCAGCGCATTCGGCAACAGTCGTAAAATCAACATGTGCCGTGATATCTTGCACACCAGTGTAAATCAACGGATTATCATGCACATGATGCTTGAAGTAGCATTGCAATGTGCCTTTAATACGCGCACTGCTGTAATACAAATCACGTTGATAACCATAATCACAGATAAAAACCACACCGCGATTTAACACGCTGTGAATTGATGTTAACCACGGCTCGATCCATAGATTAATTTCTGTTTGATAACCATTAATAAATAGCAAATTTTCTAATGGTAAACGCTTAATCGCGGCTGCTAATAACGGATCAGTAATCTCTTGATCACACCAGATAAATTGATCTTGTTGCTGATCGACCATCATGCGTTTTGCTGCTTTACCCTTAATAGAGATCAATTCAACCGGCATGGCATCAATCACCTCATTGGCAAAGACAATCGCATTAAGCTTTTCTGTGGGCAATTTATCCAACCAATGAATATGTTGATAATAGTCCCCTATTGACTTTAATAAACTCTGTTGCTCAAGCTTCAAATCAGGACTTAGCTCAATAATATAATAAGCATGAGGCAAAGCATTAAGAGACGTAAGCTTTTGCAAACAATCCAAAGCAAATTTTCCCGTACCTGCACCAAATTCAACAATGACAGGATTGTCACCAAGTTTTGGCAAGATATCCGCAAATTGTATGGCAAAGGTTTGCCCAAAAAGGCTTGAGCTCATCGGTGCTGTCATAAAATCACCGGACTCACCAAGCTTTGGTTTATTCGCCGTGTAATACCCTAAATTTGGCGCATATAGCGCCTCTTGCATAAAGCGTTTAAAACTAATGGGTGATTTATTGTTAGCAATGACCTTGGCAATATGAGCATACATTTCTGCCACACGCAAACGCTCATCTGAATTTAATTCTGGCAGAGTTGTTTGATTCATGATTAACGCTTACGGTCTAATTTATCCAATAGACTCTTAGGGAAATAAAAACGTCTCATTTGAACACTTTGGCGCAAAGCATTAACATCCTGCGGACTGAGTTCTTCTGATTTACCAGCACTTAAATACCTAGGTAAAGTAAGATTGCCATAACGCACACGCGTTAAACGGCTTATTTGCACGCCAACAGCTTCAAACATTCGTCTTACTTCACGATTTCGACCCTCTGACAAGGTCACATGATACCATTTGTTTATACCCTCGCCACCTACAAAGCGCACACTACTAAACTTAGCCTCACCATCGTCAAGCATAATACCCATTTTAAGCTGCTCGATTACGCTATCTTCAATATCACCAAATAAGCGAACGGCATACTCACGCTCAACTTCATACGATGGATGCATTAAACGATTGGCAAGTTCACCATCAGTGGTAAATAATAATAATCCCGTGGTATTAATATCCAAACGCCCAACCATAATCCAACGCCCAATTTTCAATCTTGGCAAGGCATCAAATACTGTTTTACGTCCTTCAGGATCACTCTTTGTGCAGATCTCGCCATCTGGCTTATTATAAATAATCACTCGCGGACGCGACAATACAACTGCTTGGTTACGTAATGGTTTGCCATCGACAATGATCTTATCATCAAATGACGCACGATCGCCAATTTGAGCGACTTTACCATTAACACTCACACGTCCTGCGAGAATTTTCTCCTCCATCTTGCGCCGTGAACCAAGACCTGCTAACGCTAAGAGTTTCTGCAGCTTGTCTTTATGATCACTATTTGATTTAGGATTTCGATTATTTTGGTTATTTTGGTTGTTTTGCTTCTTTTGATTACGCATTTTTATGTACTTCGTAGAATAAATTCAATTACTGCGGGAACTTTACCCCATTTTCACTCATTCGCCAAGAAAAGTGTTCATATACACCTGTTTTTCCTTGCTCAATTAATTGATAGATTTCCTCTTGGCTGATCTCAAAATCCGTGCCCATAATATCCAAGGTATCAACGAAAACAACACGATTCCAATTGCTTGGCTCTAAGTGTCGCTTAAGTGAAGCTAATGAATAGAACTTCATAAACTCTCGGGTGAACTCAAAAATATGCCCTATCTTATGAAACCCTTGTGAACCTTTGCGCATTTGCTTTAAGGGGTCTTCCTTAGGATCTAGACGAAAGCCCAAGGTTTCGGTATTAAACACTTCATCATTTGACACACCATCATACAAGGCATTAAGCGTATTGTGCATATACTTTTTATCATCAAATAACTCTAATGGGCAGTTCCAAATCAACCCGCCATCAACCAAAATATTTTCTTCTTTGCCATCTTTACGTTTAACCGCACGAAATAGCATCGGAATACACGTCGAGATCCTAAGGGCTTCGACCACTTGCATCGTTGGCGTTGTCTCAGCACTATAAACCTCCGCACACTCTTTGGTAAGGTTAGTGCCAATAATATATAAATCATTACCGGTTAGTTTTTTCATTGTCGCAAAATCGATATAACCATCGCCAAGTTTACGCGCAATAAGCTCAGCCATATGACTGATAAAGAAGTCTCCTTTATACCAGCCAAAATCAGTAATTAAACGTGTAGAATTACTGATAAAGTTGCGACTAGCATCCATAAATAATCGATAATCTAATTGACTTACAATTTCTTCAACATCTTTGGCATTAAAGCCAACTGCCAACAAAATTGCATAAATCGCACCGGCTGAAGTGCCTGCAAAGCGATGAATATTTTTCAAAACACCCAATGATTCAAGTGCAGTAATCGCACCACTATAAGCAATCCCTCTGACACCTGCGCCTTCAAAAACCAAATTGCGAAAGGCATGAATATTTAACTCATCAATCGTCTGACTTAAAAAGTGATTAACCCGTGTTCTCGATTGTCGCATTGGAAAAGGTGAAATACTTTCAAGCGGTTTAACACGTGCGCGATAAAAGACCTTGTAGAAGTTATCAACCCGCTCACGCTTAGCTGGCAGATATTTTACTGAACGCAACACCATAGTTTTAATGCGTAACTTACTTGGGTGTATATCCAAAGCAGGCAAGCTTAATAATGCTTGGTAATATGCTCTAATTACCCATAACCGTGGCAAACTGGCACTATTATTGCCTTGCGATTCCACTTGTGCTTCATTTAAACGAAAAAAACGATAGCCCCATGAAAATGGCCACTGTAAATACCACGGCACATCGGTTAATTGCTCATAAGGGATCGGATTAATTAACAATTGTTTTTGAATCAATTTCGGATATTTTTCACATAACAGCAAGCTAATCAATGCGCTATAGCCATAAGCAATAATCGTGATATTTTCAAGTTTGAAATATTCAATCACGCTTTGTGCATCAAGCACACTTTGCACCATTGAGCATTCAATGACTTTTTTAGGGCGACCACTTTGCCCATGACCATATAGGTCATAAGCCACGATATTATACTCAGGTGAGAACTTCCTAAATTGCGCCTGCCAGTTAATCGCACTTCCGGTAATACCATGCAAAAAAAGTAAAGTCTTGCGTTTATGATCAATCTCATTATGATAAACACACAGCCTGCGATTGGTTCTAAACAAGCGTTTGGTCATCGATAGAATCATCTAGATACCTTACTCGTACAATTTTGAGCTCAGCTGCAAGCGCAAAGTTGCCGCTTCATTGTAATTACCTAAGGCTTGTAATATATCCATCTTAAGCTTGATATTCTCTTGTGTTTTACCCGCTAGTTCAATATAACGATTGACCATACTAAGCGCATCTTTATAGTCTCTTTCATGATACTCAAGTTGCGCAAGCTCCCAATAAGACAAAGTGCTTCCAGCACCTTGATCTATCGCTTTCTCAAAATAGCGCTTAGCTTGTTTACTATTACCCTGCTCTAACAGGCAACGCCCATAAAGGGTAAAAGTCTCAGCTAAATTAATATTTTTTGGCAGGACAATTGAGCGCTGAAATAAGTTATTGGCTTGTTGATATTTATGCTTATCCATACATAAAAATTGGGCATAAAAATTATAGGCTTGGAAATCATCTGGTGCCATACGTAAGGCTTTTTCATAAGAGCCCTCAGCAAGATCTGGCATGCCTAGATTTTGATAATATAAGCCTTCAGCATAATAGATTGTTGGCACATTAGCATCTTGTGACTTGGCTTTTAAGAGCTTCTCTTTGGCACGATCCAGCATCTCACGCTGCGCGTAAACAACGGCTAATTCAGCATTAATCTTTGCCGCTTTAGCGTAATCAACAGTAGGTGCCTCGGGGATATCTGGTAATTGTTTGGAATTGCTAGCACAGCCTGCAACCATTACAATCGATATAAAAAGTCCTGCCTTGACCAATGGATTCCTTGTTTTTAGCATTATGCCTCACTTAAGCTACGTTGATATCGCGCCTGACGCTTGGTTTTATCCTGCACTTTACCTGCAAGTTGGCCGCATGCCGCGTCAATATCATCACCTCTGGTTTTTCTAATCGTTGCCACGAAACCTGCTTCCATCAAATACTGCTGAAAGCGATGTGTTCGGTTATTGCTAGGCTTCTTATATGGCGTACCAGGGTATGGGTTAAATGGTATAAGGTTGATCTTAGCCGGAACCTGTTTTGACTTCAATAGTGTTACTAGCTCTTTTGCATGCTCAAGCTCGTCGTTAACATGCTCCATTAGCGTGTACTCAAAGGTGATTTCTTTATGTGGACCACGTTGCGCGTAAAGCTTACATGCTGCCATTAGCTCATCAATATTATATTTCTTATTAATCGGCACCAGCTCATTGCGAAGCGCATCATTAGGCGCGTGTAGTGATACGGCTAATGAGACATCTGATTGCTCAAGTAGATCATAAATGCGTGGTACAACACCCGATGTGCTTAGTGTTACACGACGCTTTGACAAGCCATAAGCTAGATCATCCATCATAATATCCATCGCACTGACCACAGCATCAAAGTTCATCAATGGCTCGCCCATGCCCATCATCACCACATTGGTCACGTGTCGATCGTGCTCGCCTTGTTGCTTGGATAATGCACGCACTGCTGTCCATACTTGACCGATAATTTCAGCCACGGTTAAATTGCGATTAAACCCCTGCTTGCCCGTTGAGCAGAAACTACAGTTCAACGTGCAACCTACTTGTGAAGAAACACATAAGGTTCCACGCGAACCTTCTGGAATATAAACGGTTTCAACCAGATTACCACCCACATCAATCAACCATTTATGCGTGCCATCATTTGATGGCTTATCTAATACCACTTTAGGAGCGACCACTTCAGCCACATCCATCAGCTTCTGGCGCAAGGCTTTACTTAAATCACTCATGTCATCAAAAGATGTGATACCTTTTTGATGAATCCACTTAAACACCTGTTTAGCACGAAATGGTTTCTCATCAATACTTGCAAAATACGCTTGTAAGTCTTTTTGACAGAAATTCATTAGGTTTGTTTTTGTTACTACTTTTTCAATTGCCGTGTCTTGCATCTATATACTCTATGTCGTTTTATTCTATTGATTGAATCACCAAAGTTACGCACTTTTTCTAAAATGCGTAACGTCAATTAATCAATGATATGATTGCATAGGGCATTATACAGATGATTATTTTGCGTTCAATAAGTTTGTGAGATCTACTGACCTTTTCTTTGTAAGTTAACCCACTCTGCAATCGCATAAATGGGTGTACCCAGAAAGAACAGAATCATGCCATAGTAGACAACTTCCTGCCCTGAACCTAATATTGTCCAGAATGAATAAGCGCACGCCAATACTGCAACAATAATCGACATTTGCCAGAATGGGCTGTTTTTATCTTGCTGTTTAATCACTAAAATATTCGATATCGTCGTGTAAAAGTAAGGTACTAATGCCGTTAAAACTGCCATAAGAATGATCAACTCAAACTGCTCAACTAAAGCTTTTGACATCGTCAATAACAATAATATCGTCATGAGCACGCCTGATAAAATTAGGCTAAAACTCGGTGCACCATAGCGATTTTCTTTGGCAAATATTTTAGGAAAGAGATTAGTTTGAGCAATTGATTTTGAGACCACTGCCGTTACCATAATCCAACCATTAAGTGTGCCTAAGCACGCAATCACTGCAGCGATGGCAATAAAGATACCACCAGCCTGACCAATAATTTCTGTTGCTGCTAAGGCAAATGGCGCATTAGAGTTTGCAAGCTCCGCCGCGGGTACCATGCCCATAATTACTGTTGAACTCGCGATATAGATAAAGGCTGCAATCAACGTACCGGTTAATGTCGCCAATGGAATGTTTTTTTGTGGGTTTTTCACTTTGCTTGCCGTCACTGCGGCAGACTCCAAACCAATAAACGCCCAAAGGGTCAATGAAGCAGCAGCACTTAGTGCACTTAAGCTTGAGCTATCGGTGCGATTAAAGTCTAAATAGTACTCTGGATGAATATACCAAACTCCAGCAAAAATGATAAAAAGCAACGGAATCGTTTTACCAATCATTGATAGCAACTGCAGCCATCCGACTGTGCGCGCACCAAACATATTAAAGAAAGTAATAATCCAAATAATGCCAATCGCAGCAATCGCAGTCATTAATTTATCTGACAAAATCGGGAAAAAGAAACTCAAATACCCGACCATTGCCAAAGAGATTGCGCAGTTTCCTACCCATAATGATACCCAATAGCCAAAACCGCTTTGAAAGCCAAGAAAGTTACCCATTCCAACACGCACATACGTATATGGTCCGCCATCAACCTTGGGCACCAAACGACTGAAGCTGCAAAAAACAAGTGCTAATAACACCGAACCAATGGCCGTGAAAATCCACGCCAAAATACTAATTGAACCAAACTTTGCCAAACCTGATGGCAATAAAAATATCCCCGAGCCAACCATATTGCCAGAAACTAGCGCCACCAACATCCAAAAGCTCATATATTGATTTTTTATAACTTTCACATTGTCCTGCATTTTAAGCATTACTCCCAAATTTCTATATTCTTCATTCATTAGTAGTCAAAATAAATACCACATCATGATTAACTATCAAAGTAAGTTTATGTTAACAGCAGTTACCATGACAAGATTAACGCCAAATGAACAAACACAAAATCATACGATTTTAGATTTTTAAATATTAAGCATAAAAAAAGGGTGCACTGTTTCCAGTACACCCTTTAATTCAACTCGCGCTTACTATTAAGCTGCTAGTGCTGATTTTGCTTTTTCAACTAATTGCGCAAATGCATCTTTGTTGAATACTGCTAATTCAGCCAATACTTTACGATCAAGCTCGATATTCGCTTTTTTCAAGCCGTTGATAAATAGGCTATAGCTTAAATCGTGCTGACGCGCTGCGGCATTGATACGCACAATCCAAAGCGCTCTGAACTGTCTTTTTCTCTGCTTACGGTCACGATACGCATACTGACCCGCTTTGATAACCGCTTGCTTAGCAACACGGTATACACGCGAGCGCGCACCATAATAGCCTTTAGCTTGTTTTAAAATCTTCTTATGACGACGACGTGCTTCCACGCCTCTTTTTACTCTAGGCATAATCTACTCCACTTTAAAAAATTTGTTATTAACACTTATGCATATGGCATTTGTTGATTCAAACTTGGTACGTCTGCTTTAGCAACTTGAGACATACCACGCAAATGACGCTTACGCTTAGTTGTCATCTTCGTGTTAATGTGAGCGCGGTTCGCTGAACGATGCTTAAAACCACCCTTACCAGTTCTTTTAAAGCGCTTAGCAGCACCTCGGTTTGTTTTTATTTTTGGCATAATATACTCCGCATTTTACCATTTTTATGACATGTTCAAGCTCACACCTGACATGCGATTATTTTTTCTTAGGTCCTAAGACCATAACCATTTGGCGACCTTCCATTTTCGGTCGGTGCTCAACCACGCCGTATTCGTCTAAGTCAGCTTCCAAGCGTTTAAGCATATCAACACCCAACTCTTGATGCGCCATCTCACGACCTCTAAAACGAACTGTGATCTTGACTTTATCGCCACTTTCTAGAAACTTTATCAGGTTGCGTAGTTTTACCTGATAGTCCCCAACATCAGTTCCAGGACGGATTTTAATTTCCTTGACCTGCATCTGCTTTTGCTTCTTTTTTGCAGCGGCTTTTTTCTTGCCTTGCTCAAACAAGAATTTGCCATAATCCATGATACGGCACACTGGCGGCTCTGCCTGTGAGGAGATTTCCACCAAATCCATACCATGTTCTTCTGCCTGTGTTAACGCTTGTCTTAACGACACAACGCCAATTTGCTCTCCTTCCGGTCCGATTAAACGAACTTCTTTCGCCTTAATATTTTCATTAATCGGCGCTTTCTGGTCTGCTTTGTTAATAACTCAAACTCCTAATTTAGGTTTTCTAGGCTTACTCGACCTTTTTTCTCAATTTCTGACAACAAAAGCTCAGCAAGTGCATCAATCGTTAATGCACCCAGATCGCTACCATCTTGTTTTCTGACGGTGACCTGACCCAAAGACTGCTCTTTTTCTCCAGCAATCGCCATAAACGGCACTCGTGCTAAAGTGTGCTCGCGGATTTTAAACCCTATTTTTTCATTTCTCAAGTCAATTTGTGTGCGAATACCAAGTTTTCTTAATTTTTGCTCAACTTCTTTGAGATATTGGTCTTGTTTGTTGCTAATTCCAGTGAGCACGATCTGCACTGGTGACAACCACACTGGCAACTTGCCCGCATAATGCTCGATCAAGACACCAATAAAACGCTCCAATGAGCCAACAATCGCGCGATGCAACATCACTGGCACTTGCTTATCACTATTTTCATCAATAAATGTCGCACCCAAGCGCATCGGCATCGATAAATCCAGCTGAACCGTACCACACTGCCAACTGCGACCTATCGCATCTTTTAAATGAAATTCAATTTTAGGACCATAAAATGCACCCTCTCCAGGCAAATAATCAAAAGCCACTTTTTGATTACTAAGTGCATCGGCTAAGGCTTTTTCTGATTTATCCCAGATCTCATCGGAACCGACACGATTCTCAGGGCGAAGTGCGAGTTTGACATCAAAATCAGTAAAGCCAAAATCGCGATAAACCTCAAAACATTGCTCAACCATTTGTGCCACTTCAGCTTCAATTTGCGCCTCTGTGCAGAAAATATGCCCATCATCTTGTGTGAAACTTCTGACACGCAACAACCCGTGCAAAGCACCCGATGCCTCATTTCTGTGGACAACACCAAACTCTGCCATGCGAATCGGTAAGTCACGATAGCTATGCAAATGATGATTATAAACCTGAACGCAAGTTGGGCAATTCATTGGGCGAATCGCATATTCACGATTTTCCGAATGCGTCATAAACATATTCTCAGCATATTTTGCGGCATGTCCTGACTTCTGCCACATCGAGATATCAGCAATCAATGGCGTTCTGATCTCAGTACAGCCATATTTTTCGTTCGATGAACGCATATAATCCTCAACAACACGCCAAATAGCAGTGCCCTTTGGATGCCAAAAAGCAATACCAGGGGATTCTTCTTGAAAATGATATAAATCAAGCGCCTTGCCAATCTTACGGTGATCGCGTTTCTCAGCTTCTTCAAGGCGTGTTAAATACGCTTTTAATTGTTTCTTATCTGCCCAGCAAGTGCCATAAATGCGCGTTAACATCTCATTCTTTGAGTCTCCACGCCAATAAGCGCCCGCCACACGCATTAATTTAAAAGCCTTTAGATGCGATGTATTTGGCACATGTGGTCCACGACACAAATCAGTAAAATCACCCTGTGAGTATAAACTTAATACTTCTCCTTGCGGCAAATCAGCAATAATTTCAGCTTTATATTTCTCGCCAATAGCTTCAAAGTAAGTGATCGCATCATCGCGTGATTTAATAACACGTGTTACATCTTCCGCTTGTACCGCTAATTCGTACATGCGCTTTTCGATCTTTTCTAAATCTTCAGGTGTAAATGCACGCTCATAAGCAAAGTCATAATAAAAGCCATCCTCAATCACAGGACCGATTGTTACCTGCGCATTAGGATAAAGCTGTTTGACCGCTTGCGCTAATAAGTGCGCACAGGAATGGCGTAAAATCTCTAAACCCTTATCGTCTTTTGCCGTAATTAAGGTCAAGGTTGCATCGTGTTCTACGATAAAACTCGTATCTACTTCTTTGCCATTAACAATACCTGCCAAGGTAGCTTTTGCTAAACCCTGACCAATGTCCAAGGCAATGTTATACACAGAAATAGGTTTCTCAAACGCACGCTGCGACCCGTCCGGCAAAGTAATTACAGGCATTATTCACTCCAGATTTATTGTTTTCATTAGGCTTGCTTTAACTTTAAGCAAAGCAACAAGTCTATAGGTAGAGTATTTTCGAGGATTACACTAGCAGCTGTCAAGCATTGTGATTTTGTTTCACACGGCTGTCCCATCTAAAATATGTTGACTTTTGCTAAATTTATCTTTGAAGTTGTCATCAAAGGAATCTATTGTATTAGCTATGACTCAGGAAATATCCACCACTTTTGAAAATCACTTTAAAGAT
>NZ_QLIQ01000023.1 GCF_003428165.1 Cysteiniphilum litorale | reverse complement strand
TCTGAAACATAATAAGAATTGTCATAATTTCACTCACTGCTAACTGCTGGGCTTTGCCATATTTTCTGTTTCTATCCATGCCAATTTGTTTGAGTTTAAGTTGCTTTTCATAGATAATGCAAAAGTCGTCTATGCGGCAAAATGTTGAAATAAGTAGTTCTATCATGTTGATCTTGAGAAATTACCATAAGAATTACTTATTTTAACACCATAAAACCCTTTTAAATCAAGGATTTTAATTCCGAACTCAGGTCTAGTTAAGATTTTAGGGTTGTTACAAGCAATTACAGTGAATAAGAGTTGCATGTAATTACACGGCTGCCCCATCTAAAATATGTCGTACGTACGTATTGAATCAAATGTTTGCTAGCAATAGCAATTTCACCTTAAGATTGTTACTATGGCTGAAAATTTTTATGTTTAGATTTGGATAGCGATGGCGAAGAAAATCCATATTGGATCCTCGAATTTTGGGGAGTTAATCACTGAAAATAGTGTATTCGTTGATAAGAGTTTATTTATCAAAGATATTATTGAAGACACCAGTAAAGTGATTTTAATCACCCGTCCAAGGCGCTTTGGTAAAACCTTGAATATGTCAATGTTGCATCATTTTTTTGCAGCAAAAATTGATTTTACCGAAACGACTGGTCTGTTTAATCAGCTGGCAATTGCGTATGAGGATGATGGCTCGTATGTCGCTAATTACCAAGGGCAATATCCCGTCATTTTTGTCAGCTTTAAAGATATTAAAGCACGAGACTATGATGCAGCACATGAGCAATTGACATTTCTATTACAAGAGGTGTTTGCCAGTCACCGTGATTTATTGCAGTCAGATCGGTTAGATGCATTTGATAAGTCAAAATTTAGTACCTATCTAGAAACGGAAATCTTTAGCGCTTCAAAAATTGATGTCAGTTTACGTTTTTTAAGTCATCTGCTTTATAAGCATTATCATCAAAGAGTGGTCATATTGTTAGATGAGTATGACACACCATTAAATGCCGCCTATGTTGAAAACTATATTGAGGAATTCACTCCCTTAATACGTAATTTAATGAGCAATACCTTCAAGGATAACAATGCCTTATACAAAGGGGTAATGACGGGGATCTTACGTGTTTCTAAAGACAGTATGCTATCAGGTTTGAATAATTTGGAAGTTTATACTATTTTGGATAAAGAGTATCGTCAGTACTTTGGCTTTAGCAGTGAAGAGGTTGATGCGCTTTATCAAGAGCAGGGCTTGAGTGATGCTAGAGACAATGCAAAAAAGTGGTACAACGGCTACAAATTTGGTGGACTAGAAATTTATAATCCTTGGTCAATATTGAATTGTTTGCATAAAAAGGGGAAATTTGATGATTTTTGGATACATACCTCTAATAATCAAATGATTGAGAATTTATTGTTAAAGTTTCGCGAGGATGTGCATCCTGCATTAGCACAGTTAATGGAGCATAAAACAGCGAATGTGCTGGTTGATCGTCATGTTACTTATAATACGTTGGATTACCAAAGTAGTAGCTTATGGAGTCTGCTGTTGTTTGCCGGTTATTTAACAACGGAGCAGGTTGCAACAACCGATGGGCTTTTGTATGAATGTCAGATACGTTTGCCTAATATTGAGATCGTGCATCTTCTTAATTATTATTTTAAATTCTGGTTGAATACGCGCATGGGAGTAAAGTATCAGTCCTTTCTCGATAATCTTGTTTATGGACAGGTCGAGGCATTTAGTGAGCAGTTAAATGACTATTTGACAGAGGCATTAAGTGTGCGTGATACCGGTTATACGGCGGAGAAGTTTTATCATGGGCTGGTGTTAGGTTTGATTGCTTCATTAAGATCAACGCATATCGTGCACTCCAATCGTGAAACAGGCTTTGGTTTTGCTGATGTGTTGCTCTATCCATTGGCGAGTAATCACAAGAATGACATCGGGATTGTGATGGAGTTTAAGCATGCCAAGGAAGACAATAGTCAGGATGTTGAGATGCTTGCAGTTAAAGCCTTGGAGCAAATTGAGCAAAAGAACTACATCACTGAGCTTAAGGCGCAAGCGCAGGTCAAACGTATTTTGCTGTTGGGACTGGCATTTAACCATAAACAAGTCATAGTAAAATCTCATTGGCAGATAGTGCGCTAGTGTTATTAGGCATCTTGTTTAGTGGTTCATTGTTGCACTTAACTTTATATGGCACTTAATGAGCACTTTTGTTTCGCACTGGCTGTTTAGCTTCGGCGCATCTTATACGCATAAAAGCGCCTAAGTGTAATTACTATTTACACATTATTTCCCTTGAATCCATATGAATGAATTATAGTAATTATTTATTCAATAAATTGATGGGGTGCTTATGACAAAGCGAGGTTTAATTAGTCGATCGTTATCAGCAATTGAAGTGGTGGGTAATAAACTACCACCACCAGCGATGCTGTTTTTCTGGTTAACGATATTTTTAATTGTATTAAGTGCATTATTTGCTTGGCTAGGTGTTAAGGTATTGGACCCGCGTGTGCAGGATGCAAAAGCCTATATTGATGTGTTTAATTTGCTGAGTGCTGAAGGTGTTCGCTATATTTTTAGCAGTGTTGTTGATAACTTTGTCGGATTTGCACCATTAGGTACAGTTTTGGTAGCATTTATAGGGGTAAGTCTTGCTGAGCATTCTGGCTTTATTAGTGCGTCCATTAGGGCAATTATCGGTAAAAGCAATCGAGTGACCGTCACCGCAATTATTGTCTTTGCTGGGGTTATGTCAAATACTGCAGGTGAGCTAGGGTATTTGGTGATCATTCCTTTGGCGGGTGTGATTTTCCACTCGATGGGACGTCATCCAATTGCTGGCATGGCGGCGGCATTTGCTGGTGTTTCTGGTGGGTATAGTGCTAATTTATTATTAGGTACGGTTGATCCATTATTAAGTGGATTAACGCAGGAAGCCGCGCATTTGCTGAACCCTGAATATCGAGTAGGTGCCGAGGCGAATTGGTATTTTATGATAGGGAGCACTTTTTTAGTAACTGCCGTTGTGACACTATTGTCACAAAAAGTAGTTGAGCCACGTTTAGGCAAATACCAATCAGGTACTGAGCTTGATGATGAGGAAAAAGCATTGGAGTCACAGATTCATTTGACTAAGCTTGAGAAAAAAGGCTTAATCTGGGCGCTTGTGTCGATTGTCATCTTGTCACTTGTAATTGTTTATTTGGTTGTGCCTGAAGGTGCAATCCTACGTAATCAGCAAACTGGATTGATCGCTAATTCCCCCTTTTTAAATAGTATCGTGTTTTTGATATTATTATTTTTTGCAGTGGCAGGTATTGTTTATGGTTATGTGACTAAAAGCTTCAAAAGCACTAAAGATATCGTCAATGCCATGGATAAGACGTTTAACACCTTAGGTACTTATATTGTTTTGGTGTTTTTTGCGGCACAGTTTGTCGCATATTTTAAAGTGACAAATTTAGGCACGATCATCGCAGTTGCTGGTGCAACAGCGCTAGAGAGTATTAACTTCACAGGGGCGCCATTGATTATAAGCTTTGTGATTTTAGCGGCTTTTATCAATCTGTTTATGGGGAGCGCCTCAGCAAAGTGGTCGATGTTAGCGCCTGTATTTGTGCCGATGTTTATGCTATTAGGTTATTCGCCTGAGTTAGTGCAAGTGGCATATCGTGTTGGCGATTCAGCAACAAATATTATCTCACCATTGATGAGCTATTTTGCTTTGATCGTCGCATTTTTCCAAAAGTATGATAAAAATTCAGGCATTGGCACGATTGTCGCCACGATGTTGCCTTACTCGATTGTATTATTGATCACGTGGAGTATTTTCCTCTATCTTTGGGTGTTTTTATTTAATTTACCCGTTGGACCTGGTGTTGATTCGTTCTATCAAATAAAGTAGTCTGACTTGAGTAGACGCTCAGCTAACGCCCACAGCGTTGCTACGCCAAATAACCCAGTGCACGTTTGATGATATACTCAGGCACATTTTGATATTCAGAGAAATAGACTTGGTTTACTTCAGTTGCGTTGTGCTGATACACATAGACACTCGGTGAGTGAGTTACACCAGCGGCTGTTGCTAAAGCATTATTATCTTTAATTTCTTGATCAACCATCTCTTTAAGATATGGTGTTTCACTAATGTTTAAATTGATCATTAAATCAGACAAGGCGTTTTGATCAATAACCTGATCTGATTTAACCAAACTATGGAGCTCATGCAAAAATTGTTGCATGAGCTCCACCCCGCCCACAGTGTAAGTGAAAGCCAAATAATGTGACGCATCAGGGCTTTGTGTCGTGCTAATGGGGTAAATGTTTATTTTGATATCTTTATCATTTGTAAATGTGAATAACGTATTTATATTCTCTAAGCAGGCAACCTTCGAGTAATCACAGAATTGCGTGATGACTTTGCTTGCCTGTGGATTGCCAAGGGTAATCTTAGGCGATTTGTCAAAATTTAAGCTTTTATGAATAAACACATTCGCTTGATAGCGTGAAAAAGCGTGCATATCACAAGCTTCTTCGCCAGCTTCATGCCCCGCATTGGCAAGGCTTACGCATAAAATCGTACTTAAGAATAGAGTGAGCTTTTTCATGTGTTTACCCAGATTGTTTTGATATCTGGCAGTGTATTGAATAGTCTGAAGAAAGAGAAATTTAAAAACTTTATAGACGTATTAGGTTTTTTAAATATTGCATATGCTAATGCACAGATTCCGTTGGTGTACAATCCTCAAAATATTAAATGACAACACGGTTTTACGCGCTTATTTTAATCTCACGTAATTGCCCATAATGGTAAATGATTTTATGTTTTATTGGCAGCAAGTTTTGTTACAATGTGGAAAATTTTTTAAAACGGAAAACGATAATGCTAAGTCTTATTTCACCGGCAAAAAGTCAAGATTTCAGTCAAAATGCGCCAACAGAACTTACCAGTAAAGTATTGTTTGCTGAGCAAATAAAGCAGCTCGTGGCTAAGCTTAAACACTATACGCCAGATGAGTTTGAGCGGTTAATGAAAATATCACCAAAGCTTGCCGAAGGTGTGTTTGATATGTATATCAACTTTGATAGCAATCACTACGGCAAAGACAATGCCAAACAAGCGCTATTTGCTTTTACTGGTGATGTTTATCGGGGTTTGGATGCACTTACTTTGTCACCTGCACACATTAATTATGCGCAAGAGCATTTATTGATGATTTCAGGCTTATATGGGCTAATTCGACCCTTGGATTTAATTCAGGCATATCGTTTGGAAATGGGCACTAAATTTTATATCGATGATGTATTGCTATATGATTTTTGGCGAGAAACGTTAACACAGAAGCTAAATGATATTATTAAAGAGAATAATCACCAAGCGATCGTTAATTTGGCATCCAATGAGTACAGCAAGGCAATTGATAAGAAAATGATTAAAGCGACATGGCTTGAAGTTGATTTTAAAGAATTCCATAAAGGTAAATATCAAACCATAGCACTTTTTGCTAAGCGTGCACGCGGGAGAATGGTGCGCTATATTATCGATCATAACATTAATGATATAGAAGCGCTTAAAGGCTTTGACTATGATGGTTATGTCTTTAATCCAGAGCTTTCGCGTGATAAGTCATTCTGCTTTACTCGGGTCAAGCCATGAAAATTAAATTACTTGCCTTAGGTGAGAAAATGCCAGCATGGGTGCAAGAAGGTGTTAATGAATATCAAAAGCGATTAATAGGTTCTTCAATTCAGTTGCAGGTAGTTGAATTGCCTATTGCTAAGCGCACAAAAACGGGCTCAATTGATGGTTGGTTGGCGCAAGAAGCAAAAACAGTATTGTCCAAGCTAAATGAGCAAGATCATTTAGTTATTTTAGATGTTAAGTCCAAATTAATTAGTACTGAAGAGCTGGCGCAAAAAATGGAAAACTGGCAGCAAAATACGCCAAATGTTGCGATTTTGATCGGTGGACCAGATGGGATTGATGATTCGATCAAGCATTTAGCAAAGGAGAAAATATCTCTTTCAAAAATGACGTTCCCGCACCCGATTGTACGGATTATTTTTGCTGAGCAGATCTATCGTGCGTGGACGATTTTGCAAGGTCACCCGTATCATAAATAGCGAATGGCTGAGAAATAATGATGGAATATATTTAAGGTATTTTCAGGGTTCTGCTGACATTCCTCATAAATGAAATCCATATTCTTGGGAAAGTGCAGAATTTTTTTCTTGGTCACAGACTCAAGCCAGCCATGGATGTTAAGTTCTTCAGGGTAGGTTGCGGTCATCTCAAGATAGCTAAAAGTAATACCATCATCTGAATAAGAAATATAGATAATCGTTAATTGTCCTTTGTGATCGCGGATCTTGATCGGCAGTTTGAGGGCATCATCTTCGTTTGCTAACTTCATATGTACTCTACTGAATTCCTAATGAGCATAAGTCTAACAGGTATTTTAATACATGCAAATTAGGTCGTTATCATGAATTTATTTCTAAGGAATCTTCTTTGAAAAAATATCTAAATATCGTGGCGGAATGGACGGGACTCGAACCCGCGACCCCCTGCGTGACAGGCAGGTATTCTAACCAACTGAACTACCACTCCGCTTTTGATGGTGCCGACACCAGGACTTGAACCCGGAACCTGCCGATTACAAGTCGGCTGCTCTACCAGTTGAGCCATGTCGGCGACAGAAAGGCATTCTATAGATTTCCGATTAGATGTCAACGCCTAATTTTTAAAAATAATGAAATATTTGCTGTACCCATCACAAATCATGTTGAGGTGTTCGGTGTCATTTATATTTTTTTTATATTTCCGAATAAAAGCCCTATCGAATTTTTATGCTCATCACTCGTACAATTTGGCCTGAGTGATTATTGTCAACATTAAGAGAGGTTTTAGATGACAATATTTTCAGGCGTGATAATGGCGGTGTTAGCCATTTATATGATTATTGTTTTAATTTTCCCAGAGCGATTTTAGGTAAAAGTATGTATCACAATATTTGGTTATTCGTTATTTTTATTGGCGTTTTGTTAGTTATCACAAAGCCATTAGGAACATATATTTATAATGTTTATCATGGACGAAGAACGTTTTTAGATTGGTTTGCTTCACCACTTGAACGTGGTTATGGCAAATTAATTGGCGCTCATCTGAATAAAGAGCAAAGCGCTAAACAGTATTTATTGAGCTTGTTAGTGTTTTCGCTATTCGCGCTGTTATTCGTGTTTGTTATATTAATGCTGCAGGCTTTTTTGCCTTTAAATCCACGGCATATTGACAATATGACCTGGCATCAGGCATTTAATACCGCAGCAAGCTTTGTTTCTAATACCAACTGGCAAAGCTATTCTGGTGAAACTGGTGTCAGTTATTTATCACAGATGGCAGCATTGGCTGTGCAAAATTTTGTATCAGCAGCGGTGGGTATATCAGTGGCTATTGCTTTGTTTCGTGGCATTGCGAGAAACAATGAAACAACGATTGGTAATTTCTGGTCAGATTTAGGTAAGGCTGTTTTTTGGATCTTACTACCGCTTTGTATCGTCATTACCATTGTTTATATATTGCAAGGAGTGCCGCAAAACTTCATGGATTACGTACATGCACATACCTTATCAGGTGCTGAGCAAATCATCCCACAAGGTCCCGTGGCGTCACAAGAAGCAATTAAATCACTAGGGACTAATGGAGGCGGTTTTTTTAATGCTAACTCTGCACACCCGTATGAAAACCCAACGGCATTAACCAACTTTATTCAAGTATTGAGTATCTTTGCCATTGGTGCTGCACTAACTTATACCTTTGGTAAATGGGTAGGAAACACTAAGCAAGGCTGGTTTATTTTAGCGGTAATGGGGGTGTTGTTTATTTGCTCATTAACTGTGATGACCTACGCTGAATTAAAAGGCATGCCCAATCCACAAGGCACGCATATCGCCGATATCTATGGGCAATCTGGACATCTAGCGAATCTGGAAGGTAAAGAGATGCGTTTTGGAATTTTCCAATCCACGCTTTATAACACAGTATCCACCTCTGCTTCAGATGGCGGTGTCAATAGCATGCTTGATAGCTATACCCCAATTGGAGGTGCTGCAGCATTGGTTAATATGGCGCTTGGCGAGATTATTATCGGCGGTGTTGGTACGGGGATGTATGGCTTTTTACTGTTTATGTTATTAAGCGTTTTTATCGCTTCACTCATGGTTGGCAGAATTCCAAGCATATTAGGCAAGCGCATTGAGGGCACGCAAATGAAATGGGTAATGCTTGGCGTGTTAATTTCTCCTTGTTGTGTGCTTATATTTACCGCGATTGCTTCGGTGTTACCAAGTACTTATGCAAGTCTTACCAATACGGGGGCGCATGGCTTTAGTGAGATCCTATATGCTTATATCTCAGCAGCTAACAATAATGGCAGTGCGTTTACAGGCTTAAATGCTAATACCTTGTTTTTTAATGTTACCCTTGGCTTAGCGATGCTCTTGGGACGCTTTGTTACCATTGCTGCGGTGATTATGCTTGCGGGAAGTTTGGTTGCGACAAAGCGTGCCACGAATCAAGTTGGCTCGAGCTTACTATCAACAACAAGTGTCTTATTTGGTGTATTGGTATTATTTACGATTTTGATTGTTGGCGGTCTCACGATTTTCCCCGCATTATCACTAGGACCGATTCTTGATTACGTCACGTTTTAATTTTTTTAATCTTTTAGATCATTGATATCTTTTATAGTTTGGAGTTTATGAAAATGGCACATCAAAATGGATCAATCTTTTCAAAAACATTGATCATGCCGGCGATTAAAGCGGCATTTATAAAGTGTAACCCGAAAGAGATGTATCGCAATCCGGTGATGTTTTGTGTTTATGTCGTCACAATCTTATGCTCGCTCTATCTCATACAAGCATTCGTTAGCGGCAAAGAGATTGGCTTTACATTACAAATCACTTTATGGTTATGGATAACCCTTTTATTTGCTAACTTTGCTGAGAGTATTGCCGAGGGCAAAGGCAAGGCGCAGGCCGATAGTTTACGCGCTACCAAATCACAATTAAGTGCCAAGCGTTACAATGAAAATGGTGAGCTTGAAGTGCTTGCCGCTGAGTTATTACGCGCAGGGGATATTGTCTTGGTGCAAACCGGTGATTTCATGCCAGCAGATGGTGAGGTGATCGAGGGCATTGCCACGATTGATGAGTCTGCAATTACTGGGGAGTCACAACCAGTGGTTAGAGAAGCAGGCTCTGATAGCTCAGCAGTCACGGCGGGTACCAAGGTTATCTCCGATGAGATTAAAGTGCGCGTTACCTCGAATCCCGGTGAAAGCTTTTTGGATAAGATGATTGCTTTGGTCGAGAATGCTAAACGCTTGAAAACGCCGAATGAAATTGCCTTAACGATTTTATTATCCGGGTTGACGCTGATTTTTATCGTGGCTGTTTGCGCGCTTTACGGCATGGCACAATTTAGTCATGTAACACTATCTGTTGTCGTATTGATTGCGTTATTTGTGACCTTGATTCCAACGACGATTGCCGGATTATTATCAGCTATTGGTATCTCGGGCATGGATCGCTTGATGAAAGCTAATGTTGTTGCACTTTCTGGGCGTGCAGTTGAAGCCTCAGGCAATATCGATGTATTGCTATTAGATAAAACTGGTACGATCACCTTAGGTAATCGCTTTGCCACAGAGTTTTTGGTTATTAATGGTGTCAGTGAGCGCGATCTAGCCTATGCTGCATGGTTGTCCTCATTAGCAGATGAAACACCAGAGGGTAAGTCTATTGTTAAGCTTGCCGAAAAACGCTTTGGTTTTAAGCGTGAGGATATTGATTTAGCTCATGCACAGATGATCCCTTTCTCAGCCTACACACGCATGAGCGGGATTGATTATAACGCGCTTAATATCCGCAAAGGGGCAGTGAGTGCCATTACTAAGCATCTGGGTAATCACTCGCCAGATACGGTAAGTCACAGTTTTACTTTAATGGTTGAGCGTATTGCTGAAGAAGGAGGTACACCATTAGCAGTCTGTCAAAATAATGAATTATTGGGGGTGATTTATCTTAAAGATGTGATTAAACCCGCGATTAAAGAAAAGTTTGATGAGCTAAGAAAAATGGGGATTAAAACGGTGATGATCACGGGGGATAATCCTTTAACGGCAGCGGCAATTGCTGCTGAAGCAGGCGTAGATGATTTTATCGCGCAAGCCTCACCGCAAGACAAATTAGACTACATCAAAAAGGTGCAAAAAGAAGGCAAAACGGTAGCAATGTGTGGCGATGGGACTAATGATGCGCCTGCTTTAGCGCAAGCCGATGTTGGCGTTGCCATGGCAAGTGGCACAACGGCAGCACGCGAGGCGGGCAATATGGTCGACTTGGATTCAGATCCTAAAAAGCTGATTGAAATCGTGCGCATTGGTAAGCAGATTCTGGTAACGCGTGGTGCGCTGACAACCTTTAGTATCACCAATGACGTGGCTAAGTATTTTGCGATTATTCCAGCATTATTTGTGGTCAGTTTCCCAAGCTTAAATGCGCTTAATATCATGCATTTGCACTCACCGATGAGTGCGATCTTGTCAGCAGTAATCTTTAATGCATTGATTATTGTATTTTTAATTCCGATGGCATTGGTTGGTGTGAAAAATGTCAGTGTCAGTGCGCATAAGCTGCTGCAGCGTAATCTGTTGCTATACGGTTTAGGGGGCATTTTAGTGCCATTTATCGGCATTAAATTAATCGATATGGTCATTACAGCCATAGGTCTAGTGTAAGGAGAGAAATGATGTTTTATGAAATTCGTCGCGGGCTTATAGCAATGCTTTTTTTCACGATTATCTTAGGTGTTTTTTATCCCTTATTGATGACGGGTATTGGTTTTTTCGTTGCCAAAGATCAGGCACAAGGCTCGTTGGTTAAATACGATGGGCAGGTTGTTGGCTCAAGCCTGATTGGACAAAATTTTGCCGATAATTTATTTCAGTCACGACCATCGGCAAACAACTATGATGGACTTGCCTCGGGTGGTACGAGTATGGCGCTTAACAATGTAAATTTAGTTAAGAATGTACAGACTCGAATCGAGGGTTTGCAGCAAAAATACGGGACGAGCAAAGTCCCTGCTGATTTGGTGTTTTCCTCAGGCAGTGGATTAGATCCGGATATCTCGCTGATGGCAGCTAAGTATCAAGCGCCATATATTGCCAAGGTCAATCATTTGTCATTTACTAAAGTCCTGCAATTGATTGATGACAATACAGCGCATCATCTCTTTAATCCAACAACGGTTAATGTGCTTAAATTAAACTTGGCGCTGCAAGCATTTAAACAAAAGTTGGGTTAAACTAGTGCATATGTTGTTTAGTGGAATCAACTATGGCGAATGAGCACATGCCGACTCATGAAAATTCTAACGGTCATAAAGTCGATGCTTTGCTAAATCTTGCAAATAAGTCGGAGAGATCTAAACGTGGACGGCTAAAGATTTTCTTGGGAGCGGCTCCTGGTGTGGGTAAAACCTATGCGATGTTAACACGTGCCCAAGAGCTTAGGCGTGCAGGGCATGATGTGGCTATCGGCTTGGTGGTAACACATGGGCGTAAAGAGACGGAAAGTTTAGTCGGTGATCTTGAGCAAATCCCACTAAAAGCAATCGCTTACAAAGGCAAGGTGTTTAATGAGCTTGATGTTGATGCCATTATTCAGCGCAAGCCAGAAACGGTAATCATCGATGAATTACCGCACAAGAATCTTGCAATGGAGCGTAACAAAAAACGCTATTTAGATGTTGTTGAGATTCTAGAAGCAGGGATTAATGTCTATACCGCAATTAATATTCAACATATCGCAAGCTTAAGCTATGAGGTCGAGGAGATTACTCTGGTCAACGTTGAAGAAACTGTACCGGATAGTTTTATTCAATCAGCCGATGAGCTGATGATTGTTGATATCACGCCTGAGGAGCTGATCAAGCGCTTAAATGAAGGGCGCGTTTATCATCATGACATGGCAAAACGCGCTTTATCACGCTATTTCCAATACACCAATCTTGCGATACTTCGAGATTATGCGCTACGTTTAGCCGCTTCGCATGTCGGTGAAGATGTCCGCTCATATAAGAAACTTTATGATTCACATGCCAATATTGCCGCTTCACCTTGTGTGCTGGTTTGTTGTGCCTATGATGCGTCAACGCCAAGACTGCTTAGAAAAGGCAAGCAGCTTGCCACGATCGCCAATGCGCGATTATTAGCGATATTTATCCATAACCCGCAAAAGCAACTATCGCGCGTGAAACTAAGAGAGATTAGGCGTTATAAGACGTTAGCAATTGAGTTGGGCTATCAATTAGAGCATATCTCAGGTGGTAGGTTATCAAAAGCGATTATTCGCTATGCCAATGATCACAATGTCACTGATATTGTCATTGGTAAATCAAGACGGGCTAAATGGTTGGATTGGCTGTTAGGTTCAGTGGTTTATGATGTTATTCGTCATAGTGAGCACAAACAAGTGCATGTGATTAGTACGCATAAAGCTCGTCTCTCTGATGTCTTCTCGCGCTTTAAAGAAGCTAAACAAAGTAGCAATACGACGTGGATGAATGTCATTAAAGCATTAGCAATTACATTTGTCTCAGGGCTCTTTATATTTTTTGGATTAAGTTTTGTCGGCTTATCTGGGCAATCACTTATTCTGGTACTGGTTTTGATATTATGCGCTTACCGCTATGGACTTAAAGCATCAATTGTCTCGTCAATTCTAAGTTTCATAATGTACATGTATATGTATTTGACGCCTACGTTTCAATTCACGATTGGTACTTTTTCACAAGTCATTACCTTTATCATATTTATGTTAGTTGTTATGATCGTTAGCCAATTAACGGCACGTACACGCCGCTCGTTAAAGGTATTGCGCTCACGTGAAAAGACTTTATCGATGCTTTATAAGTTCTCCAATGAGATTACGATCAAGCAAAAAGAACAGTCATTTTATCAGCGTTTCTTAGAAGCATTAGCGCAGTACTTTGATTATGAGTTTGCATTTATTGTTGCTGATGATCATAAGTTATATGAAACCATTCCCAATTCATGTCAGTTAAGTGATAAAGAGCAAGCCGCGGTGCGCTGGTGTTGGAGTAATAAAACGGCTTGTGGCAAAAGCACGCAAACCTTTAGCGCGTTACCATGGTATTTTGAACCATTGATTGTTGATGGGCGTATGCTTGGCATTATTGCCATTTGTGTGAAGTTTGAATATAAAGTCGAAGCTTTCATGTTTGATCAAATACTCATTAAAACAATGCTGTCACACGTTGCTAATGCATTACTGCAGCAGCGCTTATCACAACAGGAGCAAGAAGCGGTGATTTTAAAAGAGCAGGAAAAGCTACAAAAAACATTACTATCATCGGTGTCTCACGACTTAAAAACACCGTTGGCATCGATCACCGGTGCGTTATCTAGCGTATTAAGCTATGAGGATATGTTTTCCAAAGAAGATAAAGCCGAGATGCTTACTGTTGCTTTAGAGGAAAGCAAACGCTTAGATCAATATATCGATCATATTCTACAGATGCTGAAGTTTAGCGCAGGTATTACCATTAATAAGCAAAGCGTGCCGTTAAAGACATTAATTAGCGAAGTGCTGGCTATTGCCAAAAAGCGTTTTGTGAGTCACCAGTTTAAGCTGCAATGTCTTGATAAAGACCTTGTGATTAATGGTGATAAGTTGTTATTGGAGCAGGTTTTGCTTAATCTGATGTCCAATGCGGTTAAGTTTAGTGCTGCCAATAGTCAAATTACTTTGAGCTTAAAATGTATAAACACTTCGGCAGTTATTGAGGTCATTGATCAAGGCATTGGACTTGAGCAGGCGGAGCTAGAGAGTGTATTCTCAATTTTTCATCGACTCAAGAAGTCAGATAGTTATACTAAAGGGCATGGACTGGGTCTTGCCATTTGTAAGGATATTGTTACAGCCCATCATGGTGAGATTTATGCCACCAGTGAAGGTGCTCATAAAGGCAGTACATTTATTGTTAAATTACCGATAGTGAATCCATATGAACAAGAAAATATTATTAATTGATGATGAAGCGCAAATTCGCAAATTCTTAAAGAAAACCTTATTGGTTCTTGGCTATGATGTCTATGATGCCGTTAGTGCTGAACACGCGACAGAGATTTTAAACCAGCAGCACCCTGATCTTATTCTATTAGATCTAGGGTTGCCGGATCAGGATGGACAAAAGTGGTTAGCAAATCTAAGAGTTAAGCACTTGCATGTGCCAGTGATTGTGGTATCGGCAAGATGCGATGGTGATGAAGTGGTCAAAGCACTTGAAAATGGTGCGAATGATTATGTCAGAAAACCGTTTGATATGTCTGAACTAGTTGCGCGTATCAAACGTAACCTTGAACTTGTCGATGCGTTTAAAGCTGAGGACAAGGCAGCAGAGTCTGTTTATCAGTTTGAAAATATGCGTGTCCATATTGCTGATCATCGTGTGATGATCAATGATGAGGTGGTTCATTTATCAAAAAAAGAGTTTCTGTTATTGAGTGTGTTTTGTCAAAATGCGGGGAAACTATTGACTCAAAATCAGATCTTACAGCAAATATGGGGCGAGTATTTTGCCGATGAAGTACAGTATTTGCGTGTTTACGTTGGGCAATTGCGCAAAAAACTAGCTGCCTGCAGCAAACAGCCATTGATTACCACCGAATCAGGGGTTGGTTATCGGTTTGCTAAGGTGGATGTTTATCAATAGAGAATGATCAAAAAGTAGATGGCGTCATTTCTCACCTCTCTCCTTGCGGGAGAGGTCGTGGAGTATAAGCGACACGGGTGAGGGGTGATTTAACTTATTGTTCATTTGCTAATTAGGTTGGCTTACAACATCTTCTTAACAATATCATCCTTAGCAATATACTTATGATAAAGTGCCGCGAAGATGTGTAGTATGACAAGCACAAGTAGAATATAGGCAAACCAAGGATGCCAGCTAAAGATCTCACTACCAAGTTCTGGGTTTTGCGGCAATAAGATAGGTACATTAAACCAATAGAAAAATTGCCATTGACTTTGAAACAACTGTGAGGCGATAAGTCCCGTCATCGACATGCAAAATACACAAAGATAAAGACCGAAGTGGACAATCTTTGCAAGGAAAATATGTAAGGATGACATCGCTTTAGGGTAAGGAATTTTCTTTGATAATAAGCGGGTAATGATCAGTAGAATCACCACAATAGCTAAAGATAAACCGATTGATTTGTGTATTGTCATAAAAAATGCACCATTGAGCTTGGCAAATAAATCATCAAAGAAAAAACCAATCAAGAATTGCAAGATGACGCCAATAGCAATAAGTAGGTGAAACAGTCGTATTAGAAAGTTATATTTCATTCGTTTTAATCCTTATCAAATTAATTTCCTACAGTAGTATAAACAAAAAAACATAAATCACCATCAACTGCTAGGCGATGCTCGAAATAGTTTCTATACTTAGCACTATCATTGGTAAAGAAGGACTAAGCTGCAATGAAGAAATTATTTGGTTCATTAAATAAAAAAGCAGACAAAACACAAGATCAAGCATCTGATATAGAGTTGGAAAATGACGAGTTTGATGTTGAGGTATCAAGCCGACAAAAAGGCAAAACTCCGCTAACAAAACAACAAAAGCTGATGGTGCTAGGTGGTGTGGGTGTGGCATGTGTGCTGGTATTTCAATTGTTTATTATCACTAATCAAAAAGAAATCCAAGCGCATCAAAAAGTGCTACAGTCGCATATTGAAGATCAAGCTGGTGCCATTAGAAATACGCTGTCGAATATCATTCACGCCGAGGCTGAAGAGGTGAGAAAGTCTGCAGATGCCAAAATTGCTGAATTAAAACAGATGATTTTAAACAGTAATACCGAGGCAGTAACGCAGTTACAGCAAATGCAAATGAAACTAGATGAGGTTCAAAAACAGACCAAAAGCTTAGATAAAGTCAGCGATGATTTGGCGAAGCAATTCTTAGCCAAGCTTACGCAGATAGCAGCAAGTAGCGCATCAAATGATAAGGGTCAAGCTATGCAGCCAATCATGACCATGCCAACAACGGCGGATAAAGTGGCGACAAACTATAAGATTTACTCAGCCAATAGTTATGGACTTGTACTGCAATCCAACAATGGCACCTTCACGATTGCTAATATTGGCAAGATGTTACCAGGCTTGGGCGAGATTACGTCAATGACGGCCAATGAAGTGATTGCAGGGGATTATAAGATTATTAGTGACCCGCAAGGGTTTAAAGTTGATGAATCAGCTGCAATTTCAGCATATCAATAGTTATGGTTTACCATAACACTAGCATGTGACGCAGTGTATTTGCCATAGAGAGAAATAAAGATGGATCTTATTGTATTTGAGCTGATTGTTATAGCGGCTTCGATGTTTGCAGGTATCCTTGGTGCCCTAGCCGGTCTTGGTGGTGGGGTGATTATCACGCCTTTTTTAGTCCTTGGATTTGGCATTGATATTCGCTATGCAATGGGGGCGGCATTAACCTCGGTGATTGCTACGTCATCGGGTGCTGCGATTTCATATCTTCGCGATGGAATAAGCAATATTCGTATTAGTATGTTTTTATCAGTGGCAACAACGATTGGTGCCATTTGTGGTGCAAGCCTTGCGGTGGTGATGAATAAAGACATACTATCACTTATCTTCGGGGTTATGCTGCTTTTAAATATTATAATTTCATTACTGAATAAGCCGAAAAACACAGTGGTTGAGTCAAGTAAACTGGCGCAAAAATTACAACTCCCAGATACCTATCAAATAAAAGACAAAATAGAGTCTTATGCTGTCGTTGGTGTCGTTCCTGGCTTTGTTGTTATGTGGGTTGCAGGTGTGCTATCTGGGCTTTTGGGTATCGGTTCAGGTGCTTTTAAAGTATTGGGCATGGATCAAATCATGAAGATCCCCTTTAAAGTGACCACTGCAACCAGTAATTTCATGATCGGTATTACCGCTGCGGCAAGTGTTGGTATTTATCTTAAAGCAGGCTATATCGAGCCATTGTTTGCTGCACCCGTGGCATTGGGCGTTTTTGTTGGTGCATTCTTAGGTGCTAAATTGTTGCCGATCATTCCGGTGAAGACCTTGAAAACAGTGTTTTTAGTGCTAATTGCTATTATCGGCGTGCAAATGGTTTTAAATGGCTTAGGAGTTCACTTATGAGTGACAATGGTGCTAGAGCGCAAAAAATAAAAAATTTGAAAAACCAAAAAAAACCAGACTCAGCAATGATTGTTATGGTAATGATGGTGTCAATTATTGTCTCCATTTCGGTAGTGTTTGTTGCTGAAGTGCTTTATCTGATGAATCATCATGGCATCGTGCACTTGTCACATGTTTTTAGCGGGGAGCCCAAGCGCTTGGAGGATGTTAATCTGATTGTTTCAACAGCATTTCATGGCAGTATTAAATCATTATTGCAATTCGGGGTTTTGCTTATTTTAATCAACCCGATCGTACGTGTGGCAATTACGGCTTATAACTTTAAACGTCAACATAATAAGTGTTATGTTGTTATTAGTTTAATGGTATTAGTGGTGTTATTGATTAGCTTTTTTAGCCCAGATTTTATATAGTCTCTGTCATTGCCAAACGCATGGAGAAAAATGTGCAGCAACAGACGATTAATCATCATATTGAAATTCAAGGTATTGGTTTACACTCAGGTGTCAATGTCAATATGCGCTTATTACCGGCAGCTGTTGATCAGGGGATTGTTTTTCGGCGCACGGATTTATCCCAAGTGCATGATATTAAGATTACGCCCTTTAATATTACTGAAGCAGTGATGTGCACATTGCTGGTCTCGCCAAATGATAAAACGATAACGGTATCTACGATTGAACATCTCATGTCAGCGCTTTGTATGTTTCAGGTTGACAATGTCATCGTAGAAATCGATGCGCCAGAATTGCCAGTAATGGATGGCAGTAGTATTGCCTTTGTTGAGGCGTTGCAAAAAGTAGGGGTTAAAGCGCAGGACAAAAAGCGTCAAGTGATTAAGGTGTTAAAGACAATACGCGTCACTGATGAAGATAAGTTTGCAGAAATTTCCCCGAGTGATGAAACGCGTTATCGCTTTGAAATCAAATGGGATCACCCAGTGATTGCCGCTACCCCTTTGATTGTTGAGTTTTCAGGTGAGCAACAGGAGTATATAGCGCAAGTTGCCAAGGCGCGCACGTTTGGTTTTGTTGAGCAACTGGAATACTTGCATGCAAACAATCTTGCAAAAGGTGCCTCACTTGATAATGCCGTTGGTGTCACTAATGAGGGTGTTGCAAACCCTGAGGGCTTAAGATACCCCGATGAATTTGTAAAACATAAACTGCTAGATGCGATTGGTGATTTTTATGTCGGTGGCGCGATTTTGGGACACTTTAATTGCTATAAATCAGGGCACACCCTAAATAATAAGCTTTTAAGAGCTTTGTTTGCAGATAATAGCGCATGGAGGTTGTGTTAATATGGTGAATGCCTGATAATCGACAGTAGTTAAAAAGTGCGTAACTCCAGTTGGTTATAACTGTTAAAATAAATCATGGTAAACGTAATGGATATAAGCTCGGTTACATTGAATAATCTCTATGTTTTTAAAGCGGTTATTGAAGTCGGTTCAGTATCGGAAGCAGCTAAGCTTTTAAATAAGAATCAATCAACGGTAAGTGCCGCATTGAGACTGATTAGAAAGACATTCGGTGATGATGTGATGCAGATTCAGGATGGACGCTGTGTGGCAACTGCCAAGGGCTTGCAGTTATGCAGTTATATTGGGCATATTGTTGCTCTGGCAAAACACAGTAGTGCGCAATCTGAGAAAAAGTGTTACAAAGTACTAACCAGTGATTTTTTCGCGCTGTTATATATGCCTGAGTTTATTGAAGCCTGCAAAGTCCATGATATTGAAATCGAAATGGAAGTATTAAAGCTTAAAGACTTGAATAAAGCACAATGCGATGTGAGCCAATTTGATTTATTTATTGGGATGGAAGATCGTGTGTTGAGTATTCCAACGCAACCATTGATGGAAACCCAGTCTGTTGTGATCACAAGTCAACAAAGTGATTTTGATAAAATGACTTTGGTTGATTACCTGCAAGCAAAACATATCACCATGCATGATAAAGAGACACCTTATATTCGCCAAACTATCGGACATCATCCGCGCAGCAAGGTGGTGTTGTCTAACAGCATTTTGACATCGATGAGTTTATTAAGCAGTATGCCCAATACGGTGATGTCTACCGAGCATCATTTATATGAGTACTACCGTGATATTTTTAAGTTAAAGCGTGTCAATTTTGATTTTGCCTTTGAGAAAAAACTGGTTTTTTATAGTTGGCGCAAAACTGTGCATAGTGAAGAGCTGGCAAGGTTTTTTATGCAATGGTGGGAAGAGAGGCTGCTGTTAGATCAGGTCTAAACTTCTACATCTTACTGTCCTTGATTGGGTGACAAAGCAATAGATGGTAGAGGCTTAACGAAATAGACTTGCGCCAACCAAGGTGATTACAGCGACAATCAATAATATAATTGCGCTAATAATTTTAATACCTGCAGCACGTGATGCATTACGCCATTCACCGTGCTTAAGTCCCCAGAAATTAGACATTAAAATAATAAATGTCATAAATAGTGGCCAAGCAATAATCGGGCCCAAAGCGCCTAGGATTTGTGAGGCCTTGGCATAACAAACCGTTGATTCAAAAAACATCACTGCCATGGCAATAATCAACAGTTGATCTTTTAAGGTCATTTTTTGTGTGGAAACGGCTTGGGTTTGACGTTGAGTCTTAGCATTTAACATCGCAAAGTAGATAACATAAGGTATAAAACCGCCAACAAATACAAAAAACCACGGCAATATCGCAAGAATGAAGGGGCTATTCACTTCATTTGTCAGTGTGGCATATGCACTTAATGCATAGGCATAGCTAGCCCCTTGCAGTGCGGAGCTTATTCCTGCAAAAATTGTAATTAAAATGGCAAATAATGCCACCTTAGTTGCTTTGTTGGTTGTGTTAGTTAAGGTTTCTTTCTCACGTTGTTGTGCGGCAAGTCCTGCCAATAATACACCAACCAATAAGAAAACAACCGCTACTATTACTAAACTGACAAATCCCGTGCTTAACTGCTGTTGTGGGAAGAATATCAGTGGGATAAGTGTACCACCTGCCGTACCAATGCCAATATTGATAACAAAAGCGACACCAATACCAATATGTTTAAGCGCAACACTTAAACAAACCATGCCGATACCCCAGATTAAACCGGCAATTAGTGGAATAACAATTGCCATAGTAGGTACCTGTAGTAGCAAGCCAAAAAATGCCGGATCAACTATTAAGAAGGTCAAAAAAGGGATAATAATAAATCCCCAGAAAGCAAAGTTAAGCCACATCTTGACTGGATTGATTTGCATATGTTTTGTTGGAGTGGCAAAGCTGCCATTTAAAATGCCCGCTAAAACCGAGAAAAATAAAGCGCTAATAATCGTCATTTAAACCCCCATGGCAGCTTGTTGTTTCTGTGGCAAATGCATGCCTTTAGCAAAGCATAGCGCCCCTTCCAAAGCTGTGTTATAACCCAGTTGAGACAGTACAAGCTTTGGCGCCTTAACCAGTTTTAGCTTTTCATTTAATACTTTTTGCGCATGATCTAATAAAGCTTGCCCACCACCTAAAGCAACACCGCCACCAAATACGATAATTTCCGGTGATAAAATTGTCGCGATATTACGTAAGCCCTGCCCTAGGTTGTAGCCAACTTCTGACCACTCCTTCTCATTTAAATTCTCAGCTGATTTAAGATATAAACGTTTAATACCATTGCCTGAAACCATTGCTTCCAAACAATCATTTGTACCACATTCACAGCTAATACGCTGCATCATGTCATGGCTGTCATAACAGTGTGAAATAGCCTGATGTGCAATTTCAGGGTGCGATAGTCCTTGATAAATCTTGCCATCAATTAAAAAACCACCACCCATGCCGGTGCTCAATGTGATGTATAAAAAGCGCGATGCTTGATAATTCCCTAGATGATATTCTGCAACTGCAGCAACATTCGTATCCACATCGACATGAAAAGGGCATTGCCAACGTTCTTCCATAATATTTTTAAGCGGGATGTTACGCCATTGTGGTTGATGAAGTGGTGAAACAATGCCTTTATCAGCATCTAAGGGGCCACCAATGGCAGCACCAATACCTTTGATGTCATGGTTAGCTGCGACCTTTTCAATCAAAGTGTGAAGTAGTGAAATACCCTCATCAAAATCTAATGGTGTCGCTTCTTTGTATAAGGCGATTTCATGACCCTTGGCATCAATGGCTTTAACCATTGTCTTTGTCCCGCCAATATCTAAGCCAATATAGCAACCCGTTGACTCCATTTGTATGTATCCTTAAATGTTTGTGTAATTAGGGATATAAGATACAACTAAACGTAACAAAACCAAAGTCATTGTTATTTTTTGCTAATGGTATTATCATTTTACTGGGAAATATAAAAACGGACTTACCATGAATAGATTAAATTACCTATCACCATTAGTTTTCATTGTTTTTGGGCTTGCTGCTAGTTCAGCTGTCTACTACTCACAAATGCTTGCTATTATTGGCTATTTAATTATAGGTATTGGAATTTTATATTTAGTTATAATCATTCTTTATGACATCATAGAGACATATTTAAAATTTTTCAAAAGTAAAACATCTAAGCGTTATGCTATTGTATTTTTATATGCTGTTTTACTAATTGGTCTAGCTATTGTTCTCATCAATAAGAACTATTTAATTCAACAGTTAGTTACTGTATTGTCGCAAGTTTGATATTGTGCTTTGATGAAAAATAATAATATTAATGGTGCAATAGCGTATGGCTCTGTGTATCAGATGTATAGAACCTTGCATCGAACAAGAAACTTCTGCAACTTACAGTGAATCCTTTGAAAGTGCGAGAATCACTGCAGTAAATGATAATCAAAAGTTTTTCTTAAGGCATCTTGCATTGACACTTTAGGTGACCAGTTAAGGTGTGTCTTAGCATTCTCAATTGACGGCACACGGCGATCGACATCTTGATAGCCTTCACCGTAATAGTCTCCTGCAGTTGTCGCAATAATTTTAGTATTCTCAGCACGTGCTTGATACTCTGGATAACGCTTCATCGCATCAACGGTTAACTCCGCCAGTTCTTTAATTGAATATTCATTATCCGGATTACCAATATTAAAAATACGTCGATGTGCTTCGTTATCACGTTTTTTAACGATTTCAATCAAAGCATCGATGCCATCATCAATATAAGTAAAACAACGACGTTGTGTACCGCCATCAACTAGTTGTAAATCTTTACCATCGATAATGTTTGAAACAAATTGTGCTAATACGCGGGCGCTGCCTTTTTTAGACGATTTGATTTCATCTTGCTTGGGACCAATCCAGTTAAAGGGTCTAAATAACGTGTAATTAAGTCCTTCTTGCATGCCATAGGCGTGAATGACACGATCAAGTAGCTGCTTAGAGCAAGAGTAAATCCAACGTGGCTTATTGATGGGACCCGTCACTAAAGCGCTGGTTTCTTCATTAAATGGAATGTCTTTGCTCATGCCATAGACTTCTGATGTCGATGGGAAAATAAGGTGTTTTTTGTGCTTAACACATAGCTTCACAATATCAACATTTGATTCATAGTCGAGCTTATAAACAAATAATGGATCAGAGACATAAAGCGCGGGGTTGGCAACAGCAACCAGTGGGAAAATAACGTCACATTTTTGGATATGTTCTTCAACCCATGCCATATTCTCAAGTACATTATCTTTAACAAAGTGTAAGCGTGGATGATCTAAAAACTCAGTAATTTTATGATCAGAAAGATCCATGCCATAGATTTCCCAATCGGTATCTTTTAATATTTTTTCAACCATACTGCTGCCAATAAAGCCATTGACACCTAAAACTAATAATTTAACGGACATATTGTTACCTTTTTTATTCACTTTCTTTTGTGTTTTCACTTTGTTCAGTTTTTTTAGCGTGCGGCTTATCTTTTGATTCAGTCGTTGTTATGTAGTCTTTGATAATAAATCGTGGGCGTTTACGTACTTCTTCATAAATCCGTCCGATATATTCGCCAACGATACCAAGTCCCATTAACAGCATGCCAATGAGGAAATACATGATCGCAAAAAGTGTAAATACGCCATCGGCATCAGGACCAAAGGCAAGACGTTTAACAATCAAATAAATAAACAACAAGATACTCAAAAATGACACGATTAAGCCAGTCATTGTAAAGAACTCAAGAGGTGCTTTTGAGAAGTTGGCAAAGAAGTCAAAATTATAACGAATTAACTTATACAAGTTATAGCTTGAAGTCCCTTCTTCACGTGCGGCATGGCGCACACCAACATCGGTTGGATTTGATGAAAAGCTATGTGCTAGTGCAGGTAAAAAGGTTGAGTTCTCACCGGTAGCAACAACGCGATCAATCACGTCACGCGTGTAGGCTCTAAGCATACAACCCTCATCAACCATATCAATGCCGGTTAACTTTAAACGCAATGAATTATGTAATTTGGAGACAAATAAACGCCATTTTTTATCTTGGCGATCCATGCGATAGCCACCAACTACATCGTGACCTTGCTCGATTTTCTCTAACAATAGTGGAATATCTTCTGGATAGTTCTGTAGATCAGCGTCCATGGTTACGATCACTTCGCCATCAACATGCTCAAAGCCTGCCATAATCGCCATATGTTGTCCAAAGTTGCGATTAAAGTTAATTACCTTAACTTCATTTGGACGCTTGTCATGCATCTCACGCAATAGCTCGATGGATTTATCTTTACTGCCATCATTGGTAAAGATGACTTCATAGGGTTTGTTAATGGCATCAAGTGCCGGGAAAAGGCGTCCAAAAAGCGTAGGTAACACCTCCTCTTCGTTGTATATTGGAATTACCACACTTAAATAAGGCTTAGTCATATTAGCTCCTTAAGCTCTTAGTATTTTGTTGAGTGCGTCAAGCACATCGTCTTGTTCAGCAAAGGTCATATCTGGGAAAAGAGGCAAGCTAATCACATTAGCGCCAATTTCCTCGGCGTTTGGAAAATCACCTTTTTTAAAGCCATATTTATTGGCGTAATAAGGGTATAAATGTGCGGCTTCATAATGCACACCACAGCCGATATTATGCTGTTTTAACTGAGTCATCAGCTCATCGCGCGTGATTTTAACAACCTGTGTATTTAAGGTTGGCGCAAACAAATGCCATGCATGCTTGTGCTCAAACTGTGGTGCTTTTGGCAGAATGAGTGCGTTAAAGTTTGCAAGCTTTTCATAATAACGCTTTGCTAATTGCGTGCGCTTTTCAATGAAACCGTCTAAAGCAGGTAGCTGGTGTATACCAAGTGCTGCTTGCAAATCCATCATGTTATATTTAAAACCAGGGTAAACGATCTGATAGTGCGCACTACCTTCTTTGCCAAAGCGATTCCATGCTTCACGATCCATGCCATGAAAACGTGTTAAGGAAATATGTTTAGCGATCGCATCATCACGTGTCACGACACATCCACCTTCGCCAGTGGTCATGTTTTTATTCGGATGAAAACTAAAGACTTGCATATCACCAAAGGTGCCTAGTTTTTTGCCTTTATACTCAGCACCAATCGAATGCGCTGCATCTTCAATCACAGTGAGATTGTATTTTTGAGCTAATGCATAAATAGGATCCAAATCCACGGGTAAGCCAGCAAAATGCACCGGCATAATTACCTTTGTGTTAGGTGTGATTGCTGCTTCAATTTTTGTAACATCAATATTGTAAGTGTCACGTTCAACATCAACAAGTTTAACTTTGGCACCAACAATTTCAATGACATTTAAAGTGGCAGCAAAAGTCATCGGTGTCGTGATCACTTCGTCTTCTGGCTTTAAATCAAGTGCCAATAAAGCTAAATGCAATCCGGCAGTTGCAGAATTTAAGCATAAGGCATGTGGTGCGTTATGGTATTCTTGAAGCATGCTTTCAAACTTCTTAAGCTTTGGTCCTGTTGTTAACCAGCCAGAGCGCAAGCTCTCAACAACGTCGGCAATCGCATCTTCTGAAATGCTTGGTTTGGCAAAAGGTAAAAATGTATCTCTCATTTATTTGTCTCTATTACTGATTGATGTTGATTTATGGTTTTGCAACCAAATAAACGCCTAAAATAATCACAAAAATTCCGGCAACACGTGTTGCAGTAAGGGTTTCCCCCAATAAAAAATAACCGGCAATTGCGGTGACAATATAACCGATAGACACCATTGGGTAGGCTAAACCAACAGGCACGCGTGATAGCACCATCAGCCACACGACAACACTGATGACGTAACACATAAGCCCTAGAATGACGAAATAATTCGTTGCGACCTTCCAGCCAATTGGCCAAATATTGGCAAGGGTGAAGCTAAACTCACCAATGCGATCCATACCAAACTTTAAAAACAGTTGCGCTGAGGCGTTTAAAAGCACACCAAACAACAATAGACTCCATACAACAACGGTCATTTTTTATTACCCTCTTATGACTTAAATAAAAATTCAAGTCCAAACCACATTCAATAGGCTAGCATTGTAATGGCTTTAAGGGTTAAAGACAAACACATCGCATTAAGAAACAGAAAAACTAATCATGAGCGCTTTTATAAGCTTTTTGTTTTGACTCTGATGAATGTATTCGTGACATTTATTGACTCCCATTACTTAGTCTGGCTATTGCATGCATAACCGAGCTATAGCTAATTTTTTCTTGTTCTAAACGTAAGTTTTGAGTATAGGTATTTCCAACAAGTTGTTGATATAAATGCTCTTCATCAACTGTTAGACGCAGTAATTTGCGATGCTCAGGCTTTGGCTCAACACCCCAAAATTCGCTATGTGCCAATAGGGTTTCTTGATCCATTAATAGGCTTTTAACTTTGGGGAATTTTGCACGCAATTGATCTAAAATGGCAAAACCGTGCGTATCAATATCTCCCCAATAGTAGATATTCATGTCATTTAACCAGGAGACTTTTGCAAGGTGGTCAAAACCATACCCTGCACCAAATATAACCATACTATTGGTCAATTGAGGAAAAGATAAGAAATTGATTTCATTCTCAGTGATAAAAACATTTTTTAAGCTGTGCTGTATTTGTGGTAAAGATATCAGTTCCTTAAAATCATTATCTGCTAAAGTGAAATCCTGCTGTTTACCCAAGATAAACTGTAACTGTTGATCCAATAATCGAAAGCGCACGAATAAGGGTTTGGTTTTAAATCCCAATTGCTTTTCAAAGTTACGACTATTGAGTAGTGATAAATCTCTCTCAGTAAGGACTAATGGCAGCATCTGTACCAATAGTGCCTTGTTACGTTCAATAAACTTAGTGTCAACTGTTGCAATATCGACCTGTCTAAGATAAATATTTGGATTAGGATTTTTCTTTAACCAATCGATTACTTTAAGTAGGCGAGACCAGTCATCTGCAATCTCCAATGCCTTTAACGGATATTTTTCAAGCCATAGCAAAAGCTCTGGTTGAAACTGACGTGTATATGTAATCATTTTGCTAAATTGTTGATACGCTTGAAATTTTCCTAGCCATTTGACAGCACTTTCAAGATCAGGAATCGATGCACCACAAGGGATGGTATTTTCGCCCAATATGCGATGATTAATCGTCTTAAAATCAATGTCGGGGTAGTGATGTGCTTTGATTTCAGCAATCCATTTTCTCACCTCATCAAAGCGATCTACCAGCTCTTGGGTGTTAGGCTTTTTAAAGCTTAAGCGTTTTGGAAAGTAGCTTTCATCAGCTAATATACTTCTAAGTAATGCACCGCTATTCCATAGTTTTAGAGCTTCCTTTCGCAAGCATTTAGGTGTTGTCCACTGCATTTAAGTCACAGTATCTTCTAAGGCAAGCACTTTGGCTTTTTCTTCTTGATATTCACGAATACTTAGATTACGCACTTTGGAAGATTTGCCACCTTCATTATGCACAAAACCAACATTTGACACATGTGGTTCAATAATATGAATCTTTTGGAGTGGTGTGACAATAAGCAGCTGCAAATTGAGCTTTTTAAATAACGTCAAACCATATTGCGCTGACTCATCAGAGCCACGGCCAAATGCCTCATCAATAACCACAAAGCGAAAGGTTCGCGATCTCGTATTTGTCCATTCCAAGCCAAATTGATAGGCTAAACTTGCAGCAAGAATGGTGTAGGCTAGTTTTTCTTTTTGTCCACCTGATTTACCGCCTGAGTCAGAGTAATGTTCAAACTCAGTATCATCTTCGTGCCAACGCTCTGATGCTGAGAAGTTAAACCAATTACGTACATCGGTGACTTTAGCGCTCCAACGCTTGTCTTGATCACTCAAGCCCTCTCGTCCACGAAAACGCTCAATAATCTGCTTAACCTGTAAATATTTTGCCTCGGAATATTGTGTATCATCAGAGCCTGTGAGGCTTCCTTCAGTACAAGCGCGCAGCTCACTCTGGAAATTACGAATATCTGCATCTTGTGTTACAGACGCTTCTAATAGAATATAACGCCCAGGATTATAATCGATCTGCCCTAAGGAGTTATTGATCTGCGTAATACGCTCTTTAATTGTTTCACGTTCACGATTAAGCTGTGACTGAAAGTTGGCAATTTCACGAATGGTATTTTCATTTAAAAGCTCTTTAAATCTGGCCTCAAAGCGCGGCAAGTCATCCGCTTGCAAATTATCAAGCATAGCCTGATATTCATGATGTGCCTCAACGCTTGCATCAACCTCTTGTGTCTCCAATGGATAGACATTTTTATAATGGCTCATCGCTTTGATAATTTTCTCTTGTAGTAAACTTAATTTGCGACTTTCATTATCAATCTTTTTCTGCAAATAGCCTCTGAGTTCCTGTTCTTTATTATCACATGACTCAAGCGTCAAATTATGTTCAGCAAAGGCTTCAACGCGTAGCAGTTCTACTTGTTCAAAATAAACACTTGCTTGTTGGCTATCTTCTTGTGCTAAAAATTCATCAATTATTTGCTTAAGATCATTGATGTCAGCTTGCTTTTGTTCAGCTTTGGAGCGAGAGTCTTTCTCTTGATCAAGCTTTTGCTCCATTTCAATTCGTGTATTTTCTGTTTGTTCAAGCTTTTGTGAGAGCATCTTTAACAAATCAGAGGCGGATTCTAGTGCCTTTAATTCATCACTTAATGCATCGACTTTTAAGGCAACAGGTTTAAAGTCAAGCTCTGAAAAACGCTGATATTCTTCTAGCTTACTTAACGCATTTAAGCTATTGAGCAATGCTTTTTCATCTTTTTTGAAGTTGCTAATTTCTAAAGCAAAATCAGCCATTTCGGTTTCAAGTATTCTTTTTTTAGATTCGAGTGCTTGAATCTTTTGTTTATTGCTCCAACCAAGGACATAGCGACTTTGATCAGCTAATGCAAAACGATCATCTTTCTCATGGCGCTCATTACCGCCTTTAGTTTGACCATTTTGTGTGATCGCTTTTTTCTCACGTCTGAACTGCTCTTGTGTGTCGCAGCAGGCTAAGTCAAAACGATGCATTAACTCATTTTCAAGCCAGATATAAAACGGTGAGTCTGATTTGATCGACAGTTTGTGTACTAATGAATCCGGATGTAGGGAATAGGAGTTAGTGGTGCTGCGCTCACGTACCCGATAATATACAATACGCCCTTTTAAATGTGTTTGGTCAACCCAATTAGCGACTGCGGCATAATGTGCTTCAGGAACCAATAATGACAAGCCAAAGTTACGCATCACACGCTCGATGGCACCTTGCCATGACTTTTCATTTTCTCTGACTTGTAGAAGTTCGCCAACAAAGGGAAGATCTTCTTCATTTAAATTCAACGCTTTACAGATATCACTGCGAATATTGATTTGTGCTTGATCAATGTTACTCGTTCGTTTTTTTAGGTGATTAATGTCTTTTTCTAGCGTTTGATACTGCTCTTTTATCCGTAAAAAAGAAAACTCTGTTTCTTTGAGGTCATTACTTAAATGAGCTTGCTGATTTAGCATTGCTTCTTGCTGCAATGAGAGTTGGTCTCTTAGTGTAATAAAGGCTGCTTCATCGTCAACTGGACTTAATTCAAGCAAAGCCAATAATGATTTAAAACGTTCATATTTGCTTTGTCTATTTTGACAAAGTTCATTGGCTCGTAGAATTTCTTGCTTCAAATGCTCAATACGATTGCCACCATTTTCGGCAATTTGCTGTTTTAGATTAGCCTCATCTTCCCTATTTTGTTGAATTTGAGTTGTTAATCGCTCTATTTTGGCATGGGCGCGATTTAGCTCAACTTGTATATTATCAAGACGCTTTTCAGCAAGTGTCTTTTTGTGTGTCCAAAAAAATGGCTTTAATGCATCTCGGCAAGATTTCAAAAGATCAATCGTTTCAACTTGCTGAGTAAATTGCTGGCAATTATCCGTCAGCGGCACCAATAACTCAATTTGATGCTTGGCTTTGAGTACCGCACTATGAGCATGATTTAAGTCGTCAAAGTGGTCGATCAATGCTTTGATACGTTGATCAACTTCAAATGGCTCTAACATATGTTGGCGCACAAATTCTGTAAGATTCCCAACAGATTTCATTGAAACAGTTTGATGAAATAGATCTAGTGCCTGTTCATTATCAATCCCAAAACGACGGCGAAACCATGCGCTATATTGTGGGAAGCGCTCCATGAGCTCATGACCTTCATCTCTTAATCGCTTCTTAAGCTTCGTTATCTCGGTACCAAAACGACTGAAGTCTTGAGCAATTGATAGCTCGGCTTCAGCGCCGACAAAAAACCGCTCAGGTTGACCTTGAATATCTTTCATCCAAAAGACTTGAGCTAAGGTAATGACTTGGTTAAATCCCTTGTTGCGAAAAACACCCAAAATTACTGAATAATTATTGTGATCACGCAAAGCGACAGGCTTTGCTTTGCCACTTAGATCATTGCGCTCTGATTTATAATGTCCCAAAACATAAGATCTTAGCGAGCGTTCTTTGGTATCAGCGCCAGCAGCTTTATTGTATGCAATGCGTTGCGCTGGCACTAATAGCGTTGTCACAGCGTCAACTAAGGTTGATTTGCCAGAACCGATATCTCCGGTTAATAGCCCATTTCTACCATCTAACTGCAAACGCCACACTTGCTTATCAAAGGTGCCCCAGTTATAGACTTCAAGTCTTTCCAAACGAAATCCACTTAAGCGAACATCTTCCAAATCGTCAAAGTTTTCGATCGTTTCTAAGTTCAACTGTTCAGCCATTATTTCTTATCCTGTAAATATTGCTTGTATTCAGCAAGTTTATACTCAAACTCTGCCAACCATTGTGCGTCGACAAACGCCTTAATAATACGCTTGACCTCATAACGTGCTTCAGTTGCTTGAGTGCTTTGCTTGAGTTTATAAAGAAAGCCCAGTTCAACTACTTTGTTGATATGCTTTTCAATTTGGTCGGTGAGTTTTGCCTCATTGCTTGATTCCGGCAAAAACACCTTTAATAGCTCAACAATCTCTGCTTTTGTTAATATCAAACGTGTGTCTGAACCTGAAGCATCAAATTCAGCCAGCTTTTTACGCAATAGGGCAAGTAATAAACTTACTGCAAATGACAGGGGTCTTCTGGCAAACAAGCGCAACTCTGGCGAGCTTTTAGTAATAGCTATTTCACTTTCTTGCTGTTCATCTTGTTTTGCGCGCAGAAAGGCATAACCTTCTGCTTCATCTAAGATTAGTTCCAACCCCAAAATGTCGACATAATCACAAATTTGTGCATGTAAACGAATCAAAGCGCTCCAACGCTTTGGATCAGTATCTTGATAAATAACGCCCTTTAACAGGCTAATAACAATCACAGATAGTCCAACTGTCTGAGATTTGTCTTGTTCTTGAATATCATCTAAGTCTAAGCTTAATTGTTCGCTCTCTATTGCCATTTCTCTGTACACTTCTTAATTATTTTCTTAAATACAACACTCTAGGTAATGTCGCTGTTCTTGTTATCAACTCATCATTAACATTAGCCTGCCAACTAATCACATCCTCTTTAGTATCATCAACAATCACATTAAAGCGATCTGTATAAGCATCGCTATCCATTTCTAGATAAGCAACAAGCTCAGCTAAACCTTGTGTTAATGGTCTTAGCTGACACAATTCATATAAACTCATCTGCGTTTTTTGTTGAAGATGTTTACGAATATGTTGGGCTATTGCTTGTTTATCAATAATGGTTTGTAAAAAAAGAGCACTTGAATCAGCTTCTTCTAATCCTTCTTCTAACTTAACATTATTGAGTTTTACTTTAAGTGGAGGGCGGTAAAGTGTACGCTCCATTGGTAGATCGATATTGGCACTTGCCACATCAATTGACATAAAGGTATTGTTAATATCTGACTTAAATAAGGTGTCTTTTTCAGTTAATGTAGCAGATTCAATACTGCGAATAATATCCATGATTCGCTTGTTTTCAAGCCATGCCTGATCATCTAAAAATCGTCGAAGTTGTGAGGATAATTGTGCGACTGTTCTTTGTGTATGTTCTCCTGCTTCCAACCAGTCATAATGAATGCGGTGTGTTCTTCTATCCGGTTGCAAGTCACTAATTGCGGGTAAATTAAGTGTTTCATGTAGCATCTGGCTAAATGCTTCTTGGCGTGCTGGCGACATAAGAAAGTCCCAAAATGCCTGAAAACTGGTGCCTTGATCAGAATCGGCAATCGCATCACGCTCGCCCATAATATCGGCAAGTAAATCGCCTTTTTTGCCATCCCAAAGTGCGATGCGTTCGCGCACACTGCGATCCAGTGAGCGAAAATTATGTTCAACTTGACGAAAATCCGATAATAGTTCTCGTGCTTGTTGACTAAATTGCATAAAGCGATCTTTTAATGCGGTGTCATCTAATAATGTAATATTACCTTGGACAACTTGGGCAATCTCAGCATCTATTGCTTCACGTTGCTTTTTGAGTTCATTCAATCTGGTTTCAGGATCAACGGCACTACCTTGAGTGATCTGTTTTAGCAGGTCAAACAACATCAACAATCTAGATTCGGTACCAACAAAACTGCGCTGACCTAGTGATGATAGCCAAGCAATTGCTTTTTCTGTTGCGGGCATGAGATCAAAATAAGCCTCATCTGAATCTTGACGATAAAACTTCCTAAGCCAACCTTTTTCCATGGCAGCCCAGTCATTTAAGTAATCACGCGCAGATTTTGGGAAACTATCATCACCTAAGCGCTCTCTTAAATCATATAACTGATCCTCAAGTGATTCGATTAAATCAGCTTCTGCAATAACGCGCACGTTCTCAGCAATAAATATGCGATTAAGAAAACTCACAATTAAGGGAGCATGGGGACTTGCTAATAAGCGCCATGCTGGATGATTTTGACGTAATGACTCTAGCGTTTGATAATCGAGTTGCATTAAGAGGTAACCGTTACTCATTCACTCTATAAAATATGGAGAACATAATACACACTTCATCAAGTGTGTTATAGCTTTTCTTGAAATTAATCTTAAGCTACTGCTGAATATAATTAACCAAACTCTCGACTTCATCATGCTTTTGATGATAACGAGAACTTGCCCATTTACTTAAGTCACCAATTGATAATAGTCCTAGAAACGTATTGTTATCATCATAGACTGGCAAGTGACGAATACGCTTTTCGGTCATGAGTTGCAAGGCTTCTTGTGCGGTTTGGTTGTGATTCATCGAAATGATCTGCTCGCTCATAATATCGGCGACAATATGTTTTTTGAGATCTTGGTTGCGTGCAGAGACTTTAAATAAAAAATCACGTTCAGTGATAATGCCATGAAATTCATCGTTATCGATAACAAGTAGTGAGCCAACTTTATGTTCAGCCATTTTTTGTGCGGCTTCAAATAAACTGCTATTGGCGCTAATGCTAAAAACGCGTTTTTCCTTGTTGACGATTTCTTTGAGTTTGCTATGCATGGGGTTGCTCCTTATGTTTTATGTCAGAACATCGTGTTCCTAGAGTATAGCCTAACGGTTGAGAGATATTTGTAAAGAGCAAATTATACGAGTGATGGAAAAAATGCTTTTTTGTTGTTGCGATTCGCAGGTGATGATGGTAGCTTGTGTTTATTGTCATTGAAAAAGCTCAAGGAGGCTGGTGATGTTATATACAATCAAAAAACACATGCTGCTTCCACTTTCTTTTTCCCTTGAGCTATCTCTACGACTGCCTCGCTGGTAGGCAGCTATTTAATTTTCCCTTTGTATTTTACAGTTATATTTTATTATTACATTTAAGCAAACTAAGTAAATCACGTGTCATTTTTTGGAGGATAGCGTAAGTGAGTGAGCAGGTTTATATTTGGCAAAATGGTCAATTTATCGAGAAAGAAAAAGCGGTTGTGAGTGTCATGACGCATGCACTGCATTATGGCTCAGCGGTGTTTGAAGGGATTCGCGCTTATAAAACGCCAAAAGGCACTGCGATTCTAAAGCTAAAAGAGCATATGCAACGTTTTGATTACTCAATGCGTGCTTTGGGTATGAATCCGCCTTTTAGTGTTGATCAAATGTGTCAAGCAGTCATTGACACCGTTAAAAAAAGTGGGCTTGAGTCTTGCTATATTCGACCATTGGCTTTTTATGGCGATAAACAAAGTGTTGGTGTATTGCCAAAACCTGATCATCCGATTGAGGTAATTGTCTGGTGTTTACCAATGGGGCGTTATTTGGCAGCTGAAAGTGTTGATGTGATGGTTAGTAAATATATTCGTATTCATCCGCAGTCAACCATATGTGACGCAAAAATATCAGGTCATTATGTCAATAGTATGCTCGCCAGTATGCAGATTCGTGGCACGGATTATCATGAGTCTTTGCTATTGGATGCTGATGGCAATGTGGCTGAAGGGGCAGCGCAAAATATCTTTTATGTTAAGAATAATGAGATTTTCACGACACCTTTGGGTACGATCTTAGATGGCATTACACGCCGAATGATTATTCAAATCGCCAAGGAACAGGGCTATACGGTGCATGAGCAATATTTCAAAGTTGAAGATATTATCAATGCCGATGAAGCATTTTTCAGTGGCACGGCTGCTGAGATCACCCCAATTCGTAGTATTGATGACAAGAAAATTGCCGGTCACGGTGAAATCGGGCGTGTTACTAAACATATTAAGCAGTGCTTTAGCGAGATCACTCAAGGCATGAAAGCATCTGATGCCTTAACCTACGTCTAGCGGCGTATGGCTATGCCCATAAACAGAATTATTTTGAGGAAGGAGAGTTAACGATGAGTACACAAACCAAACAACATAATAAGCAGCGTGTTTATGTTTTTGATACCACATTGCGTGATGGTCAGCAATCGCCAGGGGCGGGCATGAATTTTGAAGATAATATTGCTTATGCTGATTATGCGCACGCACTGAATATCGATGTCTTAGAAGCGGGTTTTCCTTCGGCAAGCCAGTTGGATTTCCAAATTGTGCACACGATTTCTGAGCGTATGGCAAATCGACAATCCAATATGATTATTGCTGGGCTTTGCCAGCTAAGAGAAGCGCAAGTTTTAAAGACGATGGAAGCGTTAAAGCCGTCACTTGCTATTGGTAAAGCGCGTATCCATGTTTATTTACCAGTTGATCCTAACTTAGCGCAAGCAAGTTTAGGAGATAAAAATGATGAACAAAAACACATTGATGAAGTCTATCGCTTGATTAAGATCGCAACGGATCAAGGTTATGAGGTTGAGTTTAGTGCTGAAGGTTACTCGCGTTTAGCAGATGGTTTTGATTATGTGACTGAAGTGTTTAAGTCCGCGGTGAGGGCCGGTGTGTCAGTGATTAACTGTCCTGATACAATCGGTGGCGCATGCGAGCGTGAAGGCGATGAGTATTTTGTGAAAAACATGACAAAGCACGCGCGCATTATCAAAGAAACTTTCCCTGATAAAGATATTATTTGGTCGGCACATTGCCATAATGATTTTGGTTTGGCATTAGAGAACTCGATGAATGCGGTCTTTGATGGTCCGGCACGTCAAGTGGAAGCATGTATTAATGGTGTAGGCGAGCGCGCAGGCAATGCGGCATTAGAGCAATGTGTGATGTTTATCGATGCTTTTGGTAAGCAAGAAGATGTGCATTATTACACTAATATCAATATCAATGGTTTGAAAGAAGTCTCGGATTTTATCGCCCAAAAAATGCTGCCTAAACAGCCACACTCTCCGATTGTGGGTTTAAATGCAACACGGCATACTTCAGGTGGGCATACCAATGCGATTTTGAATAACCCATTGGCTTATCAGCCATTTGATCCAAAATCCATCGGTAGTGAGATTTCCTTTGTGTTTGGTCCGTTATCTGGTGGTAATCATGCTAAGAAAATTATCGAAGACTTTGGTTATGTCTGTGAAGAACATGAAAAAGCAAAAATAGCGCAACAGATCAAAGATATTTATCATGAGCGTCGCAAAGGCGTAACTGATCTTGAGTTATTGAGTGCCTATAAAAAAATACGCGCGCCGATTAAGGCGAGTAAAATTGCATATGGCAAATCAGAGGACAGTAGTTCGGTGACGATTACGGGACAGTTCTTTGATCAAGAAAATCTAAAAGTTGAGCTAGCCGGTGAAAACTCAGCACTTGCAGCATTGCTTAGTGCGACGGATAAATACATGCCAGGCATTGAGGTTAAAGATTATTATGCAAAATCGTTAACAGAAGCAGGGGTGCGTTCAAGCTCAGAGGCGACGATTATTGTTAGCGCGCCAAATCACAATGCCTATAAAGGTATTGCCAAAGATCATGATATTGAGATCTCAGCACTCAAGGCATTTATCGAAGCAGTGAATCAAATGTATGTAGATGCCAACTATAGAGCGCAGAGCACATCGACACAAATAAATCAATACGAGGTGTCTCATGGCTAAAAATATTATTGATAAAATCTGGGATCAGCATGTCGTGGAGTCAAAAAGAGGCTTTCCAGATATTTTTTATATCGATCGAATGTTGATGCATGAGGTTACCTCAGCGCAAGCATTTGATAAGTTGCGTGAATTAAATATCCCTGTGCGTAACCCACAATCCATTGTGGCAACCTTAGATCACAGTATTTCTACCTCACCGATTGATCGCACGCAGATGAATGATCCCATTGCCAAGGCGCAAGTAGAAACGTTGCGTAAGAATGCCAAAGAGTTTGGTGTTGAGCTATATGATTTTGACAGCCAATATCAGGGCATTGTTCATGTGATTGGTCCTGAGCTTGGGTTTACTTGGCCAGGAAGTACGATTGTTTGTGGTGATTCACACACCTCAACGCATGGCGCCTTTGGCGCATTAGCATTTGGCGTTGGCACTTCCGAAGTTGGGCATGTCATGGCGACAAATTGCATTTTGCAATATCGCCCTAAAACGATGAAAGTGCACTTCAAAGGCAAGCCTTCAAGTTATGCAACAGCAAAAGATATCGTGATGAAGCTCATTGCTGAAATTGGCATAGGTGGTGCTAGTGGATTTGTGATTGAGTATAGCGGTGATGCGATAAAAGCACTGTCAATGGAAGCACGAATGACTTTATGCAATATGTCAATCGAGTGTGGTGCTAGAGCTGGATTAATCGCGCCAGATGAGATAACTTTTGACTATCTTAAAGGGCGCAAATATGCTCCTGATGCTGAGCATTGGGAAGATGCTATCAATACATGGCGCAGCTTAACGAGTGATGACAATGCCAGTTATGATAAGGTGGTTGAAATTGATATTGAGAATTTACAACCAATGGTTACGTGGGGGATTAATCCACAACATGCCGTGGCAATTAATGAATCCATTCCAGGCTTAGCCAGTATTCCGAAGCATCAGCAAAAATTAGCTAAAGAAGCCTATCGTTATACTGGCTTTAGTGAAAATGAAGCCGTTTTGGGTAAAGCGATTCAATGGGCATTTGTCGGCAGTTGCACCAATGGTCGTATTGAAGATATGCGTGCAGCAGCAGATGTGTTAAAAGGGCATAAGATTGCAGAAGGGGTAACAATGTATATTGTGCCAGGATCTGAAAAGGTACGCACGCAAGCAATTGCTGAAGGATTGGATAAGATATTTATCGAGGCAGGTGCAGATTTTAGAATGCCAGGATGTTCCATGTGTCTGGCGATGAATGATGATAAAGTGCCAGCAGGGCAACGCTGTATCAGCACCTCAAATCGTAATTTCATCGGTCGTCAAGGAACCGGTAGTATTACCCATTTGGCTTCACCGCAAACGGTAGCCGCAAGTGCGATTAAAGGGGCGATTTGCAGTGTGGCGCAGTTAGAACAAGAAGGAGTATTGGCATGAAAGCATTTCAAACGCTAACAAGTAAAGCGATTCCGATGTGGTTAAGTGATGTTGATACCGATATGATTATTCCAGCACAATACTTAACGCAAACGACAACTTCGGGTTACGGCGAGCATCTTTTTACCCGTCTAAAATCAGCAGATCCTGAGTTTGTATTTAATCAATCACGATTTAAAGGTGCGCGAATACTTATCAGTGGTAACAACTTTGGTTGTGGCTCATCAAGAGAGCATGCTGTGTGGGCATTGCAACAAGCGGGTGTTGATGTGATCTTGGCACCCTCTTTTTCGGATATCTTTTTTAATAACTCGGCTAAAAATGGTTTGTTATTGATTGCTTTAGATGGCGAGCTATTGGAAAAATGGTGTGAAAAAGCACAAAGTGAAGATCTTGATATAACCGTTGATTTAGCTGCGCAAACCATTACCGTAGATGGGGAATCTTATCACTTTGACTATGATCCTTTTCGCAAAGAGTGTTTACTTCAAGGTCAAGATGATATGGGCTATTTATTGTCTAAAGATCAGGAGATTAGTCGGTTTGAAACGATGCTAAAATAGAGAATGAGATAATGAGGTTGCGGATAACGCCTTTTTGGCGTACACTTTAACGCGGATCACTGAAGATGTTTTATGAGATATATTATTGAGTTGACACCAAGTGTCCAGAAACAGATTAAAGTGCTTCCTAAGCAAGTTGTGCTGAAGTTAAGAACATGGGTAATGCAAGTAGAAAGCTTAGGAATGAGAAGAGTGATGCAAATCAAAGGTTATCATGATGAGCCGTTACAAGGTAATAGAAAGGGGCAGCGTTCTATTAGATTGAACAAAGCTTATAGAGCTTTCTACAGAAAGTTACCAAATGGTGAGGTAGAAGTAATAGAGGTATTTGAAATTAATAAGCATAAATACTAAAGGTGAAAAACTATGAGCAGAAACGTTAACGCTATCGATTTTCTTAATGAGCAACTTGAAACACCATTGACTTTTGGTACATTGATTAAAAATATTCGTTTAACTGAATATGAAAATATGACACAGCAAATGTTTGCTGATGAAGTACTTAAAATCAGTAAAACAAGGTTGTCAGACATAGAAAATGACAGAAAAGGGCTGACTATTGCTAAGGCGATTGAGTTTGCCAAAATGCTTGGGCAAAGCAAACGTTTTTTTGTCACTATTGCCATTCAAGATATGCTAAGGAAGAATAATCTAGATTATGCAATAAGCCTTAGTGATGGAAAATTATCAGCGATTTGATTCTTTATGATTGAACAAAACAAAAAATTACAAATTCTTGAAGAATCTTTGTGGCTTGAAAAAACAAGATTTGATTTCGCTTATATGGACAGTGTTTTAGATGCAACTTTCTTTGAGTATGGGCGCTCAGGACGTATTTATACACGTGAGGAAACCTTGGCGCATTCTTATCAGGAAATTAAAGCGAAGCTTCCACTTGAAAACTTTCAAGTGCATGATATTGGCGAGAATATTAAACAAGTGACCTATGTTAGTGAGGTCGGAAATGCAAAGCTTCGCGCTAATCGCAGCTCAATTTGGGTTAAAAAATCAAATGAGTGGAAATTAATTTTTCACCAAGGAACGCCAGTGCAATAGTCCTTGTAGGAAGTGGGTGCGGAGTATTTTGGTCAATGGTTTTGAAAGGTATTAAAGGCTTTGGTTATAAAATGTTTGTCTATTAAGGTTGGTTTTTACTTTCACTTTATTCCGGATAAGTTATCCTTTATGGGGATTAACTCCGTAATAGTGAGGTTTTTATGTATGAAAGAAAAATAAATTTACCTTTATCTCGGGAGCAAATTTGCTAGGTGGTAGAGCTTTACCAAGTGGAATTTTAATTTTGCCTTGGCAAGTATTCTTACAGCGGTTATGGAATGGTGAATTATAGAGAAGTAGAAGGTACTTAACAAAATGGAAAAAATAAAAAAAACAATCGCAATTTTAGCAGGGGATGGTATCGGTCCTGAAGTAATGGCATGTGCCATTGATGTGTTAGATGCAGTTGCCAATAAATACAATCATGAATTTACGTATAAAGAAGCTTTAATTGGCGGTGCTGCCTTTGATGTTTATGCTGAGCATTGCCCGAAACAAACCATTGATATTTGCAAATCTGCAGACGCCATTTTATTTGGTTCAGTGGGTGGTCCGGTTGATGCGCAAAATGATCCTAAATGGCAGGCTTGTGAAGCCAAAAGTATTTTAGCTTTGCGCAAAACGTTTGATTTTGGGGTAAATATTCGTCCGATTAAAATGTTTCCGGCATTAAAAGATAATAGCCCTATCAAGAATGAACGCATTGTCAATGGTGCTGACATTGAGATCTTTCGTGAATTATCAGGAGATATTTACTTTGGTGAGCATAAGCGCTTTGTCAATAAAGAGGGTATTCGCTGTGCTACGGATGTTGCCGAGTATGATGAGCAGACGATTCGACATATTGTCAGGGCTGCCTTTAAGCGCGCTGGTGAAAGACGTAAAATCTTGACCTCTATTGATAAAGCCAATGTATTAGATACCTCAAGACTTTGGCGTGATATCGCTAATGAAGAAGCAAAAAACTTCCCAGATGTGACCTTGAAGCATATGTATGTCGATAATGCAGCAATGCAGCTAGTGTTGAATCCCGCGCAGTTTGATGTGATTGTGACGGGTAATTTATTTGGTGATATCTTATCGGATCTGGCATCAGTGTTACCTGGTTCTTTAGGGCTTGTGCCATCGATTAGCTTAAATAAAGAAGGCTTTGGCTTATATGAACCTGCAGGAGGTTCAGCCTTTGATATCATGGGTAAAGATATTGCTAATCCGATTGCACAGATTTTATCAGCAGCACTTATGTTATCTTACTCATTTGGCATGCATGAGGAGGCGATAGCGATCGATCAGGCAATTGACCAAGTCTTAGCTCAAGGCTTTAGAACGGCGGATATTGCGGGTGGTGCAGAAAGTATAGGCAGTAAAGAGATTACTCAGAAGATTGTCACAGCACTGATAGAATCAGCATTAACCTATTAAGCGAGTTGTGAATGCATGAAATAAATGAAGTATTTAGAAAGCTGCAAGTATTAAAAAAGCGTGCTTATGCGCCGTATTCAAATTTTAGTGTTGCTGCAATGATTGAGCTTAAAAACGGTGATGTTCACGAGGGTGTCAACGTTGAAAACGCAAGCTTTCCCGTGGGTTCATGCGCTGAAATGGTGGCAATTAATGCGGCTGTTGCCAGTGGTGCGCGTAAAGGAGATTTTAAAGCGATCTATGTCACGGCGGATGCCAGAAATCCGGTCACACCATGTGGTGCTTGTCGGCAAGTTATGGCAGAGTTTTTTGATAATGATGTTGTGATTCATCTCTTTAATCAAGATGGCACAGAGCACGAACAATATTCAATTGATCACCTGCTACCGGAGCGATTTTGTCTGTGACGAAATAGTTGTTTGATACCACTCATGAATCATTTTGCCGTGTTTAATGCCAAAGAAGTTTTTGATAATTTTGAGTCATTGGATTGCAGGTAATAGCAAGGACTATTAGCAATATCTAATGACTCAAAAGAACAAGAAATTCAATGGCAGAAAGGCTGTAAAATGGTTTATGGGTGGTATATTACACAGAAAAACCGAAATGTGTTCCATCTGGAAGTTCGATATCTAGTCTTAGTTTACCACCAGTCGCTTCAATATATTTTTTTAATGAGGATAGCTTTAAATCTCGCCCTGGCTTTTCCATCTCGGCAACGGTTGGCTGTTTAACGCCTAATGTGTTGGCTAATTCGACCTGTGTTTTATTCATTTTTTCTCTAAGCTCAGATAGGTGGATATCCAAAAGTATAGCCTCTGCCTTTTGTTTAGCATGAGTAACAACTTTTGCGTTTTCTTGAGCAAGTATTTGTTTAAGTGTTTTCGCCATGTTTCACTCCTGTATTTTATTGTTATTTAAATGAAGCGTAAATTCTTGATCTGCAATAGGTATCATCACTTCATAAAATCTTTTATCTTTACCTGTTTTATTTCCAGCACATAAATATTTCCTTCTTCAAATTATAGTTCATACTATATATAGGTCAAAACCTATAATCAAGTTCATTTTTATCTTCCATGATTGGGCATGCCCTGTTCAGGGTGATTTTTAGCAGATTATTTTTTCTCAGAGCGATTCTGTCTTTGACGATTGCCTTTAGGGTGGCGCGTGGGCTTTTTTTGTCCATCGCGATGTTCAATCTTTGGCTTCTTAGGTGTTACTTTCTTGATGGTCTTATAATTATGCGGATTAGATTGCGGTAGGCTGTGCACTGGATCAAAGTCATCAATAATAACGCGCTCTAGCGCTCTTTTTAAGAGCTTTTCAATATCGGCTAACTGTGGAAACTCATCGGCACTGACCAAAGAGATTGCTTCTCCAGTGGCGCCTGCGCGTCCTGTGCGTCCAATGCGATGGACGTAATCTTCAGGCACATTCGGTAAATCAAAATTGATCACGCAAGGCAGCTGACTGATATCCAAGCCGCGTGCGGCAATATCTGTTGCCACTAATACTTGTACCTCATTGTTTTTAAAATCACTTAATGCTTTGGTGCGTGCGCCTTGGCTTTTGTTGCCATGAATCGCAGCACTCTTGATATCCGCTTTTTCAAGTTTGCCAACAAGATGATTGGCACCATGTTTAGTGCGTGAAAAAACCAATACTTGTGCCCAGTTATGGGTTTTAATGAGTTTAATCAATAAGTTAACTTTCTGTTTTTTATCAACAGGAGCGATCCAATGTTTAACTTTGGGTGCTGCTTGATTGGGTGGACTTACTGAGATTTCTAAAGGATTACGGACAATAGATTTAGCAAGCTCTTTGATCTCAGGGCTAAAGGTTGCTGAGAACATTAAGTTTTGGCGCTTTTTGGGTAGAAGCGTTAGAATTTTGCGAATAGCATGAATAAAGCCCATATCGAGCATGCGATCGGCTTCATCAAGGACTAAAAATTTCAAGCGATCAAAGCGAATGGCATTTTGCTCATATAAATCAAGTAACCGCCCAGGCGTTGCCACGAGAATATCTGCACCCTTACGTAAGCGCATCATTTGTGGATTGATTTTAACTCCGCCAAATACGACACAAGAGCGTAAGTGCAAGTTCGTACTATACGCTTGGATATTTACCTCTATTTGAGCGGCAAGCTCGCGTGTTGGCGTTAAGATAAGGGCATGCGTTTGATTGGCAGTTGACTGTGGTCCTTGTGCTAACATTTCTAAAATTGGCAAGGTGAAGGCTGCGGTTTTACCCGTGCCGGTTTGTGCTGCAGCAAGTACATCACGCCCGCTTAAAACAGCGGGAATGGCCTTTTGTTGGATGGGAGATGGCTCTTTATAGCCTTGCTCGGTGAGTGCGTTTAAGATGGCGTTGCTTAAACCTAATGAGGAGAATGACATTGATATTTACAAACATTGAATAATTTGTGCTAAGCATAGACATATTGACAGAGAATGGATAGTTATTTTTTAATTTTCAGAATGTGTTTGATAAAGAATGTCGCCACCACGGTCAAAGCTTGTTACCTCACCTTTTAATTTCCAATTAGGGCTTAGTGAAAAGGTTGCGATGCCTTGTTGTTCACCGGTGAATACGCCAACACCATAGCTTAGATAAAGTCTTGAGGTTACTTGTTTGCCAATAAAAACGGCTGTGTTGTTTTGCTCAGCGGTTGTGTTATTTGTGGTATTGGTTGGGTTATTGTTTAAGTTGCCAAGTGAAAACTCTGCAAGTGATAATTTGTCTTTAAGCTCATCAATGACCCCGCTACCGCCTTCATTAATCGCTATTAAAAGCGCTGCTTGCGATAACGCATCTGATGATGCTTGGCTACTATTGGCATCATTTAACGTCTGACCAAATAAGATATAAGAGAGAATATCTGTTTGTGACATGCTCGGATCTGAGAAGAGTTGTATTTTTGGATTATTTGCCATGCCAGTGATTTCAATGCCGATGGTATCAGGTGCATTTGATTGTGTCAGCTTAACAGAGGTTGGGATATTGTAAAACGTGGTAATTGCTAGCATCGGATTACCAACTGGCGAGTTATTAAATTGGATAGTTGATTTAGGGTCAACGCTGAACGTTTTACCATAAGCGCTAAATACGCCATTGACTGGTTGCAGCGTCCCAATACCAAGCATTGGCTGATTCGGTTGGCTAATGATATTTAGTTTGCCTTGAATGTTGGTATCGATGCCAAGCCCTGAGATATGCGCATTTTTACCCATATCAATATTGAGATTCATGCTAAATGGCGTATTTTTTTGTGTTTGTATTGCTTGATTACTGTTGTTAACATAGACAACATCGTTTTGAATGGTATTTTGTAGACTACTGCTTTTCATATCAGCGAGATTGACAATTAATTTATCGATAAAAATATTGCCGCTTAAGTTACTGCTGCCATTGCTTTGATTGAAATTTAAAGTAGGGCTTACCGTGACCTCCATATCAGGCGTGTTGAGCACTAATAGTTTTTTACCATTGATATTAATATTGGTATTTGGTGTGGCACCATGCAAATCAACTAATCCACTGACGGTTAATGGCGATTTTTGGATGTTTGCCGTAAGATTGATCTTAGCATTCAGCGGATTGCGTATCAGGATATTGGCATTGATATCATCTAAGGTGGTGTTTAATGGTAATAGCTCAATTTGCGCATTTTTAAGTGCGATATCGCCATCAACGCGCGGGTCAAACAAAGTACCTGTGACTTGTAGGCTGCTATGTAAATCACCTTTATTAATTAATGTTGGGAATTGTGGGATGAAATTACTGATCCAATCAAGGCGCGTTGATGACAGCTCAAGCGCGCCAGTTAATTTTGCTTTGCTCAAATTATATAAATCAAAATTATCACTATTAAGCTTAAGTACCAGTGAGTTTTGCGGAAAGGAAACATTGCTGCTTAATGCAAGCTTTTGATCTTGAAGTGATAAGTCGGTATTGATATTCGTCGTGTAAGATAACTGATGGATCGGCACAATCTGTTGCAATTGCTTAAACCATGAGGTGTTGTTGGCAAAGAAAAACCCATGTCCGGAGATACTGAAATTTGCTTTGGGATGACTATTAGGTTCTTGTAAATAGTTCCCCTTGAAGCTTAAGGCAAAGCTATCACCGCCATAAGGCAGATTAGGGATAAATTGCGCAGGGGTTATCTCGCCAGCTGTTTGAACCGTAATGGCATTCGGTGCTAATGAAGCGCTAATGCAAAAATGATTATCATTCGATGCCAGAAGACACAGATCACTCATGCTACTTTTATCAGGACTAAGTGCTAAATCAACGGCTTTCGTCAGATGCCAGTCTTGCTTAAAGGTTTTGCTGGTGAAGTTTAAAGTATTAAGCTTTGCCGTAATCTGTGACAGTGACAGACTCTGTAATTGCATCTTAATGAGCGTTGAGATTTTATGAGAATCAGCATTGAGTGTTAATGAGTGATTATCAACAGCTAACACAAGTTTAGAGAGATCAAATTGCTTATAGAGAAAATCATCGACATCAAGCGTCATTTTGAGTGCTTTGGTTGTCTTGTCATTGATGTCAACTTTTCCTTGTGAGTAGATATTGCCACTGACATTAAAAGGGTAAGCATTAAGATCATTCACAAAAACTTCCCATTGCGCTTGAATATTTTGCTTGGATTGCGCAAGTTTGACTTGCACACGATCATCATTGCGTGGATTAAATAGCTTGAATTGATTTAGGTGAAAAGTGCCATCGCTGCTAGATAGGTTTATATGGCAACGTAACTCAGAATCGTGGCTGAAAATATCACAAAAGCTAGTTTTAAGTCGAAGATCATGGTCAGTGGTATTAAGCTTACCACCGATATTAAATTTAAGTGGCACTGCAGGGTTTAAAGAGGTGAGGTTGACGGACCAGTCCAGTTGGTCATTAAACAGCAGTGTATTATTAATCATGGCAAGATGATCAAGTTTTAGTTGGTTAACTATTTCTCCTTGATCAAAGCTTGAAATAAGAGAGTAAGGATAGGGTCTTGTTTTGTAGTGAATAATACCATCGCTCATGATGCTAAATTTATCTGCAAAATTACCAATGATTTGGGTTTGGGTACTTCTAATATCAGCGCCACTTTGTGCAGCAGATAAATTGACCTTTAAATACGTTTTAAAAGGCGCGTTTAATATAATATAACCGCTATTTACCGTTGCACTGGCTGAATAAGCGGGGACCTTGGCAGAAACTTTATTAAGCTCTAGTTTGTCATCAACTAAATTAATACCATTTGCACTGACGTTCGTCGCATGAGTGATTAATTGTTTATTCATCAAATACTTTACATCACTAACGTTGATGTTTTTAGCATAAAGATCAAGCGGCATACTAAAGGGGCTGCTATCTTCATGTGCTTGACTATCACTTGCATTATTTGTTGTATGTGTATTGATATCAACATAGACTTTATCTACGGATAGATGTTTAACATCAAGCGTTTGGTGACTGATCAAGGACCATAATGATAACGAAAGCTCAACTTGGCTTAAGCGAATATCCACGGTGTCGTTTTTAATATCAAGCTCATCTAGTTTGAGTTGATTAATTTGACCTGAAATATTGCCTTTAAGACTAATGCCAAGGGGTTGCAAAAAATGATTGGTGATTTTTTGCGTTATCTTCAACCCTGGCGTGGTAAACAATAAAAATCCAAGCGCTAGTGCAATGATCAATATTAGGCTTACGAGCGTGATTAAGCACCATTTAACTGTTTTACGTAAGCTTCTCATAGGCTTATCCCGATGCTTAAATCAAAGCGCCAATGCTCATCATTATGATTCAATGTACGCGTGAAAAATACCATAAAGGGTCCAAGTGGTGTTTTATAGCTAAGCCCAATACCTGCCGCGCGCAAAATCTCAACATCACTAAAGTTAGGCTTATTGGCAGCATTACCCAAATTGTAGTAAAGCATTGAGCTGAAGTTGCCATAAATACGTTGTTCAATGCCGGCAAGACCTGTGGCAAGATAGCGCCCACCCGTGACATTACCATTAATGCTAGGTCCTTGGCTTAAGAAGGGATAACCCAGAAGGTTACTCACCCCACCAGCATAAAAGCGAAAATTGGGGGCGACATTTTGGATGTCGTCAACCGTGATAAATCCCCAGTTAGCACCAAAGAGTAAGCGATTCCATTCTGGATTAATGGGGAGTGAGTAATAAATGCTCATATTGTTGCGAATAAAATCCTGATCCGACAGTGGGGATTTGATGGAAGCTTGTAATAATTCATTCCACACTAAGCCTTGACGCCAAAAACCATTTTGCCAGCTGCCGTCGTAGAGAAGGGTTAAAGCCGGAACAAGGTATTTACCATTGGTATTATTGGGGTTGGCAACGGTATTGTAGTTGGTAAGATATTGCTGCAAACTCACGGTGGTTTGCCAATTACCATATTTGTGAGTGCGTGCAATACCAAAATTAGTTTGGCGTTCATTGTAGGTATCGGTTTCAATATAGCTTTGCTCGGCAATAAGACTCCAGTTGTCGTGTAGTGGATCTTGTCCTGGAAAAACATAGCTTGTGCTAAAGGTACTATTGGCAGGAGACGCTGAGACGTTAAAGGAAAACTGCTGTCCGGTATCGGTAACATGACGAAAAAGCGTACCAAAGCTTACCCTAGGACCTGTGAATGTGCCATAACCCACACCAAAAGTATAAGTGCGTGCGTGCCCTGCTGTTAAGTTTAAATCCACTGGGACGGTCTTGTTAACTTTATCACGCTTAGAGATTTTAGGCACAAGCTGAGCGTTGCTAAAATAACCGCTATCTTGTAAACGCTTATTGGCTTTGGTGATCTTTTTCTGCGACATGACATCACCGATGCTAACCTTGATAATATCATCGATAAAACGCTCGGCATAATCATAACGCTGCTGTTTAATATTAATAGCACCAATCGTATAAAGATCGCCAGTATCAATGCTCAAGATGACTTCAGCAGTGTATTTAAGCATATTAATGCGAATCTCATGTTCTGTGAGTTCGCTATCGAGGTAACCCGCGTTAAAAAAGCTATCAGTCAGTAATGCTTTGGATTTTTCATAAGCAGTTTGCGTTAAAATATCGCCTTGCTTTAGTGGCAAGTCATTTAGCGTCTTAGTAGCGATTTTAGAATGTTGACCTGAGCCATTGATGTTAACGGTTAAGGCATCAATATGTAATGGTTCATTGAGTTTGACATTGAATGTAGCAATCCAAAGGTTATCTTTGACACTAAAGTCTGTGGTAATGACTGGTTTATAGTAACCATATGGCTCAAGTAATGTTTTGATTTCATCATCACTTTTTTTAAGTAGTAGTTGCATTTGATTGGGGTGAGAAACAGCAAACGCCTTAAAGCGCGATAAGCTGATATTATCAAGAATGCTTGATTTGATTTTATTGTCGTTAATACCATTAATAACAATATCAAGAGTTGGCGCTTTGGAATCACTTTTATTGTCATCAGCAGCGTACAAGAAGCTAAGGCTAAACAGGCTAAATATAAAAAATATACGAAGAATACTCTTCCTTAACATCTTAATATTGCTCTATAGGGTCATGTTGTTGATAAAGTGTAGTATAGTATAGGCTAACTTGAGGTGTAGATAAATAAGCTAAGCATGTCATTAATGACTAAAGAACAGTGGATGGCGTATGCGCTATTAGAGGCAAAGAAAGCGCAAGAGCATAATGAGGTCCCCGTTGGTGCGATTATTGTCAAAGATAATCAAATCATTGGGAGAGGTTTTAATCAGATGATTATGAATAACGACCCCACAGCACATGCTGAGATTATTGCATTGCGCGGTGCTGCGCAAATGATGCAAAACTATCGCTTACCGGAGTGTGATCTCTATGTCACTTTAGAGCCATGTATGATGTGTTTAGGTGCGATGGTGCACGCGCGTATCAGAACGCTTTATTTTGCGACTAAAGAGCCAAAAGCAGGGGTTGCTTGCTCAAAAGCACAGTTACATACAGAGCCATTTTTAAATCATTATTTGAATGTGGAAGGAGGCATCTTGGCAGATGATGCCAGTGATATGCTTAAAGCATTTTTTAATGAGCGGCGGTTGCAGAAAAAGCATAGTAACTAATTGGAGTTACGCATTTTAGAAAAAACTATGATTTTATAAACACCCCGTCAGCCTGCGGCTGCCACCCCTCTTGCAAACATAGGTTTATAGGGATCTTTTCTATTCATTTAATTCTTCTCCTTGTAAAGTCTGAAAGCTTGACCAGGCTAGGGCAAAGTCATGCATTCGTTGAAACCCAAGCCAAATTGTTTTCACACCAGGGTT
>NZ_QLIQ01000022.1 GCF_003428165.1 Cysteiniphilum litorale | reverse complement strand
CAATGAACGTGTACAAAGAAGGTGCTATTGACTTTAAAAGTCAGGCGCAAAAAACATTGCAGGTTGCATGACATGTATAGGAATAAGAATTTTTAAAAAACTGTATTGACACTTTGGGGTAGAATAACTTGATGTATCTTTCTCTTTCCAAGAACATATTCTTGTATCCCCATTCTTAAGCTTAATGGTGATGGTATCATTTTTTGCTTTGCTATTTGCCTTACAGTTATAAGGGTATACCTGTATATCTCTTGGGGTTAGATTTGTCATCTCAACATTCCAACCTGTTCCCCAACCTGCAAATGCCTGACTGGTTATACCTAAACCTATTAAAATTGAAATAGATGTTCTTATTTGCATTTTCTCTCCTAAGTGTCTATAAAATTTACTTTAATTTCGAAATCATTATATTTACACTTAATGTCTTAAATACAATCAAATATCTTTATGGGTATATTAGGCTTTTTGATCAAATGTATTTACTTTAATATGGGAAAAAGTGCCGTAACTCCACCTGCCATCATCTGAATGGCAATAGCCGCTAAAATAAGTCCCATAACACGCGATATTACCGATAACGCTTCTTCACTAAGAAAGCGTGCAAGCTTAGGTGTGAATTTTAGTAATAACCAAAACAAGACTGAAATCACAGCACATATAATGCTTGCCATCAAAAATTGCCACAAAGTAAAATCATGTGCATGGGTAATAATAACCGCCATAGCACCAGGACCTGCAATGACGGGAATTGCCATTGGTACCACAGCAATAGATGGTTGCTTTTCATCAGCTATCTTCTTTTCACCTTTTTTATGTGTATGATTGCCCCCTTGAATCATCGATAAAGCAATGCGTAAAACGATCAGACCACCTGCTAATTTAAACGCCCCAATACTGATCCCAAAGAAGTTTAAAATCGGCCAGCCAATCCACAGCGAAATCATTAATAATACAAAAATAGCAATGCCACAGATTTTAGCGGTTTTATTACAGTCCTTTTCATCCCGACCTGTAATCAATCCAATATAAATGGCTAAATTACCAATAGGGTTCATAATGACGATTAACGCGATGGCGAAACTTAACATCTACTTTCCTTACTTTCTCTTAACCTATCTAGCTTATTTAGCCTAGCTTATTGTTAGAGTTTTTTCATTAAAGCATTCAATAAATTTAGGCAATAATGATCATATTACAGCCCACCTTGATTGTATAAGCGCTGGCTGAGCATAAGTCGAAGCCTCTATGAAGTGTGATTTTTCCAAATTTCCCCTTCGACTTACGCTCAGGGCACGATGAACACTTGTGAGTGAATATTTAATTTTAGCCTAAATTTATATTCATCGATTGTTTTAATAGCAGTGAAATTCACCAGCTGCTACAATCACACCATCTTTGAACTGATCAAAAAAACAAACTTATGCAGGAAGTATTTAAGGTTTATTTTACGCATCGCACCGTACAGGTTCTTTGGGTGCTTTTTTTCGCCTTTTTAGCACTTAGTATTTTTATAGGTGTATTTGGCAGTCACTGGTGGTGGTTATTTTTACCGATTATCATTGCACCTTTTTATGAATGGTATGCCCATAAATATTTATTGCATGCCAAGCTTACTGAAAAACACGGAGTTTTCCGCAATTTTCAAATAAGGCTACATCATGGTCATCATAAATATCCACAAGATGTTGAGCTATTATTTGCACCATGGTCAGCCATTATCTTGCATCTTATTCAGACTTACCTTTTGTTTGCACTTATTAGTTGGAGCTTTAGTGTAGCACTTGTGCCATTTACATTTGGCATTTTATATTATCTTTTCTATGAATGGATGCATTTGGCTCATCACACCCCTGCATATCAACCCATGACGCAGGTTGGACACAGGTTAAAACGCGCGCACATGCGCCACCATTTTCATAATGAAAACTACTGTTGGGGTATTACTAACTATCTAGGTGACTTATGCTTTGGCACATTTAAAGAACGTAATGATGTTGCCAAAAGTCCAACGGCTAAACAAATCTCTGGGTTTAACGAGTAAGATTAATGCAATATACCGCTCGTTAATCATTTTGCGGTGTTTAATGTCAAAGAAGTTTTTGATGCTTCTGAATGATTGGATTACAGGTAATAGCTAGGACTATTAGCAAAATCAAATCATTCAGAAGTGCGAAAAATTCAATGATAGAAATTCTGTAAAATGGTTTGCGGGCGGTATATAACCCACTTGCGACTTAAGATATTATATTTATTTAATTCTTGCTCATGAAATTTATTCATAAACTCACGATTATTGATCTCAGTATTTAGCTCTTTCTGCGCAAGACTAATTCCATAGCGACGGCACCAGCGCTTAACCGTCCAGACTTGATAACCCATCAGTTCAGAAGCTTCACTGTAAGAAACGCCTTGGTCATGTAAATCATTTAAAACTTTCTCAGCAGGCTTGCCATATTTTTTAAGAACATTTAACTCAAAGTTATTACTGTATTGATTCGGCATTTTGTGCTCCTAAATGAACAATTCTCTCGACACAAGATGAATTGTCACATAGAACACTTGATCAATCCAATAAAATAAAATAATCAAGCACATAACAAAAAGCTATGCCTGAGTTTGTGCATCTTGACTTTGCATATCCTCTAGCGTATTTGCTAGATTAATTTTCAGCTTATCCAATGTCGCGATAAGCGCATTTTTTTCATCTAGATCCACGCCAACTAAGATCTGCGCATAATGCTGTTTTACTGCTTTATCCAGCTCTTCCAAAACAGCAAGTCCACGCTTAGTAACAATAACGCATTTTGCACGACGATCACTCTCATGTGCAATGCGCTCAACAAGACCTTGATCACTCAAGCGATCAAGCACGCGAATAAGATTTTGTGCCTCGATCTCTAGATGTCCTGCTAACTCAATTTGAGTAAGCTTTGGACGAAACCTTGCATGCACCAGTACACGTCGATCTAAAACATTTAAACCTAATTCTTTTGCATGAAAATTATAAATCTTACGAATTAACAATCCTGTATCGCAAATCGCAAATTCTAACAGTTGTGTTGTCGCATCTGACATGCTTAGCTTATTACCTTTTGACGTTGTGCCTGAAGCTGGATTATAACAATGGCACTCATAATTGTCAGCACTATTCCCGCAAGTGTCAGCCAGTCATAACGATCTGCGAAAAAAAAGACGCCAATGACTGCCGCAAAAATAACATTAGCATAGTATAGCACAGAGAAACTTTGTACTTGAATATAACCTAATGCCAACACCAAAAGATATTGTACAAAGAAAAACAACACCCCAATTGCAACGAGTATTAAAAGTGCATAAAGCCATATTTCTTGCCAAAAAGGAATACTAACAACTCCAGCAATAATACTTGAAAACAAAAAGTAATAAAAAACAGTCGTCAAGCCATTATCATAGCTTGAAATTTTACGCACCATAATAATTGATAAAGCCATGGATAAACCCGCACCCAAAGCAACAATGGCGTAAGGATTCATGATTTTAGCATCTGGCTTTAGAATCATCATAACACCAACAAAACCAATAATTAACGGCAACCATAAGGCATGCTGAAACTTTTGTCGCATAAAAATGAATAAGATAAATGGCACAAAAAATGGTGCCGTATTTGCTAACAACACACCATCGACTAGTGGCACATGCATAATTGCAATAAACAAAAAATAGCTGATCCCCAAACTAAAAATCGTTCTTGCCAAATGCTGCCATGGCACTTGGGTTTTTAATAAATTGACCTGCCATTGATGCTTTTTATACAAGATAATTGGCAATATCAAAATCAACGCAACTAAACTCTGACTAAATACAATCACAGGCACGCTTAATCCGATATTAAACTTCTTAATCAAGGCGGCTTGAAACGCATAAATTAATGCACTTAGCAACGTGAAACTAACCCCTAAATAACTATTTCTCATTCGATTTAACTTAAGCATATATTTTATAATTAATGATTATTATAATTTTTAATTTTTAAAATGCAATATTTACATTTTGGCTTTCTGGCTAAGACTAAATATTCACCCATAAGTTCTCACCGTACCCTGAGCGTAAGTTGAAGCGATGCACTAAGCATCAGTCGAAGTGGGTAATCTTGGTAAAATCACACTTCATAGAGGCTTCGACTTACGCTCAGCCAACGCTTACACAAACAAAGTGGGCAGGAATATGGTCATAGCCTACATTTTAAATATAAAAAGACGGCGCACGAGTCAGGTGTTAGGAGTTAAGGAGATAGGTGTTGGGAGTTGAAATAATTATTTTGAAGTTTGGTGTGCGAGCAGCAACTGATTCTGTAACGAAATTTTCTCTAAAGCTAAAATAATTTTATTATTTTGCTCAAGTAGCAACTGATTTTGCTGTGCCTGTTTATAGGCTAGATATAAACTATATTGCTGATATTTCGTGAGATCATCTGCATTTTTGTCCGCTTTAACAAACATATTGCTAAGCTCCGTTTGCAGCTGATCAATCTGCCCTTCATTGCCAACCGTTACTGGATAATTAATTTGTGCTGTTTGTGAAACTGCAACAGGATTTTCAGGCATAATGGCTTGAGGTGCCTGCACACCTCTTAGCTGATCTTCCAAAGAGATCGATTGATTTCCCGGAGAGATGACCTTCATTCGACTACCTGTTTGCGATGTGTCACTGACAATTGTTGCTTGCTGCTGAGGTTGCGATTCAGCCATAGCGCTATGTGTTGGACTAGCTGTCGGCTCTGTTGCTGCAAAAGCTGATGACACACTAAAAGCACTTACGGTTAAAAGAGATAAAACAATGCATATTTTTGTCATTATGGTTGAGACTTTAATGAATAAACATAGCATCACCATAACTATAAAAGCGATAGTTGTCATCTATTGCATGGCGATATGCTTTTTTTATCATATCAATTGAAGAAAAGGCACTAACTAACATAATTAATGTTGATTTTGGCAAATGAAAATTGGTAACCATTGCATCAACAACATGGAATGTTTTCCCAGGATACAGAAAAATATCACTCTCACCATAAAATGCCTTTATCTCACCATTGCCATTAGCTGCCGCGGTTTCCAATGAGCGCACTGAGGTTGTACCCACAGCGATTACACGCCCGCCTTGCGATTTGGTTTTACAAATCTGATCACACACGTTTTGTGGCACATCAATCAATTCACTATGCATAATATGTTCATGAATATCATTCGTTTGCACTGGCTTAAAGGTGCCAGAGCCGACATGCAACGTTACATAAGCAATATCAGCACCTTTGTCTTTTATTTTTTGCAATATCTCTTTTGTGAAATGAAGCCCTGCAGTTGGTGCTGCAACAGAGCCAAGAAGCTCACTATAAACCGTCTGATAGCGTTCTATATCAAAGGTTTCGTCTTGACGCTTCATATAAGGAGGCAGTGGCATATGACCATGCTCAGCCATTAACTGCCATACATTGCCATCAATTAATTCAATATGATATAACCCGTCATTTTTCTCGATCACACGTGCTTTAACATCAGCGATTTCAACCACTGAGTCGAGTTTAGGTGCTTTATTAGCGCGAACATGACTAATAAAAAGCTTATCATTTACTACTTTTTCAATCAGAAATTCAAGTTTGGCACCGGTTTCTTTTTGTCCAAAAAGGCGCGCTGCCATCACCCGTGAATTATTAAAAACAACCAAATCACCTGCTTGTATATAATCAACAATCTCACTGAAAATATGATTTGTTAGTGCTTGTTTTTGGCGATCAAGTACCAATAAACGACTTTGATCACGCTCTTTTGCTGGATAGCGCGCAATAAGATGCTCAGGTAGTTCATAATCAAAAAGTTCTGTTTTCACAAGTGTCACATCCTCTATAAACAATACAATTTAATGAGATAAACTTCTCAAGGGCGTATGCAATACGCCCTTGTATAAAACAAATAGCAATAAAAAAGGCGCCAATCCGGCGCCTTTTTTATTTGTTTGCTTTCGCTAATCGATAATTAAGCGTTAGCAACTGCTTCGATTGAAACGAATTGACGATTTAAAGGACCACCTGTGTGGAACTTAACAACACCATCAGTCGTTGCAAACAATGTGTGATCACGACCACAACCAACGTTAACACCTGCGTGGAATTTTGTACCACGTTGACGTACGATAATTGAACCTGCTTTAACAGTTTCACCACCATAGCGCTTAACACCTAGGTACTTAGGATTGGAATCGCGACCGTTACGAGTACTACCGCCTGCTTTCTTATGAGCCATGTTTTATACTCCTTAAATTAACCTTGAATTGCTGTGATTTTTACCGCAGTGTAATACTGACGATGACCTTGACGTTTCATGCTGTGCTTACGACGACGAAACTTGATAATCTGAACTTTCTTATGACGACCTTGCTCAACGATCTCAGCAACCACTTTGGCACCATCAACAACAGGACAGCCAACTTTGATCTCATCGCCATTTTGCAACATCAACACATCAGTGAACTCAATCGTTTCTCCAACGCCTTTTTCAATTTTTTCTAGCTTAAGTACACCACCTTCTTTGGCTTTGTACTGCTTACCGCCACTTTTAATAATTGCGAACATAGTATTCTCCGAATGCTCAAGCTGACATAATGCCGCTTGACTTTTTGTTATCATAATTTAAAGCGCTTTTTAAAAAGCTCGCAAATTCTATTGTTTTTTGTAGCAAATAGCAATATTCATGGCTTAATAAATTCAACAATATTGCCTGATGGATCTTTTGCATAACATGATACAGTGCCATCGCGATGTTGTTTCAACTTGCCAAAACTCTCTGCTTTTTCAGAATTAAACGCAATATGCGGCGGATGCTGATGCGGCACAACAAACGCAAGCTTTATATTTTGAAATTCAATCATTGCCCACGTATCATCCTGATAAATCAGTTTGGCATTAAAGTGCGACAAATACCATGTAAGTGTTTCCTCTAAATCTTTGACCACAATAGCAACATGATCAATTCTATCCATTTCATCGCCCTTTACTTATAAAATCTTGTCTCTAGTATAAAAACTATTTAAGCAATAGCCAACACTCCGTTAAAAGTTCTGTATCAGCCACTTCATGGTCAAAATTGTAATAGCAAAATATACACGGCAAATCAGCAAGCTCCTCACCTGAGTTTGGCAACCAATCTCTATAAAGTGCATATATTAGCTGGTCAATATTATCACGTGAGCCTTTATGCAAAGCTGTCGCATAGCGCCCCGCTGGTAAATATTTCTCTACAACATCCTGACTCATTTTTAAACTCTCAGGCACGGTAATACCCAAATCAAATCGAAACTCAGTGACAGGTGTTGTCTTTGGATCATCATAAGCAAAACCGAAAGCCTCTCCAGGTTTGGGTTTTAAATCCATCGTTTGCGCTTTTGCCCAAGTGACTAATTGATTGACACTAGCTCCCATAAACTTAGGATCACCTCTATGCTCAACCACTGCTAAACGTCTTGCCTTCATTTCTTTAATTTCAACATTCATTTCCTTTATTCCTTCTTGAGATAACTGATAAGGTACTTTTTCCCATAAAGACCAGTCTTTTTGCATACGAAATGCCTTTGGACTGATACCTGAAGTCTGCTTAAAGGCTCTGGTAAATGCTTCATGGGATTCAAAACCTGCATCAATTGCAATATCAATAATTGATTTATCCGACTCAACAATCAACTGATGAGCTGCCCTTTTTAAGCGCAACCAACGAATGTACTGCTGCACAGACAAACCGACATGAGCAGTAAATAAACGATGAAAATGGTACTTAGAAATGCATGCAATATAACTTAATTGATCCAAGCTAAGTTTCTCATCAAGATGCTTGGCAATATAAGTAATCACTTTTTGTAATTTATCATTCATTTTCAAACTCAACCTCGCTTACTTACTGAGGTTTATGATAAGTCAGTTTATTTCTGATTTTTTGATCATTCTTGCTAATTACAGTTTTTATCTATTTAGTTAGAAAATAAGCTTTTCTAGCTCATTAACATTTTTCGCACAAAGCCTAGCAACAGATAAGACTTTATCTCGCTGAACATGTTCAATATAGGCAATAAAATCATCAGCAATCCTAGCATTATAAAGCTCATAATCCGTAAAGCCATCGCCAACAATTACGGTTTTGCCCGTTAACTGATTTTGGATTTTTGTAGCACCAGTAACTTTTGAATCACAAAAGCCATTGTCATTATTTAAGCCATCAAAGTATCCGTTTTCATCCCAGTTTAAATTCACCGCAAAAACGTGTGATTCTGGAATGCCCAGATACTCAGCAAAAGGTAAAATAAGCTCACTAAAACCACCACTAATAATCCATACTTTGATATGTTGCTCATGCAGTTGCTCAATTAATTTCTTGATACCTATAGTTAATGCGCTAGGGCAATGCTGAGCAACAAACTCATTTACTGTCGCCTTTGTTGGCTTTGCTACTTGTAAACGCGCTTCCAGACTATCACGAAAACTTATCTCACCATTCATGCCGGCATTCGTTAAGGTTTCAATTTGCTGTATTTTAGACCGATCTCCTTGAAGCAACTTAGCCATGATAAACTCTAGTGATTCAAAGCGAATCAGCGTTGAATCAAAATCAAAAATCACATTATTGTACTTACACATAATATTTGCCTTACTTGCTCACTTATTCACTCATTATTTCGATTAATTTGACATCCAAGCACGACAGCATAAATTCAGTCATCGCTGTTTTATGACCTGTTTGATAAAAATCAAGCATCAGTGTATTAAACTCAAGTTGGCGCTTTACGGGTAGATTAATCGCCGGATAGCCACGATCTGATAACTTATGCCCACCAACAGTAACACCATCGAGCAAGGTTTGAACCTCTGGCAAAGTATAATGAATACCCTCTAAGTTTACCGCATCATACACAAACTCGGCTAACTGACGTTTGGCTAAAAATAGCGCTTTCTGACGACTGGGTTTTATTGCTCTTAATAGATCAAATTCCATGTATACCTTCCGTTTTATTAATTTTTAGCTGGATGCAAAATAGTAGGTTTTAAAAACCGTGGATCTTTTTGCTTATAATCCAAGGTAAAATGAAGCCCTCGACTTTCCTTCCTGCGCATTGCAGACTCAACCATCAATTCAGCAACTAACACCAAATTTCTAAGCTCCAACAAATCAGCAGTTACCGTGAAATCAGAATAATAATCAAACACCTCTTGGCGCAACAGCTTAATGCGATGCATTGCGCGCTCTAAGCGTTTATTGCTTCTAACAATTCCCATAAAGTCCCACATGCAACGTCTGATCTCACGCCAATTATGGCGAATAAAAACCTCTTCATCTGAGTCAGTGACTAAAGCGTCATCCCAGCGTGGAATATCTGACATTGGCATTAATTTTGAGAGATTTTGTTTAATATCATTAGCAGCAGCAAAGGCATATACAAGACACTCTAATAACGAATTACTTGCCATGCGATTAGCGCCATGAAGTCCTGTATAAGTCACTTCTCCTGCAGCATACAATCCGACAACATCGGTGCGTGCCTTATCATCAACCACAACACCACCACAAGTGTAATGCGCCGCTGGCACGACGGGAATCTGGTCTTTAGTCAAATCAAGTCCATATTTTAATAAACTTTCATAAATCATCGGAAAGTGTTCTTTAATAAACGCCTCTGGCTTATGTGTAATATCCAAATAAACACATTCTAAGCCATATTTTTTCATCTGCAGGTCAATAGCACGTGCAACCACATCACGTGGTGCAAGCTCAGCACGTTCATCAATCTCAGGCATAAAGCGCTTACCATTAGGTAGACGCAAATATGCACCTTCACCACGCAATGCTTCACTTAATAAAAATGATCCAGCTTTTGGGTGATAAAGGCAAGTCGGATGAAATTGATTAAACTCCAAATTTGCCACACGACACCCAGCACGATAAGCAATGGCAATACCATCGCCACTAGAAACCACGGGATTAGTCGAATATTGATAGACGCGTGAGGCACCTCCTGATGCCAAGACAACAGCACGCGCACCAAAAGTTTCAATTTTGTTTGATTTAAGATTTAACGCATAAGCACCAACACAACGCTGTTGCTGTAAAATCAAGTCAACCACATTGTAATATTCATAGACCTTTATATTCGGATGACTTTTAACTAAAGCCGTTAACGTCGTTTGTACTTCTTTGCCAGTAGCATCCGCAGCATGCAAAATACGTCGATAAGAGTGTCCTCCCTCCATCGTCAGGTGGTAATAATTTTCATGCTCACTATCTAGCGTAAAGTGCACACCTTGATCAATCAGCCATTCAACACATGATTTAGCATTCTCAACAGTAAAACGCACTGCTTTTTTATCACATAAACCATCACCAGCAATAAGCGTATCTTCAATATGCGCCTCTAATGAGTCACCTTTGTCCATCACTGCGGCAATCCCACCTTGTGCGTAAAGGCTAGAGCCTTCACCCAAGGCTGATTTACACAATATCGCCACGTTACACTCATCCGCTAAATTAAGAGCAGCTGTCAGTCCTGCGGTACCTGCACCGACAATTAATACATCTGTTTGTTCAAGCATGTTAATTCATTCACTATTCCGTCAAAACTAAAGCGATTATACGTGATTCTAAGCCCATGTGTTAATATATACCGCTCACAAACCATTTTGCAGCATGTCTGCCATTGAATTTCACACCCCTTTGGGTGATTGATTGAGTTATCGATTTAAGAATTATCCAAAACACACTTGTAGTTATGTAGTTACAAAACTATACTTAGTGACACCTGAAGGTATTGGAGTTTACGACAATGAATATTAACACCTTTACAAGTAGAGAGTTTAATCAAAACCCAAATAAAGCAAAGAAAGCATCTAAAGACAGTATCGTTTTCATCACTGAGCGCGGAACGATTTCGCATGTTTTACTCAGTGTTGATGCATATCATAAATTGCAGAAGATCAATATACCGCAAACCAATATTGTTGATATGTTATCAATGCAAAATGATCAAGACATCGAGTTTGAACCAACTAAGCTTGGGCAAGATCTATTTAAAAAGGACATTTTTTAGATGTATTTACTGGATACCAATGTTATTTCAGAGTTAAGAAAAGCAAGCTCAAACAAAGCAGACCCCAATGTGGTGAACTGGGCTTCATCTATTAGCCCTGTTGAGCTTTTTATTTCAGTCATCACCATCCTTGAGCTGGAGATGGGTATTTTATCCGTGCACCGAAGAGATTTTAAACAAGGTAATATATTACGCAACTGGATGGATAACCACGTTATGACTGCTTTTGCCAATCGAATTATCGCTTTTGATCTCTTTGCTGCCAAACGCTGTGCTCAACTGCATATCCCTAACCCAAAATCAGATCGCGATGCCATGATCGCAGCAAGTGCAATTACTCATGGAATGACTCTGGTAACGCGTAATGTCATTGATTTTAAAGACATGAATGTAACATTAATTAACCCTTGGGATGAGTAACAAGTATAAATAATAGTTTCATTAGTAAGTATAGATATCCCATTCAAGCTCAAATACGATCGCTCAATGTTTTGCTATCATTCTTGGATTTGATCCAAAAACCCAAAACACCTGATGTAATAAATCAAGAATAAGTTGCGTTTTACCCCTCACCCGCGCAGCTTAAGCTGCACGAGCAATCCCACAAGGGGAGAGGTGCTAGCTGGTGCAACTTATTTTGATGAATTCTCACCTAACTCAAAATACCTACTAGTACGTGTTTCTGGCATTTTATAAATCACTGCCAAAGTAATGATTGAGGTAATAATTAAGTAATAACAAGGCGCATAATGTGATCCTGAAACATCTACCAACATTAATGAGATCATCGGTGTAGTACCTGCAAATAAGGCATTACCTACATTATAGGCTGCCGACATCCCGCTATAGCGACATTCTGTTGGGAAAAGCTCGCTAATTGCCACCTGAAAAGATGCTGTCATCGCTGCTACTAATAATGCAAAAATCGACTCAGCAATCAAAATCTGAACAATGCCACCATAATTAAGCCAAATAAACATGGGATAAGCGAGAATGAGCAATAAGAAAATCGGGACGTTTAGCATTACTTTGCGCCCCCACAAATCGGCAAACCAACCAAATAATGGTGAGAACACAGCATAGACAACAGATATAACAACAGTAATCCACATCACAATACTGACATCTAAATGGCGCGTTGCGATAAAGTTATTCGGCAAAAAAGTCGCCATCATGTAATAAGCAATACCAATATAACCAGTTAACACGAATACCCATACAAGTGGCATCTTAGGTCCTTTAAGCGCCGTCATTAATGGGTTTTTTAAGGCTTTTTTCGACTTCTTTATTTCCTCAAAAAATGGCGACTCACGCACTGAATGCTGCAGGAACATTGAGGTTAATGCAAAAATAAACCCAATAAAAAATGCCACACGCCAACCGTATTCAAGCATTTGTGCTTTGCTAAAAACTGTGGCTAACACACCCACCACTACCGCGCTTAGGATCGTACCAACTTGTGATGACATCGCCGCTAAAGCTGTTGCAAATCCACGATATTGCTTTGGTGCACTTTCAGCGAGCATAATCAACACTCCAGTATACTCACCACCAACCGAAAAACCCTGAATCATACGCGCTAAAATTAAAATAACTACCGCCCAAATACCAAAACTATTATACGTTGGCATAATCGTCATAATAAACATCGGAATACACATAAGACCAATGCTCAGCGTGATCGCATAGCGTCGCCCAAGTCGATCACCAATAGAACCTAGGATAAAACCGCCTAATGGACGCATAAAATAACTCGCGGCAAAGATACCAAAAACAGTAATCAAACCGACAGTTCTATTTTCATCGGGAAAAAATAAAATACTTAAGTAAGTCGCCAAATAACCATATAAACTAAATTCAAACCACTCTAAGGCAGCACCCAAAGTCGTAATCGCAACGGTTTTCTTGGTGCTCGCCTTCGTTATCTTTTTTGTCATCCGATTAATTACCTTTTATCTTATCCCGCGCTGAGTCTAACAAACTTCTAAAAATTAATTAACGGATTTCCTATTATTTATTTTGGCTTAAATACTGCACTCGGCGTTTAAGCACAGCAAATTCCTTTTCCGGCGTTAAAATACGCTCAAACTGCGCCTTGGTTTTTAGACACACGGATTCATCTAATTCAATCAGTGAGTCGTTTACACTTTGCAATTTAATTTGCAATTCACACACTTTCTCTAGGTAATAGAGCAAGTAAAGCGCCTCATAGATAGTTTTGCCGGTTGTTAATAAGCCATGATTACGTAAAATCATGACTTTTTTATCCTGCAAACTTTGAACAATTTCATGCCCTTCATTCGCTAATGCAAGACCATTGTAATCATGATAGGCAACATCATTATAAAATCGTAACGCCTGCTGATTACAAAACAGTAATCCCGACTTCAGTGATGATACCGCAACGCCATAGGTGCTATGGGTATGCATCGCACTATGAATACTGCTACTTGCTTTGTAAATCTCAGCATGAATATTAAATGCTTGCGGCATTACCGTATAGCTGTTTTGTGATAAAACTCGTCCATTTAGATCAACTTTAACGAGGTTTTCCGCGCTCACTTCTTCAAAGGGGACATTATGTGGCGTAATTAACACCGCATTTGATTGTGGTATGCGCACACTTAGATGCGTTGCTAATAAATCATCCCAGCCATAGTGGTAGACTACATGGTGACTTGCCGCGAGATCCTCACGCAGTTGTTGCTCTAAATCAGTCATTTTAAAGCGTATCCTTATTGTTCTAAGCTCATCAATGAGGCATTACCACCTGATGCGGTAGTATCAATGCTAATCGTGCGCTCAACAGCCAAGCGATGTAAGTAGAAGGGGCCTCCAGCTTTAGGTCCTGTACCGGATAAACCTTGACCGCCAAAAGGTTGCACGCCAACAACCGCACCAACAATATTGCGATTGACATAAATATTGCCAACGCGAATATGTTTTTTGAAGAAATTAACGGTTTCCTGAATGCGACTATGCACACCAAACGTTAAACCATAACCAGTTGAGTTAATATCTTTAGCAACTTTATCAAGCTCAGTCGCTTTAAAGCGCACAATGTGCAGAACTGGACCAAATACTTCACGCTTAAGCGCATGGATACTATCGATTTCAAACACGACAGGGTAAATATAGTTGCCTTTTTCAAGTGCCTTATCTTCACTCATCTCATGCACAAGCTTTGCTGATTGGCGCATGTTGTTGATATGTGCTTTAAGATTAGCTTGCGCTTCCTGATCGATCACAGGACCAACATCGGTTTCAATAAACGCTGGATCATGTACCTTTAATTCATCCATCGCACCCTTAAGCATGGTGATGACATTATCTGCTATATCTTCTTGTAGATATAAAACGCGCAAAGCAGAACAACGTTGTCCCGCGCTATCGAAAGCCGAGGATATCACATCACGCACTACCTGCTCAGGTAACGATGATGAGTCAACAACCATAACGTTTTGACCACCTGTTTCAGCAACAAATGGTACAATCGCACCTTTTTTGGCTGATAACGTTTGCTGAATGATTTTGGCAACTTCAGTGGATCCTGTAAAGATCACACCCGCAACACGTGGATCTTGTGTTAAGGTACTGCCGACTTCTTCACCTGTACCTGGCACGAATTGTAATACATCTTCAGGAATACCTGCTTGATGCAGTAGTTTAATCGCTTCATAGGCAATAATAGGTGTTTGCTCAGCCGGTTTAGCAACGACTGTATTTCCAGCAGCTAATGCGGCTGTTACCTCGCCTAAGAAAATAGCTAAAGGAAAGTTCCACGGACTGATACATACTATAGCACCGCGACCATGTAGGCTAATTTGATTAAGCTCGCCTGTAGGACCTGGTAAGGTTTTAGGTGCTGCAAACTCAGCACGCGCTTGTGCCGCATAATAACGACAAAAATCAACCGCTTCACGAATCTCATTAACCGCATTTGCCAAGGTTTTACCGGCTTCACGCACAGCAATTGCCATAAATTTTGGCATATTTTCTTCTAATAAATCCGCACACTTATCCAAGGCGTCAGCACGCTTTTCAGCTTCAACCAAACTCCAAGCGTCAAATGCATTATGCGCAACTTCCATGGCTTTTTCGGCCATTGCTTTATCCGCATGATAGACTTTGCCAAATACTTGATTGTTTGCTGGGTTAAAAATATTTTCCGCAGTAAGTTTTGAGGTATCAACACCTTTTATTAACGGCTTAGCAACATAATCATCACGATCAAATTGACTCATTTGTAGTGCTAGTTTTTCTAATGTGCGTGTGTCATTTAAGTTATAACTTTTTGAATTCATTCTTTCTTCTCCAAACATATTCACAGGTAACGCAATTTGCGGATGCGCTTTAAAGCCTAGACGCTTTGCTTTTTCAACAGGATCTTCAACCAAACTTTCAATCGGTGTTTGCTCATCAACAATACGATGAACAAATGATGAGTTGGCACCATTTTCTAATAATCGTCTAACCAAGTAAGGTAGTAGATGCTTATACGTCCCCACTGGCGCGTAAATACGACATGGAATATTAAAATTATCCTTGCCTACAACGTGATCATATAGCGCATCGCCCATGCCATGTAAACACTGGAATTCATAATCGCGATAATCTCCTGCTAATTGCATAACCAATGCCGTTGTATAGGCATTATGCGTCGCAAACTGCGGGTAAATATGTTTGCCATTGGCAAAGAGTTTTTTAATACATGCCTGATACGATACATCGGTATAACATTTTTGGGTAAATACCGGATAACCCTCTAGCCCTTCAACTTGCGCATGTTTAATTTCCGAATCCCAATAAGCCCCTTTGACTAAACGAATCATAAATCGATGCCCTGTGCGCTCTGCCAAATCAATTAGGTAATCAAGTACAAAGCTGGCACGTTTTTGATACGCCTGAACGACAATACCAATTCCTTCAAAGCCTTGTAAAGACGTCTCATGTGCTAAACGACTCACCAATTCAAGAGACAACTCTAAGCGCTCAGTTTCCTCAGCATCAATGTTTAAGCCAATGTTATAACGCTGCGCTAACTCAACTAATTTTAATAACTTAGGATACATCTCAGTGTGTACACGATCTGCTTGTGCTACTTCATAACGTGGGTGCAAGGCAGATAATTTAACTGAAATCCCAGGGTTTGTGCGCACACTGTTTTTGGTGGCTGCAAATCCAATGGCATCAATCGCCTGACGGTACTCATTATAGTAATATTCAGCATCGGCTTTAGTCGTTGCCGCCTCACCCAACATATCATACGAATAGGTAAAGCCCATCGCTTCTTTTTCTTGGGCGCGCTTTAAGGCTTTATCAATCGTTTCACCCATGACATATTGCTGACCAAGAACTTTCATCGCGTGCATTACCGCGCGACGCACAACCGGACGTGAGCGCTTATCTAAGAAGCCTTTTAGTACGCCCTTGAACTTATTTTGATATTGACCTGGCTTTAATATCTTACCAGTTAACATCAAACACCAAGTAGCCGCATTCACAAATAGATACTCACTATCACCAACATGTTCATGCCAATTAGCACTCGTTAATTTATCTTTAATGAGTTTATCTGCCGTATGCTTATCTGGAATACGCAATAAGGCTTCTGCCAAACACATCAGCACAATCCCTTCATCACTTGAAAGGTCATACTTAGTCATAAAAGCATCTAATCCGCTTTTACTTAAGCGTGTTTCACGTACATTCGCGACCAAACCACTGGCAATATCCTGCACAGATAAACGCTCTTTATCTGTGAGTGCCGCTTGCTTGGCAAGCTTCTCTACAATCATTTGTTCATCACACAACCAGTGTTTTGATATCTCTTGCATCAAGACAGATTGATCAAACTTGTTATTTCTATCTAAAATCATCGTTAATTCCTGAGAAGGCAAACTTGTATTGTTTGCTTGCTGTTGAGCTATTTGTTTTTTGACTAACAAAATTTTATCAACCATCATTTGATGAGCATCATCTGCTGGTTTTGATTTAATAAACCAATTAAAAAGATCCTGATCTTCGCATTTAAGCAATGCATGAAATGCCTCTTTTTCAGCTTGTGGTGCTGCTAGATAAGCAAACTCTATATATGGCGAAAGAATAAGGTCTAATTCAAGCATCCCTCTTCTTGCTGCCCAGCGCAGGCGTGACAAGACTTCTTGATCCGTCACATTTTCATTTTCAACAATCATCGTTCTTTCCCCTTAATCACAGCAAAGATGGCGGCTATACTAGCATAAAAGATAAAAAAAACGTAAAGAAAACTAGCGATTCAAAATGCTTGTAATTTTTATCAAGCTTTGACACTGTCCATTTATCAAAGCCATGCTATTATTGTTACAGAACTTGCCAAGCCTCATCTAAGGATAGAAGGAAATAAATGAGTATTTTTAATTTTCTAGAGCTACATACATTTTTAGTTATTTGCGAGATTTTAATTTTAATCGTTGTCGTACGCATGGTTGCTGAGAAACAAAAACCAACCAGTATGATGGCATGGCTTTTAGCGATTATTTTGCTACCTTATGTTGCTGTACCTTTTTACTTTATTTTTGGCATTCGCAAACGTAAGCGCAAACGCCATAAACATGAGTTTAACTTACGTAAAATCGATCATATTGATACTTTCAACCCACACCCTATTCGCACAGTGCTCATTAATCAGGATATTCCAGCACCCACCAGCAACAATCACTTTGAGCTTTATCTTGATGGCATTCATGCCTATGAGGCACTGATTAATCAAATTCACCAAGCCAAAACAAGCATTTATATTAGCACCTATGTTTTTCAAAATGATCATGTAACTTTAAGACTTCTTGCCGCATTAACTGAAAAAGCCAAACAAGGTGTCACCGTTAAGCTTCTTATTGATTCTCTAGGCTCATATCGAGTGTACTTCAATCAGCGTATTTTTAAACGCTTGCGCAAAGCCGGAGGCAAAGTATCTTTTTTTATGCCAATTATTCAAATGCCTTTTCGTAATTATATTAACTTTAGAAATCATCGAAAAATCTACTTATTCGATAATTACACTGTACTGACAGGTGGTATGAATTTAGGCGACGAGTACATGGGACCCACCCCTTGCAATAAACGCTGGGATGACATTTTGTTTAAAATCCAAGGTCATGCAATTTGTCACTTCCACAATATTTTCGCCTCTGATTGGGAGTATTCGGCAAAAGAGCACCTTGATCATATGACCGAAGTTTGTTTGAAAAAAGACTATGGTCAAAACTTAATTCAAGTAGCTCCCTCAGGTCCTGATATCCCTAATGATGCTTTATATGACTCACTTATTGCCGGCATTTATGCCGCACAGACACGCATCTGGATTGTGACTCCCTATTTTGTGCCATCTGATTCATTGCTTGAAGCGCTACAAATTGCCTATCATCGTGGTGTTGATGTCAAACTCATCACCCCAAAAGTGTCCAATCATTTGATTGCTGATTTAGCGCGTAGTAATTTTATGCGCCAACTTGCAAAAACAGGTATTGAAATCGCTTTATTTGACAAGAAGATGATTCACGCAAAAGCCGTGTTATTTGATGATAAAGCCGTTATGCTTGGTTCAGTAAATCTTGATAATAGAAGTTTATTTTTAAATTATGAAGTCGTGACCTATGCTTATGAGGCAAGCATTATCCAACAAGTGAATGAGTGGATGAACGAATTTCTAAAAGATGCTGGCAAGACATTGCCAGCACCATCAAAAGCACGTAAGTTAGGGGAAAGTATGGTTAAAGTCTTATCCCCTTTATTATAGTTATGTTTAAGCCGCCGCAAATTACCCTAAGCTGTGAAAATCAGGTTAAATCTGCTTTTGTCCCTGATTTTTTTAGCATTTTGAGTTGGAACATTTACAAGATTAATCATAAAGATCCTGTTGAGTTTCAACATTTTATCAAGAGTTTACAACAAGCCTATAACCTTGGATTTTACTGCCTACAAGAAGCAAAACATAGCGATAGTGCAAGCTTTCCGTTGGATGACTTTTGCTTGCACTTTGCACCTAATCTGCAACTTAAGTCGCATGCCTACGGTGTGATGACCGCAAGCAGCATTATGAGTCATAAAGCGCAGCAAATCTTATCCAAGAAAACAGAAATTTTATTTAAAACACACAAGTCAAGCCTTGCCAATCACTACGTATTTGCTGACAACACACCACTGATCATCATCAATGTACATGCGATTAATTTTAATAACTCACGCATCTATGCTGAAGAAATTCTGCAACTGCATGATTATCTTGCCAACTATCAAGAAGCTGCCGTCATTATCGCTGGTGACTTTAACAGCTGGAATAAAAAACGTAATTCACTGATCCATGAATTCTGCTGCGCACTAAACTTAACGCAAGCACAATTTGAAGAAGATAAACATATCAAACGCTTTGCCAAGCATCCGCTTGATCTTGTCATGTATCGTAACCTTAATTGCCAATACGCCACGGCAATCGATAGTCGTAAAATTTCAGATCACAATCCATTATTACTTAAATTTCGTCGGGGTTAATGACTATGAATGAATAAAAACAAATTGTATTGCAATTACCCCCTCACCCGCGCAGCGTAAGCTGCACGGCCTCTCCCGCAAGGGGCGAGGCGCTAGCTGATGCAACTTATTTTCCCACCATTTCTATGGATATAAAAAAAGCACCCTTAGGTGCCCTTTTTATTATCAAAATTGCTCATCAATTTGAGCAATGCTACAGCTTATAGTTTACGAGACTTTAAGCTGCCAAAACGCTTCTGGAAGCTATCCACACGTCCAGCTGTATCAACCACACGTTGCTTACCAGTATAGAATGGGTGACACATTGAGCACACATCCAATTGAATATCTTGACACTTCGTTGAACGCGTTTCAAATGTATTGCCACAGCTACAGCTTACTGAAACTTTTTCATACTTTGGTTGAATCTCTAAATTCATCTTTATTTACCTCTTTAAATATATTCTTGCCGCCACCTAAGCCCATCTTAAGCACCGCAGAGTAAAAACGTTGCACATCATAGCGCAAAGCGTATCATCTCTCAAGCTTTTAGCTCGATTAAATTAATGAATTCACTAATTCGGCTATAACCATATTCCTGACCACTTTGATTGTGTAAGCGTTGGCTGAGCATAACTCGAAGCCTCTATGAAGTATGATTACCCACTTCGACTGATGCTCAGTGCATCGCTTCGACTTACGCTCAGGGTACGGTGAGCACTTGTGGGTGAATATTTAGTCTTAGCCACTAATTCGATGAAATATACTTCTCACGGCGCACACGCTTAGCATCAAAGCCACTCTCTGTTAATAGAGCAAACGCATCATCGATCATATTTGGATTACCACATAGGTAGACAACGTCTTCTTGAGGCATTAAATCCAATTGGTCAAACACATGTTGCACATAGCCTTTTTGCTCGTCAATAGCTAAAGTTTCTTGTTCACGAGATAAACATGCTTTGAAGTATAGCGAATTTATCTTTTTTGCATACTGACGGAAATCTTCTGCATAAATCGCATCTGCCTTATACTGCACACCAAGCAATATATGAACCTCTTTGACATCTTCAGCTAAAGCTTTTTCAATCGTTGGCAACATCGCACGATATGGCGCAATACCCGTGCCAGTGCCTACCAAAATAAGCTTACGGATTTTCTCGCCATCCTTTAATACTAGGCGCCCGGCAGGACCCATAGCATTGAACTTATCACCCACGCCCATGTTAAATAATTGCTCTGAAGCAATACCACCATCAACATAAGAAATGGCGATTTCAATCAAGTCCGTATCTTTAGGAATACTTGCGACACTGTAGCTACGGCGCCTTACTTTGCCATCTTCATGATCAAATAAGAAGGTAATAAACTGCCCAGGAACAAAGTTAAATGCACTGCCATCTGCTTTTTTAAATGTCAGGTGTTTAACATTGGGTGCAATCTGTTTTGATTCAACTAACTCTGCTTCAAATTTTTCAATTGCCATAAAATTTAGAATGATCATTTATCAATAATGGGCAACAGTTTACGAGTGTTATTATCAATAATCCATTACTTTGTATGTATTGATGTATAAATAAGTTGCATCAGCTAGTACCTCTCCCCTTGTGGGATTGCTCGTGCAGCTTAAGCTGTATGGGTGAGGGGGAGTTAAAACGCAACTTACTTTTGATTAATTACTATGCGGAAATGTAAATTTGGCTAAGACTTTTTTGACCTCTTTAACCGGCAAGCCAACAACATTATCAAAATCACCTTTTATCTCTTTGACAAAACGCTGACCAATTCCTTGAATGGCGTATCCACCGGCTTTATCACATGGCTCATTCGTCTGCCAATAATCCTTTATTTCTTCATCAGTCAATGATGCAAACAGTACATCGGTTATTCTATATTCATAACATACTGACTCGCCATCACCAACGGCAAAACCAGTAATTACTTGATGCCAGCATCCACTTAACTTATGCATATATTCACAAAACACCTCAAAATTTATCGGTTTTTGCAATATTTCTTCATCAATCACAACAATGGTATCAGCAACTAAAACAAGTATATCTAGTGACCTTATGCTTAACGCCGCCTTAAGCTTTGCCTTCACGACTCGCTCTAGATACATCAACGGCTTTTCATTAGCTAACGAAGATTCATCAATATCTACAGAAAACTTGCTAAACTCAATGGATTCACGACGCAGCAATTCTGCTCGCCTTGGAGATTGTGATGCTAAATAAATCATTTAGTTACTCGGTTGATCAAGAAGATCTAAAACTTCTGCATCACTATCAAAATGTTGAGTTTTTGCAGTATTGATTGGCTTAATTTGCAAGGTTTTATCCAAGTTATAATCATAATTTTGTAAGTACGCATTACGTGCCGCGACATACGGGTCAATTGAGCTATTCATTAATTTTTCATATAAAGATAGGTATTGAACACCTTCGTTTGCCTTATACACACCATAAGCACTCCAACTAACCAGCCTTGGCGCAACAGCATTATAACTTAATGGATTAAAAACAGTATCAACAAGATCGCCTGCTGAACCACCAAAAGTGTTAGGCCCTAAAATTGGCACCACAAAATAAGGAGAGTAACGATAGCCCCACTTTGCCATCGTGAAACCAAAGTTTTGTACGCGACGTGGTAATCCCATATTTTTAGCAACATCAAACAAACCAAATACACCAAAAATGGTATTGGCGACAAAGCGCGCGGTATCGCGCCATACATAATCAAAATTCCATTGCAACAAATCATTTGCAATGCGTCCAGGCTCAAGAATATTATTATAGGTATTATCAATTCCTAACTGTACCGGATCAGGCACGACATAATCATAGCCTTTTGCCATTGGAATTAAGGCATAATCATAAGTCACTTGGTTAAATTTAAAGACAGCACGGTTATAACCTTCCCAAGGATCCCGATTCTGTTGGGTGGCACAGCCACTTAAAACGACGACTGCTAAAAGAGCAATTACTTTATATTTCATTTTTCATGTGATTTTTTCCTGTTGCTGGCAAGTATAGCGGATTTTTCAAAAAGTCGTCAGTAGTTGTTTAAACAAAAGCAAACATGCTTGTTGCAAGCGGTAAATTCAGCAAATTTTGTTTTTTTAATTAACATGCTCCATGCTATACAACAAGAATAAAGCACTTTACAATAAAGTCTGATTTTTGATTTAAGCCAATACCCATGACACAAACCACACAACAAACAATCTCTCCTACAACCAAATGGTTAATTACGATTACCGTGATGCTCGCAGCAATGATTGAGATTATTGATACAACCATTGTTAACGTCGCCCTACCCGACATGGCAGGATCTCTTGGTGCGAGCACTGAAGAAATATCCTGGGTTGTGACTTCTTATATCGTATCTTCTGCGATTTGCATGCCACTTACTGGGTTTTTCGTGCGCACTATTGGACGGCGGCGACTGCTTTTGATCAACATCATTGGGTTTTTGATTTTCTCAATGCTCTGCGGTCTATCAAGTTCTCTTGGCGAGATGGTATTTTTTAGAATTATGCAAGGAATCTTTGGCGCCTCTTTAGTCCCTCTATCGCAATATGTCTTACGTGACACTTTCCCACCTAAAGAGCAAGTTAAAGCCATGGCAGTTTGGGGTGTTGGCATTATGGCAGCGCCTGTATTGGGTCCCACATTAGGGGGATACATTACTGACTGGATTAATTGGCGCTGGATTTTTTATATTAACGTTCCTGTATGCCTTATCGCAATTGTCATGGCGCTGATGTTTATTCGTGAAACAAAGCGGGAGAAACTGAATATTGACTGGGTCGGTCTTGGGCTTATGGCATTAACCATTGCCGCCTTACAGATCTTTCTTGATCGCGGTAACAACGACGGTTGGCTATCATCACACTTTATTCTTGCCATGCTAATATTTTGGGTTATTACGGGTCTAATTTTCATTATCCGTGGTTGGTTTAATCCAAAAAACATCTTAAACCTTCATTTATTTAAAGATCGCAATTATGCAGCATCCTGCATGTTATTAGTCTTTTACACCGCAGGCATATTTGGTCTTATGACCGTACAACCATTAGTAATGCAAGGGTTTATGAACTACTCGGCATCGCTCTCAGGTGAATTAATGATGCCTCGCGGTCTTGCCGCAGCAGCTGCGATGATGTTGATCGCTCCCTTAGCAAAACGCATTGATTTACGCATTATCATTTTACTGGGCATTATTTTTACTGCTTATGGTAACTATCTATATGGTCAGATTCCGCTAATGAGTGATCCGTGGAATTTAACCTACCCTGGCATTATCCAAGGTATTGGCATGGGCTTTTTCTTTGTGCCCGTGTCAACAATGGCTTTGCAAACCTTACGCCCTCAAGATCTCGCCGAAGGCAGTGGTATGTTTAGTTTCTTTAGAAATTTAGGTACATCTGTTGGCACATCCGTAATGATTACCGTACTAAGCCAGCAAGCGCAAGTCGCTTGGAATAATATGATAAAGAATATTAATCCCGCCAATCCAAATTATCAAACTTGGTTACAAAATACCGGCTGGCACGCGCAAGACCCAACGACATTAGGCGTTGTCGCACAAACAATCAACACACAGGCAAACATTATTGCCTTTAATGACGTCGCTTATTTATCTTATCTATTGCTCGCCATTTCAATTCCATTTATTTTGCTCCTAAGCAAACCAGCTAACACGGGACTTAGCATGGATCATTAATGCTATCTTTGATTATCATTAAAGAGTAGCAACCATTCTCTGAGCAAACTCGAAGCGATGCACTGAGCATCAGTCGAAGTGGGAAATTTAGTGGCAGTAAACGGCTTCGACTCACGCTCAGTCAACGCTTACGCAGTAAAGCTCGTAAAAAAAATACAATCATCACTTACTTTTTCAAAGGAAACATCACAAATCCTGCTTTGACATTGGTTAGTATCAGCAAAATCAAACTTAAGAAAAGAGGCAATAACAGCACTAAAAAAGCACCGGTAAAAACGTTTGGGTTATGAATTTCTTTTAAATCGCCACCATTAATCCACATACTGACATAATCAACCAGATGCTGGAAAAGGGCAGCTGACAAGCCAATCGTCATATTGACCACCGCCAGAACAGTACCATGCACTTTACTTGGGAAAATATCATCGACAACAGCAAAGGCTAGTAGCATGCTTGAGACAAAAAAACCAAGTAAAAAATAAAGCACATAAAGCATGCTGATACTAAAAACATCAGGCAGTAATACAATCAGACTAAAGACAATAATCGTCATGACATTCGTGATAACCATCCATGCTTTTTTTGAATTTGTCAAACGGGCAACAATGCCATGCGTGGGACCGCCCACGGCAATGCCAATAAAAATCATTGCACTGATCGATGCTGCAGTAGTTGCATCAAACTGATAGGTATATTGTAAAAACACCACATCATAAAGCTCAGAGAAAGCATTAACTACAGTGCCGACCATAATGCCGGCATAAATGGCGATTAACCATAGATCTTTAGACTTTAGTACGTATAAATGCGCTTTTGAGAGTTTTCTTGAGATTGCCTTGTGTGTTACAAACTCACGTGGTCGCACAAAAAGATAAATTACCAGTGAGAATATCACGCCAATATAGCCAATCAGCCATAATGCACCTTCCCAAGTAAGCTTCTCAATCCAGTATGCCAGTAGCACCTGCCCAAAGATCCCACCTAACACCCCAATCGTATTTGTTAAACCAACCGCAATCGGGAAAACATTATTCGGTAGCACATCAGATGCGACTTTAAGGGCACCTAAAAAAGCAAATGCCGAGCCAATTGCTATCAATATCCGTCCGATCCACATCATGCTAAGCGATTGATCCCAGATAAATACCAAGATCCCAAGACTCATGACAAGACAGGATAATGATAATGTCCACTTACAACCAAAGCGATCAAGCATCAATCCCGCAGGAATTTGAGCGATTGCATAGATTGGAAAATAAATTGCCATCACCGAAACCACTTGATTGATATCTAAGTTAAGTGAATGTGCAATTGGTGCTAGAAGCACACTAGGTGCGGTATGCTGGAAATAATCTAGCGCATAGAATATTGCTGCAACAAGCCATATAAGCCATGCAACAGTCAGTGTTTTTGCTTTCATTAGCTCTCCATTTTTAAGACTACCTTAATAGCTCCAATACTTTGTGTTTTGCCGCACTAAAATCAGTTTTGCCTGAACCTAACTTTGGAATGGCATCGACTTGGAAATAGTTTTGTGGCTTCAATAAATTATTTATCTTAGCGCTATTGACTTGCTGCTTAATATCGCTAGCGTCCATTGCCATGGTATATAAAAGCGATATACATTCGCCTTTTTTCTGATCAGGTGTAGACACAGCTAATATCTCATTCTCTTCATTATCCGCACCTAACAATGACATAACCTCTTCTTCAACTGCAGATAAACTGACCATCTCGCCACCGAGTTTAGCAAAACGTGAATAACGATCCAAAATCGTCAAATAGCCCTCTTCATCAAGCATGCCTTTGTCACCTGTTTGATACCAACGAATGCGATGACGTTTGAAAATAACTTCTGCTGTTTTTTGTGGGTTATGCAAGTAACCTTCCATAACATTGACTCCACCAAAAGTAATCATACCCGCCTCGCCAATCGGCAACTCTTCTTTTGACTCAGGATCAATGATCATAAAGCGCCCACCAGGCACCGAACTGCCAACGGTACCAATCTTATTATTGACCTTATCGCCTTCATTTGGCTGATTGACACTTGCCACGGGACTTAACTCAGTTGTGCCGTACCCTTCGTAAATAATCTTATCAAACTTTTTCTCAAACATAGCTCTGACTTCAGGTAAAAGCTTCTCAGCCCCTGCAACAACGAAGTTTAATGATGAGAATTGCTCAGCTGTCAATTGACGTGCTTTTGAGTAAATTCTAAAGAATGTTGAGGTACCACAGAGAATCGTGGGTTTATATTTATCTGCTAATTCACCCAACATCACAGCATCAGTAGGATCTGGGTGACAAACCATAAACACACCCTCAAGCAACGGTAAAATCGTTGTTGCTGTTAAACCAAAAGCATGGAAAATCGGCAGAATACTTAAGATAGAATCATCCGATTTAGCACCTAAGATAATCATTGATTGTTTGACATTGCCTAGAATATTTTTGTGACTTAACACGACACCTTTAGGTTTGCCCTCACTGCCACTACTAAACAAAATCGCTGCGGTGTGATCCGTTGCCACGCGTGTAACATAGTGATTAATCAACTGCTCGGCAGAGGATAGTTTTACATGCAATAAAGTCTTCAATAAAGTAAATTTATCTAATTGCTGACGCATGTCTTCTAAAAGAATAATTTTTGAGTTGCTAAACACTTCCTCTAAGAAAAAGCCTTTTTTCTTTAACTGCTCAATAAAGCGCCCTGAGGTGATAATTGTTTTGATATTAGACTCAGAAATAGCCGCATCAAGTGCTGATTTAGACGCTGTATAGTTTAAATTCACCAGCGTTTTACCAAGCACAAAGCCACTCATCATTGCCATTGCCCCACCAACACTCGGAGGCAAGCAAATACCAACACGCTCCTGTTCACGTAAAATTGGCTCAAGTAATTTTGATAGCGCAAGCGTTGCAACCAATAAACGCTCAGAACTTAATTCAACTCCCGTTGAATCGGCAATAACTTTTTTACCCTTACGTGCCTTTGCTTGTTTGATCCAAACCTCTGGAATCGATGGCATCAATGAAATATAACGCTCCCAAGCATAGATATTTTTCTCTGCTAAAAGATCCGATAGCTCTTTTTTAGTCAGCGCGATACCAATTGGCTCAAAAAAGCTTAGATGCAGCCACTGCGGCACATTGCGTCCACGCGTATATTTAATACACTCAAAGCCACAAACCTGCATGGGGATAATTTCATTGTTGAGTTTTATTACATCCGCATAAAGCTCTTGAGATACCAAAAGCACCCCTTCTTTATTCCATGAGGTTAAAAAGGATTGTGAAATAATCGTAACACCCGTTCTTTTTAACAAATAATCCACTAACTTTGACGGCGGGTTTTGACACTCCATGACAACAGTCACTGTTTGCTTTGCAATTCTCTGCAGCAAGACGGCTAAAAATAAGTTGACGTTATTACTGATCACTACCGCTGGCTTAAAACCTGGCACATAGTTTACATGATGGAAATTACACATATAGCGCTGACGTTCCTTCAACTGCATGACAGCAATCAAGGTTTTATTTGGCCAGATATACAGCGAACCCAAAATAACGATTATCAGTAGAATAATCACACCTAATACTATTAACATCTATACCACCTCATCATTGGCGATTTTCCATTTATATGCAGAAAACAGTATAGTAAAAAAAATGCCTTAAAAAGTCTAATGATGATTTATAACAAGATCGCCTTCAACTCATCCAGCTTTTTAATTGCTTGCACCTCAATTCCAATATCCTTTTTCGGCATATTGCCCTGTGGCACAATCGCTTGTTTAAAGCCATGTTTTTGTGCCTCACCTAAGCGCTCTTGACCATAGGGAATCGCGCGTATCTCTCCTGAGAGCCCTACTTCACCTAAGATAATCCAGTCCTTTGCAATCGGTCGGTTATATAAGCTTGAAAGAATGACGGCAATAATTGCCAAATCAATACTGGTCTCATTGACCTTAATACCACCAACGATATTGATAAAGACATCGTGATCACTTAATTGCACGCTTAAATGACGCTGCATAATTGCTAATAACATCGCTAAGCGATTAGGGTCAAGTCCTAATGCTAAACGTTTGGGCTGAGCGTAGCCGTTTTCACTAACAAGCGCTTGAACCTCAACAAGTATCGGACGCGTGCCCTCCCATATTGCAATAATAACACTACCTGAGATATCATCCTCAGCACGATTAAGAAAGATTGCCGATGGATTTTTAATCTCACGCATACCCTTATCAGTCATCGCAAAAACACCCAGTTCATTTACCGCACCAAAGCGATTTTTCATCGCCCTGACCATACGATAACGCCCATCGGTTTGCCCTTCGATAAAAATGACACTATCAACAATATGCTCAAGCACTCGAGGACCTGCAACTTCACCTGATTTGGTCACATGCCCAACCAAAAAAACCGCGCAATTTAAGCGTTTAGCCGTTTGCGTTAATAAGCTAGCTGATTCACGGACTTGAGCGACACCCCCTGCAGCGGATTGCAAGGCTTCAATCTGCATCGTTTGAATCGAGTCAACAACGACTAATTGCGGGCGATGCGTCTCGATATACTGACAAATCACTTCTACATTGGTTTCGCTCATCAACAGTAGTTTATCATTAGGTAATTGCATGCGTTGCGCACGCAGTGCAACTTGCTCTAGTGATTCCTCACCTGTGATATAAAGCGCTGTGTGAGTCTGTGATAACACCGTCATAATTTGCAATAAAATCGATGATTTGCCAATTCCTGGATCACCACCAATTAAGGTTACAGAGCCCGGCACAATACCGCCACCCATCACCCGATCAAACTCGGCAAATGGACTATGAATGCGTGGATAATCGGCTAAAGCAACCTCATTGAGCTTTTGTACTTTTGCCTCAACGGCGGCATAGCCCACTTTGTTGGTTATTGATTTTTTGATGCTTATTTGAGTTTCAACTAAAGTATTCCATTCCAAGCAATCAGGGCATTGTCCTTGCCACTTTGGTGATATTGCACCGCACGATTGGCAGACATAATTTGTTTTTGGCTTTGCCATGCACACACCTTTATTTATTTTATTTATCTGAGTGGAACTATCTTACTTGCCTTATTCGTCATGCTTTATCATACCCACCAAATAATTCTCAAGTATCTGGTTGATTTCAAAGCCAGCATCACCCAATAGCTGAAAGCCATATTTTTTGTCATTTTGGTAGTCATCTGCCGAAATCCAGATCACTTTTGATTTACAGGTTAACTCTTGTTTTAACTCAGGCAAACGCACTACAAGCTCGGTCTCTTGCCCAAAATCAAGCGCATTACTATGATAAACAGTTAGTGCACCTTGCTTAACAAAAGGTAAGTAACTTTCTAATGCTGCCTGCTTGGAGGCTAAGGTGATTTCAATTGCTGCCATATTATACTTCCATATCAAGTTTTAATTGTTTACTTTGCTTTTCTTGCTTCTTACGTGCACGCCTTTTCCTTAGCCTTACCAGTAAAAAGCTCACCGTAAATAGAACGAGGAACAAGAGAATAATTGAGATATGCCAATACTCTTTCACTAAATGTGTGAGCGATAGTTTATGCAGTATAACCTCAAGTGCATTACCAAAGTAATAGCCTCCTAGTAAAAACACCAGCACCCAAATAATGGCACCAATGGTATCAAACACCATAAACTTAATATTGCTAATCTTACTCATGCCCAAAGCAAAAGGAATAATCGTTCTTAAGCCATAAGCAAAGCGAAAGCCTAAAATGAGCCAAAAATTATATTTATCAATCATCAGGCTAATACGATCAATCTTCGGTTGCCAATTGGGTTTACGCTTTAAAATCTTAGGACCCAAATAGCGCCCTAAATAAAACAAGAAACAATCATGGATCAAGCAGCCAATAATCGATAAGAGGATAATCCAGCCCAAATCAAGCATACCAGCGGCGGCGGCAATACCCCCTAGCACTAAAAAAGTTTCACCTTCGATAATTGCCGCACCAAACATAAGCCAATAGCCCCATTGTTGAATTAGTGCAATATGTTCTGGTGACATGTAAACCTCATTTATTTTTATTTACTGGAGTTACGCACTTTTGCTATTTCAACACCCCACCTCGCACGCTCGGCACCCCTCTTGCAAAGAGGGGAATTAAAATCACCGTCGCCCAATTCCCCTCTTTGCAAGAGGGGTGGCAGCCGTAGGCTGACGGGGTGTTATAAAGTCATAATTTTTCTAAAGTGCGTAACTTAAGTTATTTACTAGAGTTACTTACTCAATTTTTCCTCAATACGTCTAAATTCTAACGTATCGATGCCATATATGCCAAAGTGAAACAGCTAAATAACGGAATTAATCTAAATAATCCAGTAGTTTGCTTATTAGATCGTCACTACAAAATCACTGACTCTACAAATGAATAAATAAGCAACAATGCAAAGATCGTTAAAATGACTGAGAAGATAATTTCAAGCTTTGCCATATGTTTAACAAAGACATTTCTAACGCGCTCAGAGCCCATAACATAAGCAACAAAACTAAACCAAATCCACGTACTTAAAAACATCACAACAAGAATGCTTAAGTGATACCAAAGCGCTGAGGACTTCAAAACAAACAATGGCAACAAACTAACAAAGAATACAATCACTTTGGGATTAGATAAATTGCACAAAAAACCCGTAAGCCATAAATGACGCTTTGATATTTTAACGACTTCACTGACATTTGCTTCTAATGAGTGTTTGCCTTTGGATGCCTTAAAGCAGTTATAAGCGATATATAATAAATAACATCCGCCGAACAAAGCAATCCAATGCACAATAATCAAAAAATTATCACTCAGATAATCCAATAAAAGCACCACAAGGGTTGCATAAAATACCACACCTGTAGCAATCCCAAGTGCGACAAGTACTGCAGGGTTTCGCCCATACCGAATCGATGATCTTAACACCATGAAAAAATCAGGACCCGGTAACATCAACCCTAACAATTGCAATAGTAACAAACTTAATAACGCAGCAATCAACATCTAATAACAACCCACTTTGATAGAAAATAGAGCAAAAATTCTATCACATAGGCTTTAAAAGCAAACTAAAGAATTGATTTTTCATACGTTTGAATTCAATCCAATGAAACTTACGCAAAGTGATTTACGAGTAGCAGAAAATATTGTTACTATATTTTTTCTGATGCACTACTGCACTAAGAGTGGGAACAATAATATGATTGAGATTCAGAACCTCAAAAAAGAGTATCTATCAAAGCATGCTCGCCATATTGCCCTAAAGAACGTCAATCTTTCGATTAAAGATGGTGAGATCTTTGGCATTATCGGCAAAAGTGGTGCGGGCAAAAGCACGCTTATTCGCTGCATTAATTTACTAGAGCAGCCAACAGAGGGTCATGTTTTCATTAATGCTGAGGATATTACCAAGCTTTCTCAAGACAAGCTAAGAAAGGCGCGCCAGAAAATTGGCATGATTTTTCAGCATTTCAATTTACTCTCATCGCGTACGGTGTTTGATAACATTGCTTTCCCGTTAGAGTTACAACATGCCAGCAAAGCCAAGATCCAAGCTAAAGTCAATGAGCTACTGAACCTTGTTGGATTAGAGCAAAAAGCGCAAGCCTATCCTGATGAGTTAAGCGGCGGACAAAAGCAGCGTGTCGCTATCGCGCGTGCTTTGGCGTGTGATCCCGTGGCATTACTGTGTGATGAGGCGACATCTGCTCTTGATCCAGAGACCACTGATCAGATCTTGCAGCTATTAAAAGAGCTCAATCACAAACTTAATCTGACAATCATTTTGATTACCCATGAGATGGATGTAATTCGCAAGATCTGTGATCAAGTAGCGATTATCGATGATGGCTTGATTCAAGAAACAGGTACCGTCACTGAGCTATTCTTAAATCCAAAAACAGCCATTGCCAAAAGCTTTACTGAAAAAAGCATGCATTTGAACTTACCGGATGAAATAAAAGATAAATTACACAAAGATCCATATACCGCGCCGCATCTGACCCCTGTCATTAAAATGACTTTTTTGGGGGACAGCATTACCACACCTGTGATTGCTGAGCTTAATAGCAAATTCAAAGTAGCTTGCAATATTATCCAAGCCAACATTGAGCGTATTCAAGCACAATCCGTTGGGGTCACCATTTGCCATATGCTTGGCGAGAAAGAACACTGGGAAAAAGCATTAAGCTTCTTACATCAACAACAAATTAAAATTGAGGTGATCGGTTATGCTGCAATCGATGCTTTCTAATCTAGCACTCGCCACATGGCAAACAATCTACATGGTATTTATCGCAACAGTGATTGCGGTTATTGGTGGTTTGATTTTGGGTGTATTGTTACATCTATCGCATAACCAAAAGAACCTTGGCATACGCCTTTTTAATCAGGTTGTAGGCTTTATTGTCAATGTCACTCGATCTATTCCTTATATTATCTTGCTGATTTTGCTTTACCCTCTGACCAAAATCCTTGTGGGTACGACTATTGGCACCACGGCATCAATTGTCCCTCTTGCCATAGCTGCTTTACCTTTTTATGCGCGCCTCGCGGAATCAGCAATCTCAGAAGTCGATAAAGGCTTGATTGAGGCAGCTAATGCCATGGGTGCGACAAAGTGGCAGATTATCTTTAAGGTATTATTACCTGAAGCCAAAACCTTATTGGTGGATGCTGCGACCTTGACGACAATTGGTCTTATTGGCTATTCAGCCATGGCAGGTATCGTTGGCGGTGGCGGTCTTGGCGATCTGACCTACTTCCAAGGCTATAACAACGGCAACTACTTCCTACTTTACGGTGGCGTTGTATTGTTAATCATCTTAGTACAACTATGCCAATCCTATGGCAAGTATCTAAGTGGCAGCAAAAAAATCACCAGCATTTGGGCATTGGTCGTTATTTTAGTGGCAGGATCGGCAGCTCAAGTGACGTATAACACTTATGAAGCAAGTCAAAATACCAATATGATTACCGTGGGTTATACCCAGTCGCCTGAACAGCAGAAAATCATGCAAATGGCGCAGGAAGTTGCCAAAGATGAATACGGGCTTAATGTTAAGCTTATTTCCTTTGGTGATTATAATCTGCCGAATCGCGCGCTAAACAATGGTGATATCGATGCCAACGTTTTCCAACATATTCCATTTTTAGAAAATCAAATCAAAGAATTTGGCTACAAAATCATGGAAATTGGTAAGACATTTATATATCCGATGGGGATTTTCTCTACGAAAATTAAATCGCTTAAAGAAACACCAATCGGTGCTAAAATTGCAATTCCAAATGATCCTACCAATCGTGGACGTGCTTTGATGATTTTAGCGGATGCGGGTTTAATAAAATTAAAGCCGGGTGTCACTTGGAAAGCGACATTAAACGATATCATTGATAATCCACTTAAATTACAAATCATTCCACTGCAAGCAGATCAGATTCCTAACAATCTCGATAGTGTCACCCTTGCGGTGATTAATAATGACTTTTTGCCTAAAGCACATATGACCTTAAAGCAAGCCTTATTTGTTGAGCCAAAAGACTCTCCTTTTGCCAATATTATTGTTGTTCGCGATAATGACAAAAACAATCCGTTATTACTGAAGTTTGTCAAAGCGTATCAATCACCACAAGTGGCAAAACTGGCTAAAGAATTATACCCTGATGATGCGGCTATTCCTGCGTGGTAAACACAAGTTTAATCACCCCTCACCCGTACAGCTTCTGCTCCACAACCTCTCCCACAAGGGGAGAGGTAAAACGTCGTGTAACTTATTTCTTCATCATAACTAAACACCTATAACCCGCAGCCATAATCCCAGCTGCAGGTCTTGGCAAACTCATCATAATAGTTTGTGTTTTTTTCGAGAATCGTTAAATATTCAACAAAGTTTTTATCAAACATCGCCTGTCCAATCTCATGCTCAAGCTCAACCGTCCGCTTAATATCATCTTCTGACAAGGTAACAACATCTCTTTTGGTTAAGTGTATACATGGCTGACATTCAAGTGATCGATGATTTAGGGGTATTTTAAAGGGTGTTTTAGCAATCAAATCATCACGCCTACTTTCATCGCAATCTGCTAATAAGTAACATACTTCTCGGTCATCATAACGTTCAGACTCCAAGATACTATCAGGTAAATCAGTCTGTGCTTTGCTCATCGCACGACGATTTGCTAATAGCACAACGGCCTCAAGATCCTCATCATGCACCTCAAGCCAGTTTAAAATTGCCATCCCCTTTAGAAAGCCCGCGCACCAATGAAACTGTTGTGATGGAAATTGCTTGCGCGCTTTAACCAATGCACTAAAATCATGCTCAGGTTTTAAATGCACAAAATCAAATCCAAGCTTCTTAACCCATGACCGCGCCCTATCAACACGCGCCTGCCAAACACTTGCCTGCCAGCCTGTATCAACAGACAAGACAACCACCTCTTCTAAGCCAAGCTCATAAGCTTGCTGAATGAGTGCGATACTATCATCACCAAAGTTTGCAATAATACAGTACATCGTAAATTACATACCGATTTGTTGCTTAAGTTTATCCAATAACTGCTTTGCTTCAACGCGCGCTTTGTGAGCACCCTTTGCCAAGTATTCATCAATAATATGCTTATTCGCTAACAAATAGTCATACTTCTCACGCATTGGCATTAATAGTTCATCCATTTTTTCAAACAATGTTTGTTTGGCTTCACCCCAACCAATACCTTGCTGGTAGCGTTCAGCCAATGCTTCTACCTCAGATTCATTTGCAAAGTGCTTATACAGTGCAAACACTGTACACTCTGTTGTATCTTTTGGCTCTTCAGGTAGCTGTGAATTGGTCACGATCTTCATCACTTGCTTTCTTAATTGCTTGCTTGGTGCAAATAGCTGAATCGTATTGTTATAACTTTTGGACATCTTACGCCCATCTAAGCCTGGAATTGTTTGCGTTTCTTTATCAACCATCGCTTCAGGCGCTTTAAGCAAATTGCACTTATAGATATGATTTAAACGATTAGCAATATCGCGCGCGATTTCAATATGCTGAATCTGATCTTTACCAACAGGCACCAAATCCGCATTAAACATAATAATATCCGCTGCCATCAACATCGGATAATTAAAAAGCCCCATGGTTATACCTGCTTCCTCATCTTTTTCACCTTCAGCAATATTGGCATCCACTGCTGCCTTATAGGCATGCGCACGATTCAACAACCCTTTGGCAGTCACTGAAGTTAATATCCAATTAAGCTCCATAATTTCAGGAATATCTGACTGGCGATAAAACATGACATGCTCAGGATCAAGTCCCAAAGCCAACCAAGTGGCTGCAATTTCATAGATATATTGTTGTCTTAGCTTACTGTCCCACAATTTAATCAGTGAGTGATAATCGGCAATAAAAAAATAGGCATCAAACTCAGGATTTTTTGCCATTTCAAGCGCGGGTTTAATCGCACCAATATAATTACCTATATGCGGCGTGCCTGATGGCGTAATACCTGTTAAAACGATCTTTTTTGATTGATTATTTGCTTTATTCATATTTTCTATAACTAAATACTAAAATGAGGCACTAGTGTAACAGAAAACCTCCTTCAAACTAAATAAACACTGGTAAATTCGCATGACTGTAGTATAAAATGATGCGTTATGTGTAAGCACCAAGGTAATAAACCACACCATGAGTTGGCTAACGAAAATTATTCCACAATTACGCTCAGATTCACAAAAGAAAGAGCTTCCTGAAGGCGTATGGCACAAGTGCCCTTCTTGTAATGCCGTTTTGTATTTACCCGATTTGATTGAAAACATGTTGGTTTGTTCTAACTGCGAACATCATATGCGTTTAAATGCGCGTCAACGTGCGAGCTATTTCTTTGATAAAGATAGTGCCGTTGAATATTTCAATGATGTTAAACCCAAAGATGTTTTAAAATTCAAAGACACTAAATCCTATAAAGATCGCTTATCTGCAGCGCAAAAGAAAACCAAAGAAAATGATGCCCTTTTAGTGTTTGAAGGTTTAGTTCAAGGTAAAGCTGCCGTTGCTGCTATTTTTGACTTCAGCTTCTTAGGCGGCTCGATGGGCTCGGTTGTTGGTGAGAAATTTGTACGTGCTGTTGATCTTGCCATTGAAAAGAAAGAACCACTTATCTGCTTTACCGCCAGTGGTGGTGCACGCATGCAAGAGTCATTGTTTTCATTAATGCAAATGGCAAAGACCAGTGCCGCTCTAGCCAAATTAGCTGCACATAAGCTGCCATATATCGTGGTATTAACAGATCCAACCACGGGTGGTGTCTCAGCATCTTTGGCAATGCTTGGTGATATTCATATTGCTGAGCCTAATGCATTGATTGGTTTTGCAGGTCCCAGAGTTATTGAGCAAACCGTGCGCGAGAAGCTGCCTGAAGGTTTCCAGCGCAGTGAATTCTTGCTTGAAAAAGGCATGGTTGATCGCATCGTTCACCGTCATCACCTACCACAAGACATTAGTCACCTATTGGATAAATTGCTGCCAACGCAGCATAACCACGCGGGTTAACCGTGCATAACGGCATTTTAGATACTCAATTTTCTCAGTGTATTGAACAAACTATTGATCAAATTACTTCTTTAGATTTTCCGCAGGCAACACTCAATGATTTAAAGCTTTTTCTTAAGCGCTTAAATATCAGCTATGTGCCACGTATTATTACTGTAACAGGCACCAATGGCAAAGGCTCAACCGTTGCCATCTTGTCACATATTTTGCAACATAATGCTATTGATCATATTTGTCATACCTCGCCACATATTCGTTTTTTTAATGAGCGCATTAGTTACAACCAACAGCCCATTAGTGATCACGATTTACTAAACTACTTACAGCAAATTTATAGCTTGTGTTTAGCGCTTGAGATCAAACTGCATTACCACTTCATTAGCTTTGTGAGTACATGGCTTTATATTCAAGCACAAAAACCCAAGTACGCAATTCTTGAGGTTGGTGTTGGCGGCAGGTTGGATCCAGCCAACCTATTTGATGCAGATATTGCCATCATTACCACTGTTGCATTAGATCATTGTGAAATGCTTGGCAACACAATTGAGGAAATTGCACTTGAGAAAGCACATATTGCTAGAGCGAAGAAACCCGTTATTATTGGTGATAATTTCCCTAAAAGTGCGCTTGATTATTTACATCAGATTAATGCCAAAGTTATCTACGCCAAGCATGATAGCAATATAAATAATGCGTTTATTCATCCTAACAGCATGAACTGCGCATTAACTGCCATTAAACACTTTGACAATACACTCTCACTGCCAAATGACTTAGGGGCTTATCGCGTTGCTGGACGCTTTCAGATAATTCAAGATAAGCCCTTAATGATTGCCGATGTTGCTCATAATCCACAGGCTGTGGCGCACTTTTTCACTCAGGTTAAATCCTTATTAATGCAGACACCTAAAACACGCGTACTTGCTATTTTTAGCGCCAATCAGCATAAAGATATAACCAATATTCTTGAATGCGGGAATGGATTTGTTGATCAATGGCTTATTCCTGATTTAAGCACAATTGATCCGCGTTTTTCGCCATTAACTAATCAGCATAAAAATAAGCTTTTTCCACATAACAGCATATTCTTTAATAACGCTACTGCTGCATTTGATTACATCACAGCAACTGCTTATGCTGATGATCTTGTTATTGTTTTTGGGTCATTTGTATTAATAGGTGAGCTAAATAAATATCATGACAAAACCATCTCACCTAAATAACTGAAGTATGAGCAATTAGCGCTCTCTCTAAAGCCAAAACTCGCCTTGTTGCACTAAATTTATCTCCAAACTTTCGCACGCCATCTTCACGCATAGCTTGTGCATGATTTTTCAAATAGTCATCTAAATGCTCTAGCGTTTCAAGCTCATAGCAGGCAACGAATACCTTACTATTACCCTCACACTCAAGTTGCTGATACAGTTTCGCACTGACAAATCCGTTATATTTCAACATCTCGGCAGCATGCTGCTCTAACCATTGAAAAAATACAGTATCAATTTCCTTACTAACATAAAGGGTTACTTCATATTTGATCACGCTAAATCCTTAAATCACCAACGAATGATAGACAAATATTACCACTTTCATCTTAATGTTTAAAATAACTCAGTGCGTTTATTGCAGCTTTAAAGTAGCTGGCGCATAATGCCATATAATTGATAGTCACCATAATCGAGCCATTTAAACACTATGACGATAGAGCAAAACAAAGCCAAACAGCATGTTATTGAAAATGAACTTGAAATGCTTAAGTTTGGCAAACAAATTAGTCAAAGCTTAAACAAGGGGGATGTTATCTATCTTCATGGTGACCTAGGTGCGGGCAAAACAACTTTAACCAAAGGCATTTTGCAAGGCTTAGGTTTCACTGGAAGTGTCAAAAGTCCAACTTATACACTCGTTGAAACCTATCCCATTAACGGTATCACTCTCCAGCATTTTGATCTATATCGTTTAAGCGACCCTGAGGAGCTTGAGTGGATTGGGATTCGTGATTACTTCACCAATGACACGATATCACTGATCGAATGGCCTCAAAAAGGCGGGGATTTTCTACCGCGCCCAACAAAAGAAATTTACATCCAATATGCAAATACTGGACGTGCTATCACTATTTCAGATTAATATTCTACGACAACATTTTGCGCTGCTGACGCACTTTTTAAAGAAAACACATCACTTAAGTGATTTTTGTAACGCGTCACATCATGATTAACTTGTGGATTTTTAATGACATCATTACTCATGAACGTTGGCAATGCCTGCATACCCAAAAATTGATTTGCCTTATGCACAGGCAAATACACGCCATCAACGCCCGCGCCTTGAAAGAACTGTTTAGGATCCTCAAAAGCTTCAGCTGGCGCATTCCAAGTCACAGATAGCATGTATTTTTTATCATGCAACAACCCACCTGAGCCATATTTTTTAGATACGTCATCACGACTACGACCATCATTAACATAAAGCCTGCCATGCCCATGTGTAAATACTTCATCCATATATTTCTTCACCGTCCACGGTGGTCCCATCCACCAAGCCGGCATTTGATAAATAACAACATCTGCCCACAGAATATGGTTAATTTCATCTTCAATATTATAGCCATCCTCAATTGTCGTCACACGAACATCATGCCCCAAAGCGCTAAGATGTGACTGCGCAACGTCAGACATATATTGATTTAATGCGCCTTTAGAGTGTCCAAACTGCTTCTTGGCATTAATGATTAAGATTTTTTTCATTGATTTTCCCAGTGAGAAATAGTTTGCATAGTATACAGCAATTTCCTGCGTGCACTAAATAGCCAAAATAGCAAAATTTAGCAAACAGCTTGATCCGCCCTTTTTCAGCACAGTCAATGCTATTTTATAACATCTCCGCACTTGTTAATTGATCAAAACTTTATCTCTTAAATATTTGCTTTTTAAAAATTATCAACTAGCTTTCTAATTAAGCAAAACTTATATGCCCAGCATTCAACATCAATGAGTGGAGATAATTATGGATAATCCTGCAAACAAACTAACTCGATCAATCAAGCTCCTACCAATAGCACTTGCGGCATTGGTAATCACGGGGTGTAGCATTACACCAAAGGCAGTTGATCATGAAACTCAACTTAACAACACCTACAAAGGTTTACATAATGCATTTAATGCGCAACAAGCAATAGATCATAAGATCACATTATCTGAAGCCATTGCGCGCACGCTAAAATATAATCTAGACCATAAGGTACAGCAAGCACAGCTAATGCTTGAGTCAGGCAATTTAAAAGCTGCCTACATGGAAATGCTACCGGCGCTGAATGCTGGTGTGGATTATAGCTTTAGAAATAATGATTTAATTCAGAATCTGGTTGACTCAAACGGCACAACTCAAAATGGTGAGCAAAGTTTCACACCACGCGAGGTCATTAATCAATCATATGGTTTGCAATGGAGCTTATTAGATCTTGGTTTAAGTTACACCAGAGCGCAGCAACAAGCCAATCGCGTGATGATTGCTGAAGAAGAGCGTCGTAAAATCACACAACAACTTATCCAAGAAGTCGTTTCAGCATATTGGAAAGCATGGACAGCACAAACGATGATCTCTGAGGTAACTCGCTTTAAAGAAAAGGCTGAGCTAGCACTCAAACGTTCCAAGGAAGCTGCAAATAGCAAAGCAAACACACCACAAATTGAGCTTGATTATCAACAAGTTTTAATTAAAGCTATCCGCAAAATCAACCAATTAAATGCACAAATTGCTGATGCTAAATCAACCTTAGCGCGGTTAATGAATGCTTCTCCTGATAGCAAATTTGAACTGACAAATCCAGGTACGGATCTCGCGCAATTACCGGATATCAATCCACAATTCGAGAAAATGGATACTTTAGCATTAATTTATCGTCCAGAATTACGCCAAGCATCATATCAAGCTGAAATTGCCAAAAAAGGCATTCAAGCAGCAATCATTAATATGCTGCCCGGTATTGATTTCACTTTTGGGTATAATGCAACTAACAACGAATTCATGCGAAATCAATACTGGTGGGGTGGCAATATTGGCGCATCTCTTAACTTGATCCAAACGGTATTAACCGGACCTTATGCCATTAGTCTTGCCAATCAAACACATAGTTTTGAACAATTAAAGCAAATTGCCACAACCATTACCGTATTAACGCAAGTGCGTATTGCCTATACTAACTATTTATTATGGCAAGAAGACGCACATTACGCGGTGCAGGAAGCCAAAGTATCCATGGCACTATTTGATCATGCCGAGAAACTTGAAAAAGCCAACCAAGGTAATGAGCAGATTACCATCCGCCGCGGTATTGAAGCGATTTCCGCACAGTTTGATAAAGATGTCACCTTAGCACGTGCGCATGAGGCATTATCCAAACTCTATCAATCCATTGGTTTAGACATTATGCCCGCTGAGGCACGCAATATGCCGCTAGCTGAGCTTGAGAAAAAAGTATCAACAGTGCTCAAAGCACAAAGTCAAGGCGAATTTAATAGTGAAATTAATAAAGCATATGCCGATATCAAGCCAACTTTAGACAAAATTAAAGCAAACATGTTGGCAGAAGAAAAAGCACAAACAACAAAAGCGAAAACACCCACAAATGTAACGCCAACGGCTAACAGCAAGGATAGTAAAGATAATAAGGTTAGTAATGCCGCTCCTGCAACAAGTTCTTCATCAGTAAAAGCAGGAAAAACAGCAAATACGACGAATACCAAATAAGCTTTCGCTATAAGCCCTTGAAATAGCTCAGACTCATTGCTATCTTTCTAGCATTGTCATGAGAAATGGAAACACCTTGTAATGCAATTAACCTACTTTAAAAAAATACTCTTTGGTACCTTTATCGCAATATTTGCTTTTGCCGGAACACCAGCACTTTCAATTGCTAACACACTAGGCAATCCACCTGTAATTATCATAAAACCTCATCCTATTCAACTCAATGCTGCGAGTTGGTTGCTGATGGATTTTGAAACAGGTGACATTATTGCCGATCACAACATGCATGAAAAACGCGCGCCAGCAAGTCTTACCAAGATCATGACGGCTTATATCATTGCAGGTGAGTTAAACCAAGGCACATTAAAGCTAGATCAAACAGTGAAAATAAGTGAAACTGCCGCAAAAACACCTGGCTCTAAAATGTTTGTCAAGCAAGGCTCGCGTGTTAGCGTTGATGATTTATTAAAAGGCATGATCATTCAATCCGGCAATGATGCTGCCGTTGCACTGGCTGAGTTTATTGCCGGCTCTGATAGTAATTTTGTTAATCTTATGAACAAAACTGCCAAAGCACTCGGCATGAACGACACCAATTTTGCCACGGTTGATGGCTTGCCTGGAGATAATCAATACACCACCGCCTATGACATGGCGATTTTAGCACGCAGCTTTATTGAGCATTACCCTAAAGTTTATAAGCTCTATTCTGAAAAAACGTTTACGTTTAATGGCATTGTTCAGCATAATCGCAACAAGCTACTGCGCACGTTTGAAGGAACCGATGGTATCAAAACAGGTTATACCGAAAAAGCAGGTTATAATTTGGTTGCCTCTGCTGTACAGAATAACCAACGCTATATCAGTGTGATTCTTGGCTCACCTAGCGCTTATGTGCGCGAGCAGGAGTCTGAAAAGCTATTGAATTTTGGTTTCAGTAAGTTCGCTGATCAACTACTGTACACAAAAGATAGTGTTATTTCACTTGATGATACTGCTATTACCGATGCCACTAAAGATGCTAAACTCACCGTCATTGGTAAAGACACCATCACCAAAACAATTCCTAAATCGTTTGTTAATCACTTGACTCAAAAAATCGTACTCCTACCGGGGCTTAAAGCACCCATCAACAAAGGACAAAAAGTAGGTACACTTGTCATTAGTGCGGGAGAATACCAAGTGATTGAAATTCCCGTTTATGCCAATAATACTATTGAACGCGCTGGATTCTTTAGCCGTTGGTTTGGCTAAACTCGCTTTTTCAAGATTGTAGTATATACTCAAGGTGCAATAACATTTTTCAAGGATGACATTATGCCGTTTTATTACAATGCAGCAGACTCAAAAAATAGCACACGTAATTTTGTACCGGTTACCGTGCATACAGATCAGTACATCATAACAGGAGAAATATCAATACGCACAGGAGTGCGTCTAACAGATCACATCAATAGCGAAATAACAGGTAAATTTATTGCCTTACGCAATGTCAAAGTTTACTTACAGGAAAATAGCTCACCAATTAACGAATGTGAATTTATGAATATCAATCTCGATAAAATTTTGTTTTTATACCCTAATTGAAAAAAGATTGAATGCCAAATGCTTTGATGACTTCGCAAAACCAGCCATTAGAAGTATAATGCTTTCTAATTGCCGTCAAGGAGCTTATGTGTGACAGAAAAACAAAAAGGGCAAAAGAAGATTGTTAATGCTGCCAAAAAATTATTCGTAAAAAAAGGATTTGATGGAACATCACTACGTGATATTGCGACGAAAGCAAATGTCCCTGTATCTTTGATCTATCATTACTTTGAGAATAAGGTTCACTTATGGCAAGAGGTCAAAGTTAGTCTCTTGATTGATAGTGGCTGGATGGGCGATCACAACCTGGATAAAGACCGTAATTTTGCTGAATTTCTAGAACACTTTATCAATATGCGCTTGCAATTATTATATGCGAACCCTGATATTGTAAGACTCTTTGATTGGCAACGCCTTGAAAGTGGTAAAAATCAGCTGTTTGGTCTGGGTAACGCACCAGAAGGTAGTAAATGGAAAACGCTCTTAGATTACTTAGAGATTTATCGCAATAAAGGTCAGATTACTAGCACACTTAGTGATGAGGCGGTAACCAGCATGGTATTTGGTCTTATTTTGGGTCCATTCGTGCGCACAGGTCAGGCGTATTTTAAAAACAACGATGAATATTCCATTTATAAAAACACCATCACATCAACACTTATTCAAACACTTGCTATAAAGCGCATTGAGTAATTTTCAAAACACTCTACCATAAAGAGCAGTTTAAAAAAATCCGAAAACAAGAAGGGGAAAATCATTCATGAGCAAAGAGAGAAAGCTCAGCATTGAGGTCATTGGTGGTATTATTTTATTTACCGCGGCAGTTGCTGCTATTGTTGTCAATAACTCATGGCTTAGCCCGTATTATCATATGTTAGAAACCGTTTATGCTGGCGTATCCATTGGTAATTTTGCTTTACAGAAAAATCTAGTCCATTGGATTAATGATGGATTTATGGCGCTTTACTTCTTATTAGTTGGCTTAGAAATAAAACGCGAGTTTGTTGGTGGTACACTTTCCAGTAAGTCCAATATTATCATTCCTGCTATTGTTGCTTTATTTGGCTTATTGGTACCTGCACTTATCTACTTTCTCATCAACCAGCATAATCCAAATTATATCGATGGTTGGGCAATTCCAACAGCCACAGATATTGCCTTTACTTTAGGGATATTAGCACTGCTTGGTTCGCGCATTCCGACATCACTTAAAATACTCGTAACCACTATTGCCATCTTTGATGACATTGCCGCGATTGTGATTATTGCCGCATTCTACACTAGCAACTTGTCGCTTATATCACTATTTGCCGCTCTAATCTGCATTGTGGTACTTATTTGCATGAATCGCTTAGGTGTAAGAAAACTTGCACCATTTATGATTGTTGGTGTCATTATGTGGTTGTGTGTTTTACAATCAGGCGTACATGCCACCCTTGCAGGTGTCGCTTTGGCACTCACCATTCCACACACTGAGAAAAACTCCCCGCTGTTAAAACTTGAGCATAGTCTAAATCCGTGGATCATCTTCATGGTTTTACCATTATTTGCCTTTGCCAACGCAGGAATTAGTTTTAGTGGCATGAATTTATCTCATTTAGTTCATCCGGTATCACTTGGGATTATCTTAGGATTATTCTTAGGAAAACAAATCGGAATATTTATTAGTCTTTATCTCTTTAGCAAAACCAAATATTTCACAATCGGACGCCAACTCTCTATGGGGCAACTATACGGCATTGGCTTGGTTTGTGGGATTGGCTTTACCATGAGCCTTTTTATCGGCACACTCGCCTTTGCAACACCAGAGCTTATGAATATGGTCAAAGTTGGTGTTTTAGGTGGTTCATTAATTTCAGGATTTGCCGGCTATCTTGTGCTTAGAAAATGCTGTAAATAACTTATTCACCATGGTTGTTGATTTAATTCCATTTGAATTTCAAAACAGTTTGCAAGCACTATACCAAGGCTATCTATTTTTTGATACAATCGCCTGCATTTATGTCTAAGTACCTAAACAATAGTTTTTTGGTAATAATGGATATTCGGGTCGAGCCCGAATATGACGATTTATGGTCATTCTCGGACTTGATCCGAGAATCCAAAAAATACCTGATAATATTTGCATACGTACTTATATCCATCTTACAAAACAAACTAAGGATTCTTAAATGTCTGAACAATATATTTATTCCATGCATCGCGTTGGTAAGGTTGTGCCGCCCAATCGCTATATCTTAAAGGATATTTCACTATCTTTTTTTGATGGTGCCAAAATTGGGGTCTTAGGTCTTAATGGCTCAGGTAAATCAACACTTTTGCGTATTATGGCAGGGCTTGATACTGAGATCGTCGGTGAAGCAGCACCTCGCAAAGGAGTTAAAATCGGTTATTTACCGCAAGAACCACAACTTGACCCAACAAAAGATGTTAAGGGCAATGTTGAAGAAGCATTAGCTGACTTAAAAGCACTGGTTACACGCTTTGATGAAATTAGCATGAAATTTTGCGAGCCAATGTCCGATGATGAAATGAACAAGCTGCTTGCCGAACAAGGTGAGCTACAAAACAAAATCGATGCAGCTGGTGCTTGGGAGATTGATCGCAAACTTGAGATTGCAGCTGATGCGCTACGTTTACCGGCTTGGGATGCTGATGTATCAAAGCTTTCAGGCGGTGAAGTACGTCGTGTTGCACTATGTAAACTACTATTATCATCTCCTGATATTCTGCTACTAGATGAACCAACAAACCATTTAGACGCTGAAAGTGTCGCTTGGCTTGAGCGCTTCTTACAAGAATACAAAGGCACTGTTGTGGCGATTACCCATGATCGCTACTTCTTAGATAATGTTGCTGAATGGATTCTTGAGCTTGATCGTGGTGAAGGGATTCCTTTTAAAGGTAATTACTCAAGCTGGTTAGAGCAAAAAGAAGCACGTCTAGCCCAAGAAGAGAAAAAACAAACAGCACATAGAAAAGCATTGCAACAAGAGCTTGAATGGGTACGTCAAAATGCCAAAGGTCGCCAAGCCAAATCAAAAGCACGTTTATCGCGCTTTGATGAGTTAAGCTCTCAAGAGTTCCAAGAGCGTAATGCCACGCAAGACTTATACATCCCACCTGGACCTCGTTTAGGCAATAAGGTCATTAACATTGATGGTATCAGCAAAGGCTTTGGTGATCGCTTATTGATTGATCAGCTTGGCTTTGAGGTTCCAGCAGGTTCCATTGTTGGTATTATTGGACCAAATGGCGCGGGTAAATCGACATTCTTTAAAATGATATCAGGCATTGAAACACCTGATGCGGGCAATGTTGAATTCGGTGAAACGGTTGAGCTTGCCTATGTCAACCAATCCCGTGATACCTTAGATGGTAATAAAACCGTCTGGGAAGAGATATCTGATGGACTCGATGTCATCGCTGTTGGCAAGTACACGATTCCCTCACGTCAATACGTTGGACGCTTTAACTTTAAAGGTTCTGATCAGCAGAAATTTATTCACCAACTTTCCGGTGGTGAGCGCAATCGTGTGCATTTAGCGAAGTTACTGCGCAAGGGTGGCAATGTCATATTACTTGATGAACCAACGAATGACCTTGATGTCGAGACATTGCGCGCACTTGAAGAAGCCATTCTTGCCTTCCCAGGTTCGGTGATGATCATCTCGCATGATCGCTGGTTCTTAGATCGCGTAGCAACGCATATCTTAGCCTTTGAGGGTGAAAGTAATGTTGTCTGGTTTGAAGGGAATTATGAGGCCTATATCGAAGATAAGAAAAAACGCCTCGGCGATGACTCAGTTGACCCTCATCGCATTAAGTACAAAAAAATTACAGCGTAGTTCTCAGGCTACTAACATAATCTCTTCTCTTCCCTACCTTATATACGCTGGCTGAGCGTTAGTCGAAGCCACTTATTGCCTTTGAGCCCCCTCGACTGCGCTCAGGGTACAATTGGCATTGTTGGCTGAATATCTTACCGCAACTCACTTTTACGGTAAAGCTCACCACATTATTCATTCTCTATTTTTTCACTCATCACTTGTCCAATCCTCTAGCTCAAGATGCTTTGACAAATGATAAAAGGCTCCATCTTTTGTCACTAATACTGCATTTTCAGCTTTTGCATGCGCTGCAATGAGCATGTCCATGCATGATAATGTCTTACCCTCTTTTTCACAGGTTGCGCGTAATTTTGCGTAAACTTTTGCCGCTTGTGATGTCCATGGCAAGATCTCAACACGCAGTAGAAACTCATTAACAATCATCGGCAAATGTTTTGCACTCGGCTTTTTAGCCACACCCAATAACAACTCAGCCTCAGTAATCGCTGAGATGCAAATGCTCGACATAGGCACATTGATAAGATGTGTTTTAAGTGCAGGATAATCACCTTTAATAATATAACTTGCTGTATTGGTATCAAGCATGTAGCGCTTTGTATTTACCATCAGAATAAATCTCTCTGCGGTGGCATTTCATCATCTCTATCAGCCATAAAGTCCTTAGGGATCTTCTTGCCTTCTTTCATCTCAAAGAAATCCTCCCACGAGCCTGGCTTTTTAGAAATAATAATATCACCCGTTTCAGGATGACGTCTGATATAAACCTCTTTGCAGTCAAAACGATAACTACTAGGTAATCTTACGGCTTGACTACGCCCATTCATGAATAATTTCGCTGTATGAATCATCACAAAACACCTCTAATGAGTAACCTATATAAAGCATAGAGCCGAAATTGATATATATCAAGATATATTACATTATTTGTCGCACCTTGAGCAAAGTCAAAAGGTAAGGATAAAAACAACAAGAGGCTTCGACTAATGCTCAACCAATAAGCTCTACCGCACCCTGAGCGAAGTCGAAGGGAAATACAAAGATATTGGATAGCTTCGACTAACGCTCAGCCAATAATGCCAATCACCCCCTGAGTAAAGTCAAAGCGCTAAAAGTCTAAAGACAGAAATACTATAAAGTGGTTTGCACTAGCTATACAACGCAAAAAACACTGTAAAATGATTTGTGATGAGTATACAATCACCTCGCTTTTAACGTACTCTTTTGGAGCGAAATCTCGTGAGATCAATTAAACGCGCTTTGCTTAGTGTTTCCGACAAAACAGGGATTGTTGACTTTGCCAAGCAATTGCAAAAACTCAATATTGAAATATTATCAACCGGTGGCACTGCCAAGCTATTAGCAGACGCTAATATTCCCGTAATTGAAGTATCAGATTACACGGGCTTCCCTGAGATGATGGATGGGCGTGTCAAAACTCTGCACCCTAAAATCCATGGTGGACTTCTTGGTAGACGCGATATCGATCAAGCGGTTATGCAGCAACATGATATCCCGAATATTGATTTGGTTGTTGTCAATTTATACCCATTTAAACAAACAATCGAAAAACCGAATGTCAGTTTCAGCGAAACGATTGAGAACATTGATATTGGTGGTCCGACAATGTTGCGTTCAGCGGCAAAAAACCATCAAGATGTTACCGTGATTTGTGATCCTAATGACTATACCGACATTACACAAAAACTAAATGACAATCATGGTGCTTTAGACTTTGCGACACGCTTTAGCTTGGCATGTAAGGTCTTTGAACACACCGCACAATACGATGGCATGATTGCTAATCATTTAGGCACATTAAATCCAGCAACTGGAGAGAAAGCACATAACTTTCCTAATACAATCAATCTACAGTTTAACAAAGCTGAAGTGATGCGCTATGGTGAGAATCCTCACCAACAAGCTGCCTTATATATTGAACCTGATTATCCTAATGCGTCAGTAGCACAGGCGACACAGTTACAAGGTAAAGCATTATCTTATAATAATATTGCTGATACTGATGCCGCTTTACAGTGTGTCAAAAGCTTTGACTTACCTGCTTGTGTTATTGTTAAACATGCCAATCCTTGTGGCGTTGCAGTGGCAAGCTCATTAACCGAAGCCTATCAAAAAGCCTTTCAAACCGATCCAACCTCAGCCTTTGGCGGCATTATTGCCTGTAATCAAAAGCTTGATGCGATAACTGCACAAACAATTATTAATCAACAATTTGTTGAAGTTATTATTGCCCCTGAAGTGGATGATTTGGCACTTAAAGCACTCGCAGCTAAGCCCAATGTACGTGTATTGGCTTGTGGTTATGATCAAAAACCAAATCTTGCTGAGCTTGAATTGAAGAAAATTGAAGGTGGACTGTTAGTCCAAGATAAAGACATTTATCAGCTAGATCAAAATGAATTAAAGATTGTCACTCATAAAGCACCTACCGATACAGAGCTACAAGATCTGTTATTTGCGTGGAAAGTGGTTAAATTTGTCAAATCAAACGCTATTGTTTATGCCAAAAACAATATGACTGTCGGCATTGGTGCCGGACAAATGAGCCGCGTATTTAGCTCAAAAATCGCGATTGAAAAAGCACATGATGCCAACTTGAGTATTCAAAGCTCAGTAATGGCATCAGATGCCTTCTTCCCATTTCGCGATGGCATAGATGCCGCTGCCAAATCAGGAGTGAGCGCCATTATCCAACCAGGTGGCTCCATGCGCGATCAAGAGGTCATAGATGCCGCTAACGAGCATGGTATAGCTATGGTGTTTACTGGCATTAGGCATTTTAGGCATTAAATAACAAACACTTGGACAAACAGGGAATATTCAACTATATTAGCAAAAGATCAAATGAATAACTTAATTTAGCGAGGTCTTATGCATCATATCTATGGTATTGGCGATGCCAAACAAAACTTCCCCAAGCTGATTAATTTAGTATCAACCTCTGGTGAGGAGATTTTAATTACACGCGACAAAAAATTAGTCGCTAAAATTATTCCTGTGGAAAAGAAAAAACGCATTATTGGAAAGCTTTCTAAAACAGCATATTACATGGCTGAAGATTTTGACGCGCCCAATGATGCTATTGACCAACTCTTTTATGGTGAATAAATGTATTTACTCGATACCCATTATTTAATTTGGCTATTATATGAGCCTCAAAAACTCTCCGCCAAATTGACTAAAATCATTGAAAACACTGATAATGATATCTTTTTCAGTGCAATGAGTATCTTTGAAATCACTATTAAAGAATCTATTGGCAAACTCAAAGTAGCTCCTGATTTTACCAATCATCTTGAAGAATCCGGATTACAATCTTTGCCCTTTCTAGCTGATCACGCCAATTGGTTACGCACGTTAACACTCGATATTCATAAAGACCCATTTGATCGAGCATTAATCGCTCAATCGGCTGTTGAAGGCATAAACTTAATCACTCAAGATCGACTGATTTTAGAATATAGCAATGTGCTTCGTCATATTAAGGATTTGTGAACGGGTTCCTTCCAAACTTTAAGCTAGCAATTAGCAAACATTTTCGATGCGTTTATTCCTCTCCAATTGCTGATACAACTCCTTAAAGTATTTCTTTTGCCCCCAAATATTCCAATCCCCAATCACATATAAATTCCTCTTTGCTCGAGTAATTGCCACATTGAGTAAATTTGGTTTACCTGAAGCCCACCAAGCACCCCCTTCATTTTGTTGATCACAACCCAGAGCAAGAATAACCGTCTCATTTTCTTTGCCTTGGAAAGTGTGAACTGTACCAATATTATTCTTAATCCAAAAACTCAATTCCTTATACCCCACATTATTAAAGATACTAGACTGACTCATAAGTCGATACATCAATGCTTGTAGTTCCTTCTTTACTGCCTTAAATGGCGTAATCACATATATACTACTCAGTGCGCTCTTACTATTTTTAGTAACCTCCTGTAATAAATATGATACTCGCTCTCCAATTTCTGGCACATATTGCTTAACCGTACAAACACCGCTGACCTGAATCCATTTATTCTGCCCCAAGCTAGAATGAAGCTGTGGTTGTATTTTTTCATTTTCAAAGCCATGGATCATCCGGCTTTCATACGCTATTTTATTTGCCACACTAAACATAGGATCAATGCACCTTCTATGCACCCACAAAGGAATACCAATCCAAGTTTTCTGATTATTAATTGATATATTACAGCCATATTGATTTGCCCGATCCGCTACCTGCTGAACAGAATACTGGTAGGGTAACCAATCTTGATATGAGTTTGGCAAGACACTATCCATGAGCTTATCAACTAATTTTTGTGGTGTCGTAAAAACAGGTTCAATTTGCAAAGGATCTCCAACTACAACTGTTCGCTTCGCACGCCAAATACTACCTACTGCTGCATGAGGAACTGCTTGACCAGCCTCATCAATCATTAACCAACCCAACTGCGCACATCCAATTGATCTAAACATATTTCCAACAGATGCAAATGTCGTAGATAAAACGGGAACCATCAAAAACAGAGATTTCCATAAGGTTTCCTGCCTTATTTGACATCCTCCTTGCAAAAGTTGACTTAACCCAAACAAGACATTTTGCCTAAATAGTTCATAGCAACTGGCTTCATAAAGCCAAGATTGATGTAAATGCATTGCACAAACAAATAGTTCAGATCTCAAACAATTCAAATGCTCACTTTGCCAATAACTTTGTCTTTGGGTGTCTACATCATAAATACTATGAGTATGACAGGGTATACGCAAATCCACCAATGACTGATTTAATTTCTCAAATAAAGCTTCTTTGTTTTTAAATTGTAAAACCGCTTTACCAAGCGCTTCTTGAGCTTTTTCAAGATTGTTTTTTAGATGATTTAATTTCACTTTCCTATCAAAGTCCACATGCGTATCTTTAAATGATAGGTACAATTTTCTTTGCTCAAGCAACTCTTTGGTTATGGTGCTTAACTGATTTTGGTAAGCTTTAACTTTTGCTCTTTTAAAAAGATATGATAACCAATGAGGTTTTTTAAAAAGGCTAAGCTCGTCCTCTATAAACTTAATTCTTTCTTCAAAACGTTTGCATTTCTCCTCAATAGACTCATTTAGTGCAACATAATCTTCATAAGCCAATTTAGCAACATCTAGTGCCTGCCTCTGTTCTATCGTTGCCTTATCTTTATTATATTCTTTAAAATATGCTTGTAACTCCTGAAATTTTTTAATCTTATCTCGATATCTCTCCAGTTCATCATATTTCTTATTAAATTTATATTTTGCTTGTGAAAAGCTTTCTATTTTTTCTTGCTCCACATCTCGCCAGCGCCAAAAGTTTAAATAATCAAATCCTGTTGGACGTTTACTTTCTTGCTCTGAATATGGTTGGTAATGCTTTGTATAAAACATTCTATCTACTAGATTCTTTCTATTACGTGAGCTTCCACCTGCTGCTGAAATCAAGCCCCAACAATGCTCTTGGTCATTCATCGCTTGCAAGTGCCCTTTCCTTTTCTTAGCGTTTACTTGATTAGCAACTGATGATAAATAGGATAAATCACTAAATAAACCATCAATGTCTTTTCTCAAGGGGAGCTCTTTTGAAATATTTTCCACTGCTTTGTTATTAGATGATGCAACAACCATTTCAAAGCCAAAAAGCTCTGATTTAGGATAAAACTGCTCATCCAATGACTTTCTAACATCATCAAAAGAAGCCAATACCTTCGATCGATTAACCAAATTTTCAGCAACAATATCACGCAACAGCGTTGTTTTACCGGTTCCAGGCGGTCCATTTATTGATAGCACTCCCTCATTATGCAATTCGTCAAAAACCGTATTGATAGCAAACTGCTGCATTAAAGACATCTGATGTGATATTTTTGAAGGCCATCTTGCTCTTGGCGTCATATCTGGTGACAACTTATCTGCAATTAGTGGTAACGCATTTGGAGTGTATAAATCAACATGTTTTTCATCAACAAAGCTTAAATAGCTCATTAATGGCTTATGGTCAAAGCCTGCTGATAAAAAGCAAATTACTCTTTCGATATCTTCTATATAAAAGCTATTGAGAATAGGCATTACAAATTCATTTGCATCATTTTCCTCATCAGCTTCTTGAGCACCTTCCTCCTCCTCACGTCTATCAAACAATAGGTTATCTCGAGATAAACCATTTTCCATACCATCATGTCTTAATAATTTTAGCTGCTCTTCTTTTTTGCTACTTTTAATTTCTTTCCAATCAATTTTAAAAAGCCAAAGGTTATCTTCCAGATTTAAATTAGCCCAATCATTTAGCAACTTACTAAGTTTATATAATGAACTTGCATTTAAAACTTTTAAACCCTCATTATCAGGATGTAGTGGCAGCTCATTTTCTATACGACACAAGCCCTCTTGCAATTTCTCACAACTTTTTTCAAACTCTGTCATTACAAGTTGATCTAAAGCATTTTGACAAAGCTTACCCAAAGCCCAAGGCAATGTACTTACTGACATAGTATCAAACAAAGGCGTTCCATTTTGATCAACGGTTAACTTGGCATAACAGCTAAAACCTTCTGTTAAATTTTCATCTTTGCGCTCTTCCCATTCTACTTCTTGATAACCATCTGATACTTCATTAAACACATTATCAACTATCGTATTTATTTCGTTTAAATCAAATAGATTGATATGTAGTGTATACATTATATAATACCCCAAGAAATTTAAACAGTATCTTTTGAAATTCATTTCCGATATATTGTTGAAAGTGAAATGAACAGAGGGCGTATTTATGAGCACAAAAAGGACAAGTTACTCATCCGAGTTTAAGGT
>NZ_QLIQ01000021.1 GCF_003428165.1 Cysteiniphilum litorale | reverse complement strand
TAAATCGATGTTCTAACTACCGAAGTTGCACTAGCATGTAATTTACTCGGGAGCCGGATGCGATAGTTTCGCACGTCCGGTTCTGCGGAGGGGCTGACTGAAGCAATTTGGTCGGTCTACTCACCCATAGCCTGTTATAACTGGTTAAGCTCATTAGGTGATGGATTTACCTATTTAAAGGGCGTTGCCCAAATAAAAATAGAGCAATTCGCAGAAGACGCTAACAAACTCTCCGCAGATGAGATCAAAAAAATGAGGCTTGCTAAACAATATACATACATTTGTTCATTGATATATCTTTCACAAGCAAACGCGCGAGATGCCTTAGCAAGTATACTTTAAAACACTATTATTCGCTGCTGAGAGAATTTTATAAAAATCAGTTATTACGCAACATCATGAAGATCAACATCATAGTGTAATCCATCTCTATCAAGTAAATCTTGAATAGCAAGCCTAATAAACTGTTTCTGAGACTGACCAAGTATATCAGCTATTTCTGCTGCCTTTTTAGGGCTGATCATTTTTCTACGATTTTCTATATCTGAAAGATATGCCTGTGTAACATTTAGCTGCTTAGCCATATCACCTTGACTGATATTATCTGTTTCTCTAATTGATCGCACTGCCATAGCTAATGTTAGGCGTTCTCCCAGCATCTCTTTTAGATGACTATATGCATTAATATTCATGCGCATTAATCTCCTGTATTTCTATAAATTCATACTTTCCATTATCCAGCTCAATATATATCGCTCGATACTGTCCACTTAATCTTATAGATCGCTGACCTTTTCTCTTGCCTTTCAAAGGCTCATCATGAAAAGATTTTATCTTGCGACTTTCTCTGATGCCTTCGTGTTCAACCAAATCAATCCATAAAAACAATTTTTCAATAATCCGCCGTGGAATCTTTTTCAACGATTTAACAGCGGATTTGCTCAACTCTACTTTATAAATATCCAAGATAAGTTAAATCATTTATCTATCTTAACAAGATATTACACCTATTAGGCGTAAAAATCAAATTTAATCTAAATCGGGTCTAACTGCATCAACACACTATATGTTAATTTTTCGTATCACTTATGTTTATTTTTAAAAAACAATAAAATCATCTTCGCATAAAATTCAAAAAAACAGATTTTAACCCCACTTTAGTGGGGTAGGTCATTCATATTTTTATGCGATTTGCCACAAATAACGTAGGACAAAAAACGTTGTTATATTTGTAATGCATAAATTTGCGGCATTACTGTTCGCTTCATTGACTCATCAACTGAAGTGAATCAAATAAACATGAAACAAAAAGGAGATTTCTCTGATGAAAATTAAAATGATAGCAATAACTTTACCGTTGATTTTCGGAGCATCTATGGCGAATGCAAGCAATGCTTTTGATGAAATTGTTCATTCATGCGATGGGCAATTTGCAGTTTGGGATGGTGTTGATGCCACACAAATAAATGGAGGTCCATATTTTCCGGTATTAATGACTGTTAAGATAAAAAGCAATGGAGATAATCAGTATAACCTCAGTTCGGAGTTGCGGTTCATAAAATACTCAACCTTTTCTGCCCCACAATAGAGATAGGATCGATAACCCATGCAGCTAAGCATGCCATCAAATGTGTGCATGCATTTACAGGTGAGCGATGCCTTGTATGCCATAACATTAAACTATTTTTTAAATGATCAAATAGTGTCTCAATCATGCCTCTGTGGCGTAACAATTGCTTTTCCTGTGGTGTTCTAAATAGTTTTTTCATATTCTTTTTAAGAGTAGTAATCAATTTAAGCCCTTGTTCTGCAAGGCATTCTGCTTTGGCTTTGGATACATAACCACGATCGCCAAAAATCACCCCTTGAAGTTCCTTACACATATCCAACAACGGTGTCCTATCATCAGTGTTGCCACGAGTGACTCGAACGCTAACAAGTTCACAAAGATTATTAACCACCAGATGCAATTTCAATCCAAAAAACCAGCCTGTGCTGGTTTTGCTTTTACCTGCTAAACCATCAAATACCTTGTGCTTCTTCTCGCGTAAGTTATGACAAACTGGCAGTTTTGTTGCATCAACATAATAAATACCAGTGCGCTCACCTTGGTGATAGGTTAAAAAGCAAGACAAAGGTAAAATAGCTTGACTCATCAGTTCTACAAAACGGTTATACGATGGCGCTTGAGGAAAATATTCACGCCAATAAACTTTTATAAACTCGTTGTAATATGTTTTGAAATTGCGATATTGAGTTATCTGAAACATAATAAGAATTGTCATAATTTCGCTCACTGCTAATTGTTGTGCTTTGCCATATTTTCTGTTTCTATCCATGCCAATTTGTTTGAGTTTAAGTTGCTTTTCATAGATAATGCAAAAGTCGTCTATACGGCAAAATGTTGAAATAAGTAGTTCTATCATGTTGATCTTGAGAAATTACCATAAGAATTACTTATTTTAACACCATAAAACCCTTTTAAATCAAGGATTTTAATTCCGAACTCAGGTAGTATAGCGGCTATTTGCTTCAGAGCGGAAGAAACCAACCATATCAAGTGTTAAATGTGACAGGTTATTCGTATGGTGATGATCGTTTTGCAGGAACAATTCAAGGTAACACACAACATTTCCAAGTTGATGGTTTTAACTCATTAATTATTAGCAATCCCATAGCAGAAGGTGAAACCGATTACACATCTTTCCATTTTTTAGGCTGTCAAAATAAATAATTTCAACTTGTGTAAACGCTATATTTTATCTGTATTTTACTATAATATGCTCACGTTGCACTGAGCGTATCTATATCCTCCCTCCCCTCGATTTCGTTCAGTGTCAACTGAAACTAGTAAATCACCAAGCTAAGAATATTAATGGTACAGGCTTGATTTTGTGTCTATACTATCGTCACAGTAACGAAAAATTCTTGATTGTCATGCCAAAATCAAATGCCCAACGTATGCGTAATAAGCGTGAGCGTGATTATGCTTTACTGCTTGATTCAACAGGAAGTGAAAGACAGATTTCAGATACTGGTTTGATTGAAGTTATCGGCGTGTGTTACCGTAAAGCAAAGGATAATGGTAATACGGGTGTTTTAAAAATAGCCCTCAAGGAGCTTAATCGACGGATTCAATTGATTGACGATAAAAAGGATAGCTGTAGATCTTAGATGCTAAGATTACCTAAAAATATATTTCCCATTCAATAGCCCTTTGGCTGCTATATTAATATCATTCAATGCTTCATATTTTTTTGATTGACCTAGTTTGATCAATCTATAACTACTGTCCATATTTAAGCTTCTGAATACCTCATTTAAAATTTCATGAACACTCATTAAATGATCATCATGGGTTTGATATGAAAATGTTTTAATTCCCTGCATTAAACAAATAGACTTTTTCCATAAATTAAGTGCATTATCTAGTGAATTCCCCACAATTTCAAGCTCACCGCCATATTTAATAGCTTCTGCTATATTATCCATAATAACAAATATCACTCGCCATAATTCTTGATAAGCCACATCGATATTTTGATCAATTTTTTTTGTAACCACCTCTCTTCTAATACAATCAAGTCGTTTTGTATAGTTGGATCTCCAAAACACATCATCTTGACCAGCCGTTTTTAAATTATACAATGTTTCAATGCTTTCAAGCGGCATGTCGTTTTCATATCTAATATCATCACGTGTAACCAATGACCTCTTGACTGTCTCCTTTTCATAAAAATGGAATTCACCCGCTTCCCAAATTAACCTCACTGTTGCAGGAAAATTATAAGCTGTCTCTTTATCTTCAAAGTAACCAAAGACGATTTTAAAGGTATTTCCCTCATCGTCACTCCAAATGCTTTGTGATTGATAAAAGGTATTATCATCTAATTTATTCATAGCAAATCCTTAATGTTTTTTAAAATTAAAAAGGTTCGGTAAACGCTCGCTGCTGCCCAACGTTAGTAATGCGCCGCCTTAACACATATACACTAGGATAAGATAACGCTTTTGAGATTTGCTCGATTGTTGTATATTCCCCATTGAGCTTCCATACCTGCCCTTTGTTATTCCGTTTAGTATGCTCAAGTTCAATCGTTGTTTGTTGCCCATAATAGTTTAATGGTTTTTTTATAATCATATCTCACCTTATGTTTTTTATACTTTTCGTTTTTCATTTGCCCGATGTATCAAAAATCGCTCATCATGTGGTAGCTTCACCTGATATAAAAGCTCATACATAGCCACACCATTAACATGCTCTATTTCCCCCAATAAATGATGATGGCGCATAATCTTCAGATAAATTTCTAGTGCTATCCGGCTATCCTTAGCTAATTGCTCTACCATCATCGAACTCATATAACGCTTGGATGCATCTGTAAAAATATGTTGATTAACCACATCTGCATTTTCAACGACTTCATCAATTAATACGCGAACTTGCTTCTTTAAATTGTTGAGCAATGGTTTTTCATCGATAAAATCATTGCCTGTTGGCTGATTAAAAAATTGCTCATCGCTAAAAGTAAGTTGTTCAACTTCACCAGATTCATCCTTCATTGCTGGCTGATCCTGGTCATCCTCGTGCACATTATTCATATGACTCTCGATGGGCTTTTTGATGAGGTCTTTTTTCTCAACATAGTTGATGCCAAATCGCCCTTTATAACGCTGATCGTCATAGTAAAAAATGCGATCACAGATAAATGAACGCATGCCACTTTTAAAGACAAACTGCTTTGAACGATCAAGTTCTCGAATCACATCCGTATGATATAAATCAGTGGCAGTCTCTTGTTCGCTAGTTGAGTTTGATGTGCTGACATTACCAGGCGTTAAAAGTCCTGCACGTGTACTGCGACTTTTAGAGCTCGATTCATTACGACTTTCAACAATAATGGTTTGACGACCGCCAAGCTTCTGAATCCACTCAATGGTTTTAGTGTCATTAGCACCAAAGACTCTGATAAGATCAAAGCCTTTAATCATATCCGCTTTTTCAAACCGATCTACCTGATCCACTGACTGAAAATATAAAGACAGTCTCACGCCCTTGGCACCAAATATCTCATACAGAATGGGAATCTCAGGTACAGGTCCCAATTGTGCCACTTCATCAATCTGGATGGGATAACAAGGATGTAACTGATACGCAGGCGTAATTGATAAATGCGTTGCCAACATCGATAAAATCATCCTGATAACTTTAGGATAACGTGGCACCATGTCTTCAGGGATAATTAAGTACAGATCACTGTTGCCTGTAACATAGTCTTGGATATTCAAACCCTTTTGACTAAAAAAGCGCGCCCATGCGGGACTTGCCACATAATCAAAGCAGCGATAAAGTGTTGACAGTATAGAACCAGCCTCTTTATCAGCTACCTTTTTAAGCATACCAATACCAGCAACTATCCTTCGGCTTTTATTTTCTTTTTGGTAGGATTCAAGTGCCTTGATGGTGCCTGGTTTATCTAATGGCGCAAACGTATCATATAAATCAGTCAGTGATTTACCAGTCCCTAAAAACCCATCAATGGCAGCTTGTAAGATTGAATTAGCAGTTTCTTTAAAGTGGTCAGTTTCAAATTTCCCTTCCACCATCATCGCCCCTGCTAATGCGGCAATATAACGATCACGCGTCAGCTCATCATTTAAGTTAACATGATTCGGATTTAAAGGATCATAATGAAACACCTGAAAACCTTTAAAATCACCATACTGGTCAAGGACACGATAAGGATCAATCGCTACAGGCTTTTTGCCTTTGCGTATAGCATCCTCATACGTTGTCAAAAAGAGCTCTGATTTAATATCCAAGGCAAAAATATTATGCTTAGCATCTAAGATTGAGGGAATGGCTGCTGAGACACCTTTACCACTTCTAGGTGGTGCAATCACCAGTGTATTAATTGGTTTTTCAACTGCAATATACTCACCATCAAGCTTGCCTATCGCATAATCATCCCCAGCTAATGCCTTAGAGCGATCGGTCACAAAATCCATTTTTCTAAGATAAGGCACATCAGCTTGCTTGGCACTTCCTAGCTTACCTGATGAGGCTTTAACGTCCTCTTTAGGTGTCCGTCTCATTAAAAGATGAATTAAGCTGATTACTAAAATGCTACCAGCAAAAAGATTCTTAGCCATTACTAAGTGATAATAATCTTTAAGGTATGATGCCATACCTTGGGAATGGGTAAAAAATCCAAGTGATTTAACTTTCCAAGCAATAATAGCATTTAAGACAAGATCGCCCACAAAACCCAAGACAAGTGCGCTAAATATTGCCGTATTTAATGCAATCAGCATAATATTACCTTTTTCATTGCTGAGTCTTTTGTAGCCCCACCAATAAATAAGACCATATAACCCAATAATGACCAGACCTTGCCAATTAGAGTCAATAATACCTTTTTTGAAAACAATCACATTCATTCCCAAATAGTGCATTGCTTCAAAAAATGACTGATAGACCATCAATGCAAGACAACCAACAAACACAGTCATCATCAACAAAAAGATAGATAGCTCATTCAAAACGGAGTAAGGATGGTTATCTAACCCAAACTTTGAAAGTTTACGCAAAATCATAAGCCTTCTCCCTTTGCTTCAGATATAACCAACATTGTGTTTGTTCCGTATAATCATCGATGGTAGGTATGCAATATTTAAGCTCGATTTTACCCAACACCTTACCTCTTCTACGCCTCATCGATAATTCAACTTCATGCTCAAGTGCCAATAAAACCTGATCTGTCGTCATTTTTGAATCAAAAATAATTCGATCATTCATTACATCGGCATCAGCAGGATGAATGAAAAAAAGATAAGTCATCTTGGCCACGAAACGCTTATCTTGTGCTTCTAGTATTTCGCGCCAAATAAACATTTTGTTGTCATCTTCACTATCGTCATAAAGCGCATCAACCTTGGCTTTCGCTGCTTGTCTTGAGGAAAACTCATCTACGTAAATCATCTTATCGCTATCTGAAAAGCCAACCTGTTCATTTGATGGGTTGTAAACGGCAAATACAAAGTACTTTTTTACAGTTGGCGCAGTAGGCAAGACAACTAAGGTCGGTGAAACAGATAACTCAGACATTAAAAGGGCACCTCATCTGAATCATCAAGCTGCTTAGCATACTCCTCATAACTAGGTACAGGTGGTTGTTCCTGCTCAGTCGTGGCATTTGAGGCTGGAGAGTTAGTGCCATTATTAACTTGAGGTGCATTTGAAGGTTGCTGACCCTGTTGCTGTGCTTGGGTATTTTGCTGAGGATTGCCACCGACTAACTGAAAGCTAATACCGACAACTTCAGTTGTATAATGCGTTTGACCATTTTGATCCTGCCATTGATTGGTACGCAGTCTGCCTTTAACATAAATCAAACTGCCTTTAGTGGTGTACTGGGCAATCGTATCTGCTAATTTCCCAAAAAACACAACGCGATGCCACTCCGTATTTTCAATAAACTGACCCGTTTGGCGATCTTTATACCCATCATTTGTCGCAACACGTAAATTGGCAACGGATGTGCCATTTTGCATATAACGCACTTCCGCATTAGCCCCTAAACGTCCTAATAATGTCACTTCATTTACTGTACCTTTAGCCATGACGACTTCTCCTTTTTTGTTGTTTTGTTTTTTTATTTGTTTAATTTCCGGTTTTTAGGTTCTTCGATTTCTTGACTGCTTTAATTTATCTTTTTAAATTCCGCTGAATTAATGCATTAATCTGCTTGAACAGCTTCATCAGCACCTTTATTTTGTGACTGCTGATTCACATCAGTTTTAGTTTCTTTATTGTCTTTACTGTCTTTGCTATCTTTGTTTAGCTTTCTGTTAAGCCACGACCAGGCAAGTAGGTAATAGCCAGATGCTAATAACAAACTAACCACAACACTCACTAACGTATTAACGACACCAAAGACAAGAATAGTGACGACCACAAATGCAATAACCACAGGTAACTTAATAATCTGTTTACCATCGTGAATCAGTTGCTGTAATAATTGATTTCCCATTGTAAATTCTCCTTTGCTTGTTTATCGTTCATTGTTCTTTTTGTTTATTTTTGCTTCTTTTTTGCTCTTTTGTCTTTTTGTCTTTTTGCTGCCTATTTTATTTATTTAATCCAAGTTTCATTTGACCCTGCTCGATCCTATAAATCTTGCTACCGCGCTGAATAACCGTACCCTCATTAGCAATGCGTAAATCTTTGCCATCAAAGATATATGCGCTATATTCAGGGTTCTTTTGATAAACAATCTGCCCTTTCTGTAAAGGCAATTGATAAGTTGTTAAAGCGCCATGCTTATAAACAGTTAAAGCACCATCGACTAATATCAGATCATCATTTTTTAGCGTGAAATCGTTTTGTTTATTTTGCGTGTCTGTCACTACATTATTAGTCTGACAAATCTTTTGAAAAAGTGCCGTGCGTAACTGCTCACTGAGTCTCGCATTAAGTAGCTCACCCTGCCCTTTTTGACAAAAGTCAGACACTAAGTTTTGCGCTTTTAAATTGACCTCGTAAGCATTTTGCAGCCCTTCGGGTTTAACAATCACAAAATCTTGCGCCATTCGTGAGTTGCACAGGTCAATATAGCGCTGATCTGGATTAAGCTTGGCTAAATTGTTATAGCACCCCGCTAAAAAGCTGTTTTGGGTAACCCCTAACCCTTTATCGTACAGTGTGGCCATTCCTAAATAGCCTTCCAAGTAGCCAAAGCGCACCGCCTGCTTAAAGTCACTCAATATGTCTTTTGCTGTATCAAGACTCACATTACCACCGGAATGTAATGACTGGTTTAATGCAAGTTGACCCAACTGTAAATAAGCCAAACCAGACCGTGCTTTGGCAGCTTCTTTCAATAAATTTTCTTTAGCTGATACATCATGAGTCTCATCGACCTCTTGCATAATCTCTTTAACCATTAACGGCTTTGATGTAATGCGACTACTATCAGGCTGACCAAAGTGGGTTTGCGCCATCGCAGTGTGTGTTAAATCAAGCATCACACCTACTATAATCAATACATTTTTCATAGCTAATCCTTTTAATTACTTGCATTAAGATAATAACAATAAAACGTTAAATTACCTTCAACACGACCAGGGGATGCCTCTGAGGCACCAGGGTTCGACCAGGTATAAATTAAACTGACATCACTGGAGGTCATGCGAATATATTTCAATGGCCATGCTGAGCCTGGTATAAAGCTCCAGTAAGGCGCATATAAATTAGAAATAATAGCTAATCTACCTGCCTGACCCCCTAATGGCGGACAACTTAACCCCCAATAGTTGATATCAAGCACGACTTTAAAGGTATCACAACCGGTACCGCCTCGAACCATATTGCCCCAGCCACCCTGCTCCATTGAGCGAATCGCATTTACATTATTGGTTAATACACTTGGCGGCAACGGCTGACCTAAATCACGCGCACAAGCATAAGAGCCGCCACTTCCTCCGACCATTGTCCAGCCAGGAATACTTGAGCCAGGAATGATTTTTAATAATCGATATTCACCCGCCCGACTTTTTAATAATTGCGTTAAGGTTTTGTTGCCCATCGATTTAATATTAAAATCGTTCACCTCAACATTAGAGACGCCAGATACCCCACTTTGATTACCCAAATATACCGTGCCACTACTTGTATTAATATTTGTGGTTGTTGAGTTTAGATTGCTGGTTTGTGTATTATCATTAAAGCTCACGCCACCCATTGTGAAACCAGCACCATCAATACTCATGCTCTGCGATCCAGTAGCAACACTCATACTCGTCGTCGAGGTTATATTCGTATCATTGGCTTTCATCCAAATTTGATTGCCTGCGGTAGTATTAACATCTGTCGCTTGTGTTTGAATGTCAGTGGCATTGTTATTTATATTGCCTGCTGCTTGAATGGTTAAGCCGCCATGACTATTAGCAATACGTGCAGTTGCGGTATTGTTCATCTCAATATTAGATGGATTGATTAATTCACGATGATCAACAGGATTTGCTGGATTAAACCTAAAAGTTGCTTCCATCTGATTAGTGCCATCGGCATGCAACCACACACTGGTGGTCGCGTCACGCGTGATATCAATGCTAATCGTTGCCGTGTTTTTATCTAAGTGATAGGCACTACTGACATCCAATATCTGATCTCCAATCACACCATATTTCGCTTTGGCACTATTAACGACAATCGCAGCAAGCCAAGGGGCAATTTCATCGATGCCATTAGCACGCGTTACAATTTGTCCTACGTGAATCGTGGCACGAATATCACTTGGCGCAACATGCGTAATTTCAGTACGCACGGGTTGTCGAATTAATCTATTGGGAATCGTAAAGTTGCACGGTAAATAAGCCTTAGTTGCTGTCCCGCCGCAAGTATTACTGATTAACCAGTTAACACCAACCTGATCGCCAACAGCTAATGTTGGCGCATCTGCTAATCTTGCTCGAACCGCAGAGCTCAACATAGCTACCTGATTCCCTAAATCAATGGCTAGGTTCTTTTGTTGACTGCGTTTGTGCATGGTATACGTCCAAACACCACCACCTACAATCAACGCGATGATAAACATAACCAAAACAAGTGCAAAACCACCCTCTTTGCCATGTTTTAACTTGATGTTGCGATACTTATTCATTTTTCTAGTCTCTGTTAAACGGTTTTGCAATACGCAATGATGGTGCCCTCAGCACTGCTTGCAGAACCACCATTGATTGAGGATAACGTCACAGTGACATTATTAATCGTCGCCCGTGTCATCGGATAGGATTGACCCCAACCACTCCAAGCCCCACCGACATTCAAATGCAAGGTCGATTCGATATAAAGTGACTCGCCAGGCTGACAATTGAGATTCCATGTATTACGTTGCAACACAACCGAAGAGCCGACAAAGGAAGTGGCAGGTATCTGATAACCATAAATAATCTGGCGCACATAATAAGGGCTGGTATTTTTCAATAAGTCACTTAACTTCTGATTGCCCATCGAGCGAATGGTCATATCATTAACCACGACATTTGATACGCCTTGCGTCCCAGATTGATTCCCCAGATACACCGTCCCATTGTTTGTATTGATATTCGTCACCGTTGAATTCATATTGGTCGTTTGCGCATTATTGTTAAATGTGCTGCCTGATAAGGTGATATTGGCCGTATTAAATGCCAATTGTTGCGCACCCACGCCCAGCGTTAAGCTATTTGTTCCTAACAACTGCGTCGTTGGTGCGCGCATCGAAATCTGACGGCTGCCATCGACTTGATAAATATTGGTGGCTGAGTTAACAACATTATTGGCAATCTGACTTAAGGTTCCCGCAGCACTTAATTGCATCGCTCCATAGGTATTGCTAATCTCGGCAGCACCCGTATTATTCATCACAATATTAGAAACATCGGTGATCTCACGATGATCAACAGGTTTTGCTGGATTAAATCGCAAATTGGCTTCCATGGCCACAGTACCATCGGTTTTAATCCATGCCCCATGCACATTTTGAACACTGATTTGTACTTGCATGACAGCGGTCGTCTGGTTGTAACTAATTGCTGAGATACCATTAAATACCCCATTCCCATCGTTCCCATAATGGCTTTTAATAGTATTAACCATTATCGCACCCAAGCGAGGCGATAAGTGATAAGCACCCTCATCATAAGACTCAATGGGACCCACAGTAATGGTTGCTGTAAAACGACTTTGATCAACATCTAAATCAGTAATATTTGTTGAAACATCCTGACGTAAAAATGGCGAATGAATCACAAAATTACACGGCAGAAAGGCGCTATTGGCTGTGCCTCCGCACGTATTAGATTTGAGCCAATCAATCCCATTGTAAACGCCAGTTGCCAACCCATCATAACTGGAAACCCGCGCCTGGACCGCTGAGATATATTGCGATAAGGTATTACCGAGTGCTTTAACCTGATCATTCTGCCGATCCCGAATACTATTCATATAAAACCAGCCAACCAATAAGGTAATAATTGCCAAACCAAGCAATACACTTAACAACGAGAAACCTTGTTGCTTAGGTGCAAATCGCGCTGATTTACAAACTGATTGCAGTTGTTTATCTTCTTTATTTAAATCCATAAAAACATCCTTAGTCAATAAAGGGAATGCTGATCTAAAAGCATTAGAAACACAGCTCACTCAAGGATTAATTAAACGTGATCGCTAATGATGCTGGATCATTTTGCGCACAAGCTGTCGCAAGATCAGGACCCGTTGCCGCGGCTTGACCATTACCCGATACCCCTTGAGAGTTTTTACCTAAGAAATAACGACCAATTTTAGAACAGGCCTCTTTAGGAATTTGGTTTAATGTAACCGTAAACTGCGTATTACCATTAGCCGGTGCTACATCAATTGTTGAGTTATGATTGCCGGCATACCAAGAAGTACCAATCACTTGTGCGCCTGCTGCTCCCTTAATTAAAGAAGAGACCACATCGCCACTATTAATCACCGTTTGCGCAGTCAACCCCAGATAGCTGCCATCCGTTGCTTGTGCCATGCTGTTGATGTTACTCGACATCGTCGCAATCGCTTGTTGCATTTCACTGGCTTTACGTGATTCTTCAACATTACCGTAATAAGCAATCACAATCACAGTGGCAATCGCACCGACAACGATTGCTAATAACACCCCGATCAACGACAGACCTTCCTGTTTCTTAAACCCTTTGATTCTTCTGTTACTTAACAGCGGTTGACGGTCAGCTTTCATCATTTGTTCACTCATATTACTTTCTCTTTTCTCTCTTCTTTCTCTTTTTTCTCTATTTTGGCTATTATTTTTCATGACATTTTTCTCCTTTCATTCATCTTAAAATTTAATTTTTTTGCTTTTTTTGTTACTCAAAACATTGATATTCAGCAATGGCAAAGTACCTAAAAGAACTAGCTAAAGCCCTGTCCTACCATCATCACGGCATACATAAACCACAGCGAGAACATAATCACGATTGCCGTCACAGTGATGTTAATCACCGTAAACATTTTTTTAATGCGGTTGATTTGCTCATCCAAATAATTATTAGCCAGCTCATAAATCCCCTTTTCTAACTCATTTGAGTTCGCGTACATCGCAATCAAACAGGCGATTTGTGCGTTAAATAATCCGCTTTCAGCAATGACTTTCCCAGGTAAAGTACCTGCCTCTGCCACCCCATCAATCATGCGATCAATAAAGCGTGATAAATAGTTGGTGGCATGTTCACCAATACGTACTAAAGCCGCATGAATCGACACCTGATTATGACCACTGATCATCAATGACAATGCTAATAAAAAACGAATGGCCGCAAGATTCTTATAAACAAGGTAAGGAGGTACTGTATCCAAAAACCGATAACGCACCTCATGGGTAAAATACAGCACACTCCAAATACAAATCGCAATAAAAACCATAATCCCAATAAGCAAGCTGACATAATGCTTGGCAAACCATGAGCTAAAATGATAAAGAGATAACGTTGATGGATTAAAACGCGTCATATTATCCGCGCTTTGCATAATTGGATTTAAGGCATAATAGGCAATGCCAACCATGGCAAACATCAAGGCAATATACACCACAGGCATCAAAAGACTCTGCACAATAACGCCGCGCATTTTTTCTAAAGATTGCGACACATGAATCACATTTTTAAGGGTGTTCACTGAAGCCTGACGCTCTGATGCTAAAATCATCAGCTCCTGCTCGGGGATATAAATGCTGACTGCCTCATGAAACTCAAGCCCGACATGCTCCATTCGGTGATGAATATCCCCTGCAATTTGCGCATATAAATGCATATCATTATGCCATTTCTTATGCGCCTCATATTCCTTAATCATCTGATCAAGAATATTCTCAAAGCTAAAGCCTGAATTAAGTAAGCGCTTAACTACATCATAAAAGTTGCGACGCTTTTTGGCAGTAAACTGTAGCTTTAAAAGCTTACGCTTGAAGCTGCTGTATAGGCTTTCATGATCACTCTTAAATAACTTACTGGATTGCAGCTTTTGCTGTAGATCAACATTGAGCTTATTTAATAAATCTTTCATGCAATCACCTGCCTTATTTGTCTGGTTTGACTTATTTGACTTGTTGCGGTATCGATGTTTTGATCATGCAAAGACTCAAATGAATCAAAAGAATCAAGGTCGTCAACCGCTTTATCATCTTCATGATGAATAGGTGACCGCGCTTCAGCAGTGGCATTTGATGATGCTGGAGACTTTAAAGAAGATAAAGAAGATAAAGAAGATAAAAAAGGTGCGAAGAATGATGGTTCAAATACATCATCATCGATCTCAAGTGTGTCAATATCACCTAAGGCATTTTCAAATAATGTCGGGCAAACCTCACCTCTAAAAACTTTTAACAGTCCATGCTCAGCTTTGGTTCTGCCGCCTGATCGCCGCCATTCTTGCCACGCATTGATTGATTCGCGTTTAAGTAAACATTGCAAAACACGCGTTGTCGGTTTAATCACCTCAGCCACAATCGTCATGCCTGTCACGCCATCAGCACAATGTGCACATCCTGATTCATTGCGAAATCGTAATTGATGTTTTAAATCACTATCTAACTGGTAACGCTTCATCACCATATCAATCCGCGCTAAGAGATCAAAAGCTTCCTGTTTAAATAATGCGTCTGTACTACGATTAACCCGACCAGTAAACGCGTCAATGTCATCACTGCACTGTGAGCACACGGTGCCCACCAATGCCTGATTAATCAAAAGATTAATAAAGCCACTACCGCAAACTATCTCACGCTCTGCCCCTTCAAAGATCAAACGATCAACAATCCCTAACGCATTATTAGCATGTATTGTCGATAAGAATGTGTGTCCTGATTGAATAATCTTTTGCGCAAGCACTGCGGTTGTTTTATCACGAATCTCATTACAAAAGCCGACATCCATATCCGAGCGCAATGCAGTAATAATGGCTTCAATAAATAGCTTGGCTTTCAACTCCTCAGTCGCGTCAACGGGACAATTAATCGGTATTTGAATAAAGCCAGGTATTACATACTCTACGGGGTCTTCAATCGTTAGAAAGTTCTTACGCCCCTTAAAGCGCTGATAAATCTGTGACATGTGTGATGCCATCATCGTTGATTTACCGGAACCAGTTGGCCCTGATGAAATGGTTGCCCCTTTGGGTGCTGCTTGTGCTTTTTTAAGCAAAGCTAATTGATCAGGCTCGAAACCTAACTGATCTAACGGGCGAATGTCACGCCGATCAGTCGGCAGATTCCGTAACGCCACATTAAAACACTCGGTAAACTTCTCATTCACATGATAATCAGGTGATTCAATATTGGTCGAGGCAAAACGAATACGATATTTATGCCCATTGATCATGCGCTCTAAAATCGTCTGCATTTTTTTGTTGGCACTGAACTCTTTTGCCTTTTGCCCTTCCTTGCCTTTAGCATTGTAAACCGCATTGATTAAGCGTCTGGCTTCTTCTGATGAGATTTTTTTGTATTCGCGATACTCGCCAAAACGCTTAAAGCTGATCGTGGCTTCAATACCGGTTACCGTAATACGAATATCACTCACTTTTTCTGACACAGAATGGCTGATCATGTTGTCAAATTTTTTAATCATCGTGTCGCGATCAACCACCCCTTCATCAACAGAAACTCTTGTTTTTGCTTCAATTAGTACGCCAGGGTTGACGTAAAAAGTTCGTGTTTTATCGCTTCTTAGCTGTCTGGTTGCTTCAAGGCGGTATTTATTAATGATTGGTTCAACACGATTGGCTGCCGAGGTTGAGATAATTACCGCCGTATCATGATCTTTGGTTTCAAACACCATAAAATCCTGATGGTGGCTTTTAAGCTCATCCATAAATAGAATCTTAATCGGCTTAAATGGCAACATGCTAAAGTCGCTAATGACATTGCGCTGATAGTTTGAACTCGTGTTTATCCCACTGCTGCTCATTGCAGTGAGATTTCTTGTATTACTTGTATTGTGTGTTGTATTCATAATTAACCCTCTACTAAGGTGTTAAGATGTTAAGAAGTAAAAAAGTGATCAATAAAAAATAAAAATCACTTAAAAAAACTGCTTAGCTTGTTTTCGTATCTGAACTTTCTTGAACAGGTTGCGCCAGATACACCACGCGAATATCATCCGGATGTTTGACCTGTTGCAACTTCACATAACTTGGCATCACTTCTAATACACGCCATTTCCCTGAAATGTCATCGCCTTTTTTCACAGGGAATAAGCTATTGTCGTAATGCAATGAGGCAACGAGATTATTGGAAGGACCTGAAACCCCCATCAAAATAAATGTTTGAGATTTATTGAGTACGATTTTGGCACCGTTGTTATTGGCATTAGGATCACCATTTGAGCTTTGTGCTGAAGCAAAGTTAATACTGGTGGCATCACCACTTTTAATGGCATCTAATTGCAGCTTCATCTTTTCACGCTTAAGCTGTGAATCGATGACCTCATTTTGTGCAGAAGACAACGCAAGCTCGCGCTGATATTGCTTCATCTGTGTCACATAGTTATCGTCGTTCTTGATATCTTGAGCTTGAGCAACACCACAGGCTAATCCCATCACAATCATGAGTAGTTGGCTGATAGATGCCATATGATATTTATTGCCCTTAGCGATCTTATAACTTGTCTTATTCATAAATAACTCCTTTAAAACTCCAATTAGTAATCATGCTGTCATGAATGCTCAGCTTAAGGTCTGAGATAATAAAATACGGATTAAATGCCGCTGATTGAGTCAGTGCCAATAAGGTGTAGTCCCCTAGCCCATTAACCTGTATCGTTTGAATTTTGCGCCCATCAACCACTGTGGCTTGTGAAGCAACATAAGTCAGTGAATAGCTTTGAATCACCGATAAAAGTTTGGTCGCAGCAATGAGTCTGTTTTGCTCATGATTAAAGGCATCTAATGTTAAGTTAGGCTCAGACAAACGACTCATAATCGCAACATCAACATGTGCCTTTGACGCATCTTTATCGACATCCATTTTCAACGGCGAAAGTTTAGTACTCTCACGAATAAAGCCATCTAAAGTTGCATACTGATTGCGCTGATAGGTTAATCGCAAGACACCCACACGCTGTTGATCATAGTTCACTGCGGTTAAATCCCATCCTTCAACGAGGTACTGTAAGCTAGATAAGCGTGCTATAATCGACAGCAAAACATAGTTGGCATTGTTCTGATTAACCAAGCCGATAAAAGTTTTACTTTTTTCGATTCTCAGCTGCTTTTTATGCAGTGCTTGCTGCTTCGCCCTTGCCATACTCTCAATACGTAAGGCTTCCTGATCTTTATAATCCAAATATTTATCAACGCCATACCAAATAAGACCCGCTGTTAAAACAACCAATGCAATTTTGGCACTAAGACTGTTACCCTTAACAGGTCTCACCAAATACTTTCTTGATAAAGCCAATACTTTGGGATCAGCCAAAAATCGTTGAATATCAAAGACCTGAAGATAAAAAACATCCTCTGGAAAGCCATGAAATAGTCCACTAATATCATCACTGCAATTCATACTCACGGTTAATGTATTATTCTGACCACCCTCATTATGCCCACGGTTGATATTGGCTAAGTGATGAATCAATAACGGTAAACGATCGCGTGAGATAAACATATCCCCTGAATAAATCTGATCTTCTCCTGTTGCTTGATTGGTATAAACCGAACCTGAATCAACCACACGCCCATGTTGAACAAGACAAATCCAAAACAAAGGAAGCATCTGCCCATCAGCAGACTCAACCTGTGCTGCATTACCATGCTGATCAGTGATATATAAAAAATCCCTAAACTCACTGGCAATCAATAATGACAACAGTGACTTATTCAAATGTGATTTAAGCTTAGTGACCACCGCCTGATTATGCTTAGCATTAAAATAACCATAGTCGCTGCCATACTCTTTTAAAAACGCCTTTTTATTGGTCACATGATGATAATCACATCCCAACGCATAGCGTTTAAAAAGCTTTGGCAAATGAATATGCTGTGATTGAGGTGATTGAGGTGATTGCGAAGATGAAGAATATGAATGGTCAGTTTGAACTGATGTCTTCTTGCCTTCCTCTCTAGCACTCTTTACCTCTTTTTCCTCTTTTACTTTCCTATACCGTTTCATTGTTAAGCCTCAGACTCGTTATTATCAATGATGCAAGGTGTTACAATCACAACAGTCACCGTATGCTCTTTATTAGTTGCCTGCTTGCCACCTAAATACCAATACTTTTGAGGTCCCACAGAATTGGTGCCGTCGTTATTAGTATCATTTTGGAATCCTGCTAACACAGCCGTTTGACCGGATGTCAAAGGCACTGTCTGCATAAATGATTTATTACGTAAATCAGGCAGCTCAATCGTGCTTTGCGCATCTTTGGGACCAGATGTCACCTGACGCATTTTTAATAATGAGGCAATATTGACGGAGAGACTTAATAGCACCTTATTGCCTTTGATAATACGTGGCGTCACATCAACGGTATAACCTGTGCTAATCGTGCCTGGTGTCATACTGGTTTGGACATTATCAGACGAAATGGAACTAGTCCCTAATGAGGTCACTGAAGTCTCTTTGACATAATCCGTTGAGCGACTGACCTGAATCGGTGCAGGTCTGCCATTAACGGTATAAACCGTTGTACCAGTAACATAGGTGGTATGCCCCATTTGCTGTAAAGCCGAAACAATTAATTGAGAGCCCGCAAAAGGACCTGATGAAATGCCCCCTGTCACCGTAGCAGTTTGCACGCTACCTGAATAAGGATCAGATAACGGATTAGGAATACCATTAGTGCTCCATGATAACGCCCCTTTGGTGACTTTATACATCGCATTCCAATCAATCCCATAGTTAGATGACCCCGAAGTTTCAACATCATAAATATCAACACGCAACGCAATACTCTTACGTGCCGTTGTATTTAAGGTATTAATGAAATTCTGTACCTTGTTAATCAAATCGGGGGTCGATGTCACTGTCACATAACCACTGGCAGGATCAGACTGAACACTACCTGCTTTCCCAATAATATCCTGAATAATATTGAGCACTGATTTCCATGGATCATTCACCCCTGAATCAAAATCATTACTCATGTTTTGTGTAGCATTCTCACCTTTAGAGGCATTCTCAATCTTAACTTTGGTCTGTGAAGTCCCTGGCAACATGTCCAATGCAAAGGTGCGTGTTTCTAAATGATAAACATCAACAACACCACGGTTGTGATTATAACGCCACGATAAGTCATAATGCGTTGTCACATAAGTTAAAAGCTCAGCTAATGTTCCTTGAAAATTTAACGACATTTTTAAATCACGCGTTTGCTTCCTCTGAGGCTGTAAAGACGTAATCGGTGCTACCTGTGCATTGCTTGCTTTGTTTTTATCATCGCCATTTAACAACTGATCCATATAGCTTTGCGCATCCTGTGTTACACGAACACTGACACTGCTGCTTTGTCCAATCTCACTTAAAATCTCAAACAAGTCTTTTTTCTGATTAGAGCGAAAGGTAAAACTTTCAGAAAAGACTTTCGGTAACTGCTCAGAAGGTGCTTTAACTTCAAAACCTTTATCTGCAATGTAAATTTGCTTGTTATAAGAGATAAGCGCATTATCCTGCTTAGCAGTGGCTTGCGCCATAATATCTTGCGCTGTGTTAAAGTTTGCTTTTGCCGCTTGTTGCGTCGCCTCAATATTGGCACACCCTGACAACACAACACTGCCAGTAATCACTGCAATAACAGCAACAAAAGCAACTCTCGTTTGCTTCATCTGTGTCATAAATTTTTGTTTAATACCGAATTGATTCATCCCTATTCCCCTCTTTACTTATGATTTTTGTTCATTCATATGACTGTCAGTCATATCACCACGCTTCATTTGATCTTGACCAGGCATTAAGAAGTTAGAGCTGTAACGATCTGGCTTAATAAGCAATACCTTATTTGCGGTGACTTCTGCCTTAAGTGGCGTTGGTGTCTGCGTTAACGAATTAAGCAATGTTTGCAAAGGTCCACCTTTAGATAAAAATGCGCCATACAAGGTAGTGCTTTGTGTGATGTTAAAATCCATCTTCGTTTGATAGACTACCGTGAAGCCATTGCGCTTTGCCCAGCGATCAATCGTTTGGCGCACTGTTTGCCCCTGATACAAGTGATAAAGCTCTGGCTCTTTAATCGATAATGCTTGCGCTGATTGATCATTCTTGCCCAAACTAAATGCAATAACTTTGCTCTCTTTATTCACATATAACGATGGATAAACCCCTAAGTTATTTGGATTGGATGAATTGGATGAGTTTGATGAGTTTGATGAGTTTGATGAGCTTGATGAATTCGATAAATGCGTTTTATCTGTGCGCTTTACTTGCTGTACTGCTTGTGGCGCATCCTTTGATTGATCTGGAGCCTGTAAGTCATCACTACCCTGCTTATTTTCATCATGCACAGCGCTAACTTGCTCGCTGCTTTTATTATTTTTATCAGCCTGCGCCTTATCATCAGCGATCACATGAATATTGCTATGATTGAGATAATTGCCATCATCCGCCTTAGCTAAATACTTTTGTAATGGCGATGAAAAGCGAATCTGATAATGATCCGTTGGCAAATTCTGATTATTAACCACCACTTTAGGAGCATTAGCCTCTTGCCAACCAAAATTATCTGCCAATAACTGATAAATCACATTGTCGTCAGGTTTTTCTGATAACAGCGAGCCAATATATAACTTGTCACTTTTAAGCGTAATATCCGGCAAATTAGCCACGTCAATCGGCGTATTTTGTGACTGACCCCAACGCTTAATTGTCTGCTGCAACGTCATCCCCTTTACCGCATAAAACTCCCTGACTGCCTGTAAATCTCCAACAATATGTGCCTGCGATAACCCAACACCGTTTTTCGTGTTATTGGTTGCACCGTGCGTCACAGTGACAAAAGAAACAAAAGGCATCAGCAATAAACCACCGCCCATGACACGAATAAGACCTTTTAACTTCATCCTTCTCTCCTCATTTTTTTAATTTTTCTCATTTTCTTCATTTCATTTATTTTTTGTGCTTCTTCCATTTTTCTAATCCTCAAGGTGATATCGATCTAAAAAGGCAAGTCCTAAACGATTGCCAATAAATGCACCAATCACCGTTAATGCAGTAAAACTGGCAAAGCCAATAAACATCGCTGCAAAAGGCAAATGCTCAATACAATACTGCTTTAACCAGTAACCGATCACCGCACCAATAAAGGCAAAGACAATCACCATACCAATGAGCATGGCACGTAGAAAAAACCAATGAATACGTGTCTTAATGCTCACATTCTGCGTGCCAGTCACATCTTCTTCTGAATGCTCGTCATTACGGTAGTTATCATGCATACTGCTCTCCTGACCTATTGATTTTGTTTTCTTTACTTTCTTTACTTTCTTTATTTCCATTACTGCCTTTATCCCTTTTATCACCTTGATTAGCAGCTTTTGCCCCAGACCAAATCCATAAAGGCTTTAAAATATGAATAATGTTGTGTGCTTCGACCGCACCGAAATAACGTGAATCCCATGAATAATCAGGACTATTGGCACCATACAGCCAATAACCATAACGCTGATTGTTTCCTGGCTTAATAAAATGCGTAATAGGAATACCCGATAACGAGATGTCATGACTTGGCGCATAATACGCCTTTTGATTCACAATAATCTGTGATGACGTCAATTGCACATGATCAACCGGTAAGGCAATGACCTCTTTAATCAAAGAACCAGAACCATCAGCACAATGACCATGCGCATCAATGTATCCCTTGGCAATGCCCTCAACAGCAACCTTGTGTGGCAAACACACTTCAACCAGATCGCCTCGCGCAATCACGTGCTCATCTGATGTGTGATCAATAATATATAATCCCATTGGCATTGAATCACTGACGTTAATACGCACACCAAAGGTCTTAATCGCTAAATAAATCCCCAACAACACAAGTACCGCAATAGCGATAAAATATAAGCCTAGGCGGTTGTGCACTGAAAAGCTCATGCCTGATCTCCTGAGTTGATTGGGTTATCAAAGCGATACCAGCTCGGAAACACAATGTCACGCGTGGTTAAGATCGAAAAGTTATTACCTGGTTGAATCTTAATGGTCGGCTGAATATTCATGTTTTTAGCCAACATTTGCGCAGCCGTTTGCGTTAACTGCTGACCAATGGCAGCATAAATCACCTGCTGATTCGACGTACCGTTACCATTGCTGTTATCACCCGATGGTTGTGACAATTGACCCAATGCCCCAAACACAGAGAACATCAACGCATTACCAAAGATACGCCAGTAATGGTTGTTAACATCCCCTGTCACCCCAGCGAATCCACGCAAATCAGCGCCTGGTTGATTATCCAGTTTGATAGAGGTGCCATTAGGAAATAATAAGCGTGTAAAGACCATGAGCACACGTTCCTGACCATACGCCACTTGGGAGTCATATTTGCCCATGATTTTAGTGCCTTGAGGAATCAATAAATAATTCCCTGTCCGTGTGTCATAAACATTACGCGACACACGCGCAATAATCGTGCCTGGCAAATCCGAGTTAATCCCAGTTTCAAAGGTCGCAGGAATAACAGATCCCGCAAATAACGTATAAGGACTCACCGGATGTTTAAGTGTCGCATCCGATTGATCCGGCTCTGATTGATCTTCTTTTAAAAAGGCAATCTTCGAGCTCTGCGAGTTTTGCTGCGCATACTGATCACTGCCCTTGGTCGTTATTGATCTCATTGCTTTAGCCTGCTCACGCAATGCCGTCATCTGAGAATTAAGCGCTTCTTGTACTCGATCCTGTGGTGACTGTTGCGCTGAGGCATCACCTTTTGCGCCTTTCGCTCCTTTTGCCTCTGAATCACCATCAAAAGATACTAAGGAAGACTTATACGCTGCCATTAATGATTGATCATAGCCTGCACGCGGCTCATCAGGGTGATCTGTCGCTGCTTTGTCTTGTGACTTATTGTCTTTTTCACGCTGCAACTTCTGGTCTTTATAAATATAGCGATAGCCATCTTTATCTTTAATGCGCTGACCATCTGCCATTTTATGCAGCTTACCATCGTCACCGACAACATAAGGCACGCCATCTTTCCAGACAATATCATCAGGCTTAAGCTTGCCCTTAAATAAGCTTAATGTGCCATCATCGCCTATTTCATACAGCTTATTGTCTTTAACAACGAGATGCTTAGGCTTGGCACCTAACTCAGATAACGGTACCCATTGACCATCTTTCCAGACATAAGGTTTGCCATCAATGGTGCGTACCATGCCCTCTTTTAATGGCACTAAGTTGCCATTTTCATCGACCATGTACGGCTTGCCATCTTTCCAGATCACCTGTCCTGGAGTAAGTTCTCCTGCATAAGGGTATAACTTACCGTCTTCACCCACCTGATAAAGCTTACCATCTTTCTCAACAATATCGCCGGGTTGTGGCTTATCCCCAATCGGACGCAGCTTACCATCCGCACCAACAACATAAGGTTTACCATCCTTCCAAACAATGTCACCTGGTTTTAACTCACCGTCATATGGATACAGCTTGCCATCAGCACCAACGCGATAGAGCTTACCGTCTTTCATCACAAACTGCCCTTCAGTGGGATGATCCCCCACAGGATGCAATTTGCCATCGGCACCGACCACATAAGCTTTGCCATCCTTCCACACAACTTGTCCTGGCTTTAATTTGCCTTGATACGGGTGCAGCTTACCATCCGCACCGACCTGATAGAGTTTGCCATCTTTATACACCAGATCACCGGTGTGATAAGGCGACTTGTTACCATCAGCTATATCCAGCGGCACAAACTTACCATCTTTATAAACATACGCTTTGCCATCCTTATAGATAACATCACCATCCTTTAATGGACGATTCACGCCATTGACTTTGGCATAGGTATTGCCCTGCCCATCTTGATAAACCGCATATTGATGACCATTAACCAACAGTGCCCAGTTTTGTAATAAAACCATGGGGACATTCATCGCATCAATTTCTTGAATCTTGGCAATCGAGGCATCCGAGTTGGTGTCAATATTACGCACAACCGTTTGCTGGATCGTTCTTTTCGTTGAATAGTTCACCGCCAACACAATGGCAATAAACATAAACGCAACAAACCCGATAATTGACCATTTAAAGCGCTTGGCAAAATCAACGGCTTTAGGCAATGGCTCAATAAAAGGATCATCTAAATGTGTGTGTTCATCTTGATGATGATCAGCCTGCCCAGTATTTCCCGACTCTTTTGCCTTTTTGGCCTTTTTGGCCTCTTCTGTTTTTTTCCAATTGAACTTTTTAAACTTTATCATAAGAGTCACTCAATCACGCCCATCACGCAAAGTTGTTGTTGATAATGTCTACTTCGGTTTTATGATTACCTGAGCCATCGATTAAACGTGCTTTTTCAAATAAGCCATCAAAACGAATATAAGGACGGGTATATTGATAATTCTGAAGTGTCTCTTGACCATTTTGATAAACATATAAAACAGGTAATGCCATGCGATCTGTCGCAGGTGGCATCCTTATCCACGTCTTATTGCCATCATCAAATACTTGTGTCGGTGTCCACGCTGGATTATCTCCAGATAAGGCATAATTAAAATTTAAGTGATCAATATCAACGTAACTTTGATTGGTTGCCTGCGGATTGCCTGATGCCACAATGTTTTTACTGGGATCATTTGCTTGCGCTTTCTTAATCCAACTGTTACTGATCTCATGATCTGCCATTTCTGATGGATACCAGAAGTTCACAACAGGAGAGACGCCATTTTTGGATAAAAGCCCCAAGTTATAAACGCGCTTATCCGTAGCAATCGTCAAATTCGTTGAGATACTTAATGCCGTCGGCTTAAGAATGACAATCCAAGAACCATCTTCTGGTGTGCCAGTATAAATTTTAGAGCTCATCCAGCGCGTTGTATCTCCCAAGGCAATGGCATTAATTTTCTCACCCTTTTCTAAAACAATCTGGCAAGTTTGCAGTGGTGCACATTGAATAATAGGTCGACTATACGGATTAAACGGCAACGTGATAAAACCTTCCCCTTTAATCGCCTCAGCATTGCCTGTGGCCATATACTTTTCATACGCCATTTTAATTTGCGGTGAATTAGTAAACCCTGCAGAGGTTAATACCGTATTCTTTTGCAACAAAGGAGCTGTTGTCGCACCTGTCGTTGATACTGAGCTGCTTTGTGCCAAAGGATTCGATGGAATATAGCTATTTGGTCTATACTCCATTTTCATGGGTCTGGTTTGATCCATTGACGCACATCCCGTTGCTAGCGCACCCAACAGCACTAAAAACCCAAGCTGAGCATATTGCTGTGTAGACCTTTTCTTTTTTTTCTGTTTTTGCTTTTTTTGCTTTTTTTGCTTTTTTTGCTTTTTAATAAACATTTTCACTTTCTCACCCTTATTGCTTTTTCTCTCTCATTTCTGTCATTTCCGTCACTTCTCTCACTTGTTACATCTTGTTAAATCATCAAAAGAAACACTGTAGCCCAACCGTGAACGCTGTGTTTACCAATGTGCCATGCCCATACGGATAAGCATTGGCACCTCCAAAGGTGTGTTGAACGTCAAACGTTATCTGCATTAAAGGGTTGATATAAATGCCTGTACCAACACTCGCAGCAATGCCAAAACCATAATCTGTGCTTTGATTAAAATTAAGTTGTGAAGCAACACCCAACTTGCCGTGAAACTCTACATGCGGATTGACAAACCCTGTTAACGTGCCAAAGCCCGTTAATTGAAATAACTGCTGTGAGATTTGTTCCCCCTGATAAGTAAATCGATCAAATCCCAAATATTGCGCATCGATCTCACCACCTAAATAAAAGCGCTCATTCAATGGCAATCTTTGACCTAAAGCCACACCAACAACCACCGGTACACTGCTGTGCGCACTGGTATGATCAGGTGAGTTTAAAAGTCGCGTGCCACCATCAACACGCCAGTAACTTGTGGCATCTAATCGTGTAACAAAAGACGAGGCAAAAGAAGTGGTAAAAGCAAAGTAAGACAATGATGTAACAACGAATAGTAAGTTCCTGACGATCAAAAAAGGTTTGCTAACTTTTTTATTTATTCTATTTATTTGATGTGATGTGCAGATATGATGAATACACATAGCTTGATGACTCCTATTACTTATATCACTTATTGCGTTGACTGATTATCAGGACGATAATCTTTTGACCAGGAAATATGGGTAATGTAAAAGCCCATTGGGTTATATAAAGCAATATCCTGACCTTGTGGTGGCTCATCATTTTGTTTATAAGTAAAAACACCTGTGTACTGATTATTGGCAATCACTTTGCCTGTTTGCGTATCCTTGGTGATCTCACTCCAGCGAACCTGTGTCGAGGTTGGACTACCACCCACCGCAGGGGTGACACTATTAATCACCACACTAATGGTTTCAGTCGCAGCAACTTTAAATGGATCACGCTTTTCATAGAAATCCTCTAACGCCTGAGTCGCAGCCCCCTGTAAATAAGCATACGCAGACTTAATCATGTCCTGCTGTAGATGACCGTCAAAGCTTACCTGACGTGCGTTTTTAACAAATTGCTCAATCAAATAAGTATGCATTTCAGGGGTGATTGAATGCGGATCAATTTGTGCGGCACGCTCAATGCTTAAAATCTGATTATTACCATTCACCTTAACGATGACTGGATAAACTTTAGGGGTCATATACAGCATGACCGAAGCAATAAGTAGCACAAAACTAAATACCGCCAATATCCAAACCGTTGTCCAAAGACGTTTAACTGACTCCTGACGACCTGAGTTCAACATCCGCATCATTTCACCCATCTGCGCCTGATTGCCCGATGAAGTGGATGAACCCTCAATGCTTTTTTTATGCTCACCAGTGACAGCATCTTGTCCTGTTTTTCCTGTTTGCCCTGCGTGTCTTGCATCCTGTGCTTTGGAAGTAAACGAAGCAAACGAACCGTAGGTGTTTTTTGATTGCTCTGACATGAATTACTCCACATTAACTATCGCTGTAGGATTTAACTGAGGGTCATTAAATAGCGACTTTTTCGTAACAATGCATGGACTGAGCAAGGCCATCATATAGTCAACAGCTTTATACAGCAGATACGAACCTGCCACCATATACCCGCAAGTAATAGCAAGGTGATACTGCTTAACAAATTCTGAGCTTAAAAAGTGAGTCATTGCTATGTAGTAAAGCAGAGCAAATACACTTGCTATTGAAAAGATAGCTAATAAAATCAGCGCATTGAAAGCATACTGCTTGAATGATAATTTTGGATAAGTAACTGACATTGTATTCTCCTTTTTTCCTGTTTTTTTATTTCTCATTTTTTCTTATTGATTTACTTCTTATTGGGACCATGATTAATGTGGTTCCAGGCAGCAGTGCGAATATTCTTAGTGGCACCGCCCAATGGGTTCGTTAATGGTTTGGCTGCTGCTTTTGTCATACCACCTGCATATTTAGCTGCTTGCCAACCTCCTTTTAAGCCACTCTTATCAGCCTGTTTAAATGCCTCTGCGGTACTTTTAAAGCCTGAAGCCATATCGCCCTTTGTACTCTTTAGACCTTTCCATCCACCCGCAGCCATATTACCCAAACCCTTTGCGGCATTGAGTGCATGATGCCCACTGGTTCCCAATGCCGCCGCTGCCCCTGCTGCTTGTGTTGGTACAGTTGCCACCCCTTTAATGGCGCTGACCGTCATGGCAGCTGCTGACATCGCCGCAGCAACAGCCGCTTGCCCGTAATCTCTAAAAGAACCAGCACCTGAAATCTCAGCAATAAAAGAAGGGACGTTTTGTACAACCAGATAAAAGATAACTAAACCACCAACCACAATGAGAATGTCACTGTAACTAAACATGCCTGCATGCGCTGAATTTTGCAGTGAGTCTACCCAGCCTTGACCCACATTAACCCCTACACCAATCACAATATACATCGTCATAATTTGAAGACAAACACCGATGATTTTACCGATATAGTTCGTGACGGTAGGACGTGTAACATCATTCATACCAAAGGCAAATATAATGGGACCCACTGAAATTAAGGCATAGGTTTTAATCAAGAGCACACAAAGACTTGCAGCAATAAACGCATAAATAATCGCAATAAACACACCTGATATCATCGCAAGTATTGCTGTTGGCAAATGCGTAATCCCCATACTCCCTGCCACCTGAAAGATGCTTGATGCAATATAAAACCCTTGATCAAATACAGAGGAAGGGTCAATGCCTGATAAATTACCCGCCTTAGCACCCGTTTGCATAAAACCATTAATCCATGCAGGCACCCATGAGCCACATACTTCGATTAAAGTAAAAAACATGCCAAACAGAATCGCCATTTGCGTGAGTTTGGATAACATTTTATTAACCTCTTCACCCTGCAAAAGCATCAGCAATGTTGTAAATGATATGGTGATATAAGCTAACCAGTACGCCAGATTGTTGCCCGCCAGAAATATCTCATGCATGGACTGCTGAAAGCCCATTAAGAACTCCTGATTAATCGTGTTAAGTATTTGAACATCTGCCATTTATACGCCCCTATTGCTTGACCTAATTTGTTGAAAAATCAGGAATGGTTTTAAATTTATCATCAGCTTCATAGCTCGGCTTTTTTAGGTCATAATTAATAAACTTCTGATCCGCTTTAGTCGCTGCCATTTCCTGTGAAGCATTCGCAGCCGCAATCGTTGCCTGTTGTGACTGCATTTGATTCAGTGACTGATTAATGGATTGCAGTTGTGCAGCATTCGCCTGAAGTAGTTGATTCGTCCCCTGCAATACAGCTTTTGTGCCTTGCGCTGAGTTAGAGTGATTCACAATCTGATTTAAACCATCTGATTGCTCCGCCATATAACCCATTTGCTTCTTTGTTGAGTTCAAGGTGCCCTTTGTGGTATCTAAAACCGTCTGCATACGACTGTTTGTTTTATCCTGTGCATCCCCTTTCTTATTATGACCAAACACATCATTAAAGCGTTGGTTAATATTCTCAGTTGAATACGTTAATGCCTCACCAGTCGATGCCATATTGCCAATCGTGTTGGCAGCATTGGTATAATCCGTGAGTGTTTTTAAATCCGAGTTTTGCAGCATAATACGCTGATTATTAAGCTGCTCAATTTGATTGGCAATCATTGTCCCCTGATTGGCAACGCCACTCGCACCACTTAAGGCTGTAGAGGTGTTTTGAATCAAGTTGGTTGGATCAATTACAACATCACCACCCAGAGCAAATGATTGTAAATACGCCATCGAAAGCGTCATTGTTAAAGTGATATATTTAATACTCATGCTAATGGCTCCTCAATATCTGCATTAATTGCTGGCGCTATATAGGTGCGTTTCGCAAAATCAGCCGCATCTTTTAACCCTTTTGCCGTTAAATACTCAACAATCCACATCGGATCACTTTCACGATAATATTGATCAAACAGCGCCCTTTCCGCCTCGTTAGATACTGCCAAGAATGACAACGCAAGCTCACCTAAGTTGAGATCGATTAAGCGCTTACCCGTTGCTTGCGAAATGTAGTAGTGTCTTTTGGGTGTGCCATTAGTAATTAATGAGATTTCTTTGTCATTGAGTGAAAACTTTTCATACTGGGCTTTCACCTTTGCTGACAATGCTTCCGCATTAGGTAAATAAATTTTAGTGGCTGAAGATTCACTCAGTACTTCAGTAATGCTACTTTTAGAAACATCAGCTAATGATTGAGAAACAAAAATAACCGCGATATTAAACTTTCTTAAAGTCTTCAACCAATCTTTAAGTTTGCGCTCTAAAATCGGCGTATCAAGATAAAGCCAGGCTTCTTCCATTACTAATAAACAAGGATGTAATGACTTTGATAACAACTCAATTTGCGCATTTAAGCACTCAATAATGGGTACGAATATATGTTCCGGCAGCTTGAGAATCTCACCGATATCAAAAGCCAGTAATGATGAAGTAAATAAATCATTTGACGTGCCATCCATTAAACTGCCAAAGAAACCACCCTTTAATGCAACATAGGCACTACGTAATTCTTTCTCTTGAAACTCAAGATTACTGAATTTACGTTCTGCTTGTGGCAGTGATCTTAAATTGCTAAGCGATTCCTTAACAATCATGCGGCGACTTGAATCCATTGACACCCCATTAATCTCAAAGGTGTCACATAACCAGTTATGGATAATCTCAAATCCATACACCTCATCAATAGAAATAAAAGGCGCTAACTTTGCCGTGGTTAAATCTTCAGGCGAATAATATTTACCCTCATGTGAACGTGTAAAGTTTTTATGTGAGCTGTCTTTATCAAAGATGACAATGCGGGCATTTGGATATTTTAAGTGCTGAGACATAATAATCCCCAGCAAGGTTGACTTACCCGATCCTGTTGGTCCTAAAACCATTGTATGCCCAACATCACTGACATGCAGATTTAAACGATACACATTACTGCCATCGGTTACTGCATATAAAAGTGCAGGTGAATGTTCAGGATATAAAGGACTTGGACAATAGCGCTCACCGGCATAAATAGAGGATAGCGGTAGCTGATACGCCCATGATATCGAGTCCATAAGATTAATGCGGCAATTATACATACCATGCCCTGAAATACTGCCTAAATAAGCTTCCGTCGCATTGGCTCGTTCATTACGGATTAAAAATCCGAGATTCGTAAGAATATCCGTAAAATCACTAACAATACGGTTAAGCTCAATAATATCTTCATGCATAAAGACAATACAGCCATTATAAAAGCCATATTTAATCTCACCTGACTCATTCTCAGTAATACAGGCTTGTGCATCTAAATTCTTTCCTTGCGCATCTTCATTAAGCTGAGGAGTGCCACCAATAGCTTGCACAAGAACCCCTTTCATACCAATGGCTTTAGATGACCAGGTGCGTTGTATTTTTCTGAGCTCTTTTTTAGCCTGATCTTTAGAAAGCACATAAAAGCGTGTATGGTAACGAAAAGGCATACGCATCGTATTTAAAACATGCATCAGCATCGGTTGTAATTTCATTGGATAATCATCAATGGTAAGCGTCTTAATATACTTATTACCGATCATAGGCTGCTGCCCTGGCAACAAAGGCTCACGCGCCAAATAAAGGTTTAATAATGTTCCTTGATTGGGTGCTGCAACGTACTGACGTTTACCCGTAATGCACAGGTGACAATACTGCATCAGTGCATCACCATTTAAGCGAGAAAATTTACTCTCATTACCATAGGCAACAAAGTTCATAAAAAGCTGTAGCTTGTTATTAAAGTCTGCTAATCGTTCATTTGGTGTTTTATCTCGAACCTGATCATTGGTGTTATAGATAAACTTCTTAGTCGCCTTAGAGATTTCTTTATCTTCTTTAAACGTAATCGTGACATAGGTAAGGGATTCATAAATATCACCGGTGTGATCAAACTGATAACGTCGCTCCTGATCAATTAAAGCCGATGCAATCGAAGGAAACACCTGATCATCCGAATAATTCTCAGCCTGCGTTCTAATCACGTCATGCTCAATCATGATGTTACGACTCCAGATATTACAAACCGCTTCAGACCAGCGCAGTGAATAGGCAACACGCATTTCATCAACGACTGATTCAACATCATCACCATAAAAACGAAAGACCGCTTGTAAAGCACCATCCTTCATCACAATGACGTTATCGATTAAAAAGGCATACCCGAGCTTATCGGCTAACCCTGCAAATTTATTTCGCTTCATGTTTTCAATATCCCATTTTTCCCTTTTCCACTTTCTTCATTTTTTTAATTTTTCCAGTGAAAATTTTGATGTTTTCTCTTTGCTTTGATGACCAATAATCAAACTAAACCGTGCAAATAATCGTCATTTTGCTAAATTCAGATTGAGCAAAACCAAACCATCTGAAACGGTCTTATAAGCAACTTCTTTGTTGTAATTTAATTAATGATTTATGGATCGATACTCATGTGTTTCCTCCCCTACTTAACATCACACGGTTTTGACCAAATCTGGCTGAACAACCAGCAATAAACTTTTATCTTTTTGGGCGCTTGGCATCTGTAAAAAGGTAATTTGATGATTTGGAATACTGAAGTTATACAATAAACTACTTTCAGCAATATCTGGTTTGCCAATTTGCAGATCACCAACATGTTTAGAAGATGCGCCATTAATCGCTTTGTTTGTGAATGACAGTTGCAATTTAATAAGATCTTTATCCATAGAAGATTTTAAGGTGATCCATGTGCCTATATTGACAATATTTGGTGTAATGACCATATCACCATCCTTTTGCTTTTTCACATGCTCGACATACGGAATAGCATGACTAATCACAAAAGCATTCGTTAAGTTTTGGTTAAATTTGGCATAAATGTTTGATTGCCCTAATAACGTAACATTAGCCAAACCGACTAATTTGTTATTCAACCGATTAAAGGTGTTAGCATGATCATTATCTTTGAAATTGATCTGTCCCATATTGCCAAAATAAGTAACGACCTCTTCGGGAAACAGCACCTTAATCGATGAGGACGGATCAAAGGTTTTGCTTGTTTCATACAACGCAATCTCTAAAAGATTGCCACTTGCATCACTTTCTTGAATAGCTGATTGCCCTAGTGGACTTTTTGATTGCGCGCCCATCCAAACAACAGCAAATACAACAATAGAGAGCACAGCCGCCGTTAAAAGCAGCTTTACTCCTTTGATTTTATGCTTTTTATGCTCTGTATATTTCATGCCCGTCACTCATTTATTCGATTATTCGGTTAATCATTATTCTTTTTAATCAACGTTATTTCAGGAAATGAACTAAAACGACGCGTGTAGTTACTTCCCATGGCAGGTAACGCAGGATAAAACCCTTGTGAATGTCGAATTGAACGCTTGAACACCTCAACTGCACGAGGATCATGTTTACTGGCTGCCATGCATAAACCATGAATAATCACAAATAAAGGAATGGCAAAGATGGCAGGCCAAGTAAAGTGAGTTCCTACTATAAACAAGATACAAAATAAAAAATTCGTCACAAATAATAATTTTTCTGTTCCCATGACTAACACAGGTTGTGTTAATGCTTTACGAACTGACCACTCATACAAAATACTCACTACCAATACTCCCTTTAATCAATTCAATTAGATTGTTATGGATTACATTTTTAAAAAAATAAAAAACTTAAAAAATCATTGCGCCGCTCGTCCAGCCAAATGTACTCAAAAGACTCGTCGCAGTGAACACAATAGATAAACCACATAAAACCCTAACAAACCACTTAGCCCCACCTTGTAAGTCTAAAAATGCGATGGCGAAGCCTGAAATAGCAATAGTGATAATACCTATTGAGTACGCCACTGGACCTGAGATACTATCTGCAATGGTTTTAAGTACTTTCTCCCAACCAAATTGCCCAGACCCCGTTGAGCTTGCAGCTGCAAACCCAAAAGACAGTAACAACATTAACGTGCTAGTGAGTGCTTTTTTTAATGGTTTAAACAGGATGCTAAACCCCGCCATAGAAAAAGCATTCTGCACTACTTTTTTCATTTCTTTTATGTTTTTCATGTTTTTCATATTCTTCAGACTCATCAGCATTCTTACTCCCCTGTTTTTTATCATTTTCTGTATTTACCTTATTTGCTTTATTTTCATTATTTTCATCATTGTTGTTACTTGATTCATCTATTTCATTAAGCCCCTCTCCAAAATGAATTGGTTCTACATTAAAAACTTTATTGATATAGTCATAACTCTTAAGCTCAGCAATCGCTTGAATTCTTCGACCATAAGGATGAGCAGCATCCTTAACCATATGTACAATAACATCAACTACCGTGTTAATTAGCGCAATCGGTGGCTCAATACCCTTTTCACAGCAAAGCTCAATCAATCGCAAAGGTGCAGCATTAACATCCTTGGCATGAAAGGTTGCAATACCACCAGAACAACCAATATTCCACGCCTTTAGCATGTCATGCGCTGAATGGTCTGTCACTTCACCGACAATAATACGATCTGGTCGCATCTGTGTAGTTGCCTTCACAAGATCCTGCATTGATAATGGATTCATCTGCAAATATTGCACATCTTCAATATCCGCTCTAATCTCAGGTGTACTTTCAAGAACCAATACGCGATCACCCGAACACGCCAGTTTAGGGATTTCATTAATAAGCGCTGAGGTTAATGCCGTTTTACCCGATTGAGGGATACCAATGACACAAATATTTCGATACGAGCGAATACAAGCACGCAAAAACTCCGCTTGTTCATAGGTAACAATCCCCTTTTGAACAAAATCAGCCAACGGATAAGCCGTTTTAGCATTGCGACGAATAACCATAGAGGGACCAGGCGCAGCCGGTTCAATAATACATTTGCACCTTGCTCCATCAAATGGGGAAAAGTGTGGCATTTCAACGGTATGACTAGGTGTATCCTCATTAAGATAATAACCTCTATACTGACATAACACCTTCATTGCATGACGAATATGCTCAAGATCAACTTCACCGACACACTGCTTGCCATCTAATTTAGAATCAATCCAAAGCTTAGCGTCTGAATTCACATAGATATCCATGACATTGCTATCAGCAAGTGCTTTCATAATTTTGTCCCCTAGAATATTAGCGACAAAATGTACATCATGCATTTCACTCATATCGACAACCTCAAGCGATTAATAACGCGTTAATCTTGGGTAACCGTCAACTGACTACCAACACTTAAGCCAATAACCGTTGACGTGCTACCTGTTGCGGAACCATCAAGATTCCAGCCCCCACCTAATATCCTTGTATAGATATCTCCATCATTACCAATGCTGGCAAATAAATTTAAATTGCTGAGTACCTTCATTGCTGTAGGAGCACTAGTGGCATCTTTGATAACACCACTATTACTCCACGCCCCTCCGGCATACAAATACATATTCCCACTACCAATAACTCCACCATAAACATTACCTTGACCGTCAACATCAAAAGCGGTAAACGCAGTGTTGGCATTTGGATTACCTAAGTTAGTCCATACCCCATTCACTTGCTTGAATGCATCATGATTCGTTGCTGTATCACCTTGAATATAGGTATTACCTGTATTATCAAACTTAAGGTAATTAATCCCTGTGACACCATTATTGACAGACCCTTCATCACTCCAACCATTATCGTAAGCATAAATATGATTACTGCCACTACCAGCAACGTGTAATTTACCACTAGCATCAAAAGCTAAGGCATTAACCGAAGTAATGGCTGCATTAGGAACGCCAAGATCCTCAAATACGTTATCGAACACATTCAACTTCCATACGTGATTATAGTTATCATATCCAGCAAACATCACACCATTGTGATCAAGCGCAATGGTATGGATGTGATGTGTTATGTTTGGCGGAGATGGCATCTGCGACCAACTACTATTATCAGTTTTAGCATAAACGTAGCCATTAATATCTAAGGCATACAACAAGCCTTTATTAACAATTGAAAAGCTATGAACCGTACTACCATTCGTAATAGTCATATTATCACTAATATTATTACCATAATCAGTCACCTTGGCATTAACATAAACATGACAACTTGCATAACGTCCAAGTGCACCTGGCTGACAAACATTTGGGCAAATCGCGGGTGTGCACCATGATGTATTACTGACACCATCATAAATCTGAATCTGATCCGAGCTTGGATAAGTGTAAGAAATGTAATTCGTTGAACCATCTGCATTATTACTTACCTGAATATCAGTTACACTGGTTGACATAGGGGTTACAGTAATTTGAACAGGATTACCTGAGCTACCACTTCCCCCTTTGTCACCGCCACCACCACCGCAAGCAGATAATAAGGCTGCACCAGTTAATGCAATAGATAATTTAAATGCAAAATTGCCATACTTCATGAGTTTCCCCTCTTTAATGTTAACGTCACTGTTATTAGTTTTTAGTATCTCTATTCTCATCTTTTATGTAGCCATTGTTATTTAAATGCGTACCGATAATTTGGGTGGTTGCCTCAAACAACGTAAGTGAATAGTCAAGACAGTAACGCTTTAACGCCTTATGCAAATCTTTTTCTATTGCCACTAACTTGTGTTTCAAAACCACTCCTTAACCTATCTGGTTTGAAAATTTAAATTTTTAACTTTTAAAATCAAAGAAGAGCGAATCGAGCAGATGCATTTACTAAAAAGCAAATATCATCTATTGTTGATATATAGATTTAAACAGTTGTGGCGATATAGAAATGATACCTAATATAGACAAAAAGAATTGGCAAGAAGTGAAGGGATTTTTTAAAACTCTAAACCCTCTTTTATTTGAAATTTTAGAAGAGATAAACCCAGTCGATCATCTTTTTTATATTTTAAAATACCCTTATGGACAAAAAATATCAGATGATAAGTTTTTTTATATTCCTGACAGTGTGGGAAACATTGTTAGCAAAGACGTAAAGCATTTCCCTTACTTTTTTTTAGTCAAAAATAACTTGGAGCTATACCTAGAAACTCATAATAACATTATTTCTGAGGTTGTTTATCAACCTGGCGACTTTTTCCCATTTACTGTCGATTTACCTAAAAATAGATTTGTATCAAAACCAATATCACCATTTAGTTTAAATTCAGGAATTAGAAGCCTTATAATACTACCTTTAACAAATGAAGGCATACCCTACTTTAGGTTGCTAAAAAAGTATGGGTTAAGTTCTGATTTGACGCCAAGCAACCCAAATACCCATTTTGAGATTTTCAAAAGTATTGCTAATCAAGAAGATATTAAATGGGCTTCTGAGCTAGTCATGTTTGATAATAAATGGGAAGATAGAATACAAAACGACATGCGCTACTACAAATTAAGGTTATATATTCTTGAAAAAGCTATTAGAACAAATGACTTTAGAACAAATACATTTTATTTAGACTATGCCTTAAATGAAATTGTGCATAAGCAAAAAATACCTGTTAAAAACTATACACTTCAAGTTCTTAAAAACTTATTTTCCGTAGCTGTTTGTGATTCAACTGGATATAGACCTGTATCAGATGAAACAGGAATGCCAATAAATATGCTGTTGGAAAAATTCAATGAAATATACCAACCCAATACTACGCCTTGTGTTGTCGAATGCTCTATGAGAAATGACTCTAAAAATTTGCCAATATACGCATCTATTGCCCCAGATAATAAAACCTTAACTAACAAAAAATCATTTCAACAAGCTGCATATTTAAATGAAATTGCTGATTACAAAGAGTTTTTCCTTGATGAACTTTCTAGAAACAGACTGACATGTGAGTCAGCTTATGGAAGCATGAAAAATATCCTCGAACTTACTTTGTATTCAGAAAGAGGGAATAATGATAGAAACATACACAAGGCAATTGATCTTTTAGATCATGACAAAAGGTTTAAAGTGATTTATGATAAATACAAAGATAAAGTTAAGTATGGGTTCAGTGTTAGATCAAGTTTCACCAAATCACTAATTGGGATAACATTAAAGAGGTAAATTATGAAAAATACTAATATTCAGAAATACAAAAAGCTATTTGAAAGTATTTCAGGAAGCTACAAAGAGCCAAACTTAAAAAATATAAATTCACATGAGTTAAGAAAGCTTATTGCACTAAATCATAGCTTTGCAGATGCAAATAAATAACTCATAAGATGAAGAACCTTGTCATTGTTGGAACAGGCATAAAATACTTTGCTCATCTTACACATGAAGCCGTTGGCTACATTAAAAACTCTGATATTGTTCTGTATTTAGCTAATGAACCACTTATAGAAGAATATATAGAAGAGGAAGCACAAAAATGCTTTAATCTTTCAAAATTATATTTTTCAGGAAAGCCTAGGCAAGAATCTTACGATAACATTACTTCATTTGTCATTAATACATTCAAATCATATAATAACGTTTGCTTTGCCGTATACGGTCATCCAACTTTTTGCATCGATTCTACAATCAATACAGCTATGAAAAGTAAAGACTTAGATATCAAGGTTACAATATGCCCTGCTATATCATCATTAGACTGTATGTTTTGTGATTTAATGATAGACCCTTGCACTTTAGGCTACTCTGTATATGAAGCATCTTCTTTCATAGAAAAAAAACCGAATATAAATAAAAATGGATATCTTATTTTACTACAAGTTGGGTTTATTGGTAATTTGAATGAAATAGACTACCACAACAATAATAAGAAAAAATTATTAGAGTTACAGGAAGTTCTAATTAATGCCTATGGCAGCAATAACTTATGTTATTTTTATGAAGCAAGTTTATACCCAAGCATAGAACCTATTAGTGAAAAAACAACCTTAGAAAATATGAATAAATGCTTAACTACCTCCCTTTCTTCACTCATAATTTTCCCCCTTGAGATAAGCTAAGCAACTCAACATCAATCTTATGTTGACTATGCAATGTCTCTTTAGCACCTTGCAAAACATTCATCGCTACTTTTGCCGCCATTTCACCCAATTGCAATGGCTGCTGCTCTATAGTTGCATCTAATATCCCATTTTTAATAGCTTCTTTTGCTTCTGGTATCCCATCATAACCAACAATAACTAATTTTTTACCTAATCTTTTTGCTGCATCTGCTGCCCCAAGCGCCATTAAATCATTTTCTGCAAATACTGCATTGACCTCATTATCACGTTTTAAAAATTGATATGCATAGTGTTCAGCTTTATTTTTATCATAATTAGCAACATAAGCTGCAACAATCTTTGCATTGCTACCCATTAACCCATCAGCAAACCCTTTTGTTCTTTCTTGCGTTGTCGACGAATCTTTAAACCCTTGCAATTCAAGTATTTTTGATTTATCACCTAGCTTATTTAATATGTACTTTGCAGCTAATTGCCCACCTTGAAAATTGTTCGACTCTATATGCGACAAAACTTTTACACCTTTAACGCTACGGTCAACTGTAATAAAACGAACTCCTTTAGCCTGCGCACGCTTAATAACATTTGCAGATTCATTAGAATCAACTGGGTTAAAGATAATAAGTTTATAACCTCTGCTCACTAAGTTATCAATATCTCTAATTGACCTATTCAAGCTATCAGAAGCATCTAAAACTGTTGCTGTATAACCATGAGCTGTCAAAGTGCTATTAATTGATTTGGTGATATATCCAAAATATGGATTTGATAAATTTGACATAACCACGCCAACGTCATTCTTATTAGCAAGCCTAGTCCAAGCTACAATCCCAATCGTGATAAAAATCACTATCAGGAATATGAATGCCATAATCACCCTTGCTTGTCTATACATCAATACACCTTTTACTAGAATAAAATTTCAATAACAAAATACACAAAATAAGTGCAAAGCATATTAAAAAGAAAAATGATGAAAACGTCGAAATTTTATGAATATTAGCAACTGCTCCACTAAACAGTTGAGCTGATAACACTGGTGATAAACTCTTAAGTAAAAAGGCAACACCACTATAAAACACTACTCTATCTTTCGTATTAATTACCTGCTTAACAATTGTATACTGCAATGGCACCATTAAAACCTCACTAAGTGAAATTAAAACCACAAAGCTTATAATAAATAATAAGCCAATTTTCAAATCACTTAGTACATATGTTGAGTAAAACATCACTGAAAATGAGATTAACATAACCAATAAACTTAATTGAAAAGATATGTAATACTTAACTTTCACTCTCTTATAAATGATTGGCAAAATTAATGAAAAGAAAGTTATAACCATTGTATTAATAATACCAACTCCGTTTGATGTTAGGCTAATTTCCATACCTAAAAAATAATTATCACTATAAAACATCAAAATATGAGAGGTTAAAAATGGCATTAATTGATAGAAACTCCAAAACACAATCATATAAAATAAGTAATGCAAAAATGTTCTAATTTTAATTTTTGTCAAATTGTTTGATCTCAACATATACACCAGAAAATAAGTAAATAACATGATAGATGATATAATAATCAGACTATCTCCAATAAAACTCCATTCCTTATTGAAGCTAATGAGTGTAATTAAAAATAGCACTGCTGATATAGCCATAATACCTAAGTGCCGTATAAACAATTTATCTCTAATTTTTTCGTAAAGAGTAATTTTGTTATAACCCAATAAATACACGAAAAGCGATAGGCCGCAAAATAAAAATCCATATATAAACAGAACTCCAAAATCAATAACAAACAACCCAATCACACAGCCTACAAGCATACCCCCATTAAAAAACAAAATATCCCATGTGAAAACAATTTTTGTCCTATTTTCATTTGCATTGATGCTCATTAAATAGTTGTCAAGTAAAATTGTTATACACGTCACCACAAACCCATAACCAACGGTATAAATAGCAAATCCGCATCTAATCAAATCATACTGATTAAACGCAAGAAGCAAACACCCTACCACTTGAAAAATAAGTGAATAATATAATAGCTGTTTAAAATCAATAATGCACTTACCTATGAATGATGCAATGACACCTATTGCCCCAGAAATAGCGAGTATATGTAACAATATCTCTAATATATCCGTTGATGTAAAAGGCTGATTTTGAAATAAATACCAATATGCAGAGTAATATATCATGCCATAAGCAATCGCAAATAAAAATTGCATACTTAGTAATATAAATAAAGGGCGTTTAATAAGTTTCATGTAATTTTAACCTTTCTGCTAATTCCATATAACAAAATTGCAGTTATCACTGTGATGAGCGCCAAAACTGAGAATAAGATAAGATATTCATGGTTGCTTTTAATGATACTAACATTATTTGAAGATACTTGTACCAAGCCAGATAGATAGCTAGAAATCACACTGGCGCTACTACCACACAGTAGCATCCAAGTGCCCATCATCAAACCTTGATGTCTTACAGGCACCAGTTGTGCAATCATCGAATAACCAATAGGTGCAATCATTAATTCACCAACTGATTGAAAGAGATAAAACAGGCTAACCCATAATACAGAGCTTTGACCATATGAATTTGCAAGCAATATACCTATAGGCAAAAAAGTTAACCCTATACCTATACTTAATAGCCCTATAGCAAATTGAGTGAATACTGTAAGCCTAGTTTTTTGTCTAACTTTAGCAAACACACTTGGTAAGAAAAAGCCACCTACAGCAATAACCACAACATTTATATTACCCAACCACTGCGGAGTAATCTCATGACCAAAAAGCATCATATTAACATTATGTTCAGCAAACAAAGTAATCCCCATTGGGGCTAATTGGTACATTGACCAAAAGACTATGGCGAATAATGCTAACAAAACATATTGGCGTATATTTGATTTGCCTTGTGCTGTCGGCTGTTTATTAGCAAGCCAAAGAAAAAAGATAATAAAGCTTACAGATACAGTAAGTACGATACTTTTTAATGAGAATGGATAAAGCAGCGACAAATAAATCAAAGGAATCAATATTGAGAAAATAATAAATAAAACAATCATGCGCTTTGTCAAAATTGATCTACTATATTTCTTAATTGATTCGATCAAAGGCGTATTTTCATCTGCCACTGAGTGCCAACCTAATGCCATAAATATTAAAGCAATCACATTAAAAAAAGAGGACACTAAAAATAATTGCCCATAAGCGTGGCTTAACTGAAAGTATCCCGCTGCGGTGTATCCGAAAAAAAAGCCAATATTTGACCCTGCATAATTCCATAAAAATGCACGTTCACGTTTTACGTGATCATTTTGACACCGTTGAGTGATCATCATATTAAGGCAAGGGGTATTTAATCCAACACCTATCAAAAATAAGGTTAAGCCTAGATACATCAAATGTACTGATGGCAAAATCAACACAAAACAAGCTACTGTTTGAAACAGCATACCTAAGACAAATAGCATTCTATAGCTACTAAGCAAACCACCAAGGTAGCTGCCAAGCATATGCAAACCATAGTTATATACCAAAAATACAGCAACAATAGCATAGGCATTTGCTGAACTAAAATTAAATGCATCCGTCATATATAGTGATAGGCTTGAATACAACACCGCAAAGCTTACCGTTGAAAACACCTGAACAATAAATATAGTTAATAAGCTATTCCTTATCAATATAACCCCCCTCTTTCCATGACTGGATATTTAAAACGCACGAAGTTTATGCTAGTTTGTTTTTTTATTCAACATTTGTGTTACTTTATCAGATATCATTTCAAAAGCTTTCTTTTGATTATGATTAAAAGCCAATCTGCCACTGCTTCTTTGGTCATTTTTTCCTTGCCCAATAAGTGCCATATCAAATGCCCATTTAACTGTTTCAGCATGGTTTGGACATCGCTCAAGCGCTATATCGTAAGTTTCAGTTCTGCGACCCATTTTGTAGCTAATACAAAAATGACCATCTTTAATTTTAGCAAGTCTTTTACTTGGTGCTTTTTCATCATCTAACTTTAAAAGATATTCAATCATCACTGATTTCCTTATATCCATAAGTAAAACAAGATACTAATAGGGATAATATGAAAATAAATGTCAATTTAACCATGATTAAATTCCTTTATTTTTTATATTTCTATATTGATTAGACTTCATACTAGTCTCTTTTGGAGACAGTAACAAAGTGGCGTTCAGTATTTCAATGTCCTTATATTCATTATCATATTTACTTGAGATTAGTATTTCACTATTTAAAATATAGACTGATGTTTGTCCTGAGTTTAGGACAGCTAGATATCCATTTTCTTTTAAATATTTAATACACTTAGACAAATATGGTCTGCTCTTTTTTAAGGCTATTTCAAGTACAGAGCTCGACGCCACAACTACATTGTCGTTGTTACTATATTTTGACAAAAATAAAAATATTCTTGCCGCAGTTGGTTTTTCTTCAATAAGTTGTTCTATCCCACCCACTTTATCAAAAGAAAAATAAATTCCTTTTTTCATCCTATGTATCAAATTCAAATATTGAGAATACAGACTGTAATCTAATTTAAAGAAAAAATCAATCTATTCAATTTAGATAGATTAGATCTATTATTTTATTTAATCTATTAGATTGATTGTCAACGAGTGAATGAATAACAATCTAATATTTAAAGCATCTGATTAAATTGTTGTAGTAATAGCGTAATCCCTTATTATATAAATAATCAGATTTATTTTACACAATAAAAAACTGACAAATTGATGAGTTAAACTGACGAATTGATGAGTTAAACTGACAAATTGATGAGTTAAACTGACAAATTGATGAGTTAAACTGACGAATTGATGAGTTAAACTGACAAATTGATGAGTTAAACTGACAAATTGATGAGTTAAACTGACAAATTGATGAGTTAAACTGACAAATCTATTTATTGTCAGCTTTTGGTGTGTTATTATGGTATATAGAGGTTAATATATAATGTCTAAAATAATGAATATGGAATTTCTAAACAATAAATATGTTTCTAACACGGTTTTATCTGGTATTCCAGAAAATGGTGAATGGACCTTAAACGGCTTTAAATTAGCATATTTGATAGCATGTGAAATGTCTGACTATAGAATTTTCATTAAGAAAGATTCCGAAATTGATAGTTTTGATAATAATAAAATACAGGAACACCTAGAGACTGTTCCTAGATCATATAATATAAGTAGAGTTAAGTATCAAGAAATAACAGGTGTTTCATATGCAAATATTTCGAGAGAGATATCAAGATCATGTGATGACTTATTAACAAAAATAACTACATTACCGAACCCGTTTGACCCAACTAATAAAAAGTCATTTGAAAAAGTACAATGGTTCTCTAAGGCTAGATATGATGACAATAAAGGAACAATTACTATTGATATACATAATGATATGCTACCTTACTTTGTAGTCTTAGTGAATTATACCAAGTTAGACTACAAAAATATAGCAGGTCTGAAAAACCTATATTCAGCAAGAATTTATTTAATATGTAAAATTGCTCAAAATAGATTTAATTCTGACTTGCAAATAAAAATTAGTATAGATGAATTAAAAAATAGAATTGGTCTCTATGGTAAATACGATAATATCCCAAGATTAAGAAGTAGGGTTTTAGATGTTGTTTATAGTGAAATCAATGACAAAACAGATATTTCATTTGAATATGAACTTCATAAAACAGGTAAACGCTTTACGGATATAACCCTCAAATTTTCACAGAAAAAAGATAAAAATAAGCAATTAGAACAACCGAAACGACAATATTCGGAAATAGAGCATAAATCAACAGATGAACAACTTAATCTTGATTTGAGTGAGCAGGAAATGATTATGTCAGCACAACTTTTTTCTTACGGTATACCGAGAAGTAAAGCCTTAGAGTATGTTAGAGGTTATGGCGTAGATGCTTGCAAGACAGGTATTGAAAAGCTATTAGGTGAGATCCAAAGAGGCAGAGATATTAAAAACATTAGTGGATATCTAGTTTCTTGTATTGAAAACTCTGCCAACAGTAAAAGCTCAAAAGAAATTAAGGCGGCTATGAATTTCGCAGAGGAATTGGCGCAAGATCGTAAAGCTCAAGAAATGGAAAGGTTTAATAGCTTTGATGCTTACATCAATAACAATGAACAGCAAATACTTGTTTTACTTGCAAAGCATGAAGTTAATAAAAAGCTTACTGATGAATTAGAGATCGATATGCTTAGGTGCTTAAAAGGTGTTGTGGGTCAGTATGAAGATCTTGAAAGTATGTCACCCTACTACCTTACATTAAGATTTAAGGGAGATTTTTTAAACTACGCTAACATTAAGTCTATGGTTGAAAAATTAGAAGTTGCTAGTAAGGAAGAAAGAATAGCGAAGCTTAAAGAAGATTTGAAAGCTAAGAAGAAGGAGCTTGAAAAAGTTAGTGGAAAAGCTAAAGGGTTAGTTGAAAAAGAGATTAATATGCTCAAAGTGGCTATTGCAGATTTGGTTTAATTTTTTTGGAGTACAAATTCCTGCTGCGTGCTGCGATTGAATAGCGACGCTTTGAGCTCTTTAGTAATTTTTTCGGCAAAATTTTGTAACTTTTATTGGAATATAAGAAATTTATATCAATGAATTTAGTGAAAGTTACGCGCGTAACTTTGGAAAAAGTTGACTAGTATATTTAAGCCAATATAATATACTGGTGTTTTATTGATGGAGTATTAATTATGTCTAAAGTAATAGCTGTTATTTCAGGAAAAGGTGGTGCAGGAAAAACAGCAACAAGTGTAAATTTAGCGTGGTCTTTGGCTAAAGATTTTAATCATAAAGTTATAATTGTAGACATAGATAAAGATAAACCTGATGCTTTAGGTTGGAAAGAGCAAGGTATGGCTACAGGAATATCTAAATTTGATGTTGATACATTATTGTGTGAAGAGTCCCCAAAGGAAATGATTAATCAATTAAGAAAGGAATATGATTTTATCATTATTGATACACCGCCAAACTTTCAAGGGGAAGCTTTTAAAGCAACTTTGGCGAGTGATTTTGTTATTATTCCCTCTTCACCTAGTTTAAGTGATCAAAAAGCTTTGATTAAATCTATGGAAATTGCAGATGAATGCAGAAAACCATATAGGTTATTAGCAGTAAGAACACAAAAAAGGCACAACCTGTCACAAGAACTAATAAGCTCGATTTCAGAACTAAACGGATTTAAAACCAATATCACTTTAAAATCATGTGTTATGGAAGCTCAATTTCATGGATTATGGGTGGGAGAGTATCAACCAGATAGTGATTCACATAGAGAGTTTAAGAATCTGGCAAAAGAAGTTATAGAATATACAAATTAAAAGTTACGCGCGTAACTTTTTGGAGGATTAAGTATGAGTAAAAAAAATAATGGATTTAGTTTGAAATCAGAGACTGAAAACAAAGTTATAGCAGAGCGGTTAGCAGATGCTAAAAGTGCTATGGGCTATGTTGGTGCTGTCGAGATTATAGAAACAGATCAAATAGATAACTGGGAATATAGAGACAGGAAAGAGTTTGAACTAGGTAATATAGAAGAACTTGCCTATAGCATACAGAATAACGGACAAGCTCAACCGATAGTAATAACAAATCAAAATGAAGTTTTTAAAGCTCAGTCTAACAAAGAAGCAAAGTATGTTGTAATTGCCGGTTATCGTAGATGGCTTGCATGTAAAAGCATAAATATAAAAGTCGAAGCTATTATTAAAGAATTTTCCTTCAATGATGCCATTGCTTGTGTAGTAGATGAAAATAGAAAGGAAAGTGTATCTGATTATTCAAAAGGTATTTTTTATTCAAATCTTTTAAATTCAGAAAAAATCACACAAGCAGATTTAGCGCAGAAAGTAGGTCTAACTCTCTCATCTATTAAAAACTTCATATCTTTTTCGAGGATACCAAGTGAAATAATTGAAGCTGTTGTGGATATGAGCAAAGTATCATCACGAACGTCAATTGAAATTGTTTCATTGGCAAATAAAGGTGATAAATATTGCAAAGCATTAATATCTATAGCCGATAAAATTAGACTTGGATATGGTGAGAAAAGAATCAAGCAAGAGGTTGATAAAATTTTAAATAAAAAAATTAAGGTAGATAAAGAAAAAACAATTAGAAGTAATAGTAGAGTTTTGGCACATGTTTCAGGAAGACGAATTAATTTAGAAAAAGAACTTATAGACAAAGATAACTATGATGTGTTTATAAATGATTTTGAAAAATTAATGATTAAGTACTTTGGATAAAGTAATGTCTGATAGATTAGAAGTACTTAAAAAAAGTCAGAAAAAAATTAGGGACGCTTTAAAAGAATCTGGGAAGGTTCAATTTTCTGATTGGCTAAATAAAGATACTTTAGAAAAAATAGGGAGTTTAAAGATAGCTTTAAATTTCCGTAGAAGAGGTGAAGTTATAGATGAAATTGTATCATATTACTATGAAAATCACATAAATAAAAAATAGTTACGCGCGTAACGCTAAGATTGAAAGCTATTAAGTCTGTTAATGATGTATTTTTTCTGGTTGTCTGGGTTTTGTTTGATCATATCATGTAATACTTCAGATATTGTTAAGTCACTATGCTCTGACTTTATTATATTGATGCTATCCTGGCTAAAGCCAATATCTTTAAGTTGGTTATAAATTTTTCTCTCGTTATTTATAGTCTCTTGTACATTACTAATATCAATTTCAATTGATGAGTCCGTTTTTATTTTGATAGATTTATCATAATTTTTATTACGCCATTTAACAAGGTTAGATAAATTAAGAAATATTCCATAAAGGCTAATCAGAAGAACTAATAAATAGTAGTACTGGTTAAAATTAATCTCGTAATCAGTTGCGTTAACAGTAATATTTGGAAATGGTAAAATGTGGACACTATTGCTTGTTGAATTAATTCCTAGTCCCCACCAGTCAAAAATATAGTGTGGTGGAAAGTCAGGTAATCCAAAATTAAAGGAATTCAGAGAAAGTAAGATTGTTATTGTGGTTATTATCAAAATCGCTGGTAAAATGGCGTAGCCATAGTTAATAACGATCTTGAAATAGTAAATTGCGATACTTATAAGTACTGTGATTATAGCTGCTTTTATACCGATCCATGGTATAGAGAAACAATAGTATGTGATTACACCAAAAAACAAAAATATGATTATAAGTTGTAGGCTCATGCTTCCTGGTGTGCCATAATCTTTATCTCCCTCCATATTTTTCTTATTTACAAACATTCCAAGTATCTGTGTTTCTTTATCATTAAGCATAGTCGGCTTTTGATATCCATAAAATATTGCTAAAGTAAATATGCCAATGAAAAAAATTATGAAGAGCAATACTAGGCTAGATAAAAATTTAAGATACCAAGCCCACTCAAACCATTGATTAAAAAGATAAACAGCAAAAGCACCAAGCGATTTAATTGCATTTAAAAGTTCCATTTTTCTCTCCTCAAATATTCTGCCCTTAGTTTATCAATTCCTTTAGTGCTTGTTCAATTTGATCTTGAGAGATTATAAAGCTCTGATCAAAGACGATGGTATTTTTAACCCATTTACCAATAACTTGGCCATGATCAGTGATGATTTCTTTATGATCATCGATATCTTGTTCGCCATGAACGATCTCATTAACAAGCTTCTCGATTTTTTTACAACCTGCGCCTTTGCGGATGTCTTCAGCGATTTCAATTAAAGCTGCGATATATTCATCGCCTTTACGGGCTAATAGAGCGATTACCTTGGACGATCGGCAGCTGACCTTACCCATATTGATCACAGCATCCCAAATTTGCTGTGGCACCTTATTAAACGACAATAAGTCGTATACTTTCTCTTTTGAGCAATGCAGGTAACTTGCGATTTCAGCAACCGTTGTTTTATTGCTATCCAGTAGCTTCTGAAAGTGAATGCCCCTGGAGTAATCTGAGATAGGCTGCTTTTCATTTTCACGCAGCTGAAGGAAATAAGCCTGCTCGTCAGAGATGTCTTTAACAATGACTCTTAAATCAATATCGAGCTCAAGACATGCTTTCCACCGTCTGCTACCAGCAATCACTTCATATTTGTATTGCGCATCATTTTTAAGTGGCCTGACCATGACGGGTTCAACCTGACCATTTTTTTTGATGTCCATGCCAAGGGCGTGAATGTCACCAAATTCAAAGGCAGATCGATCGGCAAACTCCCATCGCTTACATTGGCTTGGATTAATTTCAATAACTTCCATAATAATTCCATGTAACTATTTATAGTGCCATATTTATCATTATATAAATAAAATATCAAGTAATTAATTTAAAATAGTTTTTATTAATTATCTGTACGCGCGAACAGATTGCTTTAGAACTTACTGTAGATCGCTTTAAAACGCTTTATATCGTTGTTTAAAATAGTAATTAATATAGCTAAATAATAATTATATGAAAAATATAAAATTAAAAAATAAATAATCCCAATGGGAAATCAAAAACAACGAGACCGAATAAGTGCCGTGATGACTTTACTTACTTGGCAGAAGGGTGGTGCACTTATGAAGTGTGTCGAGTTGTTGTGTGTTGGAAAATATCGACAACGAAATTGTGGTTATGAAGTATGATTGACTTCACAGTGTATGATCCACATTGAAATATTGCTTGGCGATAAAGTGGATTGACCCCACCACGGTTGCTTTGTGATATTCACTCAACCCTGAAGCAATGATGTCACCACCCAAACGCACAATATTGTGGAAACGTATTTTCTCGTACTCCTGGCCAAACAGGGCAAAGAGTTGATCACGTTTACTATTTTTACTACTTTGGTATTCATAGTTACGCGCATTAAAAACCGCAGAACCGATTTTATAAAAATCATGCTCTTGCACATTACTTTCAATTAACTCAATTGCTTTTTTGCAGACTGCTGTTGCAAATGCTGAGTTTATATAATGGTTGACCTTGTCTGCCGATAATTTACAAAATGTGCATTGTGGTTTTAAGAACAACTCAAGGTTTGCTTTTTCAAAGGCAAGACCGATTAAGAACTTTTGCCGTGAGTCCTTTTTGCGTTCACGTACTGAAAGGGAAGTTAACTCGGTGCGCTTGCGGTTGAGTCTGATGATGACTTTTTTACTTCATCATCCAATTTATTCATCATCTCTTTATCTTCTTTGTATTTTTCGGCAATGGCTTTAAACTCTTTTTCGATGATGTCATCTTCCAGATTAGTCACGCCATATTTGAGTGCCAACTTACCAACTTTATCAGCGCGATCTTTGTCAATCTTTGCTTCCAGTTTTTTAAGCTCATCGATTTGCTTTTGAATATCCGCTTTACGTTCTTGTGGTGTCTTTTTCTTGGCAGCCATCAAAACTTCCTTAATTTTAATCTGATTATGACAGGTTCATGATAGCAGCAAAGGACTCTTAAGAAAACATGAGCGTAGCGAATTCATTAGAACATTAGGTTGTGACCAGATCGGCACCTTGGTTTTTGCGTTCCTAACCTAATGCGCACTTGTGTAAGTCTTGCGACTTACTGTGCGATCTGCTAAAGTACTGGGTATCAATATAATGATTGAATAGTACTAGATGGCGATTTATCACTACTCCCGAAACTTCGGTAAGCGAGCAGAAGGCTTTAATGCGGTATTTGCCGCAGCTTACATTCGTGGAGAATCAAAAAAGTGTATACGCCTAGATAAGACAATTGATTTTAGTGATAAGAATCACGTTGTTTTCAAAAAGAGTTATTTACCTGAGAATGCCCCTGAATGGGTAAAAAAGTTTGACTCAAGTAAAGAGCTATCTGATCAAATATGGAATCGCATAGAGCTTATTGAAAAGCATCCACGTGCGCAACTTTGTTTTCATGATGATGTTTCTATTCCGTTGGAATTTAGTTTTGCTGATGCCAAAGAGTTAGTTGATGAGTTTGTTACAAAGTATATTGCTATTGATGGCATGTTTGCTGATGTTGCCATGCACTGGGAAAAGAACAATCCGCACTTTCATATTTTAATGCCCATGCGTCAATTAACTGAAACAGGTTTCAGTAACAAGATGCAATTGAAGATGGGTGAGCTTAAGGAAATGTATCTTAAGGTTAGAAGTGAGTGGTCTGAGTGTGTCAATGAATTTGCAAAGCGCAAAGGTTTAGATGTTCAAATTGATCATAGAAGTTACGCTGATCGTGGTCTTGATCTAGTGCCTATGAAGAAAGTTGGCAAAGCTAAACACATGAAAGATAGCGAACATCAAAAGTATAAACTAGCGCAAAATCAATTAATCAAAGCTGAGAATTTATTAAAGATTCAAGACAATCCAGAGATCATTATTAAGAAGCTTGAGCAGGAACATGTTTGCATTGATTCAGCACATGTTGAAGAGGAGTTATCCCGTTTTGCAGTACCGAATGACGTGTTGAGTATTGTTAAAAGTCAGCAGCATGAAAATATAGAAAAAGAAGAAAAAATAAAAGAAAAGATAAGTGAAAATATAACAGAAAAGACTGAAGAAAGTGCAGATGAGACGCTAGGGAAGGGTGAACAAAATGACGCTGTTTCTCCTTTTTCACCTTTACCATTGGCAGCTAAAACCACAAATGACATTGACACTGCGCCTAAAAATTCTGTCAATGGTCAGCTACCTTCCCATGATTCTGTCGCGAAAATAGCTGCTGACTCAAAAAATAGCACTCCCTCGATCGTTCAAAATAGTGTTATTTCTAGTCTATCCTCTGACATTAAGGGTGATGTTGATAAGTATACGGTAAGTACTCATCAGGCTGATTTGGTTAATAATCAAACTAACTCACCGCTTTCACAATCTGCTTTGACGTATCAAGTGATTGAAAAACTCGAAGCCAATCATGGAATTTTTAGTGATAAGCAGATCAAAGAATCGGTTTTTGAGCACGATGAGGTGGGTACACAAAACTTTAATGCGGTGTATCAGAAGGTTATTCAAGATCAGAAACTGGTCTATTTGGGTGTTGGTATTGATGGACGAGACAGCTATACCACCAAGCTGCATTTTGATAAAGAGCTCGATTTGCGTGATATGGCCAGGACGCTTAATAAGCGTAAAGGCTTTCATGTTTATGATACTGACATTGCCAAAGTATTAAAATCTTATGACTTACGTCCAACCCAAGAGCAGTCATTGCGTCATTTACTTCAAGGTAAATCCATTGGTGTGACTGTTGGTTTTGCGGGTACGGGTAAGAGCTTTATGATGAAGCTTGCCAATGAAATATGGCAAAAGGCGGGCTTTAATGTTGTCGGTACGGCGCTATCTGGTGCGGCAGCTGCTGAGCTTCAATCTTCTTCTGATATTAAGTCACATACTGCGGCATCGTTACTTTATCAGTTAGATAAAGGGCATTTACGTTTATCTAAGCGTGATATTATCGTTGTTGATGAGTTTGGGATGCTGGCACTAGATGATGCACATCGTTTGATGAAACATGTGGTGCAAGCCGAAGCGAAGCTTGTTGGTATTGGTGATGATGAGCAAACGCAGCCGATTGGACCAGGTGCATCGATGCGCTCAATCATTGATGAGGTTGGCGCTTCTAAGATGACGGATATTATTCGTCAGAAGAAAGACTGGCAGCGTGAGGCAACGGTTAATTTTGAAACGCAGGATACAGGCAAAGGTTTTGATCTTTATCAATCGCATGGACATGTTCATTTTTATGATCAGGGTAAAGACAAGCATACTGCGATGCTTGAGCGTTGGCAGTCACATCTTGATGCTGGTGCACCACTATCTGAAGTTATGATGTTAGCGCATAAGAATGATAGTATAGATTCGCTTAATAAGATGGCGCGGGAGCGATTAGTTGGACAAGGAAAGCTTGATGGTGGTGTGCACTTTAAAAACGACAATCACAAACAGCTAACCATTGCTGTTGGTGAGCGCTTATTGTTTACGCGCAATGATAAAAATCTTGGTGTTAAGAATGGCTTTATGGGGACGGTGAGTGCTGTTGATGAAAAGCACGTTACTGTGACGCTTAAATCAGGACAAAGCATTACGTTTGATCCGGCTGCGTATAATCATTTTAACTATGCCTATGCTGCGACAATTCATAAACTACAGGGTGCTACTTTTGATCATACGCTTGCTGATGTTGACTCAGTCGGTTGGGATCGTCACTTGTTTCTGGTGGGTGGTACACGTCATCGAGAGAACTTTGATTTATTTGTTGATGGTGAAACCTTCAATGATCTTGATCATGTTAAAGAAGTGGTGACGCGCGGTGGCTTAAAAGATCATATTTATGATTATCCGGTACGCTTTGCGATTAACCGTGGGTTTGATGGTGAGCATATTGCTGAGCGTGCCGCAGGCTTGGTTTCTAAAACAGCGGATAAGTTACATGATGCCTGGCTGTATTTATCGAATTATCAGGCTTATGTTGAAAAAACACTGGCGCGTAAAGAAGCAGCGATCAGTGATGAGCAGCGTGAGATGCTACGTATTCGAGAAGAAGCGCGCATTGTTGCCTCGTTTGCGGATAAACGTATTGAAATTGCCAAGTTATCTAAAGCTATTAATGAGGTGCTGGGTGAGCGCACACTGGCTGATGCGCAAAATGATCCAGAGGTACAAGGCTTGTGGGATGATCTTTATCAGGCGCAAGTTGATCATGGTGCGTTAGCTCATCGCATTAAAAACAACACCATTGATCTGACGGAAAGCTTACACGCGAATCGTATCACCAGTGCCACACTTAACAAGGCATATGATTTTTATGAAAAGCATGAGCAAATTCACGCACTTGCTAAAGCTTATACACTTAAACAGTTATGGCAGCCAGAGCAAGCTGCTAAGATTATCGATGATTTAGGCAGTTATCAGCGGCATATCTTTAAAGCTTTTGATGAAGATACTCAAGCATTTGACTTCATCAATGAGCTGCGTAATCAGGCGGCTAATGTTCAGTATGAAAAAGCCTTTGCGCACTTTGGTGTGGAGTATCGCGTCTTTATTAAGGATGCCAGAGACTATATTCAACGAAACCATGCGCTTTTTGAAAGCTATGCTGAGCTTCGTAGTCTGAAATCACTAAGTGATGATCATCTTGGTAATAATGAGAATAAGAATAAGCATAAAGAAAAAATTGAGGCAGTTTCAAGGCGTTGTGCTTTATTAAGGCAATCGAGAAATGCGGTTGCTTCAACCTTAGCGTCTTCTGATGTTGCAAAAGAAGTCGGTGACTTTTTCCGAATTGACCAGGCTAAGCTTAAGTCACATGCCATAGAGCATAAAACTGCAAACGATCTGATTGATCGCTTTAGGTCATCTGATGCATCATTCATTGGTCAGATGATGACAGCACATCAGATCAAATCACAATTTGCGATGATGAGTGGCTATGTTGAGCATGCCTTTAGTGATGGATGGAAGGATATCAATATTGCTAACTGGCACTTTGATAGACGCTTACAGGTTTTAAGAGGCACCAAAGCATACCGTCAATCAGTCAATGTGATTAATGATTATCTAACATTGGCAAAGCATGCTCGATCAAATTGGCAAGCATTTTATCGCGTAGCTGATCAACAGAAAGCTTATGCTTCATCTACCTCATTTACTTCACTTAATGATAAAGAAAAGGGTACTAATCAACATACGCAACCTAATGATCGCAAAGACATTTTACGTCAAATGGCGCAGCATTATGGTTATCAGCGTGATGCCTTAGCATATGATATTGTACAAAATTTTGATCAGTATAGTGGCGCTATTGATTTTGCGAAAATTGATCTGGAGCGATTACGTGAAGCTGCAGGTAATTATGATCGTGTACGTCGTTATCAATTGGCTTTACAGCGTGTATCACGTTTTGAAGAAGCTAAAGCGTTGTTAGCAGATGGCAAGCGTTATGGTAATCACTTACAGGCTGCTCTTGTTTACAAACAAGCGAAAGTAGATGTGAAAAAGCTTGAGAAGGTAACATTACTTCGTGCGCTGTCTTCAGCAACCAAGCATCAGGATATACATTTGGTTAAAAACTACCTTGATGCTTCTTATCAAAGCTATCGCTATTATAAGAAAACGCAACATGCGTTTGATGGTCATGTTTATGTTGATTCTGTGTTTAGACCAACGCATTTACAGGCTTACGCTAACACCTCAGTGCAATTTGCCAGACAAGCCGATCGTTATGCTTATGCGCTTGTTGAGCAGGGCGTTGATTACCAATCTATTCTTAAGCATCAGATTAAAGATGAATCACGCTTACAAACAACGATTGAGCGTATTGAGAAAGCGCATACCAGAGAGACTAAGCGTTTAGAGATTGAAGCCTATTTGAATCCGCAAACAACGCAAGCACAGTTAGAAAAACTGGCTTACCAGTTTACTCAAGATAGTAAGGGCTATTATGGTCTTGCGCGTGAGGCAGGCTTATTGTGGTTGCCACTTTATAAGATGGCACTGCCTGAGAAATTGCGCCAGGTACGCGCGACATTAAATGCTACTGATCAGGCAACCTTTGATGCGATTACTGAACACAGTGATATTTGTCGTACGATTGCGGATAAAACGAAAGAACTCAAAGTGCTTGAAGCACAGTTGGTTGAGCTTAGAAAATCGATTAGCGCGGATAAAGTAAATAAAGAAAATATTGAAGAGGCTTCACTTAAAGCAGAGATTGCAAGCTCTAAAGAGAATTACTATTACACGATTGCCGTGCGTAATGAAATGGCTTACAAACTTGCGCAAAAAAATCCTGAGCTTTTAGCAACTGATGCAGAAACTCAGAAGCAGTTGCGTGATA